>CACNND010000065.1 GCA_902621725.1 uncultured Alphaproteobacteria bacterium | reverse complement strand
CTTAATAAAATAAGAGACATAATTGATAATAAATTTACAGTTGAAGGTGACCTAAGAAGAACTATCTCTATTAATATAAAAAGGTTGAATGACCTTGGCTGCTATAGAGGTCTAAGACATAGAAAAAAATTACCTGTGAGGGGTCAAAGAACTCACACAAATGCTAGGACTAGAAAAGGAAAAGCAGTTGCTATTGCTGGAAAGAAAAAAGTTACAAAAGGTTAATTTTTATGGCTGAGAAGAAAAAAAATAAAATTAAGAAAAAGATTTCATCAGGTACAGCACACATACTATCATCATTTAATAATACAATAATAACTATTTCTGATGATAATGGTAATGCTTTGGCTTGGTCTTCTTCAGGACATAAAGGTTTCAAAGGATCAAGAAAATCTACACCCTATGCAGCACAAATTGCAGCTGAGGACGTTGGTAATAAAGCAAAAGAATACGGTTTGAAATCATTAAAAGTTGAGGTTTCTGGACCAGGTTCTGGAAGAGAATCAGCTCTTAGATCTTTGCAGTCGATTGGCTATATTATAACTTCAATCAAAGATGTTACCCCAATCCCTCATAATGGTTGTAGACCAAGAAAAAGAAGAAGAGTTTAATTAAAAGGAGCTTATAAGTGTTACAAAAAAATTGGACGGAACTAATAAAGCCAAGTAAAATGGAAATTAATGTTGAAGAAAATAATGGTAAAAAAGGTGTTTTAGTTGCTGAACCCCTTGAAAGAGGTTTTGGGCTAACGCTAGGAAATTCAATAAGAAGAATTCTATTATCATCTTTACAAGGTGCAGCAATAACTTCTGTTAAAATGAAAGGCGTTGTTCATGAATTCTCTACAATTCCTGGAGTTAAAGAGGATTTAACAGATATACTCCTCAATTTAAAAGCAGTAGCCGTAAAAGTTCACTCACCAGGTCTAAAAAAAATGTATTTAAAATCTACAGGATCGGGAGAATTACGTGCTGGAAACTTCGAAACCGACTCAGAAACTGAAATAATGAACCCTGATCAAATTATAATGACTTTGGATTCAAATGCGGAAGTTGAAATTGAGGCAAATGTAGAAACAGGAAAAGGATATGTTTCAGCTGAAGTAGCAGAAGATGAAAATAAGGTAATAGGTGAAATAAAACTTGATGCAATGTTTAGTCCTGTAACTAAAACTTCTTACAAGGTAGAAAATAGTAGAGTTGGGCAAGTAACTGATTATGATAAATTAATTTTTGAAGTAGAAACTAATGGTGTAATTTCTCCAGACGATGCAATTGCACTTGCGGCCAGGATTTTACAGGATCAATTACAACCATTTATCAATTTTGATGAACCTGAAATATTACCTGATCAAGCGCAAGCAGAGAAATTATCATTTAATTCCAATCTTCTTAAAAAAGTCGAGGAACTTGAGTTATCAGTAAGATCGGCTAATTGTCTAAAAAATGATAATATAATATATATTGGTGATTTGGTTCAAAAATCTGAGTCTGAAATGTTAAGAACACCTAATTTTGGTAGAAAATCACTCAATGAAATCAAAGAAGTCCTTCAACAAATGGAACTTAATTTAGGTATGTCAGTACCAGATTGGCCACCAGATAATATTGATGAGTTAGCTAAAAAATACGAAGATCCTTTTAATAAATAGACTAATGAAACATAGTATTAAAAATAAGAAATTAAATAAAAATTCTTCACACAGAAAAGCTATGTTTATGAATATGTCTAATGCATTAATTAAACATGAGCAAATAACTACAACATTGCCAAAAGCAAAAGAACTAAAGAGATTTGTAGATAAAATAATAACCTTAGGGAAAAAGGGAGATTTATTTTCAAGAAGAAAAGCCATAGCTATTTTGCAAGACCAAAAAATGTCTAAAAAAGTTTTTGAAGTATTAGCTAGCAGATATAAAGACAGAAATGGTGGATATACTCGTATTATTAAAATAGGACATAGATTTGGAGATAATGCTCTTACTGCCGTAATTGAATTCGTGGATCGGGATGAAAATGCTAAAGGTCTAGATAGTGGTCCAATTATTGAAAAAAAATCTACTGAGGAAGTAGAAGATCAACCTCAAATTTAAAATAAATTGTTAAATTTAATTTTTGTTGC
>CACNND010000064.1 GCA_902621725.1 uncultured Alphaproteobacteria bacterium | reverse complement strand
AGAGAAGGAAGAATTACTTGATCAAAAATTAAAAGATAGAGAGTTGATTGAAGAAAAAAATAAAAGATTAGAAAATATTGCTAATAGGTTATCAAAATATCTTTCACCTCAAGTATATAAATCTATTTTTGATGAAGAAGAGTCAGGTAAAAAAATAAAAGAGAGCTATGTCAGAAAAAATTTAACAATATTTTTCTCTGATATTGTAAATTTCACTGATCTATCTGATTCATTAGAAGCAGAAAAACTTGCTCTTATCTTAAATAATTATCTTAGTGAAATGAGTTTAATTGCAATAAATTCAAATGCTACAATTGATAAATTTATTGGTGATGCAATACTTTCCTTTCATGGCGCTCCTGAAACACTAGGAGATGAGAATGATGCAATTAATTGTATTAACATGGCCTTGGAAATGAAAGAACGAGTTAATGAACTGCAATCTTTCTGGATTAGACAGGGTGTTAAAGATGGATTAAAGGTAAGGTATGGCATCTCTTCTGGTTTTGCAAATGTTGGTGATTTTGGATCTAGTGTAATGAGTGATTATACAGCTATAGGTTCCTCTGTAAATCTAGCATCTAGATTACAATCCATTGCTCCTGAAAATGAAATTATTATTTCTGATACAACTTATAATTTAGTTAAGAATCAAATTGATTGTGAAGAGTACAAAGAAATAACTCCTAAGGGTTTTGTGAGACCTGTTAAAACTTACAAGGTAATTTGTTTTAAAAATAAAAGTAATAGTAAAACAAAAAAATCATATTCGAAAAAAGGTAAGCACGTGGATATTCAAATATTTGATAGTTCCGATATGAAAGCTGCAATGAAAGAATTAAAAAAACTACAAGAAGATTTTAGTAAAGAAATTGACGATGAATAGGGGAGATTATTTTATTTTAAAAAATTTATTATTGCATTCTTAATATCATTAACAAGATTTTTATTTTCATCTTTAGTTAGTTGACTTTCATTTTTTTTCTTATCAAGTTTTAACTTTCTTTGTGCTAAAATATTTGCAACATAATCATACACATTAGGATTTTTAGAAAATATATCTTTTATAATATCTTTGCTAACTTTTATTACTATGCAAGGAGTTTCTGCTATCACATTAGCAGATCTTGGTTCACCAGTAAGAAGACTTCCTTCACCAACAAAATCTCCAACACCAAGTTTGGCTAAAAATACTTTATCTTTATTTTCATTATCTAAGTACACAGATACTACTCCGTCGTTTATAACGTAAAGAGAATCCCCAGAATCATTTTGTTTAATAATGTAATCATCTTTTTCAAAATGGAGTCTTTCTGCATTTTCAGCAATTTCATCTAGATCTTCAGAATTTAAAGACATAAAAATAGGAATTTTTTGTAGCAGGACCCTATTTTTTACTGACTCATTATAAGGATTAAATTCACTAACCTGGCTTTTTTCAAAATCTTCTCGACTTCTGTGTATATCAAGAGCATGCAGTCCTGTATCTTCTTCAAGTTTTCCATAAAGTTTTCCAGCAGACATTTGAACACCTGCATGTCTTAAAGTTTTATGAATTTCCATCATAACACTATCTTGCATCGAATTTTTTAAAATTCTTTTTGTGCAATCAAAAGCAACAACAAATTCTAATCCAAACTCATTAGCACCAATAAAACGAACCCACTGTAAATTTAATTGCTCTCTACCATCAACAGGTTTTGCTTTTTTGAGAGCATTATAAAGCAATTTTGAAATATTTTCTGGGTCATGAGATGGATGAAAATATAATTTATTAAAAATATGGAATCCCTCACTCATTTTCTCTTTATCTTGCTTGCTCCAATTAGTTAAAATTGAATCTGCAACTATTTCATTAGGAATGATTACTTCAGTATTCTGAAATGTTCTTATTCTTGTACTTCTCCAGGTAATATTTTCTACATAACCTGTTTTGTCATCAACAGTAATCCAATCATTTATTGCAAATGGTCTCTCAATATTTACAAAAATTCCTTTAATTAAATCCGATAAGCTTGATTGTAGAGAAAGGGCAATTGCAGCAAAAACTATACCACCTGCAGCAAGTATACTTGTAAGTTCTAAATTAAAAACAAAGGATAAAACTAAAAATGCAGGTATCGCAAATAATAAAAACTGAAAAAGAAATGTTATTATCTCAGGTATTGTTGTTCCTG
>CACNND010000063.1 GCA_902621725.1 uncultured Alphaproteobacteria bacterium | reverse complement strand
CAGAATTTCGTAGTTTAATTTCTTTTTTAAAAACTTTAAGTTTTGTTAATAATATTGCAGCTTGAATTGTATCTAATCGAGAATTATAACCAATTATTGAAAAATTATTTAATTTATCTTTTCCATGATTTCTTAGTTTAAATATTTTATTTGAAATTTTTTTATTATTAGTAAAACAAGCACCACCATCACCATAACCACCAAGTGTTTTTGTAGGAAAAAAACTTGTACAACTAATATCAGCCAAAGAACAAGAAAATTTATTATTTTGTCTTGCTCCAAAACTTTGAGCAGCATCCTCAATTATTGGAATAGAATATTTTTTTGCAATTCTTTTAATAATTTGAAAATTTGGCATTTGCCCAAATAAACTTACAATTAAAATTGCTTTAGTTTTATGAGATATTTTTTTTTCAATTTTATTTTCATCTATTAAAAAGCTATCATTAATATCTACATAAACGGGTTTTGCTTTAATCAATTTAATCACTTCGACTGATGATATCCATGAAAAAGGAGTAGTAATTATCTCATCACCCGCTTTAATATTTAAAGAGTGGAGAGCAAAGAGTAATGCATCTGTGCCAGAATTAACAGTGACACAATATTTAGAATTGACAATTTTTTTCAATTTATTTTCTAAAATACTTACTTCCGGTCCTAAAATAAACTTTTCATGTTTTAAAACATTATCAATATTTTTAATTATTTCCTTTTTAATAATATTTTTTTGTTCAGTTAAGCTAATAAATTTCATTTTAAAAAGAATTAATTGGTATTTTAATTTTTTTATTTTTTTTGTTTGATATAATTGAACTTTCAATAATTTGAAGTGATTTTATTCCATCATAACCATCGGTAATAATATTATTTTTTCCAAATAAGTTGAGTGCAACATTTCTATAATACTCATTATGACCTTTTCCATAAACATTTTTAACTTGATAATTTTTATTTATAAAATTTTTTTCAATTTTTTTGTTCTTGATATTAATTTCTTTTATTTCATTTAAAGCAATTCCTGCTATTCTGATTGTACCTTTTTCTGTAATAACAGTTAAGCTACCTTCAAAATTTTTCTCATAAGCTAGCATTGATACTGATAATGAACCTAAAACATTATTTTTTAATCTAAAATTTATTACACATGAGTCTTCTACTTCTATTTTTCTTGCAATTGTTTCCATAAAACAAGAGACTTCAGTCACTGGCCCGAAGAGCCATTCAACCATATCTACATAGTGACTGGCTTGATTCATCAAAGCACCTCCATCAAATTTTTTTGTACCTCGCCATTTATCCGAACTATAGTATTTATCTCCTCTATTCCAAAAAACATTACTATTAAAAAAATAAACTTTTCCCATTTTATTATTTTGAATTAAATTTTTTAAGTATACTAAAGTTTGATTAAATCTATTTTGCTTAACAATAAATAATTTTACATCATTTTTTTTTGCTTCTAAAATCATTCTTTTTGCATCTGTAATTTTAAGAGCCATTGGTTTTTCACAGATTACATTAATTTTATTTTTTGAAGCCAAAATTGACTGTTTTGCATGTAATCCACTTGGAGTACATATTGAAATCAGATCTAATTCTTCATTTTTTAGTAATTTTTTATAATTATTATATTTCTTGATATTAAATTTTTGAAAATCATTTAACTTTTTTTCATTATTGTCACAAATTGCAACTAAATCAAAATATTTACTATTATTAGAGATAGCCTCAAGGTGCTTTAAAGATATTCTACCCATACCTATTATAGCAATCTTTAATTTATTTTTCATTTCAATTTATGATGATAAATGTTCTAATAAATAACTATATTCTTTTTTTTGCAAATTCCCATTGATTTTTGATTTAACTTCTTTCAAAGAATTTTTACTCAATTGATTCCATAATAATTCATTATTATAAATTTTTAGAATTATATTTGTTATTTTATCTATATCAAAATTTTTAACTAAATAACCATTTTGCTGATCTTTAATAAAGTCACTTTTTTCACCAGAAGCAATAACGGGAATACCGCAAGAAATCGCTTCAATCACATCTCTACCCCAAGGATCATTATTTCTTGAGGGTCGTAAGAGTAACAAAGAATTATTTAATATTTTGTTGGGTTCATGTAGATATCCCCTGAATATAATATTTTTAAGTGAATATTTTTTAATTTTTTTCTTTAAAGTATCTGTATAATTAGTACTTGATCGCTCATCACCATATATATTGATAATCAAATCAATTTTTAATTTTGATAAATTTTTTGCTAAATCTATAAGTTTATCTACAC
>CACNND010000062.1 GCA_902621725.1 uncultured Alphaproteobacteria bacterium | reverse complement strand
AAGCCTGATAAAATAAATACGGCATGAATAAAAATCATTAAGTAGATTTCTTCTGATGTTTTTGATCCAACATCAATAAAAGCTTCTAGCAAACCGATACTTGAAATAGCAACAATTGAGGCAATAAGTTTTAATTTTAAACCTGAAAAATCTAGTTTACCCATCCACTCTGGCTTGTCTTCAGACTTGTTAGCAATATCAATTTTTGAAACAAAGTTTTCATAACCAGCAAATATAACCATTAAAACTAAGTTCCCAACAAGAGCTAAGTCAACAATATGTAATACAAATACAAGAAGTTCATTTAGAGTTAAGTCATTTAAGTGTGTAATTTCATAAATGAATAACGCAATAACTTTGTATGTAATTACCAGTAGAGTAAGACAAAGCGCTACGTAAACAGGAGCTAGAGCCCATCTGCTCGAAAACATTGCTCTTTCAAGTAATCCTTCAAAAACTCTACGCATAAATAACCAGTAATTTTTAAATAATATTTGTCAATTAATTTTTACTATTTACCCCATTTATAAGTAAGTAAATCATATTTTTTTGCAAAATTAAGTAATAATTTTTTTGTATCTGGATCTAGAGGTTTAATAGGATCTCGGCAAAAATCTGATTTTATTACCCCTCCCTCTTTCATTACTGTTTTTGTAGCTCTGAATCCACATTGTCTATTTTCAAAATTTATTAAAGGCAGAATACTATTATACACTTCTTCAGCTTTATCTTTTTCATTGTTCCAAAAATGATTAATTACTGGAGAAATTTTTTCTGGGAGTAAGGCAGAGCTCATACTTCCAGAAATTCCTGCCTCTAAATCAGCATACAAAGTGATACTTTCTTCTCCATCAAAAGGTGCATCTAGTCTTTCACTACAATTTTTAATAAGCACTCTTATTTTAGATGCAGCATTAGCACTTTCAATTTTAAAGCATGTTAAATTCTCAATTTCATTTATCATTTTTGTCAGTAACGGCACTGAAAGATCAATTCCAGATAAAGGCGCATCTTGAATCATAATTGGTATACCAACTTTAGAAATTTCATTAAATTGCTCAAATATTTGATCTGGATTGCCCTTTAGTAATGCACCATGATAAGGAGGCATCATCATTATAATATCCGCACCTAGTGATTTTGCTAATTCTGCTCGAGGGCGAACAATATCTGTTGCAAAATGACTTACTGTAACTATCGTTTTGACTCTTCCGTCAATTTTTTTCATACATAGTCTTGTTAATTTTTCTCTTTCATCATCTGAGAGTAAAAATTGCTCTGAGTAATTTGCAAGAATACATATTCCTTGAACTTTCTGATCTACCATACAGTCCAGAACCCTTTCCATTCCATCGTAATCAACTTCACCATTGTCATGAAAAGGTGTGGGTGCCACTGGCCACATTCCGAAATATTTATATTTTGAAAACATTTTATATAATTAGTTTTTAAGCGGAATTGATGTTTTTGCTATATCTTTCTTTAAATAATTTTCTCTGTAAGTGATTATAAGTACTGATATAAATACTAAAATTGCTCCAATCCAGGTAAAAAAATCTGGTAAAGAGCCGAAAATAATAAAACCTAAAAAAGATGCAAAAACTAATTGGGTAAACCATACTGGCTGAATGATTGATAAATCTGATAATTTATAAGCATTATTTATACAAAGATGCAAAACGGTACCCACAATCGCAGCAAGAAGAGTATAAATCAGTGATATAAAAGACGGGTTATTCCAATAAATAATTGCTAAAGGTAAAGTAAATAAAGTTACAAAAGTATATTGAAATGTAAGAATTGTCATAGCAGAGTCATTTTTTGACATGAATTTAGTAATAATAATAACACAAGACCATAATAAAGCTGATGCTAAAACCATATATACACCAATATTAATTTCTATAAATCCAGGACGTAAAATAATTAATGTTCCTATGAAACCTAATATTAATGAAAAAGTACGTATTAAATAAATTCTTTCACCTAAAAATATTACACTTAGTATTACTACAAGAATTGGACTTAGAAAACCGATAGCTTTAATTTGCTCTAGAGGAATATATGTCAATGCTGCAAATCCAAAAATCATCATTGGAACATTAATAATACATCGTAAAATATGTAGTTTGAAATTAATTGTATTATAAATTTTAAAGTTTGATTGAATAATAATAGGTGTAATTAATAATAATCCAAAAAAAAATCTCAAAAAACCAACTGTAAAAACATTGGAGTCTTCTTGTGCTAATTTTAAAAATACTGACATCAAAACTGCACAAAATGAAGCAATTAAAGCTAACATTATAGCTTTAAAATTTTTAGACATTAATATTTTTT
>CACNND010000061.1 GCA_902621725.1 uncultured Alphaproteobacteria bacterium | reverse complement strand
GTTATTTTTGAGTATCCTTTTCTTTTTAAATAGAAAACGGGTATTTCTATAATTTTATTTTTATTTTGAATTAATTTTATCATCAATTCAGGTTGAAAATGTGATCCAGAAACGTTCAAATTATTACAAATATCTTTGATTGAATTTTTTTTAAAAGCTTTATAAGAACAACCGACATCAGTTAAGCTTGGACCTCTAAATAAATATTCTAAAATTTTTGCAACAAAAATGTTTCCATATCTTAAATAGGGGTTCATTTTGGCACCAACTTCAATCATTGATTTCGAAGTACGAGTACCAAAAACACAATCAAAATCATTTAGATAAGATAAAAATTTATATATATCTAGATGTGAAAACGTAAGATCTGGTTCACATGTAATTATTATATCTGATTCACTTTGTTTTATACCACTTTTCATTGCTTCACCATAACCTTGCTTTTTTTCGAAACAATATTTAGCTAGAGTTTTTCTTACCTCTTCAGCAGTATTATCTGTACTATTGTTATCAACGACTATTATATTCGTAAACAAATTTAAAGATTGGAAATCTTCAATTGATTTTTTTATAGATTCCCCTTCATTATATGCAGGCAAAATTAAATCTATTTTTTCTTTAACAGAAAAATTTAAATAATTTTGTTTTTCCATGTTTCTGGTGTTTTTTCATTTTCAATTTCTATATTAAATTTATAGTCAAATTCTTTTGCACCTCTTTTAATTATATAGTCATATGTTGACTTAATAGAATTATCCAAAGTGTGTTTAGTTTTATATCCAATTAATTTTCTTGCCTTGTTTGCTGAACATGTGGCAAATTTAACTTCTTGAGGTCTGTCTTTATAAAAAATGTGTTTTTCATTACAACCAGTAATATTAGCACATTTATCTGCTAAATCCTTTATTGAGATAAATTCTTCATCAGGGCCAATATTTATAATTTCTTTAGAAGTATTTTTGTTTTGTAAAGTTTGTTCAATACATGAGATACAATCATCTACATGAGAGAAACATCTTTTTTGAGAACCGTCACCATAAATTATTGCAGGTTTATTTCTAATCATTCTATTTAAAAAAATAGATAATACATTTCTAAAAGGGTCATCATATTTTTGTCTAGGACCAACAATATTATGTGGCACAAGTATAGTCCAATCAACATTGTGTATTTCACATAAGTTTTTTAGTGTTTCTTCTGAAGCTACCTTGGCAATACCATATGGATCCTGCGGTTTTGTATTCATATCTTCTGTAAAAGGAAAATTTTGCTCCCCATACCTTGCCATTGAGGAGCAAAAAATAATTTTTTTAACATTATTACTAATAGCTGCTGAAAATGTTGATATGCTAGCTTCATAAATATTTTTTGTTACAAAAGAAGGAGAAAATACTGAGAAACCTTCATATGCTGTTGCTGCACAATGAACAACAACATCCATGTTCTCAAGAATTTTATTCATTTCATCGAAATTACAGCAATCCACATCAAAAAATTTGAATTTATCAGATAAGTTATCTTTGTATCCACCAATAAAATTATCATTACCATAAATCTTATGCCCCTTCTTAATTAAATAATGGGCTAGATTTGATCCAAGGAACCCAGCAATTCCTGTTATAAAAATGTTCATATATTTTTCTTTCTATAATCAATAAAAATTTTAAGTGAAAGTATTAATGCTGATATCCAAAATATCCATATATATCTTGGTCCAGGATTAAGGAAGAAAAACAAGTAAAATTGGGAGAATATTACGATGTATAAAGGATATAATTTTGGATTTTTTATGTTATTTATGTTTAAAGATAAAAATAACACAGATAAAATAAAATACTTATGTAGTTCAAATGGATTGAAAAAATTTTTAAGCATCTCTATCATCATTAAAAATTTTTCATTATCAATATTAAGAAAAAATAATAAATTAAAATAATCTTTTAGTGTTATCTTGATATTAGCCTCAGAGAATACAGCGCTAGTAAATAGGATAAATTTTTTACCAAAATATAAATTATGCATAAAAGGTAAAAAAATTAAAGAACCAGCTAAAATATAGATAAAAAATATTTTGAAATTCTTATTTTTTAGTAAATCATATATTGGTAATAGTAATAAGAAAAAACTTGAAGATGTCAAATTAGGTCTTAAAAGACAAGAGGTTACTAAAATTAAACAAGTAAAGGGTAGTGTAGAATATAAAACCTCTTTATTTTGAAAATAATTTAATAATCGAATAAATCCTAATAAAAAAATAGTATATGCAATCGGTTCAGCAAATACCTTAGTGAAATATCTGAAAAATTGAAAATAACTAAAGCCCATATGATGCATCAATGGAAAAAAAAGGAAAGAAAACATAAGTACAAAAACTATTTTTTTTGCAAAATAAAATTTTAAAAAATTTTGT
>CACNND010000060.1 GCA_902621725.1 uncultured Alphaproteobacteria bacterium | reverse complement strand
AGCTTTATTGAATTCTGCTCCTAGAGAAATATAATCTGTATGAGTCGGGGTAGCAGAAGCAATTAAAATAGCATTGATTTGATCTGAAGAAATTGCTTCCTTTGCAGTCTTTGCAACTTCACATCTATATTTTTTTGCAATTTTTTTAGCAGAGCTTGTATCGATATCATAAACATATTTAAGGTTTGCTTGAGGATGAGAATTTATGATTTGTGCATGCAATTTCCCAATTCTTCCTGTTCCTAATAAGGCAAAATTAATCATTTTAGAGTTTTACCCACCGAGCATTCAAATTAGAAGATTTTTTTGCGGCATAAATAAATTTAATACCAGCAACACCATCATCAATCGTTGGGAATGAATATTTTTTATTTTTATTGTGAATCTGATCAGCAAATTCTGAATAAATATTTGCAAAAGCTTCAAAAAAACCTTCCGGGTGACCAGCAGCTATTCTTGAAGAGGAAAGTGAAAAATTAGATACTAATTTACTTGCTCTTGTTATAACTTTCATTGGTTTATCTAGTTCTGTAAACTTTAGATTATTTGGATCATCCTGTAACCATTCTATTGAACCTTTTGTTCCATACACTCTAATTTTTAGACCATTTTCTCCACCAGTAGCAGCAGACGATACCCAGATTATACCTCTTGCCTTATTTCGCATTCTTAATAATACAAAAGCATTATCATCAACTGAAATTTCTGAAGATAATGAATTTACTTCTGCTGATATTTCGTTTGCTTCTAATCCAGTCACATATCTCAACAAATGATACGCGTGAGTTCCAATTTCAGATAAAATCATTGAGGGTCCAGATTGTTTTTTATCTAGTCTCCATTTTAATGTTCTTTTTTCATCTTTCTTTTTTACTCCGACTGTATAACCTTGGGGGTACTCAACATTTATTAAATTGATTTTTCCTAATTTATGATTTGAAATAATATTTTTTGCCTCTCGTAGCATTGGATAGCTTGAGTAATTGTGTGTTAATGCAAATACAATTTTATTTTTTAAAATTACTTTTTTTAATTTAACAGCATCCTCAACCGTTGCGGTTAAAGGCTTGTCACAAATAATATGTATTCCTTTTTCAATAAATACTTTTGCTATCTTATAATGATCACCCGATGGAGTCATTATTCCAAGCGCTTGAATACCATCATTTCTTTTTGACTCAGCGGATGCCATAGACTTATAATCACTGTAACAACGATCATCAGCTAATCCTAATGAAGAACCAAAAGATTTAGATTTTTTTTTATCTTTTGAAAATATTCCAGCAACAAATTCAAATTTATTATCAAATCTTGCTGATAATCTGTGAGTGTATCCAATAAATGAATTAGGACCTCCACCAATAAAACCAATTCTTATTTTATTTTTATTATTTAAAGTATCATTTCTAAGTAAGTCTAATTTACCAAAAGCAATTTTGGATTTTTTTTTCATTAATTAACTATGCCACCATCAATTACATAATTTTGTGCAGTACAACCAGCACTTTGATCAGATGCAAAAAACAAAACTGGCTTTGATATATCTTCAGGCATAAGCATTCTCTTAATACATTGTCTCTCAAGTTGAGTTTTTTTAATTTCTGGAGTAAGCCATAATTTTTTTTGCCTCTCTGTAATGATCCAACCAGGAACAATACAATTTACTCTGATGTTATAGACACCTAAATCTCTTGCTAAAGTTCTTGTTAATCCCATAATAGCAGATTTTGCAGTGGTATATCCAGGCATACCGCCTTGAGAAATCATCCATGAAAAACTACCTATATTTACAACAGAACCTTTTCCTAAATCTTTCATGTCTTTATAGACAGCTTGGGTTGCAAAAAAATAATGTCTTAAATTAATATTCATTCTATCATCCCAATATTCAGGGGTGACACTATCTAGATCATGTCTCTCATCATTTGCTGCATTATTTACAAGAATTGAAATTGGCCCAATTTCTTTTTTTACTTTTTCTAATGAACTTTTAAGTTGATCTATATTTTTTAAATCACATTTTACAAATAAACTATCAATATCATATTTGTTTTTAATTTTTTTTGATAACTCGTTACCTAACTCATCATTTATATCTAAAAATGCAACTTTTGATTTTTGAGAAGCAAATTGTTCGACAATACTTTCTCCAATTCCTGAGGCACCCCCTGTAATAATCACTACTCTATTTTTTAGTGATGGATAAGTTGCGATTTCGTTCATGATTATTTATGATATATTAATCTAAGTTATGTTTAACATAATCAAATTAAATGAAAAAGATAATATTGGAATTGCTCCAATGGATATTCCTCAGAATATTAATATAAATTATGGAATTAAATCTATAAATAATATTCCTTATGGCCATAAAATTTCTTTAAAAAAAATTAAAAGTGGTGATTTTATTTTTAAGTATGGTCAGATAATAGGAATCTCAAATAAAAATATAGAACCTGGTGAACATGTACATTCCCATAATATGGGATATAGTGAATTCAAAAGAGAATATATCCGTAAAGATATTAGAAATGATATTAATAAAAGTGAAAAAACAGAATACTTTAAAGGCTT
>CACNND010000059.1 GCA_902621725.1 uncultured Alphaproteobacteria bacterium | reverse complement strand
TGTTATTCTCATTATGATGTTCAGCCACCAGAACCTATTGAAGCGTGGTCACATGGAGGTCCATGGTCTGGCGCCTTAGTTGATAATGTAATTTATGGAAGAGGTGCTACAGATAACAAAGGTGGTTTATTAGCCTTTAATAAAGCAGCAAAAGCATTTTTAAAAGTAAGAGGTGAAGTGCCTTTAAATTTAAAATTTTTCTATGAAGGTGAAGAAGAGATAGGCTCCGTTCATCTTGGTCCGTGGGTTGAAAAAAATAAAAAACTGTTAGAGGCTGATGGAATGCACTGCCTAGATGGAACAGTTGATGAATTTGCTAAAGTGCCGGAGGTAGAGCTTGGTTTAAAATCAGTTTTATTTGTGGAATTAATCGCAAGAGGAGGAAAAAAAGATATTCACTCTCTTAATTTTCCACTTGTACCTAGTCCTCCATGGGAATTAGTTCATGCCTTATCAACTATTATGACAAGAGATAGAAAAATATTAATTAAGGATTGGTACGAAGGATTATACGAATTAGGAGAGGAAGAAATAAATTTATTAAATGAAAAAAATGAAAGGGTAGATTTATCAGCATTAAAATCAGAATTTGGTATTGAGAATTTTGTTTTAAATAGAGATGGAGTTGAAGCTATTAAAGCCAGAACATATGAGCCAACTGCAAATATTCAAGGAATGATTTCAGGATACACAGGTCCTGGACACAAAACAATCGTACCAAGCGAAGCGAAAGTTCGAATAGATTTTCGTTTACTTCCAAATATGAATCCACAAAAATGTATAAAAAAACTAAAAAATCATTTGATTGAACATGGGTTTGGTCATCTTGAGGTAAAAGCTTTCGATGCAGCAGAGCCTCCGTACAAAATTTCTGTTAAAGAAGATATATCTCAAGCTATCATTAAAGCTGCAGAGGAAGTATTTGGTGAAAAACCTGTTGTAAATGGTGTTTCAGCAGAAGGAACTATATTGAAACATGTTTGGATGCCATGTGTATTAACCGGTTTTGCTAATCCTGGTGCAAATCTTCATGCGCCAGACGAAAATATTAAAGTTGAAAACTATATAAAAGGTATAAAATATGCTGCTGCAATAATGGAAAATTTTTCCAAATACTAATATCTTTTAAGTTAAAATAATAATTAAACATTAATTACAGGCAATTCTTTAGGAGTTCTTGAGCTCAATAATCTATTACCATTTTGAGTAATTAAAATATTTTCTTCATGAACCAACATCAAATCATTTTCAATTTTGATTGAAGGCTCTAAGGCTAAGATCATATTTTTTTCTAAAATTGTATTATCATCAATCATAATACTTGGCGGTTCTGTAAGTTGAAGACCAAAACCATGCCCCATTCTTCCAACACTACTTTTAACATTACTTGAAAACAAATTTTTACTTAGTGATTCATAAACTTCTTTACAGCTGATACCTGGCTTAATTATTTCTAAAGTTTTTTCTGTAGCATTCCATAATTTGTTATAGGCATCTAAAGATTTTTGATTGATATTTCCAAATCCAAAATTTCTATCAAAATCACAGTAATATCCATTTAAGGTAGAACCATTAATTTTGACCTGAACTTTGATCTTTGAGCTTTTCACATCAGCTATTAGTTTTTTGCATATGGATTGATCAATACCTTCAATTAAATCGTAAATTTGCTTTATTTTATTTCCACCAGCTTTTTCTAATTCCTTTTTCTTTAAGCAAAGAGGATCAACTTTTCTTCTAACAAAATGCGTAACTAGCATATCATTAACCTGGCCCGCCTTCATTTCATCATCTGTTAATACTACAATTGAATTCTCTTTTTTTTCTATAGATGTATTGGATCCTTTAAAATCATATCGTGTAGTTATTTCTCTTGTAGCGTTACCTATCGCATTATCAATCTCTTGATGATCTAATCTACTTACAACATCAAAACTAGGCATAGTAATTTATCCTATGACATCGTCATCAGAGTCTGGCAACTGTTTTTTGGTACTTAATCTTCCAAGCTTTTTCATTTTTTCAACTTTTTTAGTCAAACTGCCTGATCCTTCTTGTAATCTTTGTCGCGCTTCATCCATTTTTGTTTTAGCTAAATCTAAAGACTGATTTGCTTTAATGAATGATTCATAAACACTTACAGTTTTGTCATAAATATCAGAGGCTGCCGACGCAATATCCTTTATTGTTTTAGACTGCTTATCAACTCTCCACATATTTTCTACAGCCTTTAAGAGAAATGGGAGTGTTGATGGACCAACTATAATAATTTTTTTATTCCAAGATTCTTCAATTAATTTATTGGCTTCATTATAAAGTGTTAACAAAGCCGGTTCGATAGGTATAAACATTAGCACATTATCAATAGTATTTATTCCATATGCTTTTGAGTAGTTATCTTGACTTAAATTACGAATAGAAGATTTTGTTGCATCAAGAAATTTTTTTAGAAAAATTTTTTTTCTCTCTTCATCATTAGTATTTGAGTAATCGTGCCAAGATTCTAAAGAGACCTTTGAGTCGATAATAATATGGCGATTACCAGGCATATGCACGACAACATCTGGTTTTTGTAAATTACCATCTTCATTTCTAAAAGTTTTTTGCATT
>CACNND010000058.1 GCA_902621725.1 uncultured Alphaproteobacteria bacterium | reverse complement strand
TTTAAGATTAAAAAGAAAAGACACATTCATTAAAATTATCTCATCAAAAATAGCAAATAAAGTTAGATCTTTTATATTAAAAGATCAATGTGACGATACTGGATGTTCTTTAAAAATTTTTGACAAAAAAATTTTTTTAAAATTTAAATATTTCAAAGGATTACATCGTTTTCTACCAGCTCTATATTTAGGATATGGTTTTGAAACTTGTTTTTTAGAGGTTACCCACAGAAAAAGACAAGGTGGTACATCAAAATATGGTACTTTATCTAGAATGTTCGTAGGTATATTTCATTTGATATATATATATTTTTTACTGAAAAGAAAAAAATATGATTAACTTTCTAGCAAATTTGTCATCTACTGAAGCTACATTTTTGGCGATAGGTTTTCTTGGCCAATTTTTGTTTGCCTCAAGATTTATTTATCAATGGATTTATTCAGAAAGAATTGGTAGAAGTGAGATACCTATTGTTTTTTGGTATTTGAGTATCTTTGGGGGCATTGGTCTACTAATTTATGCAATTTATAGACAAGATCCAGTAATAATCACGGGTCAGTCTTTTGGTATATTCATTTATCTTAGAAATTTGGTACTTATTTATAAAAAAAAATAATGATTAGAAATTATATACACGGTAAAGTAAGTTCCTTTTCCACTGAAACACTAGATATTTTTGATCCTGCCAAAGGTGAAAAAATAAATAAAGTTGTAAATTCTAATAAATTAGATTTTGAAAATGTACTTAAATCATCAAAAGAAGCAATGCAAAGTTGGTCAAATACAACCCCGTTAAATAGATCAAGAATATTATCAAAGTACAAAAATTTAATTGAAAAAAATATTGAAAATTTAGCCAAACTTATTTCCTTAGAGCATGGCAAAACTATTGAAGATGCTAAAGGCTCAATCATAAGAGGTTTGGAAGTAGTAGAATTTGCTATAGGTATCCCACATTTACTTAAAGGAGAATTTTCTCAAAATGTAGGAGCAAATATTGATTCTTGGTCAATGAGAAAACCTTTAGGTATTTGTGCTGGAATAACCCCTTTTAATTTTCCTGCTATGGTACCAATGTGGATGTTTCCCATATCAATTGCTTGCGGTAATTGTTTTATCTTAAAACCATCTGAAAAAAATCCTTCTTGTGCAATAAGATTAGCTGAATTATTTACAGATGCCGGATTACCTGATGGTGTATTAAATGTAATAAATGGTGACAAAAATACTGTTAATAATATTTTAGAATGTAAAGAAATCAATTCAATTAGTTTTGTCGGCTCAACACCTGTAGCAAAATATATTTATCAAAAATCATCATCATATGGCAAAAGGGTTCAAGCTTTAGGCGGTGCAAAAAATCATTTAGTGGTTATGCCTGATGCAGATTTAAATAGTGCTGTTGATGGAATAATAGGAGCAGCATATGGTTCAGCAGGAGAGAGATGTATGGCTGTATCAGTTGCGGTCGCAGTAGGAAATATTGGCGATAATTTAATATCAAAATTACATCAAAAAGCTGAAAGTCTAAAAGTTGCTCCATTTAATGATGAAAGTTCTGACATGGGGCCAGTTATATCTAATGAACATAAAAATAAAATTGAAAACTATATTGAAACTGGGATTAAAGAGGGTGCCAACTTAATTTTAGATGGAAGAAATATTAAAATCCAAGGATATGAAAATGGTTATTTTCTAGGACCCTCTTTGTTTGACAATGTTAATACTGAAATGACTATTTATAAAGAGGAAATTTTTGGACCAGTATTATGTGTTGTTAGAGTAAATAGTTATGAAGAGGCAGTTCAAATTATTAACAAACATAAGTTTGGAAACGGTACTAGTATATATACAAGAAGTGGCGAAACTGCTCATGATTTCTCTCATAATATTAAGGTTGGTATGGTTGGAGTAAATGTACCAATTCCAGTACCTATGGCATTTCATAGCTTCGGCGGATGGAAAGAATCTTTATTTGGAGACCATGCAATGCACGGTATTGAGGGTGTGAGATTTTACACAAAATTAAAAACAATTACTTCCAGATGGCCTAAGAGTATTAAACCAGGAGTTGAGCTTAAAATGCCAACTAATTAGTATTTTATGACAATTTTAATCACGGGCTGTGCTGGTTTTATAGGCTATCATTTAACTAATAAACTTTCTTTAAGAAAAAAATGTAAAATTGTGGGTATAGACTCTATTAATAGATATTATGATATTAAACTAAAAAAAGATAGACTCAAAATTTTAAAAAAAAAACCTAATTTTAAATTTTATAAAATTAGTATTGTAAATAAAAAAGATTTAGAAAAAATTTTCAAAAAACATAAAATAAGTTATGTCATTCATTTAGCAGCTCAAGCAGGAGTTAGATACTCAATTGACAATCCTTACACATATTTCGATAATAATATTTTAGGTTTTTTTAATACTATAGATTTATGTAAGCAATTTAAAATAAAGCATTTAATATATGCTTCTACAAGTTCAGTTTATGGAGATACAAAAAAATTCCCAAATGAAGAACGGGATAAAACTGATTATCCACAATCTTTCTATGCTGCTTCTAAAAAAACAAACGAGATTATAGCACATTCATACAGTGCAATTTATTCTTTACCAACTACTGGTTTAAGATTTTTTACTGTTTATGGATCATTCGGAAGACCTGATATGGCTTTATATAAATTTGTAGAATCGATAATAAAAAATAAAA
>CACNND010000057.1 GCA_902621725.1 uncultured Alphaproteobacteria bacterium | reverse complement strand
GATATTATAGACGAAAAAACAGGTAAAATACATTATGAGGCTGGTTTCGAAATTGATGAGCCTTTCATTGATTTTATATTAGAACAAAAAATTACAAAACTTGATTTGCTTAAAGTTGACAATATTGAAATTGGTTCATATGTTCGAAATACTCTTCAGCTTGATAAGGCTAGATCTAGAGAAGAAGCATTGTTTGAGGTTTTTAAAATCTTACGTCCTGGTGAACCACCCACAATTGAAACTGCTGAAACACTTTTTAATAATTTATTTTTTAACTCAGATAGATACGACCTCTCCTCAGTAGGAAGATTAAAGATAACTGCAAAATTTAAAAAAAATACACCAATTGAACAGAGAGTTTTAGACAAAAGTGATATTATTGATGTTGTTAAACATATGCATGATTTAATCGATGGAAAAGGTGAAATCGACGATATTGATCATTTAGCAAATAGAAGAGTTAGATCAGTTGGAGAGCTTTTAGAAAATCAATATAGAGTGGGATTATTAAAGATGGATAGGGCTATTAAAGAAAGATTAAGCTCCTTAGAAGTCGATAACATTATGCCTCAAGATGTTGTTAACGCCAAACCTGTAGTTGCATCTATAAAAGAATTCTTTGGACTTAGTCAATTAAGTCAATTTATGGATCAAACCAACCCATTAAGTGAAATAACTCACAAAAGAAGAGTATCAGCACTTGGCCCTGGTGGTCTAAATAGAGAAAGAGCTGGTTTTGAAGTTAGAGATGTACACCAAACACATTATGGAAGAATATGTCCAATTGAAACACCTGAAGGTGCAAACATTGGGTTAATAAATAGTCTTGCTTCATATTCAAGAATTAATAACTATGGTTTTATTGAAACACCGTATAGAATAGTTAACAACGGCAAAGTTACTAACAAAGTTATTTACCTAAGCGCAATAAATGAAGAAGATTTTGTAATTGCTCAAGCAAATGCTGATGTTGATGATAAAGGTAAATTTAAAAATGAAATTGTTAGCTGTAGAAAGAATGGTGAATTTATTAATGCAAATGTTGATGCAATTGATTTAATGGATGTGTCACCTCAACAACTTGTGTCTGTAGCTTCGTCTCTAATACCTTTCTTAGAAAATGATGATGCAAATAGAGCATTAATGGGCTCAAATATGATGAGACAAGCTGTTCCACTAATCAATCCGAAAGCTCCTTTAGTAGGTACTGGAATGGAATATACAGTAGCAAAAGATAGTGGATCAACTGTTATCGCAAAAAGAGAGGGTATCGTAGATCAACTTGATGCAAATAGGATTGTAATAAGAGTAACAGATAAAACTGATAAATCTCTAAATAAAATCGATATTTACAGTCTGCAAAAATTCCAAAGATCAAACCAAAATACTTGTATTACTCAAAGACCTTTAGTTAATGTTGGAGATAAAATAAAGAAAAATCAAGTTATTGCAGATGGACCGGCTACAGATATAGGTGAGTTAGCTTTGGGAAGAAATGTGCTAGCAGCATTTATGCCTTGGAACGGATACAACTTTGAAGATTCAATATTAATATCTGAAAAGGTTGTTCAAGATGATGTATTTACTTCTATCCATGTTGAGGAGTTTGAAGTGATGTCTAGAGATACAAAACTTGGCCCTGAGGAAATTACCAGAGATATACCTAATGCAAGTGAGGAAATGCTTGTAAATCTAGATGAGACTGGAATAGTATATGTTGGAGCTGAAGTATCTTCTGGAGATATTCTAGTGGGTAAAGTTACTCCAAAAGGAGAATCTCCAATGACGCCTGAAGAAAAACTTCTGAGAGCAATATTTGGTGAAAAAGCTGCTGATGTAAAAGATACTAGTTTAAGAGTTCCCCCAGGAGTCAAAGGTACAGTTGTTGAAATTCGTGTATTTTCTAGAAGAGGAATAGAAAAAGATGAAAGGGCAATAAGTATTGAAAATAATCAAATTGAAATAATTGCTAAAGACAAAGATGATGAACTTAAGATCCTAGAAAAAAGTTTTGGCAATCACCTCAAAGAACTTTTAACAGGCAAAACATTTATATCTGGACTTGATGAGTTTAAGAAAAGTCAAAAATTATCTTTTGATAATCTTGAAGTTTTATCTTTAAATAATTTACTAAAAATAAATATTGAGGAAGAAAAAACAAATACTGAAATAGAAGCTTTAGTAAAAAACTATGAAAATCAGCTAGGTAACATTAACCAAAAATTTGAAAATAAAATTGATAAAATTCAGAGTGGAGATGAGCTTTTACCGGGTGTATTAAAACTCATAAAAGTTTTTATTGCTGTAAAAAGAAAACTTCAACCTGGAGATAAAATGGCTGGTAGACATGGAAATAAGGGTGTTATTTCTAAAATTTGTCCAGTTGAAGATATGCCTTATTTAGAAGATGGAACACCAGTAGACATAGTACTGAATCCTTTAGGTGTCCCAAGTAGAATGAATATTGGTCAAATTTTAGAAACACATCTTGGTTGGGCTTCGTCTTCACTCGGAAGACAAGTTAATGAAATGATAAATCAAATGCATAAAGAGGGTCAAACTAAAAATCTGAAAGATAAACTTTTAGACATATACGACTTTGAAGATCATAAAAAAATAATTCAAAAAATGAATGATGATGAAATATTGGAATTAGCTGAAAATTTAAAGGACGGTATTCCTTT
Source organism: uncultured Alphaproteobacteria bacterium (assembly GCA_902621725.1). GTDB lineage: Bacteria > Pseudomonadota > Alphaproteobacteria > HIMB59 > CACPNW01. Next base: position 66 of record CACNND010000057.1, on the reverse strand, counting down.
TGCAACACCAGTCTTTGATGGTGCTAAAGAAAAAGATATTTCAAACCTTTTAGAAAAATCTGGAGT
>CACNND010000056.1 GCA_902621725.1 uncultured Alphaproteobacteria bacterium | reverse complement strand
TTCCTAGTCTTGCAAAATTGAAAAGAGCTAGAGAAAAAGAAAAACTAAAATCAGTTGAAGACAGTGAAGAAATAAAAATAGCCAGAGAAGTCTCTATTCCAGATGTAATTACGGTTCAAGAATTAGCAAATAGAATGGCAGAAAAAACAGCTGATGTTGTTAAAACTTTAATGAAGCTAGGTGTAATGGCAAATGCCACCCAATCACTAGAAGCAGATACTGCACAACTAGTGGCAGAAGAGCTTGGTCATAAAGTAACCATTGTAAAGGATGATGATGTTTTAAATGATATTAAAGATTTTGATGATAATGAAGATTCTCTCAAAAAAAGAGCACCTGTGGTAACAATTATGGGCCATGTTGATCATGGAAAAACATCTCTGCTTGACGCCTTTAGAGATACAAATATTGTATCTGGTGAAGCTGGTGGTATCACCCAGCATATTGGAGCTTATCAAACAAATAATAATAATAAAAAAATTACATTCATTGATACACCAGGGCATGCTGCATTTTCAAATATGAGAGCAAGAGGATCAAAAACTACTGATATAGTAATTTTGGTTGTAGCTGCTGATGATGGTATCAAACCTCAAACAATCGAATCAATAGCTCATGCAAAAACTGCAAATGTTCCTATTATAGTTGCCATAAATAAAATTGATCTTCCTAATTCTGATCCTGACAAAGTAAGAAATGAATTACTTAGTCATGAAGTAATAGTTGAGAAACTTAGCGGCGAAGTTTTAGATATTGAAGTATCAGCTACAAAAGGAACAAACTTGGATAAGTTAGAGGAAGCAATACATTTACAAGCAGATCTTCTTAATCTTAGAGCTAACCCTGATAGAAAAGCTCGTGGAACGATAATTGAATCGAAATTAGAAAAAGGTAGGGGTTCAGTAGCAACTGTTTTAGTTCAAAAAGGAACACTTAAAGTTAGTGATATTTTTGTTTCAGGTGCAGAATGGGGAAAAGTAAAAGCTTTAATTGATGATAAAGGTATCAATATAAAAGAAGCTGATCCTTCTCTTCCAGTTGAAGTATTAGGTTTTGATGCTAATCCCTTGGCAGGAGATGATTTTATTGTTGTTGAGAGTGAGGCTATCGCAAGAAAAATTGCAGAATACAGGGCAGGCAAACTACAAATACAAAAAAATACAGTTTCAAAATCTAATGTAGAAGAAATGTTTGCTCAAATTAATAAGGGAGAAGCAACAAGTCTCCCAGTTGTAATTAAAACAGATGTGCAAGGTTCAGCGGAAGCTATTGAAAACTCAATAACTAAACTTTCAACTGATGAAGTTAAAGTAAGTGTAATTTATAAAGGTGTTGGAGCAATTACAGAAAGCGATGTAACTTTAGCTGGATCTAGTAAAGGTTTTATAGTTGGTTTTAATGTTAGAGCATTACCACACGCTAGAGATATAGCAAAAAGAGATGGAGTTGATATAAGATACTATTCAATTATCTATGAATTGATTGATGATGTCAAAAATTTATTATCAGGTTTGTTAAAACCAGATATATCCGAAAAAATTACAGGTAATGTCGAGATAAGAGAAGTATTTAATATTTCAAATATTGGGAATATAGCTGGCTGTATGGTAAAAGATGGTTATATTTCAAGAAAATCACAAATTAGAATTTTAAGAGACAACGTTGTTATTCATAAGGGTTTAATAAGCAGCTTAAAAAGATTTAAAGAAGAAGTTTCTGAAGTCAAATCAGGTTTTGAGTGTGGAGTAATGTTAGAGAAATACAGTGATATCAAAGTTGGAGATGTAATAGAAACATTCGAAGCAATCTCAACTAGTAGAAAGTTATAATGAATTTTAACAATGGATACTCAAAGACAGATCAGATTTGGAGAACTAATAAGATCATTACTAAGTGATTGTTTGCTTAAAGAAGATTTTTATGATGATAAAATTAATTCATCTTCAATAACCATCTCTTTTGTAAAGATGTCTAAGGATTTAAAGATCGCTAATGTATATTTTATGCCTCTTGGAGGAAAAGACAAATCTAAAATTTTAGATATTTTAAAAGAAAAAAAATATATTTTTCAAAAATTTCTCTCAAAAGCAAAGATACATTCTAAATTTACACCCAAATTATCTTTTTTTTTAGATGATACTTTTGAGGAAGCAGAAAAAATTGAAAATCTTTTATTAAACAAGAATGTCCAAAGAGACATAAATTGATGAATAATAAACAAGGTTGGATAAATTTATATAAACCAATAAATATGTCTTCTTTTAAGGCAATTGATTCTATAAAAAAAAAATTTTTAATTAAAAAAATTGGTCATGCAGGTACTTTGGACCCTATGGCTGAAGGTGTCTTACCTATTGCTATTGGAAAAGCAACAAAACTAATTCCACACATTAGTATTATGAAAAAAGAATATGAGTTTACAGTAACTTGGGGAAGCCAAACAACAACAGATGATGCAGAAGGTAAGATTTTATTTGAATCAAATTATTTACCTACAAAGAAGGAAATAGAAAAAAAAATTATTAATTATTCAGGTTATATTAATCAGGTACCACCAAAAGTCTCAGCTGTTAAAATTAATGGGAAACGAGCTTATAAATTATTTAGAAAAAATGAAACATTTGAGATAAAACCAAAAAAAGTTTTCATTGAAAATTTGAGTATTACCAATCATAGTAAAAATAAAACATCATTTAAAATTTTATGCGGAACAGGTTTTTATGTAAGAAGTTTTGCTCGTGATATAGCTCTAGACCTAAAAACTTATGGTCATATTTCTTCATTAAAAAGATCTAAAGTAGGTAAATTTAAAAAAAAAACGTCGATTTTACTGGACGATC
>CACNND010000055.1 GCA_902621725.1 uncultured Alphaproteobacteria bacterium | reverse complement strand
TTTTACGCAAAAAAAACAAAGTCGTAAAATTGAATCACCAAATTAATATGTTAATGAACACCCTTTAAGTATTTTTAGCAAGAAGAAAAGTGAAAAAAATAAAAAAAAAATTATTTTTTTGAAATTTGTTTTGATAAGGAGGATAACTTTCTGGATATGTTTTGTTTTTTAAAAACACCTTTTTTTAGACCTTTTGCTAAGATTGAGTTTATAGTGCTAAAGGATTTTTGAATTTCTTCCTCATTTTTAGCTTCAAGAGATGCTTTATATTTATTTAGAGTAGTTCTAAACTTAGACAGGTATTGAGAATTAACAGTATTTCTAACTTTGTTTTGTCTAGATCTTTTCTTCGCAGAAATGTGGTTGGCCATATGCGGGATATAAATTCAAATTAATTTAAGTCAATTAAAATTTGATATTAAATTACTTATTATTTTGAATTTTTGGGCAATAAAAAGTAGATCTTCCATACTGAACTATCTTTTTGACCTTATCATATCCAATTTTTTCCCCTTCTTTATTATATACTTTAAAATTAGACTGAAAATTACCAAGAGTACCCTCAGTGGATCTATAATCTCTTATGCTAGAACCACCACATTTGATAGCTTTCTTTAAAATTTTTCGTATTGAATTAATTAGTTTCATTATGAGACTAATTTTTAAATCTTTACCAAGAGTGAGAGGTGAGATTTTAGCATCAAATAAGATTTCTGATGCATAAATATTTCCTATACCAGCAATTAGTTTTTGATTAAGTAAAATCTGCTTAATAGGAACATGGGATTTTGAAATTTTTCTATATAATATTTGAGGTTTAAGGTTCGAGCTCAGAGCATCAACTCCCAAATTCAAAATATACTTTTGTTTTTGAAGATCTTTTGTTTTTACTATGTCTATAAAGCCAAATTTTCTTGGATCATGATAAATAAGTGTCTGTTTACTTTGAAAATATATAACAAAATGATCATGTTTTTTTCTTTTAAAAGTTGAAGAAGCAGTTTTTAATCTTCCTGACATTCCTAAATGTACTACTAGAGAATATTCTTTATCTAAATCTATTATAATGTACTTTGCTATGCGTCTTAGGTTTGATATCTTGGAGTAACGTAGTATATTATTAATATTATTAGGAATTTTAAAACGTAGTTTTGCTGTATGTATTTTAACATTAGATATTTTTTGATACAATATTACTCTAAGTCCCTTAACTGTGGTTTCGACTTCTGGTAGTTCTGGCATAATGAAAAAAATTTATAATTTTGGTTATACAAAAGTTAATTCAAAACAAAAGACTAAACTTGTTCAGAATGTATTTTCAAGCGTAGCTCCAAACTACGACATAATGAATGATTTAATGAGTTTAGGTATGCATCGATTATGGAAAAAAAGATTTGTAGAGACTGTGAATCTAAAAGAAAATGAAATTATCTTGGATGTTGGTTCTGGTTCTGGTGATATTGCCAGCGAAATATTAAAAGAAAAATTACCAACTAATCTTTATCTTTTAGATCTAAATGAAGAAATGTTATTAGAGGGAAGAAAAAGATTAAAAAAAGAAAAAAATATAAAATATTTTATTGGTAATGCTGAAAAGTTAAATTTTGAAAATAATTTTTTTGATAAATATACTATTTCTTTCTGTTTAAGAAATGTGACGGAGTATTTATTGTCTATAAAAGAGGCTTACAGAGTTCTTAAACCTGGTGGTAAATATTGTTGCTTAGAATTTAGTACACCTAAATCATCTTTAATATCAAGTTCATATAAAATTTACAAATCAAAGATTTTACCTCTGTTAGGAGAAATAGTTGCTAAAGATAAGAATGCTTATAACTATTTAAGTGAAAGTATTGATTTATTTCCATCACAAGAAGAGCTTAGCAAAAATCTACGTGATTGTGGATTTACTAAAATTAAGACTATTAATCTATTTAATGGAATTGTAGCAATACATACTGGTTATAAACTTTAATGAATAATATTTTATTTATAATAACTGGTTCTATTGCTGCTTCCAGATGTAAAGAAATTATTACTTTACTTCGTAACAAGGAAGTTAAAATTAGCTGTATACTAACCAAAGAGGCTAAAAAATATTTAAAAATATCAGATTTCAAAAAATTGCTCAAAAATAGAATATTTACAGACGAAGATGAAAAAAAAAATAAGATGCTTCATATAAATTTATCAAGAAATAATGATATGATAGTTGTATGTCCAGCTACAGCTAATTCAATTGCTAAGTTTGCAAATGGATATGGAGATAATTTATCTTCTAATACTTTACTTGCTTCTAATAAAAAAATTTTGTTCGTCCCAGCTATGAATAGTTTTATGTGGCATAATAAAATTAATCAAAAAAATGTTAAATTATTAAAAGATATTGGTCATGAGTTTATTGGCCCTAAAGTTGGAAATCTAAAATGTGGAGAATTTGGTTTAGGCAGAATTGATAACTCTAAAAATATAGTAAATAGAATTTTAAACAGACTAGAAAATGTTAATTTGTTAAAAAATAAAAAATGCCTAGTAACTGCAGGACCAACAATTGAAATGATTGATCCAATTAGGTTTATATCAAATCAATCTTCTGGAAAACAAGGGTATGAAATTGCTTCACAATTAGTTTTACATGGTGCAAAAGTGATCTTGATATCTGGACCAACAAATTTAGACCCTCCACCAAATTTAAAATTTGTTAAAATTAAATCTGCAGATGAAATGTATCAAAAAATTAGAAAAATTTCTAAAATTGATATAGGAATTTTTACTGCTGCAGTATCTGATTTCAAAAATAAAAATATAAATAAATTAAAGATTAAAAAAAATGAAAAATTAAATATTAGTCTTTATAAGAATATTGATATTTTAGAAAAAATTGG
>CACNND010000054.1 GCA_902621725.1 uncultured Alphaproteobacteria bacterium | reverse complement strand
TCTCACGGAGCAATTTTATGTTCTGGCTCTATAATGACACCTTACTTGTTAATGCATTCTGGTATTGGTGACAAAGAGCATTTAAAACAATTTAATAAAGAAATAATAATTGATAATTCTAATGTTGGAAGAAATCTTCAGGATCATCTTGGGTTAGATTATTTATTTAAAACTGATCATCATTCACTAAATAAATCTTTAGGAACTTGGCCAGGCAGAATTACTTCTGTATTAAAATATATTTATAATAGGACAGGACCATTATCACTAAGTATTAATCAATCTGGAGGATATGTAAATTGGCATTCAAAACATCATTATCCCAACTTACAGATATACTTTAATCCGTTAACCTATTCTATCACTCATAGAAATAAAAGACCTCTTCTAAAAACTGACAAATTTAATGGTTTTATTATTGGTTATAATTCTTGTCGACCAAAAAGCTTAGGTAGAGTTGCATTGAGCTCTCCTAATTTTGATGATGGACCAGTGATTGATCCAAATTTTCTATCACATGAAGAAGATATATATGATGTTAAATGTGCAATTAACTTTTCCAAAGTTTTAGTGAATACAAATAGTATAAAAAAAATAAGAAATGATAGCGTTACTCATGATCTTTTAAATGCTACTGAAGAAGAAATGATTGATCACTTTAAATCTAATGCAGTTTCTATCTATCATCCGTGTGGTACTTGTAAAATGGATGAAGATCCGAAAAAGGGAGTTGTTTCTGAAAGATTAAAAGTTCATGGAATGGAGAATCTTTGGATTGCTGATGCATCTGTTTTTCCAAATATTACTTCTGGCAATATAAATGCCCCTGTAATGATGCTTGCTAATCTTGGTAGTAAATTTATTATTGAAGATTTAAATAAGATTTAATTTATGAAAATAGTTAAACTTGAAACATTTACAAAACCATATGTAAGTTTTGTAAAAATAACAGTTGAGGATGGTTCAATTGGCTATGGTCAAATGTCAACCTATCATGCAGATATCACAGCTCAAATTTTTCATAAACAAGTAGCACCCTGGGTTTTAGGAAAAGAATATTTTGATTTTGATGATTTAGAAGATTTTATATTTGAAAGAGAGCATAAATTTCCAGGATCATATCTTTTACGTGCAATTGCTGGTTTAGATACGGCATTATGGGATTTGAAAGGTAAAATCGAACGTAAGCCTGTAGTTTCATTGATAGGAGGATCTCCAGGAAATTTAAGAATTTATGGTTCATCAATGAAAAGAGATATTACACCAGATGATGAAGCAAATAGATTTAAAAAACTTTTTGATGAAAAGGGTGTTGATGCATTTAAATTTAGAGTTGGTTCTGAATGTGGAAGGGGAGTTGACGAATGGGAGGGAAGAACGCCTAGTATAGTAAAAACAATAAATTCGACTTTAGATAAAAGTGTAATTAAAATGGTTGACGCCAACAGTTGTTATAGCTCTGTTCAAGCAATAGATATTGGGAAACTTTTAGAAGATAATAATGTTACTCATTTTGAAGAGCCTTGTCCTTACTGGAAACCAGAAGAAACCAAAAAAGTTACTGATAGTTTGAAGATAGATGTAACTGGTGGGGAGCAAGATTGTGATCTGCGAATTTGGAGAGATATGGTTAAAAGAAAAATTGTAAATATTTTTCAGCCAGATGTAATGTATATGGGAGGGTTAACAAAAGCTTTAAAGGTTGCTAAAATTATTGAAAAGGGTGGTTTTATATGTACTCCACATACCGCTAATTTATCTTTAGTAACAATTTGTACAATGCACTTTTTAAAAGCAATAAATAATTCAGGCCCCTATCTTGAATTTTCGATTGAAGGTAAAGATTATTATCCTTGGCAACAGAATTTATTTTTAGGTGATCCTTTTAAAATATCTAACGGAATGGTTAAAATTGAAGATACTCCTGGCTGGGGTATCGAGATTAATCCTGATTGGTTAGAGAAATCAGAATATAAAAAGACAGAAATATAAAATAATGATTAAAAATATAATTTTCGATTTTGATGGAGTAGTAGTTGATAGTGAAGTACTAGCTTCTAAAGCATTTTCTAAATATTTCAGTAAATTTGATAAATCAATTAAAGAGGAGCAATTTTATAAATATGCTGGAAAAAAAACTGTAGAAGTAATAGATTTATTATCTTCTAAATATAAGATTGAAAATAAAGAAAAATTTACAAAGGAAATATTTGATATTGTTTCAGAAGTTTATTCCAAGGAATTAAAACTAGTTGATGGAGCAAAAGATTATATTAGTAAATCAGATAGAAATCACTTTATTGGATCTAACAGTAATAAGGATAGAATTCTAGATGGATTGAAGTTTGTTGGGTTAGATAAATTTTTTTTAAGTGATCAGGTTTACTCATTCGATATGGTTAAAAGACCAAAACCTGATCCAGATATATACTTAAAGGTTTTAAATGATAATTCACTTAATATAGAAGAGTCAGTCATAATTGAAGATAGTGGAGTAGGTGTTAAAGCAGCAACTGCGGCAGGAGTAAGGGTATTTGGTCTTACCGCAGGAAAACATTGGCATTCAAATAGAGATAAAAATGAATTATTTGACAATGGTGCTTTGAATGTGTTTAGTGACTATGAAAGTTTAGGTAAGGCAATAGAGGAACTTTAAATGGGACCAGCTGTAAAAGGAAATCCACTTTATATTTCAGTCTATCTTTTGATAGCCTCCTATATCTTAGGTGAATTTATTTTTCCTAAATATCCACTTCTGTATATTCTTAATCTTTTTGGATTATTAATTATAATTTTAATGCCAATTGTATTTTTTTCCTCAAGAAATGCATTTAATGCACATGAAGAAAAATTACCTCCTCAAACTGAAACAAATAGAATTATAAAAACTGGAATTTATGCTTACTCTA
>CACNND010000053.1 GCA_902621725.1 uncultured Alphaproteobacteria bacterium | reverse complement strand
TGTAGTAGGTATTTCAGGCATTTCTGCAGGTTTAGCAGGTTTAATTGCTGCTCAAAAAATAATTAATTTCTATTTAAATTTAAAGGATGAAACTAATATAATGACAATTTCTGATGGAAAAAAATTAAGCATTGATAATATTGTTATTAAAAGTAAACATGATTGTTATTTAAAATCAGTTTAAGTTAATTGATAAATACATAAAAAAAGTTTAATTAAAATTATGAAACAAAATTCATTTACCTACGACCAATTAATTGATTGTGCAAAAGGTGTTCTTTTTGGAAAAGGGAATGCACAACTTCCAATGCCTCCTATGTTAATGTTTGACAGAATTACTTCAATAAATGAGAATGGAGGGGTATTCGCTAAAGGTGAGGTTATTGCGGAATTAGATATTAAAAAAGACTTATGGTTTTTTGAATGTCATTTTAAAGATGATCCAGTAATGCCGGGTTGTTTAGGTTTGGATGCTATGTGGCAATTACTCGGTTTTTATTTAGGATGGCTTGGTCAACCAGGCAAGGGTAGAGCTTTAGGAGTTGGAGAGGTTAAGTTCACCGGTCAGGTATTACAAAAAGTCAAAAAAGTAACTTATCATATATCTCTTAAAAGACTTATACTAAGAAAATTGATTTTAGGAGTTGGAGATGGTGTTTTAAAAGCTGATGGTGAAACAATTTATGAAGCTAAAGATATGAAAGTCGGTTTATTTTCACCTGAGAAATAAATAATGAATAGAGTAGTAGTAACAGGTTTAGGTATAGTATCATGTATTGGTAATAATCAATCGGATGTTATAAACAGTCTTAAAAATTTGAAATCTGGGATAACAAGTGCAGAAGAGTATAAGGAGTTTTCTTTTAGAAGTCTTGTACACGGTAAACCAAATATAGATATTAGTAACGAAATTGATAGAAGATTACTAAGGTTTATGGGTGATGGAGCTGCTTACAACTATATTTCGATGAAAGATGCTATAGACGACTCAGGGCTAGAGGATAGTGATATTTCTAATGAAATGACTGGTATTATTGTTGGTTCAGGTGGTCCATCTACACAAAATTTATTTAAGTCTTCTGAAATTGGGAAGAGTTCGGGTTCAAAAAAAATTGGACCATTTATGGTGCCAAGAGCAATGTCTAGTACAAATTCTGCAACTCTTGCGACTCCTTTTAAAATTAAAGGAGTTAATTATTCAATTACTTCAGCATGTTCTACAAGTTCACATTGTATTGGTAATGCGTACGAACTAATTCAGATGGGAAAACAAAACATTGTTTTTGCTGGAGGAGGTGAAGAGCTCCATTGGACTTTATCAATTTTATTTGATGCAATGGGTGCTTTGTCATCAAAATATAATTCTACTCCAAACAAATCTTCAAGGGCATATGATGCAGATAGAGATGGATTTGTAATTGCTGGTGGGGGTGGAACTTTAGTACTTGAAGAATTAGAGCATGCAAAAGCTAGAGGTGCTAAAATATATGGTGAAATAACAGGATATGGAGCAACATCAGATGGATACGATATGGTACAGCCATCTGGAGAAGGAGCAGAAAGATGCATGAGGCAAGCATTAAAAAATATTGATGGTAAAATAGATTATATAAATACACATGGAACAAGTACTCCAATAGGAGATGTAAAAGAATTGGAAGCAATCAAAAATGTTTTTGGTTCAAATATTCCTAAAATGAGCTCTACAAAATCTTTGACTGGTCATTCTTTAGGGGCAACTGGTGTGCATGAAGCAATTTATAGTTTATTGATGATGAAAAATAATTTTATTAGTGGCTCTGCTAATATTGAAAATCTCGATGATAGTGCCAAAGATTGTAATATTCTTTTAAAAACGGAAAATGATATTGAAATTGAGCATGTTATGTCGAATAGTTTTGGTTTTGGTGGTACAAATGCAACATTAGTATTTTCAAAATATCATGCTTAAAAATAAAAGAGGTTTAGTATTTGGTATTGCAAATAATCATTCAATTGCATGGGGAATAGCAAAACAACTAGCTGAAAATGGTGCTGAAATAGCCATTGGTTATCAAAATGAAATATTATTGAAGAGAGTCAAACCGCTTTCTGAAGAAATTAATTCAAAAATATTAATTGAATGTGATTTTAATAATGATGACTCAATAAACAAATCTGTAGAAATTATAAAAAAAGAATGGGGCACAATTGATTTTATAATTCATGCTGTTGCATTTGCAGATAAGTCAGAGTTAAATGGTAGATATGTTGATACTACGAAGGATAATTTTATTAATTGTTTGGAAATATCATGTTTTTCTTTAACTAGTCTTGCAAGAAATTTTGAACCTATAATAAATGATGGAGGAAGTATTCTCACCCTTACTTTTTATGGGTCAAATAAAGTAATACCAAATTACAATTTAATGGGAATTGCAAAAGCCGCTTTAGAAACAAGTGTAAAATACTTAAGTGTGGATTTAGGCACAAAAAATATTCGAGTTAATGCAATCTCAGCAGGACCTATGAGAACAATTGCTGGTGCAGCAATAAATAATGCTAGGGAGGTTTTTAAATTTACAGAAGAACATTCAGCATTGAAACGAAATGCAAAACTAGATGAAATTGGTAAATCTGCTTTATACTTTGTTAGTGATTTATCTTCTGCAGTTACTGGTGAAGTACATTATGTTGACTGTGGTTACAATATTATTGGAATGCCCAATAAGTTTTAAAATTTTCCCATTAAATCTAAAGGATTATCAACAAAAATACTATCAACACCTAAGGAGAAAATATCATTAGCACTAGATAAATTTATATTTTTATCTGAATAAACAGTTATTGCCATATTGGATTCTTTAATTTTTTTAATAATATCAGAAGTAACAAGATCTATATTTAATCCACAAATTTTTAAATCATGATTAATTGATATACTAATCAAATCATCAATATTATATTC
>CACNND010000052.1 GCA_902621725.1 uncultured Alphaproteobacteria bacterium | reverse complement strand
GTCAAATCATACTCTTAACTATAATAAGCCAGCAATAAATGTAATATTTAATCAAGACCAAAATCAAAAAGCTTCAAAAAATAAAAAAATAAACAATAGTGATATCATTACTTTCAATAATAAATTTGAAATAATTAATGGAAATTTTAAACACAATATTCAAGACAATAATTATTTGTTAAAAAATATAAACTTAAATATTCATTTCAATGATTCTATAGGCATCAGTGGGAAAACTGGTTCAGGAAAATCTACGATTATTAATATTATAATGGGTTTATATGAATTGAATAATGGCTCTATAAGAATAGATAATAAGAATTTAACTAAAAATAACTCATTTATTTGGCAATCAAAAATATCTTTGGTTTCACAAAATATATTCATAATTGATGATACTATAAAAGCTAACATAATATATGGCAGATATAATGAAAAAATTGATGAAGATTTACTTGAAAAAGCAATTAAAATTTCTTGTCTAGATTTATTTATTAAAGATTTAGATAAAGGATTGAATACAAAAATAGGCCAGAGAGGAACTAAAATTTCTGGCGGTCAAAAACAAAGAATTGGAATTGCAAGAGCTATTTATTTAAATAGACCTATATTAATATTAGATGAACCCACATCTGCACTAGACAAAAAAACTGAAAATTTAATTATTTCTAATCTTAAATCGTTGAGAGATTTTAAAACATTAATTATATTAAGCCATGAAGATAAAGTTTTAGAAATTTGTAAAACTATATATAATGTAGACAATAACGAATTGAGGTTAATCAAATGAGTTTTAATTTAGATAAGAAAAATGTATTAATTACTGGTGGCACAGGCTCATTTGGAAAGGCTTTCTTAAAAAAAATTTTATCTTATTCTAAAATTAATAAAATTATTATTTATTCTAGAGATGAATACAAGCAAGATATTCTCAAAAGAAATATTAATCCAAAATTCCATAAAAAAATTCGTTTTTTCATTGGGGATGTTAGAGATGAAAAAAGATTAGAATATGCTTTTAGAGATGTTGATATCGCAATCCATGCTGCAGCTCTAAAGCAAGTCCCAACAGCTGAATATAACCCAATGGAAGCCATTAAAACAAATGTTGATGGAGCTAATAATGTAATTAAAGCATCTTTAAATTCTAGATGTAGAAAAGTTATAGCTCTATCTACAGATAAAGCAGCTTCACCTATTAATTTATATGGAGCAACAAAACTTTTATCTGATAAGCTATTTGTATCTGCAAATAATATCGTTGGAAGTAAAGAAACTAGATTTGCTGTCGTAAGATATGGAAATGTAATAGGGTCAAGAGGATCAATCATTCCTTTTTTTAAAGATTTAATAAATAACAATTCCAAATATTTTCCAATTACAGACCCTAAAATGACAAGGTTTATGATTTCACTTGAAGAAGGTGTGAATTTTGTACTTTCATCACTAAAGATGATGCAAGGTGGTGAAATATTTGTCCCAAAACTTAGAGCTCTTAGAATTACTGATCTAGCAAAAACTATGGATAAAACAAAAAAAATAAAAATTATAGGTATAAGACCAGGTGAGAAAATACATGAAGTGATGTGTCCAAAAGATGAATCTCACCTAACAGTAGAATTTAAAAAATATTATGTAATTATGCCTTCAATTAAGTTTTTTAATACAACTTATAATTATTTTACTAATCTTTCTGGTGAAAAAGGAAAGTTTGTTAAAAAAGATTTTGAGTATAGTTCGAATTTAACTGGAAATTTTTTAAAAATAGACGAAATAAAAAAAATAATAGATTTATGATACCTTATGGAAAACATAAAATACATAAATCTGATATATTAGAAATTAAAAAAGTTTTAAATTCTGATTTTATTACGCAAGGACCTAAGACCAAAGATTTTCAAAATGCAATATCAAAATTTTCTAACTCTAAATACTGTGTGGTATCAAACAGTGCATCTAGTTCTTTGATAATAGCTTGTAAAGCTATAGGATTGAACAAAAATGATAATGTATGGACGGTTCCAAACTCTTACGTAGCAACGGCAAATTGCGCTTTACATTGTGGAGCAAAAATAGATTTTGTAGATATTGATATTAACACTGGCAATATCTCTATTGAAAAATTAGAGCAAAAATTAAAAATTGCTTTAAAAAATAACACTCTTCCAAAGCTAATTATAACAGTTCATTTTGCTGGCTCACCTACAGATCAAGAACTAATATTTGACTTAAGTAAAAAATATAAATTTAAAATTATTGAAGATTGTTCGCATTCTTTTGGAGCTAAAAGAAATAATTTTAAAATTGGCGACTGTAGATTTTCTGATATTTCAGTATTTAGTTTTCACCCTGTAAAGATGATTACCACAGGGGAGGGGGGAGCATGTACAACAAATAATATAAAATATTATAATAAATTAAATATGCTCAATAGTAATGGTATAACCAAAAATATAAAAGATTTTAAGTACAAGGCCAATTCTTCAAAATTTTATTATGAACAGCAATACTTAGGTTTTAACTTTAGAATGTCAGATATTCAAGCTGCGCTTGGGTTAAGTCAAATTAAAAATCTATCAAAAACTGTAAAAAAAAGAAACCATCTTGCTAGTTTATATAAAGAAAAGTTAAGTTCATTACCTGTAAATACTCAATACATAAGTAAAAAAAATTTATCTAGTTACCATATTTACGTAATTAGAATAATACCCAAATTTTTTAAATTAAATCATAAAGAAATTTTTAACTATTTTCATTCTAAAAATATTTTAATAAATCTTCACTATTTGCCAATTCATTTACATCCATTTTATAGAAAACTCGGCTTTAAAAGAAATACATTTGTAAATTCAGAAATGCACGCAAAAACAGCTCTTACCCTGCCTCTTTTTTATGATTTAGAAGAGAAACAAATAAATTACATTGTTAAATTACTTTCGAATATATGTAAATGATCTAAATATTTTATTTAATCCAAAACAAAAGTTTAAAAAAAGTATAGGAATAAAATTAATTGAGTATCTGTAAGCGGGATAAAAAAATAAAACTATAATAATTATAGTA
>CACNND010000051.1 GCA_902621725.1 uncultured Alphaproteobacteria bacterium | reverse complement strand
TCGTTTTCATTAAATTTACTTAGTATATTATAAATTTTATTAATTTGTATTTTGGATAACTGTTCTTCAAGTTCTATCCCCTTTTTTGTTAACATTAGTTGTTTTGTTCTTTTATCTTGTCCAGAGGTTAGGTTGATATACTTTTCTGCAACCAGTTGATTTAAAACTCTTGATAGACTTTGTTTGGTTATTTTAAGAATACCTAAAAGTTCTTTTATTGTTAAATTTTCGCGTTTTCCAACAAAGTATATTACTCTATGATGTGCTCTCCCAAATTTTATTTTTTCCAGTATCTTGTCTGGTCCAGCTGTAAAATCTCTGTATGAAAAAAACATTAATTCAATTATTTTCCTTATTTCATCTTCATTTAAAAAAAGAGGTGTTAATAATTTATTTAGGTCAGCCATATTGACTTAATTATGCATCACTGATACTCAAATGTCATTAAAAAAAATTTTATTTAAAATATGATAAATTCATTTGAAAAAAGAAACGGCTGGATATGGATGAATGGAAAAATCATACCTTGGAAAGAAGCTAATACGCATGTAATTTCTCAAGGTCTTCATTATGCGAGTGCCGTATTTGAAGGGGAAAGAGCTTACAATGGTAAGATTTTTAAATCAGAGGAGCATACTAAAAGGTTTTTTAAATCTGCTGAAATAATTGGAATGGAAATTCCTTTCACGCATAATCAAATTAATAAAGCAAAATACGAACTTATTGATAAAATGAATTATAAAAATTGTTATGTGAGACCACTTGCTTGGAGAGGTGGAGATCAAATGGGATTATCAACAGGCAATTCGAATATCAATGTAGCTATTGCTGTTTGGGATGATTGGGCAACTTATTTTAAAATCGAAGATCAAAAAGCAGGTTTGAGATTAATTACATCTCCTTGGAAGAGACCTGCACCAGATACTGCCCCATATGAAGCAAAAGCTTCAGGACCATATATTATTTGTACTCTGTCAAAAGAATTTGCAGAAAAAAAAGGCTATCACGATGCCTTGATGTTAGATTACAGAGGTTATGTTGCTGAAGGAACAGGAGCAAACATTTTTTTTATTAAAGATAATAATATCCATACTCCTATTCCAGATTGTTTTCTTAATGGGATTACACGTCAAACAGTTATTGAAATGGCAACTAATCAAGGTTTTGAAATAACAGAAAAGCATTTAATGCCTGATGAAATTGGAAATTATGATGAAGCTTTTTTAACAGGAACTGCTGCAGAAATTACCCCTATTAAATCCATTGATGATTTTAAATATAATACTGGTGATAACACTACTACTTTTAAATTTATGAATGATTTTAGTGATATGGTTAAAAACTCTAGCTAGAATTTTCTAACCATTCATCATCTTTATAATAAAATTCATTTTTCCAGAATGGAGCGTCTTTTTTTAAATAATCCATAATATACTCACAAGCTTCAAAACTATTTTTTCTATGTTGTGAAAAACAACAAACTAAAACAATTTTTTCATTAACAATTAATTTTCCATATCTATGAATTATCAGAGTATCAATTAAACTCCATTGTTTAGTCGCGTTATTTTCAATTTTTGATAATTCTTTAAACGCCATTTCTTCATAAACTTCTAAATTTAAATATTTTACATCTTTATTGTTATTTAAATCTCTTACATACCCAACAAAAGAAGTTAATGCACCTATGTCTGAATGTTTATTTTTAATTTTTTCTATTTCTTCTTCTAAATTAAAATTTTTTTTTTGTATTTTTATCATTACCCACCACTAACTGGTGGAAAGATTGCAATTTCATCAATTGGTTTTAAATTCAAATTTTCTGAGACATATTCCTGATTGACTGCAAATCTTAAAACATCTTGTAAAAAATGTTTTTTTAGCTCAGGATATAAATTTTCTAAATATTTTTTTAATTCTTGTATGGTTTTAGGGTGATTTATATCAATTATGTCATCATCTTTATTTGTTATATCCTTTATCCAAGCAAAATATCGAATTCTCATTTTAAAAATGTTTTATAGATCCTTTAATATAATCATAGGCTGTATAGAGAGTTAGAATTCCAGCAATCCATAGAAAAGTCTTACCTAAATAAAAAATAAATAATAAATTTAGATTACTCTCGGATAATATAAGTAATCCAAGTGCTGCTAATTGAAGGAAAGTTTTTGCTTTTGCAATTCTTGAAACCGGTATGCTAATTTTTATCCCAGCTAAGTATTCCCGTAAACCTGATACTGTTATTTCTCTTAATAGTATTATTAGGGCTGGAATAGTATCCCAGTCTTTTATTACACCCTTAGAGGTTAGAATAAGAATAACTGCTGCTACTAATAATTTGTCTGCAATTGGGTCTAAAAATGTACCAAAATTTGTTACTTCATTTCTTAGTCTTGCTAAATAACCATCAAAGTAATCTGTTATTCCAGCTAAACAAAATAATATAAAGGCAATCCAGCCAAAGTATGAATTCGTAAGATATATACAAAAAACTATAATTGGGATTATAGCTATTCTAATTATTGTTAGAATATTTGATAAATTCATTTCAATTCTTTGTAGATTAAGAATTTTTTAAACGCTATGAAAATATTCATAAATTTTTGTTAGAATTGACTCAGGTATAGATTTAACCTCTTTTAATTCATCTAAACTAGCTAATTTTAATTTTTCAACTGTACCAAAGTGTTTTTTTAAAATTTTCTTTCTTTCCGGACCTACTCCTTCTATTTCATCAAATACAGATCTGACACTCATCTTTGCTCTTTTGGATCGATGTGTTGTAATTGCAAACCTATGCACTTCATCTCTTATATTTTGTAAAAAATGAAGGAGTGGATTATTTTCATTTAATCTATGTGTAAATTTATCATGTATCAGTATTTCTCTACCTGAATCTCTCTCTTCGCCTTTCGCCATAGAAATTATAGGGATATCTATTTTTAAATTATCCAATACCTTTTTTGCTGAATTGTATTGTCCCTTTCCTCCATCTATAAGTAACAAGCTTGGCAATTCTAATTCATCTTGAAATTTTAAATTTCTAAATCTCCTTGTTAGCATTTCTTTCATCATATAATAATCATCAACTTTATTTTTATTTTCTTCGAGATTAAATTTAA
>CACNND010000050.1 GCA_902621725.1 uncultured Alphaproteobacteria bacterium | reverse complement strand
CAATTTGTGGTAGACAAGAAAATAAAGGTCTTGAAGTTAAAAATCAGATTGAAAAATTAGGTACTGAGTGTTTGTATATAAAAGCAGACCTTAAAAATGTTGATGATTGCAAAAAAATTGTTTCTGAAACTGATAAAAAATTTAGAACGATTAATTCTTTAATTAATGTTGCTGGATATACTGAAAGAGGAACAATTCTAAGTGCTACTCTAGAAAATTATGAAAATAATTATAATATTAATACCCGTGCACCTTTCATATTGATGCAAGAGACAATTAAAATAATGATTAGAGACAATAATAAAGGAACAATAGCAAATGTATTATCTATGGCAATGTATAGTGGGATGCCATTTATTGTTGCATATAGTGGTTCAAAGGCAGCTTTAGCTACAATGACAAAAAATATTGCGAATGCTGTTTCTAGTTACCAAATAAGAGTAAATGCCTTAAATATTGGATGGACAGATACTCCAGCCGAACATGATGTTCAAATAAGAGTACACAACAAAAATCCTAATTGGTTGCAAGAAGAAGAAAAAAAAGTTCCATTTAAAAGATTGATTAAACCTATTGATGTAGCAAAAGGATTAGCTTTTATATGCTCAGAAGAGTCTGGATTAATGACAGGTAGTGTAATTGATTTTGATCAAACAGTACATGGTTGGCATTCTTACTCAGCATATGAAGCAAGAACCTTAGATGATTCTTTATTAGGAGAATAATAAGTAATTTATTTCTCAACCATTTTTTTATTTTAACTATATTTTATAATTTACAGCAATTTAAATTTTAATTAAAAAACTATAAATGGGAAAAAAAGTAATTTTGATTAATGAGGGAAAATTATCAGAGATAAAACTTCATAGTATTTGGCTTCGTGAAAGATTAAATGGGAGTGAATTTGTAGATCAAAATAATTTGCAACGTTTATATGAACCAAGCCTTTTAGACAATAATCTATTAATAAATATGCATAGTGTAGATAAAAATAAATTAAATGTTGAATTTAGTGATGGAGCAAAAGGATCTTTTAATATCGACGATCTTTTTAATGAAATTAATAATATTGATGTCATACCTGAAAAAAAAATATGGGATGTAAATAGTCATAATATTAAAATTTTTGATAATAACAAAATTTTTAAGAATAATGATGAGCTAATTAAAATGCTAAAAGTATTTTATCAATACGGTTATGTAATTATCAAAAATACGAAAGCAGAAGAAAATGAAGTTATAAATTTTGCTGAAAAATTAGGCCCTGTAAGATCAACAAACTTTGGAAAATTATTTAACGTTATCTCAAAACCTAATCCAAATGATCTTGCTTACACTGCTTTAGAATTAACATCACATTCAGATAACCCATATAGAAAACCTGTTCCTGGAATTCAATTACTTCATTGTATTGCTAATGAATCTACAGGAGGTGATTCAAGTTTGGTTGATGGTTTTAGTGTTTCAAATTTTTTAAAACTTAACCAACCTGAATTCTATAAAATATTAACTAATACTACTGTTACTTTCAAATTTACAGATATTGATACTATTCTAGTTGATCAAGCAAAATTAATTGAGCTTGATCATAATAATAACTTTAAACAAATACGATTTAGTGGAAGACTTGATTATGTTCCATTATTAGATGAAAATAGTCTTAATCTTTTTTATGAAGCTAGAAAATATATGTTTAAACTTTGCAATTCTGATGATTTCAAAATTAAATATAGATTATCTAAGGGAATGATTGTAATGTTTGACAACTTGAGATTGTTACATGGAAGAACAAAATTTGATCCAAATACTGGATTTAGACATTTACAAGGGTGTTATATTGATCATGATGTAACTGAAGGTAAACTTAGAAGGTCCTTACAGCCTAATTGACTTCGAAGATCTTTTCAGTTGAATAAAAATTTAATATTTTATTATACCAATTACTAAAATTATTTCTTTCAATTAATGAAACTGTAAAACCACCAAAGCCGCCGCCAGTCAATCTGGCACCTAAGGCACCACATTCAACTGATCTTTTAATAATTAAATCAACATCTAAAGTAGATGCTTGAAAATCTTTTGAATATGATTCATGACTTTCAATCATTAATTTTCCAAACTCCTGAATATTATTTTTTATTAAATTTTTTTTAGCATTAATGACTCTATCATTTTCAAAAACTACATGCTTCGCTCTTTTTGCAATAATATTATTGTCAAATTTATCTGTTTGAAAATTTTCTTTTTTAACTCCACCTAAATATTCTACACCAAGGTTTTTTTCAGCCTCTTGGAGTTCAGCAAATCTTTCATTATATGAACTATCTCTTAAATTTCGTTGTACATCAGAGTCAATCAAACAAAATTTCCAATTTTCTGGAAAATTAATAAGTTCGTATTCTAAATTCTTACAATTCATAAAAAATGCTTTTCCATGAATACCAATAGAAGAAACCATTTGATCCATTATTCCACCAGAAACACCTATGTAATTAAATTCTACTTTCTTTGCTAATTTTGCAATTTCTGGATCTTTTATCTTTGTTTCAAAAAAAGTATTAAGTGCTTTTACTGTAGCAACACACAATGCTGAAGATGATGAAATACCTCTTTCTAAAGGTATATCAGATGAAATATAAATGTTTAAATATCTGGGTGAAATATTATTTTCATCAAAAAAAATATGCAAACAGCCTTTTATATAATCAACCCACTCATTGTTGCTTGATTTTTTGAAATCATTGAATGCTTTTTTTTCTTTAAAATGTTGAGAATAAACTACGAATTCATTCGTGATATTTTCAGTTATCTCAATGGTATTTTTAAAAGATAAAAGTGTAGGCATGACATACCCACCAGTATAATCGGTATGTTCACCAATTAAATTTACTCTTGCATGAGCACTTTCCTTTACTTCTGCGTCTATATTAAATATATCTTTAAAACTCATATAATTACTAGTTATGACTAATCAAATTAATATATCTTTTACAAATGAAAATAAATTAAAAATTATTCTTGATGATAAATTAGTAGATTCAAATTTAAAACTGTGTTTCTCATTAGTTTATTCAATAAAATCTATATCAGGAGGTGAAATAACAAAGCAAATTGGACGTTATTACGAGTTATCTATAAAAAAAAAT
>CACNND010000049.1 GCA_902621725.1 uncultured Alphaproteobacteria bacterium | reverse complement strand
TTGATTTTAATCAATATTCAATAAAGTCCTACAAAATACTTGATGAATTAATGACATCCAAGATTTTAGATTATTCTTTAGAAATATCTTGATAAATTAACTTATTACAATAATAGGGTTTCATAATTAAATCTAGCACACAGAAAAAAACCGGTGTTTTTTTGTTTCTGTGGAGGTTAAACCGGAGGATTAAATGAATCTACCAAATATTAAAATAGAAGATTTATTAGAGTCAGGAGTTCATTTTGGACACAATGTGAGAAGATGGAATCCCAAAATGAAAGAATATATTTATGGTGTAAGGAATAATATACATATTTTTGATTTAAGAATTACAGTTAATGCAATAAATAATGCATTAGTAAAAATTCATGAAACTGTTAAAAAATCTGGAAAAATTTTATTTGTTGGTACAAAAAAACAGTGTGCAGATACTGTAAGAGAATTAGCAAATATAAATGATAATTTTTTTGTAAATAAAAGATGGCTAGGCGGCACTCTAACAAACTGGAATACCATTTCAAATTCTATAAAAAGATTTGAAGATATAGAATCTTTTTTAAATGATGAGAATATATCAAAAAGCTTATCGAAAAAAGAATTACTCGATATTTCAAGAGAAAAAGAAAAATTAGAACTTAATATTGGAGGAATTAGAAAGCTGAACGGTAAACCAGATTTACTAGTGGTATTTGATGTTTTAAAAGATAGAATAGCTGTTTTGGAAGCTAACAAATTAAATATTCCTGTTGTCGGTATTGTTGATAGTAATTCAGACCCTGATTTGATTGACTATGTAATTCCAGGTAACGATGATGCTTTAAGATCTATAAATCTTTATAAAAAATATTTTGAAGAAACAATCAATGATGCTTCTGAATATACAGATAAAGAAATTACAGATAAAAATGATTAAACGATAACTAAGTAATAATTTTTAGAGGTATAAATGAGTAATAATTCAGAATTAATAAAAGAATTAAGAAATCAAACAGGTGCTGGTTTTTTGGATTGTAAAACAGCACTTGATGATAGTAATAATGACATTGATAAAGCAATAGAATTTTTAAGAAAAAAAGGTTTGTCTAAAGCATCAAAGAAAACTTCAAGAGAAGCAAACGAAGGTGCTGTAGGAATTTATTATAATAATAAAATTATCGTTTTAATTAAAATGAATAGTGAAACTGATTTTGCTGCAAAAAGTGATACTTTTTTAGATTTCTTAAATTTTCTTGGAGAAGCAGTTTTAAATTCCAATTTAGAAAACATAAATAAAGAAAATTTTCTAAATTATAAATATATTGATAAGACAATATCTGAGCATATTAATGCTATGATTGCTAAAATTGGTGAGAACTTAATTTTAAATGAGCTTGTAGTTTTACAAAATGACATCAATTTTTCATTTTATGTTCACAACAGCTATTCTGAGAATATTGGAAAAATTATTTCAATTACAAAGTTTGAAACAGATAAAAACGATAAAGATATTGAGAAATTAATGAAAAATATCTGCATGCATGTTGCTGCTATGAAACCCGAGTCCTTAGATATTGATGATTTATCAAATCAAACTAAGGAAAATGAAAGAAAAATTCAAAAAGAATTAATACTTAATTCAGGCAAGCCAGATAATATTGCAGAGAAAATATTAGAAGGTAAAATGAAAAAATTCTATTCTGAAATAACTTTACTAAATCAATCTTTTATTCTTGATCAAGACAAAACAGTCAATGATGTTTTAAATGATTATAAGGATGGGTATAATCTAAAATTAAGATACTTTAAGTATTTAAGTCTATAAATGGATAAAAGAATCTTAATTAAAATCTCAGGTGAATCTCTTATGGGCAAAGCTAATTATGGAATAGATGTATCTACAATTAACTCTATTTGTAAGGAGATCAAAAAAGTTTATTTAAAAAAATATCAGATATGTATTATTATTGGAGGGGGGAATATATTTAGAGGAATTAAAGGGGCTTCTGAGGGAATAGATAGGTCAACTTCTGATTATATGGGTATGCTAGCTACTATAATGAACGCTTTATCCTTGCAAAGTAGTCTAGAAAAATTAGATATGCCAACAAGAGTTCAATCTGCAATATCCATGTCACAAATTGCTGAATCATACATTAGAAGAAGGGCGGTAAGACATTTAGAAAAAAATAGAATAGTTATTTTTGCAGCTGGTACTGGCAATCCATTCTTTTCAACAGATACTGCAGCAGCGCTAAGGGCTTCTGAATTAGATTGTTCTTTAATTATAAAAGCTACAAAAGTTGATGGAATATATAATAAGGATCCAAAGAAACACAAGAATGCCAAAATTTATAAAAAAATTTCATATAATGATGTTATTAATAATAATTTAAGAGTAATGGATTTAACTGCAATAAGTCTTGCAAAGGATACAAACATTCCAATATTTATTACAAATATTTATAAAAAAAATTCATTAATTGGTGTTTTAAATAAAAAAGGAGCATATAGTAAAATAAGTTAATTATGGATGATTTAGAAAAAAAAATGCAATCAACAATTGGTTTTTTTGAGAAAGAATTAAATTCTTTAAGAACTTCAAGAGCTAATCCCTCTATGGTAAATCATATATTAGTAGAAGCTTACGGTTCCAAAACACCAATTGATCAATTAGGTAATATTTCCATACCTGATCCAAGTACAATAACTTTACAAGTTTGGGATGCTTCTCTTATAAAAAACATAGAAAATGCAATTCTTGAGAGTAATTTAGGACTAAATCCACAAATAGATGGACAATTAATTAGATTGCCAATTCCAAAATTAAGTGAGGAAAGAAGAAAAGAACTTACAAAAATTGCATCTGAGTATGCAGAAAATTCAAAAATTACAATACGAAATATCAGAAGAGAATTTATAGATGATAATAAAAGAAAAACAAAAGAAGAAAATCTATCTGAGGATGAATTAAAAAAAATATTAAACGATATTCAAAAAATTACAGATAATAACATAAATGAAATTGATAGAATATTAGAAGAAAAAAAGAAAGATATCTTGAAAGTTTAAATTGCTTAAAAATAACTTAAGTCATGTTGCATTTATTTTAGATGGCAATAAAAGATGGGCAAAAAAAAATAAATTTTCTAATTCAATAGGTTATGAAAAAGGTTTTGAGAGAATT
>CACNND010000048.1 GCA_902621725.1 uncultured Alphaproteobacteria bacterium | reverse complement strand
TTTATTGATCTTAAAGTATTTTTTTTTATGTATGAAACAATTACTTTTGCAGGATCGCGAATTAAAAAACAATTCAAGCCTTTATTTATCCATTCCAAATTAGTTTGATCTAAAATATGATGAGTCATATGTTTTTGATAAAAAATTTTATAATTATTATCATTTTTTGTAATTAAATTTATGACTTCATTTTCATCAAAAGGATAGGTATTAATAATTTCATCTTTCATTGGATGATCTAAATTTGTATTTTTTAGATAATATGAATAAAATGGCTCATCATAAACTTTTGTATCATTTCTATTTTCAAATGATCTCATCAATGCAGTACTGATATTTCTAGGACCTGACCACATGAATATATTAATCATTTAAAATAAACTATTATAAAGATTAGATAATTTTATTGTTATTGGATTATTATTTAGAGAGAATTTTCTTTTATTTATTGCATTAACAGGTACAATACCTGCAAATGAACCAGTACAAAATGCTTCATCGGCATTTAATACTTCGTTTAATTTAAAATTTTTTTGCCTTACTTTAATTTTATTTTTTTTACATAGATCTATAATTTTTTGCCTAGTAATACCAGTAACACAATATTTTCCTGTTGATGTAAAGACAGTATTATTTTTTACAAAGAAGAAATGTGTGCTATTATTTGTTGCTATATTCCCATTAATATCAAACATAAGTGCTTCATCAGCATTTTTTTTATTAGCTTCAATACATGCCATAATACAATTTAATTTACTAAGTGAATTTATTTGAGGATTTTGTACATTAATCGGCCCCCTAATAGTCTTCACTGTAACTAATTTTAATCCTTTTTTGTATGCTTTAATATCTGGTTTTTTATATTCTGGGATTATTATTATCGTAGGTTTAGATATGGTAACTTTTGGTGATTGATAGGGTGTTGATTTAATACCTCTAGAAACAATTATTCTCAAATGAACATCTGTTTTCATTTTATTTATTTTAATAGTTTTTATTAATGCTTCTGAAAGTTTTTTGCGAGTTAAATGTATTTTTAAGTCAATAAGCTTTGCATCTTTATATAATCTATCCAAATGCTCATTAAGAAAAATAAAATTATTATTATGATACCTTAGTGAATCCCAGATCCCATCACCAAGCAGTGTCGACGAGTCAAAAACTGATATTTTAGCATCTTTTCTTTTATAAAATTTTCCATTGATATAAATTTTAATATTTTTATTTCTTTTATCTTCTACAAAATCATGACTTGAAACCATTACTTTTCATAGCTTAATATATAATTCAGGTCTACAAAATATTTTTTTTTCTTTAAATGATAGTGTGACATCAATGAAAAATAATGTAACCATTATTTGTTAAGTAATGTTAAATAAAAATTTTATTATCATTTGTATATCTTCAACAGTATCAGGATTTCCTCCAATGATTGTGGTTCTCTTAAGTGGCATAATAACATCGCAAATTATGAATAAGGTTTCACTTGCAACCGTACCATTTACTTTAATGCTTTTAGGAATTGCTCTTTGTGCACCATTAGCTTCAAGAATAATGAGTATATGGGGAAGGAAGAAAGGTTTTTTATTTGCATCTTTAATTAGTCTTTTATCTTTAATTTTATGTTCAATATCAATCTATTTTAAAAATTTTTATTTATTCGCTATTGGAAATCTACTTATTGGTTTTTCTCAAGCTTTTGTTAATCAATATAGATTTGCAGCATCAGAGTCTGTAGATAAACACTTAATTCCAAGATCAATTTCTATTATTTTATTACTGGGAATTGTTTCTGCTCTTTTATCTTCAAATTTTTCTGAATTTTTTAAAGATTTTTTTCCTAAAAATTTATTTCTAGGTAGTTATATATTTTTATCTTTAAGCTCAATTATACCTTTTATAGTTTTACTTTTTTATGATGATAGTAAATTGACATATAATCGAAGTAAATTTAAGTTTGATACGGTTATAAAATTATTAAAAAATACAAAAATTTTACAAGCAATTTTTAGTGCTGGTTTTGGATATTTTACTATGGCGATAATAATGACCTCAACTCCTTTACATATGCATTTGGTTAACAAATATACATTATTTGAAACAAGCATAGTTATTCAATTGCATGTAGTAGGAATGTTTCTTCCATCTTTATTTTCAGGCGATTTGGTAAAAAAGTTTGGTAATACTAATGTTATTTATTTTGGGGTATTTATTCTATTCTTTAGTATTATTTTTAATACATTATTCGATAATTATTACGCCTATATGGCAGGTTTAATTTTACTTGGTATTGGTTGGAATTTTTTATTTATTTCTGGATCAAGTTTATTAGTTATTTCATATCATGAAGATGATAAGTTTACCGCTCAAGGTTTAAATGATTTTATTGTTTTTTTAACACAAGCTTTAGGTTCTCTCTCAGCTGGTCTTTTATTATATTATTCAAATTGGATAATTATTAATTTATTATGTATACCACTGTTGATAATTATTTTAATAATCTCTTTTCTTGCAACTAATTATAATAAAAATTATAAAAATATTTCAAATTAACTATATTAAATTATAATCATTCTTATGAGTAAAGTAGCTTTTATTGGTGTTGGATATATGGGTTATGGAATGGTTAAAAACTTATTAAAAAAACACAATGTTTTTATTTTTGCTCATAAAAATAGAAAGCCAATAAATAAATTAGTAAAATTAGGAGCAATAGAATTAAAGTCTTATAAAGAATTAAAAAATAATAATTTAAATTGTTTAATGCTTTGTGTAACTAATACCCCGATTGCACTTAAGGTAGCTAACGAAATTAAGAATTTCATAAATAAAAAAACAATTATTATTGATCTTACCACACATAATAAAAAGGGCGCATCACAAATGAATAAAATTTTTAAATCTAAAAATATCGATTATAATTTTTGTGGAGTTATGGGAGGCCCAGTTCAAAGTGAACAAGGCATATTAGGTGGTATTTATGGAGGTAAAAAAAGAAATTTTTTAAAATGTAAAAAGTACCTTAATTCTTTTTGTAAGTCTGTCTTTAATTTTGGTGATGTATCTAAGGCATCTTCTGCAAAATTATTGTCTAATTTTTTATCATTAATGACTACCACTACTGTAATAGAATTTTTTAAATCTGCAAAAAAACTAGACATTAATATTAAGCTCTTATGTGATGTTGCTAGATTGGGTTCTGGAAATTCAGGAGCTTTAGATAGAATTGCAGATAAAGCTATAAAAGGTAGTTACAAAGGATATGTTTTTTCTGTAGATAATACATATAAAGATTTGAATTATATTAATGACCTTGTTTCAGATTTACCAAATGCCAATAAACTTTCAAAAATGGCAAAATCATTTTACAA
>CACNND010000047.1 GCA_902621725.1 uncultured Alphaproteobacteria bacterium | reverse complement strand
AATTTGTACAATACACGATAATCCAAAATATCAATGGAGAGGAATGCATCTCGATTGTGCAAGACAATTCTATACTATTGATGAAATCAAACGTTTATTTAATTACATGGCATTATTTAAGCTTAATAGATTTCACTGGCATTTAACAGATAACGAAGCGTGGAGAATTGAAATTAAAAAATATCCAGATCTAGCATTAAATGGAGGATACAGAGGATATAATTTTAAAATCCCACCATTGTACGGAAGTGGTTATGATAAATATGGCGGATATTACACACAGGAAGATATCAAAGATTTAATTATATATGCAAAAAAATTAAATATCGAGATTATGCCTGAAATTGATTTACCAGCACATTCTTGGGCATTACTAGAAATCATGCCAGAACTTAGAGAACAGTCTTCAAATATAGTTAGTGAAGATGTTGGTTCGTATAAGAATAATACTATAAATCCTTCCTTAGAAAAAACTGTAACTTTTTTAAAAGATATGTTGAATGAAGTAAGTGATATTTTCTCATATGATGTAATTCATGTTGGCGTTGATGAAAGACCAAGTAATGCATGGGAAGGTTCTCCAGCAATTATTGAGTTTATGAAAAAAAATAATATTAAATCACAAGAGGAATACCAAGATTACTATATGAATTTTTTAATAGATTTTCTAAAATCAAAAAATAAAAGAACAGCTGCATGGAATGAGGCGGCAGTGTCTCCTCATATCGATCATGGTGTGGGTGGAAGTGCTGGAAAAATTGATATATCATGTTTGATCTTTTCATGGGAGCATTCAGATGTTGCAAAAGAAACTACAAATAAGGGATTTGAAACAATACTTTGTCCTGGTCAAAAAACATATTTTGATATGGCGTATAATAACTCAACTGAAGAAAGAGGTATTTGTTGGGCTGCAACTATTGAAGTAAAAGATATCCATGAATGGGACCCAATAAAAGATATAAATAAATCAGAATTGATAAAAGGGTTACAAGGTCAACTGTGGTCGGAGACAATTACAGATAAAAAATTTTTTGATCAAATGATCAACCCAAGATTAGCAACTTTATCAGAAGTTGCATGGAAAGGAAAAATTTCAAGAAAATGGATAGAATTTCGTTCAGCACTTCTAAATTCTATGGATTTTTTAAAAAAATTAGGCTGGCGATATCACAATTTTTAATGTTAAAGTAAAATAAATATGAAAATAGGCGCAGTCGGTTTTGGCAGTAGGACAGCAGGTGTTTATAATGAATTTTCAAAAGTTAATCCAGATTTTGAAATGGTTGCTTATGTAGATCCTCAGCCAATAGGTAAAGATTTTGCTGAGAAAAATAATTTTTTTCCAAATAAATCATATTCAAGTTTAAACGAAATGTTGGATCGAGAGAAATTAGATATGTTAATGATAGGGTCCCCTAATCATTTACATTTAGATCATATTAAACTTGGATTAAGAGCAGGATTACAAATATTTGCTGAGAAACCTATAGTAATAAGCGAACAAGAAACTTTTGAGTTAGCAAAATTAATAAAAGAATATGGCAAAGAAAGAATTATCGTTGGCTTAGTTCTTAGATATTCGCAACAGGCAAGATCTGTCAGAAAATTATTAGATCAAAATGCTATTGGAAATATAATATCCATTGAAGCTTCAGAACATATCGTACCTTCGCACGGTGCTTTTTTTATGAGAAACTGGAGAAGAAAACAAAAATATTCTGGAGGCTTTATGCTGGAAAAATGTTGCCATGACATTGACTTCTATTCAATGATTACGAAGAGTAGACCTATTAAAGTTGCTAGTTTTGGTTCAAGAAGATCTTTTATACCCGATAATATTCCAGAGGGTTCTCATGAACAATATACAAAAGATAGACTGAAAGGTTGGGAGTCAAAATCAAATGTTTTTGATAGTGATGCTGATATCGTCGATCATCAAGTAGCAATAATAGAATATGAAAATAAAGCCGTACTATCTTTTCACACTAATATGAAAGTTCCAGACGAATTTAGAAGATTTGCAGTCATGGGATCTGCAGGTATGATCGAGGGAGATTTTGTTAGAGGATTTATGAAAGCTCATGATGAAAATAATAATATACTTATTGATGAAGATTATGGAGCAGCTTTTGGAAAAGAAATTAAAGGTCACTATGGCGCAGATAGTATGATGGCTCAAGACATTAACAATTATTTATTAAAAAATAATAAAGAATTACCAGTTGGTGTAATAGAGTGTATGGAGGCAGGAATTGTCGCTATGAAAATTGACGAAGCTAGAAATACTGGTAAAGTAATTGACTTAACAAGCACTTGGGATAAATTCGACTCTCTATTAAATTAGTAATTATGAATCAAAAATTAAAATCATATACAGCCCAAACATATATAGCATATGCACTAATTGCTCCTGCCGCTCTTTATATAATTCTTATTGTTGCATGGCCATTATTAGAAACAATTAGATTATCTTTTACAAATTCTAGCTTAGCAGGAGAAGATTATGTTGGTTTAGAAAATTATCAAAAAATGTTTTCTAGTAAAAAATTTAATGGAATAGTGACCAGAACATTTGTTTGGATGTTTTTTTCAGTCTCTTTAAAACTTATTATAGGTTTAATTGGAGCTGTTTTACTTAATGCTAATTTAAAAGGAAGATCAATTTTTAGAGTACTTGTAATGCCTCCATGGGTAGTTCCAATTGCAATTGGTATGCTTGGCTGGTTATGGTTATATAACGGGTACTTTGGTATTATAGCAGGTGTAGGTATGCGAACTGGTATTTTGGACGGTCCTTTTGGATTTCTTGCTTACAAACAAAGTGCCTTTATTTCTACAATTATTGCAGATGTTTGGGTTGGAACACCAATGGTAACCGTTTTCTTTCTAGCTGCAATGCAGGGTGTGCCAAGAGATTTGTATGAAGCTGCTTATTGTGATGGTGCTTCAAGATGGGATAGATTTTTTAAAATTACATTACCTCAAATCACTCCAGTAATTATTACAATGTCATTATTATCTGCTATTTGGACATTCAACTCATTTGAAATAATTTGGATATTGACAGAAGGTGGGCCAAGAGGTTCTACAACTACATTAATTATCGACACCTATAAGCAAGCATTAGGAAATTATAAATTTGGAAGAGGAGCTGCTAGAGCTGTAGTTGTAATGATTTTATTAATGTTATTTGCAGGCTTTTATCTAGCTTTGCTTGCTAGAATTAATAAGAAAATTTCTCATGAATAAATATAATCCTTTTGAAAAAATATTGATCTATTTTGGTATCTTTGTCTTCATGACTTTTATTCTTTTGCCTTTTATCGAAATGTTTTATGCATCGCTTCGACCTTTAGATCATTTATTTCGCTCACCATACCAATTTTATTCAGATGATTTATCTTTTTGGGCTTATCAAGAAATGTGGAATACGGTACCAATGCTTGGAAGATATATCTTTAATAGTTTTTTTCTGGCTTCCTGCGTTGCTATACTAACTCTTATCTTTGTTATTCCTGCAGCTTACGCATACGCACGTTTTAAATTTCCAGCTAAAAATACGAGCTTATATATACTCTTAGCAATTAATATGTTTTCGGGAGCAGTAATTTTAATACCTCTATATAAAT
>CACNND010000046.1 GCA_902621725.1 uncultured Alphaproteobacteria bacterium | reverse complement strand
CATATAGTTCAGGAGTTTTTGAAGGAAGTTTATATGCTATTCCTAAAACTCATGAGTCAATGATAATGCTTTATAACAAAACTCTTTTTGAGGAAAATGGATGGAAAGTTCCAACTACATTAGAAGAATTAGAAGATGTAGCTGGCAAAATTAAAGCTAAAGGGATGGATGTTTACACATACGGTTCTTCTGGTTGGCAACCAACCCACGAACATTTAGTTGGAATTTATTTAAACAATTATGCTGGTCCTCAAGCTGTTTACGAAGCAATTACCGGTGAAAGAGAATGGACTGATCCAGTATTTGTTGAGGCATTAGAACTTCTTAAAAAACATATGGTTGATGAAGGCTGGTGGTCTGGTAGTCTCGAAAACTACTATGCTATTGGATGGGATGATTTTCATGCACAATTTGCTACTCGTGGAGCAGCAATGATGACAATTGGAACTTGGACATTCCAAGCAACAAGTTTAGGTATTGGTCAATCCGGTGATGAATGGGGTTGGGCTCCTTTACCATCTCTGTCATCTAACTCAACTGGACCAAACTTTATGATTGCAATTGGTACTACAATGTCAGTAAATGCTGCTGCAAAAAATAAAGACGGTGCAATTGATGTTTTAAATTGGATTATGTCTAATAAAGATGTCGTAATTGATATTGCTAGTGACTTCCAATTTGGAGAATTCGTAGTACCACTATTACTTGATGAAAGTGATATTCCTAACACTATATCTCCTCAAGTAACTAGTTACTTAAACGAGTATGCTAGAATTACAGGAGAAGGTAATTATGGATATTGCACATGGACTTTTTGGCCAGCTGAGCCAGGTGTTCATATCTGGAAAGATATGGAGGTTGTATGGGCAGGTGATATATCTGTAGAAGACTTCATGTATGATCATCAAAAAATGTGGGATAAGGCAAGAAAGAAAAATGAAACATTGCCTGTTCCATTAAGAGACTAAAATATATTTTAAAAACGAAGCTCAAAGAGCTTCGTTTTTTTATAATTTTCTTTTAAACATAATCTAATGAATTTTTTATCTAAGAAAAGTTACATTGCTTGGTATTTTGTAATACCAGTGGTATTTATTCATTTATTTGTAATAGGAATTCCATCTATTTTAAGTCTCGCATTATGTCTCACTGATTGGAGTGGATTAGGTAAAATAAATTATGTTGGTTTTGAAAACTTTATAGAACTCTTTGACGATAGATATTTTATGAAAGCTATTTTTCATAATATCTTATGGACAATTATTTTTTTAACAGTACCAGTTTGTATAGCACTTATGTGTGCTTATCTGCTTACAGGAATTAAACGTGGTCAAATGTTTTATCGTTTAGCATTCTTTTTTCCTTATATGCTCGCAAGTGTAGTTAATTGTCAAATTTGGAAATATCTTTTCCATCCTATTCATGGATTAGGTGGTTTTTTTGAGTCTATAGGAATAGAAGCTTTAGCCTCTTCTCCTTTTACGACCAAAGAAACTTCACTTTATGCAGCTGCTTTTGTAGATGGCTGGCATTTTTGGGGATTTTTAGTCGTAATATATTTAACTGGAATGTATCAAGTTGATAATCATTTGTATGAAGCAGCCGATATAGAGGGTGCAAGTAAGTTTCAAAAATTTAGGTACATAACCTTACCTATGATTAGACCAATTTTTATTTTTAGCCTTATGATTATAATTATTTGGTCTGTACCTGTATTTGATTATGTGTACATTTTAACTGGAGGTGGACCAGCTTACAGCTCAGAAGTTGTTGCTAACTATCTTTATACGCATGCCTTTGTAAGATTCAATGTAGGCTATGCATCTGCAGTTGGAACCTTAATGTTTATTTATGTAATATTTATTGTTGGAGTATTTGGTCTTTTAAGAAAACTAGGGTGGGAAATATAAATGTTAGTTTCAAATTTTAGAAGAAAAGAAGCAATACCAAATCATTTTATATTAATTTTATTTGCGCTTTTAGCTGTACTACCAATTTTAGTTTTATTTTTTAATTCTATTAAGCCTTTTGGTGAGTTTGGATTAAATCCTTTAGGTCCTCCATCTGAAATTAGGTTACAAAATTTTCCAGATGCTTGGATTGCTGGAGAATATACAAAAATTTTTTTTAACTCAGCAAAACTTGTTTTTGGATCTGTTATTTTATGTTTGGCTGTCTCTTTGTTAGCTGGTTTTAGTTTAGCAAAATTAAACCCAAAAGGATCAACTGTAATAGCTATATATTTATTAGTTGGTATTAGTATACCTGCTCAGCTTTATATACTTCCTTTGTTTCTGCTTTGGAAAGAGTTAAGTTTATTAAATACACATGTTGGACTGATAATTATATATTCTGCATTAAATGCTCCTTTTGCAACATTTTTAATTAGATCTTATATGATTAGATTGCCAGATGAATTATTTGATGCTGCAAAACTTGATGGTGCGAATACATTTCAAATTTTTTTTAGAATAGCATTACCATTATCATGGCCTGTTATATTAACAGCTGGATTAATAATTGGATTAGCAGTTTGGAATGAATTTTTATTTGCCCTTACCTTTATAACGGATCCAAATTTTAAGCCAATGGCTACAATTCTATTTTCATTTCAAGCTAGATTTGAAAATAATTATGCTTTACAAAGTGCAGCTGCAATCATGATGGTAGCACCAATAGCTATCTTATTTATGTTGTTCCAAAGAAGGTTTATTTCAGGATTAACAAGTGGAGGTTTAAAAGAATAATGACTTTTAAATTAGATAAAAATTTTGAGGAAAAAGTTTACGCAGGCGTTTTGGGTAAAATAATTGGCGTATTTCTCGGACGTCCATTCGAGGGTTGGTCTTATGAAAGAATAATGAAGGAATTAGGACCTATTAATTATTATGTAAATGAGAAATTAGATTTCCCGTTACCCGTCTCTGATGATGACATCACTGGCACATTTACCTTTTTACGTGCTTTTAGAGAATGCAATTATAATAAAAATATTACTGCTAAAGACATAGGTAAAACGTGGTTAAATAATATTATTGAAGATAAAACAATTCTTTGGTGGGGTGGAAAAGGACATTCAGCAGAGGATACAGCTTTTCAAAATTTAAAACAGGGTATCGATGCACCTGATAGCGGTTCAATTAAAACTAATGGTAAGGTTATTGCTGAACAAATTGGGGCTCAAATTTTTATTGATGGATGGGCAATGGTAGCTCCTGGAGATCCAGAAAGAGCAGTTCATTATGCTAAACTTGCTGCAAGTGTTAGTCATGATGGAGAGGCAATTTATGGCGCACAAGTTGTAGCTGCTCTAGAGTCAATGGCCTTTATCGAGAGTGATCTAACAAAGTTAATTGAGCAAGCTAAAAAATTTATCCCAGATAATTCAGTAATATTTAGATTAATATCTGACATACAAGAATGGCGATCAGGAAATTTAGGCTGGGAACAAGCAAGAGAAAAAATTGCTGAGAATTACGGATATGATAAATATTTGGGTAACTGCCATATGGTACCCAATCATGCTTTAATTATTATGGCTTTATTATTTGGAGATGATGATTTTCAAAAAACTATGATGATTGTGAATACAGCAGGTTGGGATACAGATTGTAATTCAGGAAATGTCGGTTGTATTTTAGGAATTAAAAATGGAATAGAAGGGCTTAAATCAGGTCCTGATTATTTATCTCCTATAAATGATATTTTATATTGCCCCTCAGCATCAGGAGGTGAAACTCTTACCGATGCACTAACAGAAACTTACAAAATAATTAATATAACTAGAAAAATTAACGGTTTAGAAGAAAATTTACCTAAAAATGGAGCTAGGTTTCATTTTGATATTAAAGACTCAACACAAGGTTGGCGAACTAGAGTTGGAAATAAGTTTTGT
>CACNND010000045.1 GCA_902621725.1 uncultured Alphaproteobacteria bacterium | reverse complement strand
TAGAATGGAAGATAAGGGTTCAAATAGAAAATCTAATCTACCTAGTAGATATGTTAGTGTAGGGCCTAAAAGTGCCCCTCATAGATCTTATTATTATGCTATGGGTTTGAAAGAACATGAAATTTATCAACCATTTGTTGGTGTTGTTAGCACCTGGAATGAATCAGCTCCTTGTAACATTACTCTTCAGGATCAAGCGCAACATGTGAAGACAGGTGTCAAAGATGCTGGAGGAACACCAAGAGAATTTACAACTATAACAGTAACAGATGGAATTGCCATGGGCCATGAGGCAATGAAATCCTCTCTTATTAGTAGAGAAGTTATTGCAGATTCCATTGAATTATCTGTGAGAGGTCACTGTTATGATGCAATAGTCGGACTTGCTGGCTGCGATAAATCTTTGCCAGGTTTAATGATGGCTATGGTTAGATTAAATGTACCATCTGTATTCATTTATGGGGGTTCAATCTTACCAGGAAAATACAAGGGTAAAGATGTTACTGTTATTGATGTTTTTGAAGCAGTTGGAAAACATGCTGCTGGAACTATCTCAGATCAAGATTTAAAAGATATTGAACAAGTTGCTTGCCCATCTGCTGGATCGTGTGGAGGTCAGTTTACAGCAAATACAATGGCATGTATTTCTGAAGCAGTTGGTCTAGCTCTAACAAATTCAGCTATGCCACCAGCAGTAAATACTGAAGAAAGAAAAGCTTATGGTGAAAAGAGTGGTAAAGCTATAATGAATTTATTAGAAAAGAATATAAGACCAAGGGATATAGTAACTATTGATTCATTAGTAAACGCTGCAAGAGTAGTTGCAGCTACTGGAGGCTCAACTAATGCAGCACTCCATCTTCCTGCGATAGCTAATGAAGCGGGTTTAAAATTTACATTAAGAGATGTTGTAGAAATTTATAATTCGACTCCTTATATCGGAGATATGCAACCTGGCGGAAAGTACGTTGCTAAAGATTTATATGATGTAGGAGGTGTGCCAGTTGTTATTAAATCTTTATTAGATGGTGGTTATATAAACGGAGACTGTATAACTGTTACAGGAAAAACAATAGCTGAAAATCATAAAGAAGTAATATTCCCTACAAATCAAGATGTTGTTTATAAATGTGATAATCCAATTAGTGAAAATAGTTCAGTTGTAGGTTTGTGGGGCAATCTTGCTCCAGATGGATGCATATCAAAAATAGCAGGTTTAAAAAATTTAACTTTTAAAGGAAAAGCTAAATGTTTTGACTCAGAAGAAGATGCTTTAACTGCAGTTTTAAAAAATGAAATTAAAGCAGGAGATGCTGTAATAATTAGATATGAAGGCCCTAAGGGAGGACCTGGTATGCGCGAAATGCTTTCAACAACAGGTGCAATATATGGGCAAGGATTAGGTGAAACTGTTGCTTTAATAACAGATGGAAGGTTTTCAGGCGGCACAAGAGGATTTTGTATTGGTCATGTAGGACCAGAAGCAGCTGTAGGAGGTATGATAGGTTTACTTAAAGATGGGGATGAAATTATTATTGATGCTGTTAAGGGCGAAATCAACGTTACTCTTTCAGATCAAGAAATAGAAAAGAGAAAAAAAGATTGGAAGCCAAGAAAGACTAATCATAATTCTGGATCTATATGGAAATATTCCCAAACTGTTGGGCCAGCTTACGAAGGTGCTGTTACTCAACCAGGAGCAAAAGACGAAACGCATACATACGCTGACATTTAATATTAATTAACTAATTCAATCGTAACTGGTGTGTGATCAGAGGCTTTTTCCCATCCTCTTGGTTCACGATTAACGTTAACTGACTTAATCAAATCAGTTACTTCTGGTGTAGTAAGAAAATGATCAATTCTAAGACCATTACCTTTTTGCCAATTTCCACCCCTGTAACCCCAAAAAGTCCAGTTTGTATTTCCATCAACAAAGTATTTAACTGTATCAACAAAACCTAAATTTAAAAGATATCTAAATTTTTCTCTTGTTAATGGATGAGCGCAGGCATCATTTTTAAAATTTTCTGGTGAATAAACGTCTTCATCGCTTGGTATTACATTAAAATCTCCACCTATAATAATAGGTTGATTATTATCAATTAATTGTTTGATATATTTATTAAAATTTATCATCCAATCAATTTTGTAATCAAATTTTTCTGATTCAATAGGGTTTCCATTTGGAAGATAAATATTTATTAATTTAATTTTATTTTTTATATTTTTTACAGATATTTCTGTTTCAATAAATCTAGAATTTATATCTTGGTAATTAGGAATATTTAAATTTGAAATTTCAATACTCTCTTTGCTGAGTATGGCTACTCCATTCCAAGCCTTTTGCCCATTTATATAACATTTATAATTAATATTTTCTAATTCCTCTCTAGGAAAACTTTCATTTGTACATTTTAATTCTTGAATTAAATACAAATCTGATTGATCTTTTTTTATAAATTTTATTAAATGTTCTATTCTTGCATTAACTGAATTTACATTCCAGGTAGTAATTTTCATTTATATTGAAAAAGAAGTACCACATCCACATGATGAAGATGCTAGTGGATTAGAAATTTTAAATGATGATCCAATCAGTTCATTAACATAATCAATTTTCGATCCTTTTATTAATTCAATTGATGTTTTATCTATCAATACATCAGCATTTTTATAATTAAAGATTAAATCATCATCATTTGGTTTATCTGAAAAATCAAATTTATATTGAAATCCAGCACAACCACCACCTAATACGGTAATTCTGAAATAGCTAGATTTTTCAGAGAGAAGTATCTTGTTGATATGATTCTGAGCACTTTCCGTTACTTCAATTATATTGTCCATTTATCTAAATATTGTTATTAGTTATTTTTTTACAATTATAATATAAATTTTCTTATGTTCAAACATTTAGCTTCCAATCCTGATAATTCAAATGGAAGATTATACAATGAGCTAGATGATGATTTGAGAAATCCATTTGAAAGAGATAGAGCTAGAGTTATTCACTCTAATTCATTTAGAAAATTAAAGCACAAAACCCAAGTTTTTATTGAAAGTGAGAGTGATTATTTTAGGACTAGACTAACTCATTCTTTGGAAGTTGCACAAATATCAAGATCAATTTGTAGATTACTTGAATTAGATGAAGATTTAGGTGAAACAGTTGCTCTTGCACATGATTTAGGTCATCCTCCTTTTGGTCATATTGGCGAAGATGCACTTGATAATTCAATGAAAAAGTTTGGAGGTTTTAATCATAATGATCAAACTTTGAGAGTTTTAACATTCATTGAAAAAAGACACCCTGATTTTGATGGATTAAATCTTACATGGGAAAGCTTAGAGGGAATAATAAAACATAATGGAATTTTAACTGGTCATTTACCTTATCACCTAGAAAATTATTCAAAATTACATGATCTAAATTTAACTGATCAACCTTATTTAGAATCACAGATAGCGAGCATATCTGATGATATTGCTTATAATAATCACGATGTAGAGGATGCTATTAGAGCAAATTTAATATCATTAGATGATATTGCTGAGTTAAATTTTTTTGAAAAAATTATAATTGATTTAAGAGATCACTATAAAGATATTCCGAATAAACTTCTCGTGTATCAAGTTTTAAGAAATTCCATATCTAGTATGATAAATGATATACATGAGACTACAAAAAAAAATTTAATTGAAAATAATATCAATTCTATTGATGCTATTCATAAAAAAAATAATTTCATTGTTTCATTTTCAAATGAAATGAAGAAAAATTGTGACATAATTAAAAATTTTTTGTTTGAAAGAGTTTATAATCATAGTCATTTATCAGATAAGAGACAGTATTCAAAAAAGGTTATATCTACTTTGTTTACTTATTTCGTAAAAAATAATAATAAACTACCTACAGATTGGAGGAA
>CACNND010000044.1 GCA_902621725.1 uncultured Alphaproteobacteria bacterium | reverse complement strand
AATGTCTGATATTTTTAAAAGTTATCTTGCGGGACAAATTAAATTATTACCAGATATTTCAATTTTTTTAGCACCAAATATTAATTCTTATAAAAGATTTCAAGATGGATCATTTGCTCCTACAAAATCTGTTTGGGGCATTGATAATCGTACTGCAGGGTTTAGGCTAGCTGGTCATGGCTCATCCATAAGAATTGAATGTCGAGTCCCAGGAGCGGATGTTAATCCTTATCTTTCTTTTGCAGCTTTAGTTGGTGCTGGTTTATACGGTATTAAAAATAAACTTAAATTAGATAAACCTTATTCAGGGAATATATATGAGAAAAAAGTAAATGAAGTTCCTAAAACACTTAACGAAGCAATCCAACTTGCTAAAAAATCTAAATTTTTAAAAGAGATATTTCCACAAGATGTACTTGATCATTATATCCATGCTGCTGAATGGGAGCAAAAAGATTATGATGGTTCAGTTAATGATTGGCAATTACGAAGATATTTTGAACGAGGTTAATTGTACTAAATGTTTGAGACTATTACTCCAATAGACAACTCCGTCTTAGTTAAAAGAGAATATGCAACAGAAGAAGATATTGAAAAAAGTCTCAGCAATTCCTATTCTGTAAGAGAACATTGGAAAAATATATCTCTAGAAGAAAGAAAAAAGTCAGTTTTAAATTTTGTAGAAATATTTTTAAAAAATAAGGATGTTTCTAGTAATTTATGTAAGCAAATAGGCAGACCTATAGCACAGTGCCCAGGAGAGATGCGAGGTTTTGAAGAAAGAGCTCGTTATATGATTGAAAATGCTGATAGAGCATTATCAAGAGTTGTTTCAATTAAAAATGATGAATTTGATAATTATATAAAAAAAGAACCACTAGGAACTATATTTGTAATTGCACCATGGAATTACCCTTTCAACACTTCTGTTAATTCAATTGTACCAAGTTTACTTGCAGGTAATGCAGTTATATTAAAACATTCTTCTCAAACACCACTCTGTGCTGAAGAATTATATGAGGCAGCTAAACAATCTTCATTGCCTAAAAATATTTTTCAGTATTTACATTTAGATCATGATCAAACTTCAAGAATAATTTCAGATTCAAGGATTAATCATGTTTTATTTACAGGTTCTGTAAGTGGCGGAAAACAAATAAAAAAATCTATAGGCACCAGATTTATTGGAGCTGGTTTAGAGTTAGGTGGAAAAGATCCTGCTTATGTTAGAGCTGATTGTGACTTAGATCATGCTGTTGAAAATTTAGTTGATGGATCATATTTCAATTCTGGTCAATCTTGTTGTGGCATTGAAAGAATTTATGTTGATAAAAAAATATACAATACATTTATAGAAAAATTTAAAGATGTAACTGAGAAATATGTTTTAGGAAATCCATTAGAGACGGAGACAAATTTAGGTCCAGTAGTGAAGCAATCTGCTGCAAATAATATTAGATCTGAAGTTAACAACGCAATTAGTCAAGGTGGAAAGAACATTATAGATAACAAAAAATTTAATTTAGATGATGGTAATAATTGTTATGTAAGCCCAAGTGCACTCATTAATGTCGATCATTCGATGAAATATATGATGGAAGAAATATTTGGTCCTTCAGTTGGAATAATGAAAGTAGAAAATGAAAATGAAGCTTTATCTCTAATGAATGATAGTTCTTATGGGTTAACAGCAAGTATTTGGACAAATGATAAGTCTTTTGCAGAAAATTTTGGAAAAAATGTTGAGACAGGAACTTTTTTTATGAATAGATGTGATTACTTAGATCCCGGCTTAGCATGGACCGGTGTAAAAGATACAGGAATTGGCGTTACTTTATCTGTTCTAGGATTTGATCATTTAACAAGAGCAAAAAGCTACCATATAAGAAATATTTAAGATTATGGAAAATATTAATTGGAATTATCCTACTACAATCTGGTTTGGTGTTGATAGAATAAAAGAAATACAAAAAGCCTGTGAAGAATTAAATATTCAAAAACCATTAATTGTTACTGATAATGGAATTTTAAAAACAAACATTATTAATAAGTTAAATGATTGTTTAGATAAACAGGCAATTGTTTATAGTGATGTTAAATCAAATCCTACAGGTAAGAATGTTGAAGATGGTGTAAAAGTATTTAATGAAAATAAACATGATGGAGTAATAGCTGTTGGTGGAGGCTCGGGTATGGATACAGGAAAGGCAATTGCATTCATGGCCAAGCAAGAAAGACCAATCTGGGATTTTGAAGATATTGGTGACTGGTGGACTAGAGCTAATGCAGATTCAATTTTTCCTATAATTGCTCTGCCTACTACAGCTGGAACAGGTTCTGAAACTGGAAGAGCGTCAGTATTTACTAACGAACAAACACAAGAAAAAAAAATAATTTTCCATCCAAAAATGCTTCCATCAATTGTTATCCTTGATCCAAATTTGACAATTCCACTTCCTGCAAATCTAACAGCCTTTACAGGAATGGATGCGCTAGCTCATTGCTTAGAAGCATATTTGTCGAATATTTTTCATCCTTATTCGCAAGGTATTGCATTAGAGGGCATTAGATTAGTAAAAAATAATCTTGTTCTTGCTTTTAATGATGGATCAAATCTAGAAGCTAGATCGCATATGCTAGCATCTTCGTCTATGGGTTCAATAGCTTTTCAAAAGGGTTTAGGTGCTATCCATTCTTTAAGTCACCCTGTTGGTGCAATTTATAATACACATCATGGATTAACCAATGCAGTATTTATGCCATATGTTTTAAAATATAATAAAAAAGGAATTGAAGAAAAAATTATTGATATTTCAAGATATATAAATTTAAAATCAGCAACATTTAATAATTTTATGGATTGGATTTTAGAGCTTAGATCTAATTTAAATATTCCTCATACTTTAAGTGAAATAATTGATGATGACAAAAATTTAGAAAAAATGAGTTTAATGGCTTTTAATGATCCATCAACAAGTACAAATCCTATACAAGTTAACGCAGAAGATTTTTTAAAAATGTATATTAACGCCTTTAAAGGTGATTTATAAATTTATAGCGTTGCTCCAATTATCCAAGGATTAAATTCATCATCACCATAATCATTTATTTCACTCTTTGATTTTTCACCCGATGCAACTGAAATTATTTTATCAAATATTTCTTTGCCAACTTCATTAACGCTTGCAACGTTATCCATAATAGTACCAGCATTGATGTCCATATCTTCACTAAGTTTATTATACATATTTGTATTTGTTGCTATTTTAATACTTGGAGTGGGTTTAAATCCAAAGCACGAACCTCGACCAGTAGTAAAACAAATAACATTAGCACCAGAAGCAACTTGACCAGTTACAGATACAGGATCGTAACCTGGAGAATTCATAAAGTTAAAACCTTTGGTTTTTACCTGTTCAGCATAATCGAGAACATCAACCATATTTCTATTTCCAGCTTTGGATACTGCACCTAATGATTTTTCCAGAATTGTAGTTAAACCTCCTTTTTTATTACCAGGACTTGGATTATTGTCTAATGTGCTATCGTTGCTAGCAACATATTTTTTCCACCATTCAATTTGTTTATTTAGTTTTTCTATATTTTTTTCGTTTAATGATTTTTCAAATAATAAATGTTCTGCTCCATATATTTCTGGAGTCTCTGATAGTAATGTTGTTCCACCATGATCAATAATCATATCTGAAGCAAAGCCTAGTGCAGGATTTGCAGTTATCCCAGAATACGAATCTGAACCACCACATTGCAAAGCAACTGTTAGTTCTGAAATGGGTATATTTGTTCTAGAAATACTATTAATTTCATTTAGTTGATTAATAATTTTTGAAGTTACTTTCATTATTATTTCATTTGTTCCACCTTCATCTTGAATATTCAAATATTCAATATTTCTTTTTTCCTGATCATTGTTGTACAAACTTATTTGGGCACATTCGCATCCAAGTCCAATAACAAAAACTTTTCCAAAATTAGGATGAATTTTAAAACCTTCAATAG
>CACNND010000043.1 GCA_902621725.1 uncultured Alphaproteobacteria bacterium | reverse complement strand
TTAATTAGTGACAAAATTAAGAATGATAAAGATTATGATTTAGAAATTTATATTTTATTTGTTTCAAAACATCTAAGAAGAAAACAAATTGCTACAAAATTATTAAATTATATAGAAACAAATATTGTAAAATTTTCTCAGATTTACATTGAAGTTGCTGAGGATAATTTAGATGCGATAAGTTTTTACCAAAAAAATAACTTTGTATTTTTAAAATTTAGACATAACTATTATAAATATAATGATAAAAATATTCATGCAAAATGCTTTATAAAAAAAATTAATCATGAGTGACAAATATATTTATATAAAATCATATGGTTGTCAGATGAATGTATATGACAGTAATCGTATTAAAGATTTGTTTTCTGATAAGGGATATAAAATAACGGACGATATTTCAAAAGCAGATTTAACTGTTTTGAATACTTGCCATATAAGAGAAAAGGCAGTTGAGAAAGTTTACTCTGATATTGGCCGAGTCAAAAAAATTAAAGA
Source organism: uncultured Alphaproteobacteria bacterium (assembly GCA_902621725.1). GTDB lineage: Bacteria > Pseudomonadota > Alphaproteobacteria > HIMB59 > CACPNW01. The sequence goes on along the minus strand of CACNND010000043.1, from coordinate 4,090 downwards.
TAAAAAACACAATATGAAGTTAGTTGTTGCAGGTTGTGTAGCTCAAGCGGAAGGACTTGAGATAAAAAAAAGATCTCCTTCAGTTGATTATGTTGTAGGACCTCAATCTTATCACAAACTACCTGATATGATTGATAACGTAGATGAAATAGAAAATAGCGAGTTTTTACAAAATGAAAAATTTAAAAATTTGATTTTTAATTCTTCAAATTTATCATCTGAATTTTTATCTATTCAAGAAGGATGTGATAAATTTTGTTCTTTCTGTGTAGTCCCATACACCAGGGGGCCTGAATTTTCTAGACCCGTTAACGATATAGTTGAAGAGACAAAAAAATATGTATCGAATGGAATTAAAGAAATAATTTTGCTAGGCCAAAACGTTAATGCTTATCATGGCGAAGGTCCTGACGGAAAATCAAAAGATTTAGCTTATTTAATAAATAAAATAAGTGAAGTGCAAGAAATCAAGAGGATTAGATATATGACATCACATCCTATAGATATGAAAGATTCTCTAATAAGTGCCCATGCTGATAATACAAAACTAATGCCTTTTCTTCATCTACCTATTCAATCTGGTTCAGATAAAATTTTAAAAAAGATGAACCGAAAACACACAGTTGATGATTATTTAAAAATTGTAGAAAAAATTAGAAATGTTCGTCCTGATATTGCCCTATCATCTGATTTTATTGTTGGTTATCCAGAAGAAACAGATATAGATTTTGAAGATACAATGAAATTTATTGAAAAAGTTAATTTTGTAATTGCTTATTCATTTATCTATAGTCCAAGACCAGGAACACCTGCACAAAATAAAGATAATATTAGTATATTAGATAAAAAAGCACGTTTAAGTGCTCTGCAATCTTTATTAAACCAACAGCAGAAATATTATAATAAAACATTTATTAATAAAAAAGTTGAAGTATTATTTGAAAAAAAAGGAAGACATCAAGATCAATTTGTTGGTAGAACAATTTATAATCAAAGTACCTATATTAATTCAAAGGAAAAACTTTTAAATAAAATAATGAATGTTAAAATTGTTAAAGCAACTAATTTTGCTCTAGAATGCCAAGTTTAGCTAAGAATATGGATAACCTGGAGTTAGAGTTAGATGACAACACAATATTAAGTAATTTATTTGGAGTAAATGACTCTAATCTATCTATTATTGAAAAAATGAATGATGTAAAAATACTCTATCGAGGTAATAAAATAAAAATATCTGGAAATAAAAAATCTATTATACAAACAAAGGAAACTATTCTAAATTTATTTGAACAAGCTAAAAAAGGAGCAGAAATAGATGAGGACAAAATTAGAGATAGTACAAGTTTAATAGTGCTAAATGAACCTAAAAAATCTGAATCAGATTTATTTATACAAACAAAAAAAAGAAAAATTATCCCAAGGACAATTAATCAACAAATTTACTTTAACCTACTAATAAATAAAAATATTACTTTCGCTATCGGTCCTGCTGGAACAGGAAAAACATATATAGCAGTAGCTAAAGCAGTTTCACAATTATTAGAAGGAAAGGTTAAAAAAATTGTTTTGTCTAGACCTGCGGTAGAGGCAGGGGAAAAACTTGGTTTTTTGCCAGGAGATTTAAAAGAAAAAGTTGACCCTTTTCTGAGACCTATTTACGACGCTTTATATTCCATGCTCCCAGCAGAGCAAGTTGAGAAAAAAATATTAAATAATATTATTGAAATAGCTCCCATTGCTTTTATGCGTGGAAGAACGTTGGAAGATTGTTTTATTATCCTTGATGAGGCTCAAAATACAACCAAAACACAAATGAAAATGTTCTTAACAAGATTAGGTAAAAATAGTCAAATGATTATTGTTGGAGATATTACACAAATTGACCTTGTTAGTGAACGTGACTCAGGTCTAAGAGATGCTTTGAAAAAATTAAAAAATATAAACGATATTGGTTTTATTGAGCTAGATGAACAAGATGTCGTCAGACATGATTTAGTAAAAAAAATAATCAACGCCTATGAAAAAAAAAGTAACACTTAATTTTTTCTCGCATTCTAGAAAATGGTCTAGAAGAATGTTAAAGATCAAGCATTTAACAAATCAAACAATAAAAATTATGTATTCATATTTTGACAGGGATTATTTGATATATCTAAATTTAATTTTGTCAGAAAAAAAAAATATGATTAAACTTAATAAAAAATATAAAAAAAATAACAAAGATACTGATGTTTTAACTTTTGTTTCCAAAAATCAAAATAAATTTCTTGGAAATATCTTATATTGTGATATTTTTTTCTCAATAGATGTAATAGAGAAATATATAGAAAAAAATAAAATAAATTTGTACGAACATTTTAATCACCTATTAATTCATAGTGTGCTTCATATTAATGGATATAATCATAAGAATTTAATACAATTTGAAAAAATGAAAAAAGAAGAAATTAAAATATTAAAAAAATTATCAATAAAAAACCCATATATTAACTAATGACTAAAAATAATTTTGAAAAATCAAATAGTTGGAAAAACTGGATCATAAAAAAATTATTAACTAATAATTCAACGAAAGAAGATATCTTGAATTTTATTGCTAATGATGGTCAGAATGATGAACAAAATGAATTAGATGACAATAATGAAAAGATATTAATAAAAAATATCATGCAACTAAATAATAAAAGCGTTGAGGATTTAATGGTGCCAAGAAGTGAGATTGTTGCAGTTGATTATGAACAATCTTATTCACAAATTCTAAATGTAATAAAAGAAGAAAGCCACTCAAGAATGCCTGTATTTAAACAAAATATTGATAATGTTGTTGGTTTTTTTCATATTAAAGATTTTATAAAACAAAGTCATGAAACATTTGAATTGGACTCCATTCTCAGAGAAGTTCTCTATGTTGCACCTAAATCACCAATATTAGATTTACTAAGCACAATGAGATCATCTAAAATACACATTGGTTTAGTTGTGGACGGTGTTGGAGGGGTAGATGGTCTTGTTACAATTGAGGATTTAGTTGAAGAGATTGTTGGAGAGATTGAGGATGAACATGATGCAGAAGATAATAATGATCATGTTTTAAAAGTTACAAATAATTCTATTATTGTAAATTCAAGTTATAGACTTGATGATCTTGAAGAATATTTTAAGATAAAAATTACAAGAACTGAGGAAGAAGAAGTCTTTACTGTAGGTGGTTTAGTTTATTCTATTATTAACAGAATCCCAAAAAATAATGAAATAATCAAGATAGATAACTTATTAGTTATTAAAATCTTAAAGTCTACAAATAGAAAAATTGATACATTAGAGATAAAAAAAAATAATTGAACATTTTAGTTTTTTTAATTTGTGGTTTTTTAATATCTTTATTATTTCCTCCATATTTTTTACTACCTTTAGGTTTTATAGTTTTCCCGTATTTATGTTACTATCTTGAAAATAATAGCAGTTCTTTAAGTAAATCAAATTTATTCGTTAGTGGTTTTTGTTTAGGATTTAGCTTTTACTTAAGTGTACTATTTTGGCTTAAAAATCCATTTTTTGTTTTTGAAGAAACCAAAAACTTCTTTTTTATTTTTTTAATAATTTTACTGGCTCCTATATTTGCAATAGTTCTTTTAACTATAGTAAATTTCAACAAAATCTTATCTATGACTTTTATATTACCATTAATTTTTTCGATTAATGAATTTATTGCGTCAAAAATACTATATGGCTTTCCCTGGGTTATATTTTCTTTGGTAATATCTAATAATGATATTTTACTCGTATTAATTAAAAATTTTGGAACATTTCTTACTAGTTTCTTAATAATTCAAATTTTTTGTCTTCCCTATCTATTTGTTAAACGTACTTTTTCAAGATTTGAATTAATTTCATTTATATCTATTTGTATCTTTCCACTTTTTGTTATTTTTTTCATTCACAAAAATTTTTTACAAGTAAAAAATACCCACGAAAAAATTATTAATATTGAAGTTTTTCAAATGAATTTTCAAAATCGAATGAAAAACGATGATATTAGTAAAAGATTAGGAAAAATAATTAAGAGTATAAAAAATAGTGAAGCAGATGT
>CACNND010000042.1 GCA_902621725.1 uncultured Alphaproteobacteria bacterium | reverse complement strand
AGGTCATGCACATGCAATGAACTTGAGAGATTCTGGAATAGAAAATGTTTCAATTGCATTAAGAGAAGGTTCAAATTCAAGAAGTAAAGCGGAACAAGCTAATTTCAAAGTAATGACCCCTGCAGAAGCTGCAAGTTGGGCTGATGTTATTATGATGTTAACACCTGATGAGCTTCAATCTGAAATTTATAAAAATGATATTTCTGAAAATATTAAAGAGGGCACAACAATTGCATTTGCTCATGGATTAAATATTCACTTTGACTTAATTAAACCTAAAGAAGGTATTGATGTAATAATGGTTGCACCTAAAGGCCCTGGTCATACAGTAAGAGCCGAATACGTAAGGGGTGCAGGTGTACCTTGTTTGGTTGCTGTAGATAAAAATCCCTCAGGAAATGCTCTTGAAATAGGAATTGCTTATGCATCTGCAATTGGTGGTGGACGTGCCGGAATTATAGAAACTACATTTAAAGAAGAATGTGAAACAGATCTTTTTGGAGAACAATCTGTTTTATGTGGAGGTTTAACACATTTAATTTTAGCTGGTTACGAAACTCTTGTTGAAGCAGGATATGCTCCTGAAATGGCATATTTTGAATGTCTACATGAAGTCAAACTTATTGTTGATCTTTTGTATGAGGGTGGAATGGCAAACATGAGATATTCAATCTCAAACACAGCTGAGTATGGAGATTATTCAAGAGGTCCGAGACTTATTACTGATGAAACAAAAAAAGAAATGAAAAAAATTCTCTCTGAAATTCAATCTGGTCAATTTGCTAAAGAATGGATGCAGGAACATCAGAGTGGTCAAACTAAATTTAAAGTAATGAGAAAAGAACAAGCTGAACATCCAATTGAAGCAGTTGGAGAAAAGTTGCGAACTTTAATGCCATGGATTGCTGAAGGAAAAATGGTTGATAAATCGAAAAATTAGATGAAAGTTTAATTAAATTTTGATTAGTGTATAATTAAATAAATGACTGAAAAAATTTATATTTTTGATACAACTCTACGAGATGGTGAGCAATCTCCAGGCGCATCAATGAATTTAGATGAAAAACTTCAAATAGCTGAAGTACTTGATTCAATGAGGGTTGATATTATTGAAGCAGGATTTCCAATTGCTTCTAATGGTGATTTTGAGGCAGTCTCTGAGGTCAGCAAGCAGGTTAAAAATTCAACAATAGCTGGTTTAGCAAGAGCAAGCTTTAAAGATATTGATCGTGCTTGGGAGGCAGTACAACATGCTAAGTCTCCAAGAATTCATACTTTTATTGCAACTAGTCCTCTACATATGAGATATAAATTAAAGAAAACTGAGGAAGAAGTCTTAGAGGCTATTCAAAAAACTGTGTCTCACGCAAGAAAGCTTTGCGATAACATTGAATGGAGCTGTGAGGATGGTGGAAGATCAGAGTTAGAATTTTTATATCAATGTATAGAGCTTGCTATTAACTCTGGTGCTTCAACTATTAACATCCCTGATACTGTTGGTTATACACTTCCAGAAGAGTTTGGTAGAATTTTTAAAAATGTAAAAAATAATGTGCCAAATATAGATAAAGCAATTCTTTCTACACACACACATAATGACTTAGGCTTGGCAACAGCAAATAATGTTGCCGCTATTAAAGAAGGGGCAAGGCAAGTTGAGTGTACAATTAATGGTATGGGTGAAAGGGCTGGGAATTCATCATTAGAAGAAATTGTTATGACTTTAAAAGTAAAAAAAGATCTAATGCCTTATCATACAGATATAAAAACAGAGTCTATTATGAAAGCTTCTAGATTAGTCTCATCAATTACAGGTTTTCCAGTGCAACCAAACAAAGCAATAGTAGGTGCCAACGCTTTTGCTCATGAAGCTGGAATTCATCAAGATGGAATGCTTAAACACGCAGGTACGTATGAAATAATGACACCAGAATCAATAGGTCTCAATAAATCATCACTAGTTCTTGGTAAACACTCTGGTAAACACGCATTTTCAGAAAAATTAAAAGAACTAGGTTATGAAGTTGGTGATAACACGTTAATGGAATTGTTCGGAAGATTTAAAGATTTAGCAGATAAGAAAAAAGAAATATTTGAAGAAGATATAATAGCATTAGCGGAGGATAGAACTTCGTCATATGATGAACACATTAAATTTGTATCATTGGAAGTAAATGCTGGATCTGTTGAAAAAGCTGAAGCTAAATTAAAGATAGAAATAAACAACAAAGTGGAGAATACTAAAATAAATGGCAATGGTCCTGTAGACGCTACATTTAATGCAATTAAAAAACTTACTAGAACAGAATTCAAACTAAAACTTTATCAAGTTAATGCAATTACTGCTGGAACAGATGCACAAGGTGAAGTGACTGTAAGACTAGAAGATGATAATCTTTCATCTCAAGCAAAGGGAAGTGATCCAGATATCATTGTTGCTTCAGCAAAAGCTTATATAAATGCTTTAAATAGATTGATATTTAAAAAAACTAAATCTATTAATGAGAATTCAGCAAGTTTAAAAATAGAAGGGGTTTAATAAAATGGTGATTGATCGTTTTTTCAGTTTGTTTTCTAAAGATATGGCTATTGATTTAGGCACTGCGAATACTTTAGTTTATGTAAAGGGAGAAGGTGTTATTCTTAATGAGCCTTCGGTAGTAGCTACTATAGAAAATGAAGGCAGAACACAGGTATTAGCTGTAGGTAATGAGGCTAAACAAATGTTAGGTCGAACTCCAGGAAAAATTAAAGCTATCAGACCTATGAAGGATGGTGTTATTGCTGATTTTGATGTTGCAGAACAGATGATCAAGAGTTTTATAAAGAAAGTACATAAAGGTAGATCCATATCAAATCCTCAAATAGTAATTTGTGTACCTTCTGGTGCAACTAATGTTGAAAGAAGAGCAATTAGAGAGTCAGCCGATGCAGCAGGAGCAAGAAGAGTGTACCTTATTGAAGAACCAGTTGCAGCTGCAATTGGAGCTGGTCTTCCAGTAGCTGAACCAACTGGATCTATGGTAGTAGATATAGGTGGTGGAACATCTGAAGTAGCAGTTTTGTCATTAGGTGGTGTTGTTAACTCAACGTCAGTTAAGTCTGCTGGTGATAGATTTGACGAAGCAATCATGGAATATATGAGAACAACTCATAAATTAGCTATAGGTGAAACAACAGCTGAAAGAATGAAAAAAGATATTGGTTCTGCTAGTCCTCCGGATGATGGTGATGGTAGATCAATGAGTGTCAAAGGAAGAGATTTAATTACAGGTTTACCAAAAGAAATTAGCATTTCACAAAGACAAATAGCCGAAGCACTTGCCGAACCAGTTGCCCAAATTATTGACACTATTAAAAGAGCTTTAGAGCAAACGCCCGCTGAATTGTCTGCTGATATTGTTGAGCGTGGAATAATGTTAACTGGAGGTGGTTCTTTATTACACAATCTAGATAAAGTTTTAAGGAGGTCAACAAGTTTACCTGTTTCTATAGCAGAAGATCCATTGTTGTGTGTTGTAATGGGTACTGGACAAGCATTAGAAGAAAAATCAAAGCTAAGTGATATATTTGCTACAGATTAGTACTTTTTATGGCACCTAAGTTTCAAGTAAAAGTTTTTCAATTATCAAATATATTAAAAAACTTTGTTATTATTTCTATAATAACACTTTCTTTTTTTTTAGTTTTATTCTCGAAAACAGACTTATATATAATAAATGGCATTAAAAATATTTCCCAATCTGTTGTTGTTCCTACGACAAAATTTATCACAGCACCAATTAAAGTTTTTTCAAATTTAGTTGAAGAATATAATCAATTTAAAAGTTTAAAATTTGAAAATAAACTTCTTCAAGAAGAAATAATACGTTTAAAAAAATGGCAAACACTTGCAATACAAAATTCTCGTGAAAACAAAGTATTAAAAAGGTTATTAAATGCTACAGATAATAATTTAAAATTAGTAAAAACAGCATCTTTAATTAATCGAAACGATACAATTTACAATAAGTTAATAAATTTAAACGCTGGTTATGAAGATAAGATTAAAAAAAATATGACTGCTATTAATGAAAGAGGTTTAGTTGGAAAAGTGATCGATACTAATGCTAAAAATTCTAGAGTCATACTTTTAACTGATCCAAGTTTATCAATTTCAGTAAAATTGATTTCTGATGAAATATTTTCTCTTCTTTCTGGAAGTGGTGATGGTAAACATTTGGTTAGTTCTTTTATAAAGGAAAATGAAATGCCCAGATTGGGAGATATTGTAGTTACTAGTGGTACAGCACAAATTTTCCCTGTCGATTTATTAGTTGGTAAAGTTTCTAAAGTAGAAAAAGATAGATTTTTTGTGCTGCCATTTGTTGATTTTGAAAATATTGATTATTTACAAATAGTTACTTCACAATAATGGAGATTTCCAAATTTCTAAACTCTTCAATTAAACTAAATATTATTTTAATTATTAGTTTTTCAATTTCCGTTAATTCTTTCATACAGTTTCACCATATAAATGCGGTTTTTTATGTATTATTTCATCTAACAATTATTTATGTTATATTTTATCATTATCACTATTATCTTTTTGTCATTTCGTTTTTATATGGAATATTATTTGATATTTTATTATTTAATACTTTAGGAGCACATCTAATTACTTTTCTCTTATTATTAGCTCTATTTATATTATTTAGAAAATATTTAATTAGACTTTCCTCATACCAAATTATAGTTATTT
>CACNND010000041.1 GCA_902621725.1 uncultured Alphaproteobacteria bacterium | reverse complement strand
TTTTCTAAAGTTATAAATACTCCAAATAGTATTTGAGAAAATTAATATTTTCATAACATCATCAAATTTTGATACGGGATCCAAGAATTTCTATGGTCAGCAAAAGTTAGCCAAATAAATAAAATTCCAAAATATATGCTTAAAACAATTAATTTAAATGTAACTTTATATCTAAAATCTCTAATTATTAAGTAAAGTTTTTCAAATATGAGAATTTGAATGATACAAAAATATACAAGTAATCTATCAAATAAAGTTGCAGGACCAATTAATAAGGTAATAAAAAAAAATGTAATAATTATAAATATAAAAATTAAATATAATATTAATTCATTGATACTTAATCCCAATTTTTTATAAAATAAAAAAAAGGGTATTATAGATAATAATATAGGTGCAATCCTAAAATAAAATCCTCTTGATTGCATTTTAATATAGGCATCATAATAGTATTGTACAGAATCATTTATATTAAGAATAAACATTCCTAATAAATTATAAAGTAATATAAAAGTAAATAATATAATTAAAAAAAATAAAAATAAATATTTTAAATCTAAATACTTATGTAAATTGTATTTAGTTACAATTTTTACAACAATAAAATGGAAAATAAATATAGGCAAAAATATTATAACTGATTTATGAAATAAAAAAGAAAATATAAAAAAAACAAATGCTTTTACATATTTTTCATTCAAAAGGTAATTTAAAGTTAATAATAGAAAGCCAAGGGCAACTATTTGCCTATTAAAACCCATTCCATAGATAAAAATAATTATAGGTAAAGAAATTGTAAGGATGAAAAAAAAATTTTTGCTTTTGTTAAAAAAAGAATAAAAACATATTAAAAAGATTAAACTTAAAATAAAATTTAGAAAAACGAAACCAAGGTTAAGTTTATTAATTATATAATTCAATAAACTATATCCAATTTCATATTCATAATGCATCAAAATCTGTAAATTAATGTCCTTATTAAAAAACATTAAATATGCAGCCCAATCCGCTCCTATTTCAAATCTGAGACCTATAAATATTAAAAGAGAAGTAAATGATAATATTTTAAATCTAGTATAAGTATTTTTTTTTATTTCTTCTTCAAATAAGCTGATTATTGCCATTATTGAAAATATTGTAAGATATATTGTCATGATTGATTATTCATCCAATTCTGAAGAATAATAACATTCCAAATGTATTTATAATTATTTGTATTTTTTTTGATAAAATGCTCCCAATCTTTGTTAATTAATTTTTTGGAAATAAATTCGTTATTTTTTGTATCATTTACTAGCGATTGACACCAACCCCTTAAATCTTTCTTCATCCATTTCTTGATTGGAGGTGTGAAGCCCTTTTTTTTATTATTAATTAATCTCTGTGGCAATTTTTTTTGTAATAATTTTTTAAGTATAATCTTTTGATCAAAAAAATTAATTTTACTTTTGTTACTCAATGAAAAAGAATAATCTATTATTCTTTTATCTAAAAATGGACTTCTTAATTCTAAGGAATTTATCATTGAAGCTCTATCACTTTTTACCAATATATTATTAGGTAAATAATTTAATAAGTCTAAAATAATAAATTTGTTAAAATCGCTAATTTTCAAATAATTTAATTTTTCATAGTTGGAATTTTGTTGAAATATTGAACTTTGATTTGAATTTTCGCTATCTAATAAAAATTTCTGATATAATTCAAATATATTTTCTGCTGTTAAAATTTTACTTAGTTTATAATAATTAATTTCTTGATTTTTTTTAATTTTTAGAAATTTACTGATTGTTTTAGAAAATAAAGGAAATGTTTTTTGAATATGCCAAAAATTATATACATATCGATGACGATTATATCCGGCAAATACTTCATCGCCCCCATCTCCAGTTAAAATTACTTTTACAATATCACATGCTTTTTTTGATAATAAAAATGTTGGCAGTAATGATATATCTGCAAAAGGTTCATCTGAAAATTTATGAATATCAGGTATATTATTTTTTATAGTATTTGAGTCACAAAAAATCTCATTATGATTTGTGTTTAGATATTTAGAAATTTCTCTTGCATACTTACTTTCATCTAAAAAATTATCATCAAAACCAACTGTAAATGTTTCTATTTTCTTTTTATAGTTTTCAGCAGCAATAGATGTAATTAGAGCTGAATCAATTCCACTTGATAAATATGTTCCTACAGAAACATCTGAGATTAAATGCTCTTTTACAACTGTATTTAATATATTATTTATATTATCTTTATTATAATCATTGTTATTTGATATAGAATTAGCGCAATTTTCAATTAAGTTCCAATAATTTACTATATGAGGTTTAAAATTATCATATGATATTTTTAAATAAGTTCCGGGTTCAATTTTAAATAGATTTTTGTAAATACTTAAGTTTTTATTAAAAAAACCAAAATTTATAAAATGATCTATGGCATTACTATTAAAATTTATTTTAAAATTATTAAGTTGGTTGAAACATCTAATTTCTGATCCAAATAGTAATATTCCATTTGTTATTGAATAAAATAGAGGTTTTTCACCCATTCTATCTCTTATTAAATAAAGTTCTTTTTTTTGTTTATCATAAATTGCAAATGCAAACATGCCTATTATTTCTTCAAGAGTTTTTTTAATTCCAAAAGTTTCTATTGCTTCTAAAATTGTTTCTGTGTCAGAGCTTGTTTTAAAAATAAAACCAGATTTTATATTATTAATTTTTTTCTTACTTCATAGTGATTATATATTTCTCCATTAAATGATATTACATATCTGTTACTTGATGAATGCATGGGTTGATTAGCTTTACTGGATAGATCTTGAATAGATAGTCTGGCATGACCAAAACTTAAATTCACATAATCATCTTTCCAAATATCTAAATTATCTGGCCCTCTATGATTAATTCTTTTTATTAAATCATATGATGATATTTCAACATTATTCTTAATACTAAATACACCTGCAATACCACACATTATTTACTCCAAACTTCTTCATATCCATTAATCATATTTTCAATCGAAAAATTTGAAATTATTTTGTTTCTTGATAAATGACGTTTTTGATTAATAAATTCCTTATGACCAAAAAAACTATTGTAATATTTTGCAATTAATTCAATCATTTTATTTTCATCATTTATAGGAATTACATCTTCGACTTTATCTAAAATATATCTGGCATCTCCTATGTCTAGTGATACTACTGGTACTTTTGATAACATCGATTCAGCTATTACATTTTGAAAACCTTCTCCGTATAAACTTGTGCATACAGTAATATCAAAAATATTATAAATTTTATTTAGCTTTTTTCTTTCATCTAATAAAATACAATTATCAAGTATTTGATATTTTTTAATTAAATTTAATAAACTAATATTTTTTGTATTTATATTCCTTCCAGCTAAAACTAATTTCCAATTATTAAATTTTCTTTTTTTAAGTTGATTTAATAATTTAAATAAAAAAATATGATTTTTTTGAGGATGCCATCTTCCTATAATGCCTATTACAAATTTGTTACTTATATTTAAATATTTTCTTAATTTATGCCTGTAGTATTCATTATGATCATATAAATTAGGGTCAAAGCCATTTGGTATTATTGTAAAAATATCTTTGTAACCAATCTTTAGATGTTCTTTTCTGATACTTTCTGCACAAGACAATATTTTAGTTGGTACAAAATATGAAAAAATCACACATATCCTTATTATTAACAAAATTTTAAAGTTTGAGAGTTTTACTGGAATATTTGAATTTCTTACATTCCAATAGATTGGAATTTTAATTCTAAAAAGTATTTTTAAAATTGATATAATTAAATCTGAGTGATACATCCATGATTGGATAATGCTAGGATTGTGTTTTTTTATAATCTTATTTATTTTGAATAAAATTTTAATATTTAAATAATTTCTATTAAGATTCATTGAATAAACTGTAATTTTTTTCGATAATAATATATTTCCAAAAAAATCTAATCCTTTTAAAGAAATGATAATGTGTTTATTTTTTTTATCATTACTAATTAGCCTTGTAAGCACTCCTTCTGCACCAGCATTATTTAAACCTGTTATTATGTGAATAATTTTCATAATTTATTAATCTCTTTAAATAATACATCAAAAAAATTTCTTTTTTCAAATCTTTTTAGATTTCTCTTATTATCAATTATTTGATTCCCATTTTCTATTTCCTCAACTATTCTATTATATAAATTGATTTTATTATAAGATTTAATCAGTTCTTTTGAATTTCCTAAAATTTCATATGGTCCATGCTCACAATCAGTAGCAAGTATTTTTGTACCAATAATATATGCTTCAATTAAATTATTTGGCATTCCTTCCCATAATGAAGTAGAAATAAAAAAATCTGCTTTTTTTATATTAGAATATAAATCATCTAAATGATCCACAATAAATATATTTTTATTTAAATTTTTCTCATTAATTAATTTATTTAATTTACATTTTAATTCCCCTTGACCGACAATTAAACAAATGAATTCATAATTTGCATTTTTAACCAATGACATACTTTCTATTAGCATCTCATGATTTTTTTGCTTAGTTAAACGACCTATTGATATGAATTTAATTTTTTTAGTTTTAAAAAAATTGCTGTTTAATTTATTATTTGATTCATCAATAATATTTTTGACATCCATGGGATTACACAATTTAATTACATTTTTCTTACTAATTAATAATAAATTTAATAATTCTTTTTTAACGCCTTCAGAAGGTGCAATAATTAAGTCTGCAAAACTATATAAAAAATATCGTGAAAGAAATAATATACTTTT
>CACNND010000040.1 GCA_902621725.1 uncultured Alphaproteobacteria bacterium | reverse complement strand
CAATTGATGTAGTTAAATTTGTATTTTTTTTAATACCAATTTCATTACTAGCATCAAAAAAATATTTTAAAATTGGATGATGATGCTTACTTACATTATTTACTGGAATTTTTTCTTTTGTAAGAAATTCTTTATCATCATTTATTTGTTGCTCCATAGAACTGTATACTTTTTTATATTTTCAAAACTCCATTCCTTGTTGTTACCCCAATTTTCATAATCTGTTTTTAATCCTCTTGCATAAACCATTGCGTTTATTGAGCCAGAGCCACCTAAAACTTTACCTCTCGGATAATATATTTGCCTTTTGAATAAATTATCTTGTTTTTCTGAATAGAAGTTCCAATTAATTTTTTTATTATAAAATGTCATTCCATAACCAAGAGGAACGTCAATAATAGGATTGTTATCTTTAGGTCCAGCCTCAATAAGGGCTATATTAAAATTAGTTTTACTCAGAAGTTTATTTGCTATTATACTTCCTGCAGAACCTGCGCCAATAATTGCTATATCAAAATTATTCAAATTAAAATGTTTGTGTTACTTTAGTTAAATATCTAGGATTGTCTGGATCTAATCCCTTTTCAAAAGAGTAATTAACTATCCATGGATAAAATTTTGATAGTACGATAATTGGATCTAATTCTATCATTTCACTAGTGTTATATCTTAATTTTGTATTTGAGTTTTCATCATAGGTAATTTCATAGTGAAGATTAGTAAGTGAAATAATTTGACTAGAATCTTTTGCTACTATCATCCCACTTTTATCTCTAAGCGATATAGTAAATAACTTGAATGAGTTTTCTATCAAGCTTTTTGGTCCATGCATTACCTCAGCGCTACTAAAAGGTTCTATCATTTCTTGACATAACTCTTTAAACTTTAAAGATATTTCATTAGAAATTGCATATCCAACACCCCTACTAATTATATATCCATTACTTATGGTTTTATTTAATATATTTGGATTCCATTGATTTTGTTTATCTAAAATTAAATGATCACTTAGCTTTTCAATTTGCATATTAATATCTTTTTTATTAAGAGTATTAAAAACAAGCTTTAAAATTATTAATAAAGACAAAACAAACGTTTTTGTTGCTGCAACACTTTTTTCTTCTCCAGCATTTATATCAAAAAAATAATTAGATGTTTTTATAATGGGGCTATTTAAGTTATTACTAATTAATATGGTTTTTGCTCCCATTTTTTGTACCATTTTATGACATTCAACTAAATCTTCACTTTTTCCTGATTGAGAAATAATAAAAACTAATGCTCTCGAAAAATCAAATTTTGATTCCTCTAAAGTTATTATAGATGGAGGCATGCTATATGTTGGTAAACCAAGATATTTTGCAAACATATAAGACAAATAAAGAGCTGCACAATCTGAAGTACCCCTTGCTACAGTAACAACATAATCAATTTTTTTTTCTGATATTAAATTTGATATTTCCTGGTAATTATTTTTATCATTCAATATAAAATTATTAATTTTATTTGGAATTGAGAGTGCTTCAGATAAAACTTGAGAACTAGACATTAATTTTTTTTCCTCTTAAATAAACTTCTTTAAGATTATATTCTTTATCTAAAATAAGAAAATTACTTAAAAAATTTTTTTGAATAATACCAACATTTTCTAGATTCAAATATTTAGAAGCATTATAACTAGTTAAAGCAACTGCTTCTTCTAATGAAAACTCCATTGATATTAAATTTTTAAACGTTTGATCCATAGTAACAATACTTCCTGCTAAAGTACCATCGGACTTAATTTTTACAGAATGATTTTCTTTTTTTATATTATTTTGTGCAAAAATATATTCTCCATCATTCAGTCCGCTCGCGTTAATAGAATCTGTTATTGTATACAGGCCAGGAATACATTTTTTTGCAATTTTTATTGCTTCTTTACTAACATGAATATTATCGCAAATTATTTCAGCATATTTTCCTTTTAAAAGAGCGGCTGATAAAACTCCTGGGGATCTATGATCATTACCGGACATAGCATTATACAAATGTGTAAAGCCAATTTCATGATCTTTCATAAATTTTTCACAGCAACTAAAGTCTGCCAAAGTGTGACCAAATTGAATCTTAATATTTAGCTCCACTAAATCATCTATAAATTCTTGCATTCCATCAATTTCTGGAGCTAAAGTAATGATTTTTACATCAGATATTTCAAGAATTTTTTTTACAAAATCTAAAGATGGTTTCTGAGTTAAATTTGGTTGAGCACCAAGTTTATTAGGATTAATAAAAGGTCCCTCTAAATGAACTCCAAGGATATTATTACCATTATCTCTCTTTATTTCCTTAAATCCTTCTAAAGCTGAAATAGTATTTTCTAGGGTATTAGTCCAAGTAGTTGGCATTATTGAAGTTGTTCCATGCCGTAAATGATATTTTGACATTTCAATAATTGATTGTGTACCCTCCATTACATCAAAACCATTACCACCATGACAATGGAGATCAACAAAACCAGGAATTATAATATTATCATAATCTTCAGGATCTTTTATTTTTAAGTCGATAATTTTTTCGTTGAAATATACATCTCCAACATAGGAAGAGTTATGATTTATAATTTTCCCACTAACTTTATTTTGATCAGTCATCTAACTTTAATATCTTATATAGCAATTTCTTGATTTTTAAAAAAATTTAAAAAACTTATAAATGAGGATTAATCTTACTAAATTTTTTCTCTAATATATCATTATTTTTTTTCGCATTTGGCATATTTACACTGATGTAGAATGGGAATAATTTTTCATTTTTTAAGATATTTGCAACTTCAATTAAAATTGAATTTAAAATAAAAGATCCGGTAATTGTTGAAGCTGGCCCAACCATATTATCTTTTACATTTATAATTGCATCGCCAGGTGGAATCTTATTATCAATGAATATATCTGTTATTTCAAATAATCTTTTATTTAATTTAGATAGAGGAGCTTGTTTAGAAAATTTAACAGATGTTAGTGAAATAGTTTTTATCTTTTTTTTCTTTGCAATTAAAGCTGCTTCAACTGGCGCGTGATTAACGCCAGAATTAGATACAATCATTAATACATCTTTGCTGGTAATTTTATATTTAGCGAGAGCTTTTTTTGCAATATTTGGAGTTCTTTCTAGAGCAGTAGCTTTTCTTGCTCCTTTTTTAAAACTTAGATCATCATCTCTTATTGGACAAGCAGCAGCAAAACCTCCTGCTCTGTGAAATGATTCTTCTCCTAGTAATCTAGAATGTCCAGTTCCAAAAATATATAACTGCCCACCTTTTTTATATGATTTGCTAATTAATTTAGCACACTGTAAGAATTTTTTTTCTTCTTCTTTTAATATCTTATTTAAAATTGAATTTATTTTTAAGGAATAAGATCTTGTTAATTTACTCATTTGAATTTTATATTAGATGCTAGGGCAAATATTGCCCTAGCAAAATAATATGATTATTTGTATTCTTCTAACTCTTCAGCAGCTTCAGCTACTAAATCCGCAGCATCTCCTTCACCAAGAATTGCACCTTGGATCATAGAGTTCATAACGGTTTGAAAAGCTTTGTAGTCTACAAATAGTGGCTCTGGTCCACCATCGCCAATAGAATCAATAAACATCATCCAATAATCTTCATTGTATGGAGCTTCATTTCCAATTTGAGGATATTGCATAATTGGTGTTAGACCCCAGTCAGTATCAAGACTGTATTGAGAGTCACCTGATGTGATTATGCTAGCTAATTCCATTGCTTCTTTTTCAACACCTGTGTTTGAGAAAACTGCAACACTATCAGTGATTAAAAGCGTACCTTGGCTTCCTTGTGGTCCAGCTGGAATTCTAACTGTTTTAACATCTAGACCTTCCTTATGCTGACCTCTACCCCAAGGTCCATTAATATACATAGCAATTTTTTCATCATTAAATAGTTCTGTTAACTGAGATCTTTCCCAAGCTAAAGGACCTTCCTGAGCAACGTTTGCTAACTTTCCATAAAATTCTAATGTTTCAACAGTATTAGATGAATTCAAAGTTATTTCATTTGTCATTGGATCAATAACTTGTCCCCCATTACTGTATAGGTAGTTTAAGAATTGGTGCATAGTATTATCAAAATCTTTACCAGCTAGTCCAATTCCTGCCGCTCCATCAACATTTTTTGTTACAGCTTCAGCCATTGAATATAATTCATCCCAACTTTGAGGACCTTCACATGCAACACCTGCTTTTTCTAAAAGACCACAATTCATGAAAAGTGCTTTAGTTGAAAACGCATGAGGAAAACCCCAAGTTTTACCCATATGTGTAACTGTGTTTAAGATACCTGGTTGATACATTGCTTTTTGTGAATCAGGAATATTTGTTTCTAAAATATGTCCATTTTCTGCAAGACCTTTTAGAGTTCTTGATCCAACATATGAAAATGCAACAGGATCACCTGCAATTGCAAGATTGATTACTTTATCCTGACATGTTCCCCAAGGAACAGCCTCTAGAGTTACAGTAACTCCAGGATTGTCTTCCATGTACTTATCAGCTATTTCAACATAGTTAGGTCGTAGCTCACCGCCACAGAATACTCCGTGTACTTCAGCAGCATAAGTTTTAAAACCAACTAGTGAAAGTATAGCAATTGTAAGAAATGAAGATAGTCTTTTGAAATTCATAATTCCTCCATTTAAATATAAAAAAGAGATAACATTAACTGGCTCTATGAAGCAAGTTAGTTTTTGGTTATTTTTCTAGTTTTTTACTGCCCCAGAAGTGAGTCCAGCAACAATATATTTTTGTAGAAAAAGAAAAATTATTAAGACAGGGGCTATACCAACAAGAGAAGCTGCCATCATTTCATTCCATTTGACTGTTGTGTAGCCAATAAATTCATACAACCCTGAAGGGATAGGCATGTATTCTTTTTTCTGATTAAATGTAATCGCAAATAAGAAT
>CACNND010000039.1 GCA_902621725.1 uncultured Alphaproteobacteria bacterium | reverse complement strand
TTTTATCCTTAATAAGTTTTGATATAGTTATTTTAGATAGAATGATGCCTTCAGGAGATGGAATAAATTTAATCAATCTTATAAAAGACAAATCTAATACTCCTATAATAATACTTACTGCCATGGGTAATGATAGTAATAGAATAGATGGTTTAAAAACAGGGGCTGATGACTATTTATCTAAACCATTTGAGCCAGAAGAATTATATTTAAGAATAACTAACCTTTTAAGTTTATATGAAAATCTTAAAGAAGATAAATTAGTAGTTAAATTTGGTGATTATACATTTGACCTATCAAATTTAATTCTCAAAAAGAATAATAAAATAATATACCTGACCGAAGGTGAGAGTAATTTTATTCAAAAATTAGCTAACAAGCGAAATGACATTGTATTGAGAGAAGAATTAGCAGATCAGGAATTTGATGAATCAGAATTGAGAAAAGTAGATGTTCAAATAACAAGATTAAGGCAAAAAATTGAAAGAAGTCCTAAGCAACCACAATATTTAAAGACAATTAGAGGCAAAGGTTACAAATTAATTTGTAATGACATTTGATGATAAGAAAAATTATTCCCTCAACGCTAATTGGTAGATCGATAATTATTATTTTTGTTCCTATAATTATATTAGTAATTTTGACAGTACTAGTTTTTTACCAGACTTCTTGGAATATTATATCAAAAAGGTTAGCGGAATCAGTTGTTGCGGATGTTAACGTATTGGTTAAATTAATTGATAATGATTTAAATGAATTTGCAATGGAATCTTCAAAAGATTTTAAAATGGATTTAAAAATTACTAAAGATGAAATTATTAATTCCTTCAATAGAAATATTAACAGAGGAATATTATCTAAAAGATTAAAGCAGGCATTAGAGAATCTTAATCGACCGTTCTATTATGATATTAGCAATCTAGAAGAAGGTGTAATTATAATGATTCAACTAGACAACACTGTACTCAGTATCAATGTAGATAAAGATAGGCTGTATAGTGAGACAGCTTTTGTATTTTTATTATGGATGATTTTTGCATCTTTAATTTTATTATTTATGTCTTACTTTCTTATGAATAAACAATTAAAACCTCTAAAAAGATTGGCTATTATAGCAGAAACATTTGGAAGAGGTTTGGATGCACCAGAAATTAAAAGTGTTGGTGCTTATGAGATAAGAAGAACATCCCAAGCATTCAATCAGATGAGAACTAGAATTAAAAGATTTCTTAAACAAAGAACAGAAATGTTAGCTGGTGTCAGTCATGATTTAAGAACACCATTAACAAGAATGAAATTACAAATTTCATTGATTAATGAAGAAAAGGCAAAAAAAGAACTTGAAATTGATATTAACGAAATGACAGCTATGTTAGATAGCTATGTAAGCTTTGTAAAATCTGAATCTCCAGAACCAATTGAGAATATTATTATTAATGAAATAATTTATGATTGTACCAAAAATTATAATCAAAAAAAATGTTCAATAAATATAAATGAAAATAAAAAAATTAAAACATCTGGAAGACCAGTGCAACTAAAAAGAGCTTTCCAAAATATAATTGATAATTGCATAAGATATAGTAATAAAATTGAAATTAATTTTATAAAAAATGATCAAAACTGCTATGTTGAATTTAATGATAATGGTCCTGGGATACCGGTAAAAAACTATGAAGATGTTTTTAAACCTTTTTTCACACTAGATCCTTCCAGAAATAAATTGAAGGGAGAAAGTGGTCTAGGCTTGACTATTGCAAGAGATATAATCCGTTCACATGGAGGTGACATTAAACTAAATAAGTCTACATTGGGCGGATTACAACTACGCGTATCTCTTCCAATATAAATTAATATAATTTTATACCATTTTTAAGTCTTATAGGAGGTGATAATAATAATGGTTCATTATTTTCATCTGGCAAAGCTAAAACCAAAACCTCTGACATAATATTACCAATTTGCTTTGGTGGAAAATTAACTACTCCTATAACTTGTTTGTTTATCAATTTTTTTGAAGAATAATTTTTTCTTATTTGCGCAGAACTTTTTCTTATTCCTATTTCATGTCCAAAATCTATTTTTAAAAAAATAGATGGTTTTTTTAATTTATCATATTCTACTGCTTCAATTATAGTTCCTAATCTTATATCTATTTTAGTAAAGTCAGAATAGTTTATTATTTTATTTTGCATCAATCAAATTTAATATATTTTTCAATATTTGAAAGATAACTATCAAGAGTAGTCATTGTTTTTTCTAAAGAATTGCTTTCATCTTTGTTCCACGTATAAATAATTAAAAAATATATTATAAATAGTATTTTAATTTTATAAATTGATTTAATTCCTTTGAAATCTAAATCTGCTAAAGTCGAAATCAAAATAATACTTTCTGCAAACGAAGGGATCAGTTTAATAAATTTATGTGGGTTGGATACAAAATAACTAATTAGATTTTTTATTGATTTTCGATGACTATTAAGAAGCTCTAATCTAACCATTAAAATTTCAAAAATCATATCTTTTTTTGAAGAATCTTCTATGTCAGATAAATTTTTTTTTAATAAATAATCAAAGTATCTATTTATGTTAATTAATAATTCATTCTTGTTTTTTATATTCTGTTTTTTTACTACATTCTTTAATTGGGTAAGTTTAATTTTATCCCAAGAACTAGTCTCTAGTAATTTTAAAGTTTTTTTTGCTAGTTCAATTTTAGTCTTATCCATTTTATTTACTTATTTTTTTTGATCTTTTATAAGATGCTTTTACCAATTCCTGAAAAATTTTATGAAAATCATTATTTTTCATAATCTGTATACCTGCTTCTGTCGTACCACCTTTAGTTGCAACAGTTTTAACTAAATCTTCAGCGTTAAGTTTGTTTTTAAGTAATAAATTAATAGATCCTTGAAAAGTTTGATAAACTAAAATTTTTGAAGTATCTTTACTAAATCCTAATTTTCTTGCTGCTTTTTCTAAAGCATCTATGGTATTAAAAATAAAGCCTGGACCACTGCCTGATATAGCAGTTGCCATATCTATTTGATTTTCTTCTTTTAAAAATATTATTTTTCCAGAATAACTAAATAGTTTTCTAACTTCATTTTGATTTTTCTGACTAACTTTTTTCTTTGAAAAAATACAACTCATGCTTTCACCAATTGTTGCAGGTAGATTAGGCATTATTCTAAAAAAATTATTGATTTTTTTTAGTTTCTTTTCAAATAAAGTAATTTTTTTTCCTGCCACAACACTTATAAAATTAACATCGGACTTAAATGTATAATTAGATAAATCTTCAAGAACAATGATTAAATCAGAAGGTTTTGTAGCAACTATAATAAAATCAAATGATTCATATTTTTGTACTTTGTGTGTTGAATTAAATATTTTTAAATTTGATGAATTATATTTTTTTTTTAATGAACTGTATTTTACTGGATCTACTATATTAATGGTATATTGGTTAGACTTAATCCATGATCTTGCCAGTGCAGATCCCATATGGCCACAACCGATAAGCAGAACTTTTTTCTTCATATTTTAATTTTAATAGATATATTATGTTTTAGGCTCTGCCAATTACTTCTAGGTTGGCAAATTTAATAGCTTCTTTTGGATTTGTTTCTTCAAATAATACCTGCTGAAAGCTCGGATAAAATTTTTCACATTCATATATTGCAATATCAACAAGATCTTCAAATTTTTTGTGAAGAATTTCATTATTCGTATTTGATAAGATAGTATGTCTGAATGCAGGGATACCATTTCTGCTAGTAATATCAAAATGGCCAAGCCACAGATTTTCATTTATTAAGCCTAATAATTCATAGGCTTTTAGAATTTTATTTTCAGGGAATCTAATGTCAAATGTTATTGATAGAGTCAAAGCATTAATATTTTCAGACCAATTAAAATATAATCTATAAAGACACCATTGTGATGAAATCTCTGCAACTAACTCGTGATCGGCTGCTCTACTAAAGTTCCATTTTTTCTGATGAATAACATCTTCAACAATATCTATTGGGTTAAGGTTTAAATTTTCATTTTCCATACTCTATATTGTAGTACTTGTAATACTAACTACAATATGTTGATTACTAAAATTTTACGTTGTTTTGCAACATAATTTATTAAAAATACTTAAAATTTGTGAATAATTAACAAAAATTTATCTAATTTTTCTTTTTAAGACTTTCTTTTTTCTAATAGATTTTTTCTTTTTTGGGGATGATTTATTTGAGGTTTTTTTAAGTTTAGCATTTTCAGCAACTAACTTTTGAACTATTTTGCTTAAAACTTCAAATTCGTCTTTTTTTACCAAATTCATTTTTTTAATGACTTTATCTACTCTTAAGGAGACAATTGTCTCAATTTCTTCTTTTACGCCAGCAAAAGTTGACATGGCATCTACTGCAAATTTTGATAAATCTGATAATATCTTATTTCTATTAACCATAATTATTAATAATGTAGATATGAATTTTATTCAACCTTCAATAGATCCTGTAATCATATCAATTAGTTTTATTGAATTAAGATGGTATAGTTTAGCATACATTATAGGATTTCTTTTGGGGATTTATATTATTAAAAGATTAAATATAATTTACGGAAATCAATATAGTAATAAAAAAATAGACAGCTTTCTTATTTGGGCAGTATTAGGTGTAATTATAGGAGGACGAACAGGTTATGTTATTTTTTATCAATTTAATGAATTTTTAACTAATCCTCTTTACCTATTTGAAATCTGGAATGGAGGTATGTCATTTCATGGTGGATTGACAGGTATAATCATAAGTACTTTAATATTTGCAAAAATTAACGGAAAAAATTTTTTTTACCTATCTGATTTAGTTTCGATCGTTGCCCCTATTGGATTATTCTTTGGTAGAATTGCAAACTTTATTAATACAGAGCTGATAGGTAGACCAACTGATTTTTATATATCAGTTATTTATCCATCAATAGATAATATACCGAGACATCCTTCTCAATTATATGAAGCTTTTCTTGAGGGAATTATTTTATTTCTCATATTATTAATCTATTTTTACAAGATAAAAAAATACAAAATTTACGGAGTAATTAGTGGTCTATTTTTAATATTTTATTCCATATTTAGATTTTTAATTGAATACGTCAGAGAACCAGATTTGCACCTAGGATTATTTTTTAATTTTATTTCAATGGGTCAAATACTATGTATACCTTTTTTTATTTTTGGAATATTGATAATTCAAAATGTTAAGCAAAAAAAATAATAATAAAATAAAACTTCTTAACAATAAAAAAGATTTTCGTTTAGATAAATTTATAGAAATGGCTCTTTTTGCAAATAATGGTTATTACTTAAGAAAAAAACCCATAGGAAGAAAATTTGACTTTGTTACATCTCCAGAAATTTCACAAATGTTTGGAGAAATTATTGGTGTTTATTTACTTTATAATTGGAAAGAAAAAATTAACTCAAAATTTAATTTAATTGAATTAGGTCCAGGTAATGGAACCTTACTTAAAGATATTGAAAGAACTGCAAAGATACTTCCAAATTTTTTTGCAA
>CACNND010000038.1 GCA_902621725.1 uncultured Alphaproteobacteria bacterium | reverse complement strand
GCAAAAGAAAATAATGTTGAGGGTGATTTAAATGAAATAATTCAAGATTCTTCATTTAATAAAAAAATGAAAGAAGTTGTTGATAAAGTCAATAAAAGCCTTTCTAGTATTGAGCAAATAAGAAAATTTATTCTCATTGATCACGAGTTTACAATTGAAAACAATATGATGACACCTTCCATGAAAGTAAGAAGGTTTAAAGTAAAAGAGATGTATGGAGAAAATTTAGAGAAACTATATTAAGTTTCTCTTTTATCGAATTTTTCTTTTTGTTCAGAAGTAATTTCAGTTTGAAATTTTGTTTTCCACTCTGAGTATGGCATACCATAAATCATTTCTCGTGCTTCATCGTATGAAATTGAAATATTTTTCTTTTCTGCAGCACTAACATACCATTTTGAAAGACAGTTTCTGCAAAAACCTGATAGATTCATTAAATCAATATTTTGTACATCTGTTCTATTTTTTAGATGATGAATCAATCTTTCTGCAACATCAGCAAGTAATTCTCTATCAAAGTTTTTGGTCATATTACGTAAATAAATTATATAAATCTTTTTTTGTGCTATATATATAAAAATTAATGAAACGTAACAGAAAAGCTAAAATTTTAGCTACGCTAGGTCCTGCATCATCAGATAAAAAAATAATAGAAGACTTATTTATTGCTGGATGTGATGTTTTTAGATTAAATTTTTCACATGGCGATTTAGAAACTCATAGAAAAAATTATGAAAATATTAGATCTCTTGAAGAAAAACATAATCATGCGTCATGCATATTAGCTGACTTACAAGGACCCAAATTAAGAGTGGGCACATTTAAGAATACAAAAGAAAATTTAGTCAAAGGTCAAAGTTTTGTATTAGATCTTTCAAGTGAGCCTGGAGATAATAATAGGGTTAACTTTCCTCATGAAGAAATTTATGATTTCTTAACACCTAATTCAATTTTATTAGTAAATGATGGAAGAATTAGATTACAAGTTGTTGAACAAAAAAAAGATAGTTTAATTACAGAAGTTTTAAATGATGCTGAAATATCAAATAACAAAGGTGTTAATATTCCAGATGTTATTCTTCCAATAGACGCTCTTACCAAAAAAGATAAATCTGATCTTATGAAGGCTTTAGATATGGGGGTTGATTGGGTTGCTCTTTCTTTCGTGCAACAAGCAGAGGATATACACAAACTTAAAAAAATAATTAACAATAAAGCACTCGTGATGGCAAAAATTGAAAAGCCTTCAGCAGTTAAAAATATTGATGATATTATAAATGCTGCAGATGGTATTATGATAGCAAGAGGTGATTTGGGTGTCGAAATGCCGACAGAACAAGTTCCAATAGTACAAAAAAATATAATTAAAAGATGTAGGCACTTTGGTAAACCGGTTGTTGTTGCTACACAAATGCTTGAAAGTATGATTGAAAATCTTGTTCCAACTAGAGCAGAAGCATCTGATGTTGCTAATGCTATTTACGACGGAACAGATGCTGTAATGTTATCTGGCGAATCTGCAGTTGGAGCACATCCAATAGAAGTAGTAAGAACTATGAATAAAATAATAGAAAATGTTGAAAATGATAAAAATAATTATGATTTACAAATTACTCAAGAAAATGTTGACGATGTTGATAATACAGATGCAATAACTTTAGCAGCATACTCAATTGCTAAAAAATCAGGTGCAAAAGCAATAATTACATTTTCTGTTAGTGGAAGAACAACGACAAGAATGGCAAGGGAAAGAGCGCCAGTGCAAATCGTTGGTTTATCTCCAAATATTAACACTACAAGAAAAATGCAATTATATTGGGGTGTAAACTCCTGTCATACACAAGAAGATGCTCAAAATGCTCAAGATATGGTTAATATAGCATGTTCAATTGCAAAAAATAAAAAATTAGTACAGCCAGGAGATAATGTTGTTATTTCTGCTGGTGTTCCGTTTGGAAGTGCTGGCACTACTAATCTACTCAGATTAGCTGAAATAATTGCTGATAAAGATCTTAAGTAAGCTTATTACAAGCTTCTTTAATTCTGTTACATGCATCTTCCAGAATTGCATCACTAGTTGCATAAGATAATCTAAAATAAGGAGATAAACCAAATGCTGCACCATGAACTCCTGCTACACCTTGATCTTCTAAAAGATATGTCATGAAATCTTCATCATTGGAAATGTGTTTTCCATTAGGTGTCTTTTTTCCTATTATACCCTCACAATTTGGATAAACGTAAAAAGCTCCTTCTGGTTTTTGACATGTGATTCCATCAATATCATTTAATTTATTCAATACTAAATCCCTACGTTTTAAAAATTTTTTATTATGTTCGTTTATAAAATCCTGTGGGCCACTTATTGCTTCAACAGCGGCAGCCATTGTAATTGAAGAAGTTGATGTTGTACTTTGTGATTGTATTTTGTTCATAGCAGCAATAATCTCTTTTGGAGCTCCACAATATCCAAGTCTCCATCCTGTCATGCAATATGATTTTGAAACACCATTTAGTGTCAAACATCTGTCTTTCAGTGAAGGTTCAATAGAAGCAAGAGTATGAAATTCTATGCCATCGTAAACAATTTTTTCATATATATCATCACACATTATAAGAACATTAGGATATTTTTTTAAGATAAGTGCTAATTCTTCTAACTCTTTTTTTGAATAAACTGAGCCAGTCGGATTACTAGGACTATTTAACATTAACCATTTTGTTTTAGAATTTATATTTTTTTCTAGTTGTTCTGGTGTAATCTTAAAATTTTGCGATTGAGGACACTTAACTATCACGGGCTTACCTTCTGCTAATAAAACAATATCTGGATAACTAACCCAAAAAGGAGCTGTTATAATGACCTCATCTCCTGGATTAATTGTTGCCATCATAGCATTATAGATAATGTGTTTGCCTCCAACACCGCATATGATTTCATCTAATTGATAATTAATATTATTATCTTCTCTGAATTTTTTCTGAATTGCTTTTTGTAATTCTGGTGTACCTTTACCTGGTACATATTTTGTTTTACCCTCTTCCATCGCTTTACTAGCAGCATCTCTTATATTTTTTGGTGTGTTAAAATCTGGCTCACCTGCTGCAAGAACAATTACATCTTTACCCTCGTCCTTCAAAGCCTTGGCTTTGATATTTATACCTACAGTCATTGAAGGTTTTATTTTACTCAGTCTATCTGCAACAAAATTCATTTAAATTATAAAATGTTCAATAATTAGACTAGCACAAGTTAACAACAAAAAAATAGCAAAAATCTTTCTTAATACTAACTTATCTATATTTGATGAAACTTTTGCACCAATTCCAGCAGTAAATATACTAGTTATCGATATAAAAAAAACTATTATAATATTTACGTAACCAAGAGAATAAATGGGAAGTTCATTTATATTTGACCCAGTATACATAAATGTAAGTGTTCCTGGAAAAGCAATTAAAAAACCAAAAACAGCAGAAGTACCAACTGCTTCATGAATCTTTTTTGAAAACATTGTTAAAGTTGGAACACTAAAACTTCCACCACCTATACCAATTGTTGCAGATAAAAAACCAATAGAAGAGCTTATTAAAAAATTAATTATATTAGACGATGGTATATCGTTGCTTACAACAATTGGGTTTTGTTGAAAAAGCATATTTAATGAAATCAAAAATGCCAGAATTACAAAAAGAATAACTAAACTCTGTCCTGAAATAGCACTTGCTGCAAGTGAGCCTATAATTGATCCTATTATTATTCCTATTGCCCATTTTTTTACAATTATCAAATTTGTATTTTTAAGCTTAACATGAGATCTTATAGAAGAAATTGAAGTAAAACAAATTACACCAAGAGAAGATGCTACAGCAACATGCATGACAATTTCAGAGCTGTAACCAAGATTAAGTAAAATAAAGTAAGTTACAGGTACAATTATTATTCCGCCTCCGACTCCTAATAATCCTGCAATAAAACCAGAGACTAGACCTGTTAATAAAAAAATAAATACTATTGAAGTCAAATAAATTTCCGTATTTTAAGTTTCATTAATGTAGTAAACAATTTAATATAAAAGTAAATAAGACTATGAAACATGTACATTGGATAGGAACTGGACTATCATCTATACCAGGAATTAGAAGATTAGCTAAAAATTTAGATAATTTTACAGTATGGAATAGAACATTAGATAAGGCTATAAAGAGTATTGACCATGTAGATAAAAACAATGTGAACGCAAAACAGTTTGATGTTGATTTATTATTTAACGAAACAAATCCAGGTGATATTGTTATTTCTCAACTGCCAGCAAACAAACATTTAGAAATAGCTAAACTTTGTTTAAAACATAAATGTCATTTTGCATCTACTAGTTACCTTAATCCAGAAATAAATGATCTAAATCCAGATGTAAAAAAAGAAAATTTAGTATTTATCAATGAGGTTGGTTTAGATCCAGGTATTGATCATTTTTTTTCTCATTTACTTGTCAGAGATCTTAAAAAAATATCTACTGAAAAAACAGAAGTAATATATGAATCATATTGTGGAGGTTTTCCTGCAATTCCAAATGATTTCAAATATAAGTTTAGTTGGTCTCCTGCCGGAGTAATTAAAGCCTTAAACAATGATGCTAAATACATAACAAAGGGTAAAATAAATACTGTGACTCCTTACAAATCTGTTAGTTCTTATTCAATATCTGATGAAAATTTTGAAGCTTACCCAAACAGAGATTCAACACCATATGTAAGTGAATACTTGTTTGATGATAAATGGAAAGTCAAAGAGTTTGTAAGAGGAACTTTGCGACTTGATGGTTGGAAAGAAGCATGGCAAGATATCTTTTCAATGCTTGAAAATAGATCGGATAATATAGAAACTGAAATCAATGAAAAAAGTGAAGAATTATTAAAAGATAATAAATATTTACCTGGGGAAGAAGATCGTGTTGTACTTTCTGTAAAACTTAAAGCTTTTGAAAATGACAAAAAAATTTTCGATAGCTCTTATTTTCTAGATGAAAAAGGAAGTGGTGAAAATACTGCAATGGGTAAACTTGTGTCGATTACTTTATCAGCTGCGATTGATCTAATTATGGATAATAAAATTGAGTCTGGTGTAAAAACTGCACCACATAAAACAGAAGATATCATGTATTTTTTTAAAATTTTAAAAGATTATAAAATTAATATCCAAAAAGAGAATGGATAATCAATTTACTTATATTGGTATTGTTAGAGAATCTAGAAATGATGAATATAGAACTCCTATAGTTCCTGCTGATATTAAAAAGTTCAAAAAAAATAATCCAAATATTAATTTCATTATTCAGCCATCAAATAATAGATGTTTTTCCGATGAAGAATATGAATTATGTGGTGCTAAAATTAATGAAAATTTAAATGAATGCTCAATCATATTTGGAGTTAAAGAAATTGATCCAAATATTTTAATAAATAACAAAACATATCTTTTCTTTTCTCACACTTTTAAAATAGATAAAAAACAAAAAAATATTGGAAAAGATAAAAAAGAACTGCTCTTATCAATATTAAATAAAAAAATTAAACTAATTGATTATGAGAATATTAGAGAAAAAAATGGAAATAGATGTTTAGGTTTTGGAAG
>CACNND010000037.1 GCA_902621725.1 uncultured Alphaproteobacteria bacterium | reverse complement strand
GCTCATCATGTAATAAGAGAGGATTTCCTGGCGTAGATTTTTCTAAAACAAAATTTGTTAGTTGTTTCTTTTTAATTCTATTTTTTGTTTTTAAAGCTTCTTTACCTATAAAATCTGTTTTTTTATTTAATTTAACAGTTAATTCTAATCCAGCTTCAAAAGGGTTTTCAGCTGGAGAAATATCATGACCCCAATGTAAATATCCCTTTTCCATTCTCATAATATCTAGTGCATGGGCACCAGCATGTGAAAGGTTATATTTTTCTCCAACTTTAACTAACTCTAAATAAATTTCTCTAGATATATTTATAGGAACATAAATTTCCCAACCAAGTTCACCAACAAAAGATAATCTTTGGAAGATTAATTTATTATTTTTCAATGATATTTCTTTAGCAGTTCCAAATTTAAACTTGTCGTTTGAAAAATGTTCTCCAAATATTACTGTTAAAATTTCTCTACTTTTAGGGCCAAAAATACCAAAGCAAGCTAAACTTTCAGTGATATCAATTAAAGTTGTGTTTTTACTTAAATTTTCTGCAATATGTTTTTTATCATGTTCTCTCACAGATGAACCCGTTACAATACGAAAAGAATTAGTATCAATACAAGTAACTGTTAAATCGGCAACAATGCCACCATTTGAATTAAGCATTTGCGTATAAGTTGTATGACCGGGATAATTTTTAATATTATTACAGCATAATCTTTGAAGATCGTTGAAAGCAGTGTCTCCCTTAATTTCAAATTTTGCAAAGGCACTTAAGTCAAATAAACCAGCGTTTTTTCTTGTGTTTATTGTTTCATACTTTGCTGCATCATACCAATTTTGATAGCCATAACTATACTCATATTCTGGTTTGTTACCATTTATAGCATACCACATTGGTCTTTCAAAACCGGCCACTTGACCAAAGCATGCCCCTTCTTTTTTCAAATCATTATGAAAAGGAAGTAGTTTAATATTTCTCGAAGATTTATGTTGTTTGTAAGGCCAGTGCATTGCATATAAATCTCCTAATGACTCAGTAACTCTTTCAGTTATAAATTTTGTCTCAGAGTGAAATTTTTCAAATCTTGAAATATCTAAGGAGTAAAGATCATCATTAACCTCACCGTTCATCATCCATTCTGCAGTTACCTTACCTGCACCACCAGCACTCTGAATACCAATACTATTAAATCCACAACATACATAAAAGTTTTTTATTTCTGGTGTTTCTCCTAAAAGATAATTTGTATCTGGAGTAAAAGCTTCAGGACCGTTAAAGAATTTTCTTATACCTACATTTTCAAGGGCTGGTATTCTTTTCATAGCATTTTTTAAATGCGGTTCAAAATGATCAAAATCTTCAGGTAGTTCTCCAAAAGAAAAATCATTGGGCACTTTATACGTATCAGTAAATGCAGGTTTAGCTTTAGGCTCAAAAATTCCTACTAAAATTTTTCCCGCATCCTCTTTTAGATATAAGCAATTATTGTAATCTCTAAGAACTGGAAGTGATTTAGAAATTTCTTTTAATGGCTCACTTAATATATAGAAGTGTTCATTTGGATATAGCGGTATACTAACGTTAATATCATTTGCTATCTGCCTAGACCACATTCCAGATGCTAGAACAATATACTCACATTTAATTTTTCCATGTTTTGTATCTACACCTTCTATTGATCCATTTTTAGTAAGGATTTTATTTACAGAACAATGTTCAAATATTTGAGCACCATACATTTTTGCCGATTTAGCAAGAACATTTGTTATACCAACAGGATCTGCTTGACCATCTTTTGGAATAAATATCCCACCAACAACGTCATCAGTATTTATAAGAGAGTAAATATCCTTAATCTGATTTTTTTCTAATTCATTAACTTCTATATTAAATCTTTGAGCAAAAGTAGCTTGCCTTTTTAATTCTTCTAATCGATCATTAGTTGTTGCAATAGTTAAAGAGCCGTTTTGCTTTAAACCTGTTGCTAATCCTGTTTCTTTTTCCAGGTCTTTATATAAATTTAACGAATAATTTCTAAGTTTTGTAATGGTTGCTGATGCACCAATCTGACCAATCAGTCCTGCTGCATGCCAAGTAGTTCCAGAAGTTAATTGATCTCTTTCTAGCAAGATCACATCTTTCCATCCAAATTTTGCTAAATGATAAGCTACAGAACATCCAGCTATACCACCGCCTATTACAACTACTTTTGCAGAAGTAGGAATTTTATTACTCATTTGTAATATTATAGATAAAGATTTTCAGTATGAGTTTCAAAATAAAAATCTAGATCTTCTATATTTATTTCATCTATTTTTGATGGTTCCCAAATAGGATTATGATCTTTTGAAATTAGCACAGAATTTACACCATTATCAAAGTCACTACGATATACTATTTTTTGACTTAATTGAAATTCAGTTTCTAAACATTCTTTTAACGATTTACCTTTTGCATCATCTATAAGTTTAGTGCTTATCGCAAGACTCATTGGACATTTAGCTAAAAGAATATCTAAAATTTTTTTTGAAAACTCTGAGTTATGACTTTTTAAATTCGATATGATTGTTTGAATATTTCCATTGAATAGTTCATTTATTAAATTCATATTTTTAATTAGATATGTATCATTCTTTACTTCAAAATTATCGTGTGTAATTTCTCCTCTTGTAATAAATTTTTCTTTAACATCTTCTATTTTATTACTTTTAAAGTAGTGAGTTGCTAATCCGAAAAAAATTAATTCATTTAACCCTAAAACCTCACCCGTTAAACCAATATACTTACCAATGTTACCTGGAAGATTTGATAAAAAATAACTTCCACCAACATCTGGAAAAAAACCAATGGCAGATTCTGGCATTGCAAATTTTGAATTGTCTGTTGCCAATCTGTGATCACCATAGATTGATAAACCAACCCCGCCTCCCATCACTACACCATTCCAAACTGAAAGAAATTCTTTACTAAATTGGCTTATTAAATAATTAAGTTTATACTCAATTCTAAAAAAATCATGTTTTAAAGAGTTTTCTTTTCCAGCAAGAACAAGAGATTTTACATCACCTCCTGCACAAAAATGTTTACCTTCTCCAACTAACAATACTCTTAAGATATTATCTTTTTCTTCCCATTCTAATAATTTGTCATGGAATTTTTTTGCCATTTCTAAATTAAGAGCATTTAAAGCTTTAGGACGATTTAGTTTAATAATTCCAGTTTGGTTACTTTCTGAAAATACAATATCCATTAATTCTTTTTAAACTGCAAAACTTTATTAGAAAGACCCACTTCTTTTGCCTTTAATCTATTAATTTCATCTCGTAATCTTGCTGCATCTTCAAATTCAAGTTTTGAAGCAAATTCATTCATTTTTTTCTCTAAATTTTTAATATGTTTATTAAGATCCTTACCAACTAATTCTTTAGCATTATCAATTTCAACTGTAACATGATCTTGTTCAGCTGTGTTCTCAATTATTTCTTGAATATTCTTTTTAATACTTATTGGCGTAATTTTATTTATTTTGTTATATTCTAGTTGTTTTGTTCGTCTTCTATCCGTCTCTTCGATTGCTTCTTTCATACTAGTGGTAATTTTATCAGCATACATTAAGACTTTACTCTCAACATTTCTTGCAGCCCTACCAATAGTCTGAATTAAACTAGTTCTAGAACGAAGGTAACCTTCCTTATCAGCATCTAATATAGCCATTAAAGCACATTCAGGAATATCTAAACCTTCTCTAAGAAGATTTATTCCCACTAAAACATTAAAAACTCCTAGTCTTAGATCTCTAATAATTTCTATTCTTTCTAATGTATCGATATCAGAGTGAAGATACCTTACCTTTAATCCTTCTTCATTGATATATTCAGTAAGATCTTCGGCCATTTTTTTTGTAAGTGTTGTGATTAGAACACGATGACCTTTATCTATAGTCTTTTTACATTCATCAATTAAGTTATCAATTTGATGTTTAGTTGGCCTTATCTCTATAGGTGGATCAATTAAACCTGTTGGTCTAATTACTTGTTCAACAAAGGTACCACCTGTCTTTTCAAGTTCATAATCTCCTGGTGTTGCACTTACAAATATAGTTTGTGGACGCATTGCATCCCATTCTTCTCTTTTTAAAGGTCTGTTATCAACACAACTTGGTAGTCTAAAACCATATTGAGCTAAAGTTGATTTTCTAGAAAAATCACCTTTGTACATTCCTGCTATTTGACCACATGTCTGATGGCTTTCATCTATAAACAATAAAGAGTCTTCTGGAATATATTCATAAAGTGTAGGAGGAGGCTCTCCCGGCTGTCTTCCTGACAAATATCTAGAATAATTTTCAATACCACTGCAACTTCCAGTAGTTTCCATCATTTCTAAGTCAAATGTAGTTCTCTCATCTAACCTTTGTCTTTCTAAGTATTTTTTTTCTTTTTCAAAAATCTCCAATTGTTTTTTTAGATCATTTTTAATCATTGTAATTGCTTTTTTTATAGTTGGCTTTGGGGTAACATAATGAGAGTTTGCAAAGATTCTTATTTGTTCAAGTTCTCCGAGCTTATCTCCAGTAAGTGGATCTACCTGCGTTATATTCTCTATATCATCTCCAAACATAGATATTTTCCAGGATATATCTTCATAGTGTGAAGGAAAAATTTCCAAAATATCTCCCTTAGCCCTAAAGCTACCTCTTCTAAAGTCCATGTCACGACGTTTGTATAGAAGTTCTACTAACTTTCTGATTATAATTTCTCGGCCTATTGACTGATTTTTATCCAAAGTAAAAGACATTGAGGAATAAGCATCAACTGATCCAATACCATAAATACATGAAACTGATGCTACTATAATTGTATCTCTTCTTTCTACTAAAGATCTAGTAGCTGAGTGTCTTAGACGATCAATTTGTTCGTTTATTGAGGATTCTTTTTCAATATATGTATCAGTCCTTGGTACATATGCTTCTGGTGTGTAATAATCATAATAACTGACAAAATATTCGACAGCATTATTTGGAAATAAATTTTTCATTTCGCCATAAAGTTGTGCCGCTAATGTTTTATTAGGTGCCATTATTAAAGTAGGTTTTTGAACTTTTTCAATTACTTTAGCCATTGTAAAAGTCTTACCTGATCCAGTGACACCTAAAAGAACTTGTTCTTGTTCCCCTTCATTTAGATTTTTAACAATACTATTAATTGCTTCTGGCTGGTCACCACTTGGATTAAAATCACTAACAATTTTAAAAGGTGTTGTTATTTCGGAAATGATATTATGTTTTTTTTCTGCTTTATTCATTAATATTAATATAATTATTTAAATAATTGTACTTTTCTAAAAAACTACCATCCGTTGTTATAGTTCCATTTAATATTCTCCCATCATCTTCGTTTAGTAAAAAAGGAAGAACTTCTTTGATAATACCTTCACTAAACTCAGCGCTTGAATCCCTTGGTAATTCAGATGGTAAATTATCAACTGCCATAACAGCAATTCCATCATTATTTTCCTCTATTTCTTTTAAATTATTTCTATCAATCCAGTAATTTGGTTTTTCTATTGTTGAAGATCGTATTGTAGTTGGAACAGAGCCATTAATATCACAAGTAATATCGCCAACAATATTTAGGCTTGGTAAATTTTTTAAATCTTCATTCTCAAATATTTTTGGAGAAGATGGTTCCCAATAATGTGCACTTATAAATATATTAGTTT
>CACNND010000036.1 GCA_902621725.1 uncultured Alphaproteobacteria bacterium | reverse complement strand
TAATGTTAATACAATTAGTTATTGTGAAGAAATATTATTAAATACATTTGGTAAAACAATGAAGCCTTTTGTATTTTTGAGTGCTGGAATGAAATTTAGTAATTTTTATAAATCAATGTCTATTTCAATGAAATTAAACATTAATTGCCTTGGTTTTTTATGTGGAAGATCTTTATGGCAAGACTCAATTGATATATTTTGCAATCAATCAAATACTGAATTTATTAAATGGTTAGAAAATCAAGGTTTGGAGAGAGTTGCAAAACTTAAATCGACTTTAGATTTATAAATAAGGAGATAATTATGAAAAAAATTGGATTTATTGGAATAGGTACAATGGGTTTACCAATGGCATCTAATATTATTAACAAAGGTTATAGTTTATCCTTTTATGATCCTTTTGTTAATTCTGAGTCAGTTAATACTTTAGAAAAACTAGGAGGTATCAAAAAATCAAGTTTATCAGAATTATCTCAAAATGTTGAAATAATCATTACCATGTTGCCAAATGGAGACAATGTGAAAGAAGTATGTTTTGGTAAAAATGGTTTGATTTATCAAGATAATAAAAATTTTGTATTAATTGATATGAGTACAATTAATCCTAATGATTCTATTTTTATTAATGAGGAGTTAAACAAAAATAACATAAAAATGTTTGATGCACCTGTTGCTAGATTAGTACAGAATGCAATTGATGGTACTCTTTTAATAATGGTAGGTGGTAGTAAAGATGAATTTAAAAATATAAAAAATTTATTAGAAACTATGGGAAGTGATATAGTTTATTGTGGTGAAAATGGCTCAGGTAGTAAAATGAAAATTATAAATAACTACATGTCCATTGCCTTAAATATATTGACAGCAGAAACTTTAAATTTAGCTGATAAATCAGGTATAGACAAAAATATGGCTATTGAATTAATGCTCACAACTGCAGCCGGGAAGGGGCACATGAATTTGACATATCCTGCTAAAGTTTTTAAAGATGATGTATCTCCAGGTTTTAAAAATAATTTAGCTTTAAAAGATTTGCGCCTTGCTATTCAATTTGCATCTGAACAAAATTTAGATCTAAATATGGGTAAGGCAGCAGAGAAAATTTATGATGATGCTTCAAAAAAAGAATTTGGAGATCTAGATTGGACATCAATGTTTAATTTTATTAAAAATAAATGATCAAAATAACAAATATCAAAATTTATTTATTAAAATATAACAACAAAAATCCTGTACTTTCATCTTTTGGTAATATCAAATTTAGATCCTCTTTAGTTATAGAAATTCATGATGAAAATAATAATTATGGAATAGGGGAAATATGGTGTAATTTTCCAAATCACGGCGGTAGATATAGATTTGAAATCTTAAAAGACTATTTCATTGATTTTTTAATTAATTTTCAATTTGAAGATCCCTCAAGTGTTAAAAAATTTTTAATAGAAAAATTTAATTCAATTAAAAATCAAACAGGTGACTTTGGTGCTTTTGAAAACATTTTTTCTGGCATAGATTGTGCTGCATGGGATCTTTTTTCTAAAATTAAAAAAAAACCCTTAAACAAATTAATTAATGATCAATCCAAAAATAAAATTAAAGTTTATGCAAGTGGGATAAACAGAGATGAACACTTAGAAAGAATTCAAGATGCTCGACTTTTGGGCATAGATAGATTTAAAATTAAAATTGGTTTTAATATTTTAGAAGACATTAAAGCGATAACTTCTATTGAAGAAACTATAGCATCTAATGAAAAATATATGCTAGATGTAAACCAGGCTTGGAGCTTAGATAATGTTCATGAAAATATTAGTAAATTAAAAAACTTCAATTATTTGTGGTTAGAAGAACCTATATCTGCAAACCATTCGATATCTGAAATAGTTCAACTAAATAAATTACACAAAAATTTAGCATTTGGTGAAAATCTAATTTATTTAAAAAAATTTTATGAATTAGATAATGATACACAAATACAGTTTTTACAGCCAGATTTAGCACGTTATGGAGGTATCACTGACATCTTAGATTTAGGTAAAAATATTAAAAAAAATAAAATATGGTTACATTATTTGGGAGGAGCTATTGGTTTAATTTCTTCAGCTCATATTATGTCAGCTTTAAACCCTGATGGAT
The DNA here is from genome assembly GCA_902621725.1 of uncultured Alphaproteobacteria bacterium. Lineage (GTDB taxonomy): Bacteria > Pseudomonadota > Alphaproteobacteria > HIMB59 > CACPNW01. The sequence goes on along the minus strand of CACNND010000036.1, from coordinate 3,818 downwards.
ATTTAGAATATGATATTAATGAAAATGATCTCAGAACAAAAATAGTAAATCCATCATTTCAAATTATTAACGGTTATCTAGAATTAAATGAAAATTATGGAATTGGTTTTCAGATATCTGATAATTTAAATCAATTTATTGATCAATTTTATGAATACAGAAATTAAAGTTTATTACGAAGATACCGATGCTTCTAAAAGAGTTTATTATGCAAATTATCTAAAATTTCTTGAAAGAGGAAGAACAGATTACTTATATAACTTAGGCTTCACTCATAAAAATATACTAGAAAAATATAAATTATATTTTGTAGTAAAGAATTGCAAGATAGACTATAAAAAGGCAGCATATTTTGAGGATATTTTAAAAATTACGACAAAAATTATAAATATTTCTAAAGTAAAAATATTGTTTCATCAGCAAATCAAAAAAAATGAAGATTTATTAGTTGATTCGGAAATATTAATTACTCCAGTTTTTTCTAGCGGTAAAATTGCTAAAATTCCCAATGAAATGCTAGAAAAATTTTCGACTTAATTTTCAAAATAATATATTTTTTTTTCAGTAAACAAATGATAGTTATTTGTGCATGGGAATTGTAACTGATGTAATATTACCTTTATCTTTAGCATTCATTATGTTTTCTCTTGGATTGGGATTATCACTCTCAGATTTCACTAGAGTTTTTTTTAAACCTCGAGATTTTCTCATTGGTTTATTCTTTCAAGTAATTGTTTTGCCAATAGTTGCACTTATAATTGTATTCTTTTGGCCATTAACACCTGAGCTTGCAATTGGAGTGATGATCCTAGCAGCTGCTCCTGGTGGAGTTACAAGTAATGTTCTAACATCTTATGCAAAAGGAAATATAGCTTTATCTATTTCATTAACTGCAATAAATAGCATTCTTTGTGTTATTACTGTTCCTTTGATTTTAATAATTTCATTATCGCTTCTGGGTTATGGCGGCTTAAATGAAGGTCAATCATTAATAAACGTTGCTTTTCAAATGTTTTTAATTGTAACAATTCCTGTAATTTTGGGTGTTTTATTAAGTAGCTTCTTATCGAGTTTTGAGAAAATAGCTAAAAACATCTCTATTGTTTTATTTGCACTAGTACTTCTTGGTGCAATTGTCTCTCAAAGAGAAAATGTTGTTAGTTATTTTGCTCAAGCTGGTTTGGTTATGTTATTTCTCAATGTGATAATGATCATCATTGTTTATTTTCTCTCGAGATCTTTTAATGCATCTAAAGAAACCTTTAGATGTTGGTTAATGGAGGTGGGACTACAAAATGGCACTTTAGCAATAGTAGTGGCCAATACTTTTTTCGCTAGCACAGTATATTTAATACCTGCAGCTATTTATAGCTTGATAATGTATGCAACAGCTCTTCCTTTAATCTATTTCTTAAGAAGAAATTAAAACTGGAAAAGTTTCGCTATCTAATACATCATTATTATTTAGTTTTACATTTGGAAAAGGGGGAGACATTTCACCTTTTCTTTTAATGTATCTAGCATCATCGCCTGTTAATCTTATTGAAAAAGCTCTTCTTCTATTATTTGAATTATTCCCATATGCTGCGTGTATTGTTGCGTAATTAAAAGCTATGGCATCACCAACATCACATTCGTATGAAATTATTTGATATTTGTCTCTATTATTTTCAATATCAGGTATTTTTTTAAATTCTTCATCTTTATGATCATAATCATATCCTTTAAACTTAGTAGGTAAAAATATTTTATTCCATTTATGAGAACCTAATATAAATTCCATAGATGAATTAATATCGATTTTATCAAGTGGAATCCAAATACTTACATTATCTTTACCTTGAACGCAGTAATATCCCTGATCCTGATGCCACGGTGTTCTTTTTTTTGATCCTTCTTCTTTAATTAAAACATGTTCGTGAAATAAATTTACTTTTTTTGATTGCATTAATGATCCAGCAATATCAGCAATATTAGAATTAAAAATAAAATTTTTATACTCTTTTATTCTTTGCCAATTACAGTAATCATCGTAGAAAATTTCTTTTCCATTATGTTCTTCATAAACACATTTGTATTTACTTGGGTTTTTAAAATTGTACTCGATCCCTTTTTTTAATTTATTAATCCATTTTGATTCAATGACTTTTTTAAGTAATACAACTCCATTATTTTGAAATTCATTACTTAATTCATTGCTGATCATTTAATCTTTTATTCTATATCCTTTTGAAAAAGTATAGGTAATAAATATGATACAACTAACTAAAATTGTTAGGATTGTTAATGTACTTGTAAAAAGTGATACATCAGAAACTTCATAAAAACTATATCTGAAACCACTTATTAAATATAAAACAGGATTAAGTAGTGATATTTTCTGCCAAAATTCTGGAAGCATATTAATAGAGTAAAAACTTCCTCCTAAGAAAACTAAAGGTGTTATTACTAATATTGGAATAATCTGCAATCCTTCAAAACCCTCAGCATACATTCCAATTATAAAACCAAATAAAGCAAAAGTAATGGATGTTAGTATTAAAAAAAACATCATGAGAAGAGGATGATCTATTCTTACATCTACAAAAAAATTGGCAGTTAGAATAATCACACATCCAATAATTAATGATTTGGATGCGGCAGCTCCTACAAAACCTAGCACTATCTCAAAAGATGATAATGGTGCAGCAAGTATTTCATAGATTGTATTTGTAAATCTTGGAAAATAAAAAGCAAAAGAAGCATTTGAAATTGATTGCGTTAAGATTGTTAACATAATCATTCCCGGTACAATATAAGAACCATAGTTTATTCCATCTATCTCGGTAATTCTTGATCCAATTGCTGATCCAAAAACTACAAAGTAAAGAGAAGTCGTAATTATTGGCGAGGCGAGACTCTGGAATAAGGTTCTTCTAAACCTTTCCATTTCATGGATATATATTGCTTTAATTCCGTACCAATTCATTATTATTTTCTTTAATTAATTTAATAAAAATTTCTTCTAGTGAACTTTGCTCAGTATTAATATCTTTTATTTTATAACCATCTTTTTTTACATCATTTAAAAGTTCAGTAATATCAGTTGTATTAGAGTTTAAATTATAGGTATGTGAGATAATTTTATTTGTTTTATCTAAAGTAAAATTATATTTTGATAAATTAGCATTTATTTTTTCTATAGGTTCAATTAATTCAATTTTAATTGTTTTTTCTCCAAGTTTTTTAATTAAATTATCTTTTTCATCTACTAAGATAATTTTGCCATCATTAATCACAGCTACTCTATCACTTAATTCTTCGGCTTCTTCGATATAATGTGTTGTTAGAATAATAGTTACTCCATCTTTATTTAATTTTTTAACAACATCCCACATATCTTTTCGCAATTCCACATCAACACTTGCTGTAGGTTCATCTAAAAATAATAACTTAGGCTGATGAGATAGAGCTTTCGCTATTAGGACTCTTCTTTTCATTCCACCTGATAGTTCTTTAATTTTATTATCTTTTTTATCCCATAGTGATAGTTTTTTTAAAAGCTTCTCTATATAATTATGATCAGGTTTTTTTCCAAAAAGACCTCTCGAATAATTGACATTATTCCAAACAGTTTCAAATGATTCAAGATTTAATTCTTGAGGAACAATACCTGTAATTTTTCTGGTAGTTCGATAATTTTTAATGATATCCATATTATTTATTTTTATTTTTCCTGTATTGAAATTTACTATTCCACAAATTGAATTTATTAGTGTTGATTTTCCTGCACCATTTGGTCCAAGTAGAGCAAATATTTCTCCTTCTTTAATATTGAG
>CACNND010000035.1 GCA_902621725.1 uncultured Alphaproteobacteria bacterium | reverse complement strand
CTTTCTTCATTATTTCTAAGTTTCACAGCTTATGCTGGAGGTCACAAATATTCTGGTCCAGATTTAACTGGACAAAAAGTAGTTATGTTTGGTCCTTGGTTGTCACCAGAACAAGAAACAATGAGAGAAGTTGGTGCTATATTCGAGAAAGCTACAGGAGCAACTTTTGAGTATGGTGGTTCAGATAGTTTTGAACAACAAGTTATGATCGATCTAAAAGCTGGAAGTGCTGCTGATCTAGTTGTATTTCCACAACCTGGTCTTGCTGCAAACGCAGCAGCTATGGGAGGATTAGTTCCTCTTGGAGATGATATTAAGCAAATGGTTTTAGATAACTATGCTGCTGGACAATCATGGGTTGATCTTTCTACTTATGCAGATGAAAATGGTAATGATCAGTTTAATGCAATTTTCTTTAGAACAAACGTAAAAAGTTTGGTTTGGTATTCACCAGATAACTTTGAAGATAATGGTTACGAAGTTCCTGGAACAATGGAAGAGCTAATTGCTCTAACAAGACAAATGGCATCAGATGGAAATACTCCATGGTGTATTGGTCTAGGTTCAGGTGCAGCAACTGGTTGGCCTGCAACTGACTGGATGGAAGATATCATGCTTAGAACACATACTCCTGATGTTTATGATATGTGGGTATCCAATGAAATGCCTTTTAATGACCCAAGAGTTATTGAAGCAATGAATTTCTTTGGAACTTTTGCGTTGAATGACAAGTTTGTGAATGGTGGATCTAAAGCAGTAGCAACTACTGATTTTAGAGATGCTCCAAATGGACTTTTCACTTCACCTGCAGAATGTATGATGCACAGACAAGCTAGTTTTATACCTGCATTCTTCCCTGAAGGTGTAGAAGCTGGTGTTGACTATGATTTCTTTTATTTCCCTGCATATGCAACTAAAGATTTAGGAACTCCTGTACTTGGAGCTGGTACATTAGTAGCGGCTACTAATGATAACCAAGCAACAATAGAGTTCATTAAATTCTTAATGCATCCTGAAGCTCATGAATATTGGATGGCTAAAGGTGGCTTCCTGACTCCTCACAAAGGTGTTGATGGAAGTAAATATGCTAGTGAAACTTTTAGAAAACTAGGTGAAATTTTAACAGGCGCAACAACGTTTAGATTTGATGCGTCAGACTTAATGCCTGGTGCTATTGGTGCTGGTACTTTCTGGACTGGTATGGTTGACTATACCAACGGAAAATCTGCTCAAGATGTAGCAGATGCGATCCAAGATAGTTGGGACGCAATTAAGTAATTTTTCAATTATAAACAGGCGAACAATTAACTTGTTCGCCTGTTTTTTTTATATATTTAATCATTAATGACTATCCTGAATTTAGTATTCATTGTTTTTTTAGGAATATTGTTTTTTATAGCGTACTTTCATATTTCAAATTATATTTTGGACACTTATGGCAATAAAACCCTGAAAAGGTATAATTTTGAAAATTCTATAAGAGTCATAGTTTTTATAACACCTGCATTTATTGTTTTATTTATTTTTATTTTATATCCAGTATTTGAAACTATCAGGCTTAGTTTTTATGATAAATTTGGGAGAGAATTTGTTGGACTATATAATTACAAATGGGCAATTAATGATCCCGAATTTAGAAGAAGTATATTAAATAATTTAGTATGGTTACTTGTAGTTCCAACATTAAGCACTTTTTTTGGATTAGTGATTGCTAACTTAGCTGATAGAATTTGGTGGGGCTCAATTGCAAAATCTATAATATTTATGCCTATGGCAATATCATTTGTGGGAGCTGGTGTAATTTGGAAATTTATTTATGAATATAGAGGACCTGAGAATACACAAATTGGACTTCTAAATGCCGTAATTGTTTCACTTGGTTACGAGCCACAAGCATGGTTAACAATACCTATGTGGAACAATTTTTTTTTGATGGCTATTATGATTTGGATACAAACTGGATTAGCTTTAGTTATTTTTAGTGCTGCATTAAGAAGTGTACCGAAGGAAATGCTTGAAGCAGCAAGAATTGACGGAGCAAGTGAGTTAAAAATATTTTTTTCAATTATAATTCCTTATTTAGAACAAACGATACTTGTGATTTGGACCTTAATTACAATAATTGTTTTAAGAATATTTGATATTATTTTTGCCATGACTAATGGGGAATGGCAAACCGGAGTCTTAGCGAACTTAATGTACGACTGGATGTTTAGAGGTGGTGGTGACTCTGGAAGAGGAAGTGTTTTAGCAATTGTTATTATGATTGGTGTTATACCAATCTTAGCATGGAATTTATACAAACATAGACAGGAACAAAAAATTTAATGAAGAAATTTTCGATATCATCTATCTTGTCTCAATTATTACTACTGTTCTTTGTTATTATATGGATTATTCCTACATTTGGTCTTTTCATTAGCTCTTTAAGAGATAAAGATTTATTAGCTATAAGTGGATGGTGGACTTCCTTAACTACTACAGAAGTAAATGAAATTTATAGAATGTCAGGAATGGAAAGCCAGATTGAAGAAGATGGTTATTTCAAAATTAAAGGAAAGTTATTTGAAGATAATTCAGGTAAAAAAATAGAAAGTTTTGGAATTACTTCAAAAAAAATTAATGAATTTAATATTGGTGATGTCGCAATTTTTAAAGATGAAAGTGAAGTGCTTCTTGATGAAGATGGAAATTATGAATGGAGATCTAAAACAGAATTTAAAAAGAAAAAAGGTAAGAGATTATTTACTACATCATTAAGCCCTCCTGCATTTACTTTTGAAAATTACAGAGAAGTTTTATTCAAAGAAGGAATTGGAAGAGCTTTTATCAATACAATGGCAGTAGCATTACCTTCAACACTAATTCCTTTAATAATATGCTCTTTCTTTGCGTATTCCTTAACTTGGATGAAATTTTATGGAAGAGATACTTTATTAGCAATAATAATTGCGTCTCTTGTTGTTCCTCTTCAAATGTCTCTAATACCAATACTAACAATTTATAATGATTTTGGGGCATTATTTGGAGTAGCGGCTAAGTCCTATCCCGGTGTTTGGATGGCTCATACTGGTTTTGGATTAGCCTCAACTACTTTTCTATTAAGAAATTTTTTAAAAAGCTTACCTAATGAAATGATGGAGGCTGCTAAAGTTGATGGTGCTTCTCATTATGATATTTTTTTACGCATAATTATTCCTCTTTCGATACCAGCTTTTGCTTCAATATTTATTTTACAATTTTTATGGTGTTGGAATGATCTTTTAGTAGGTTTAGTATTTTTAGACCAGGTTCCAAGTGAAATAATATTGACTGCAAAATTAAAAGAATTACTCGGATCTAGAGGTGAAAATTGGGAAATTTTAACTACTGGTGCTTTTGTATCAATGACCGTTCCTTTATTTATCTTTTTTGCCTTACAGAGATATTTTATACGAGGTTTAGTAGCTGGATCAGTTAAAGGTTAAATACTAAAAAGTATTGATTTTTCAATAAATATACCTTTAAATATAAATATATTTGTATGATGATGTGTTCATACACTTGAAAGATCGCTCAAAGGAGGATGAAGTGGCAGATATAAATATAAATACTGTTAATAAATATTTTGGAGATGTCCATGTAATTAAGGATGTTTCTCTAGATATAAAAAGTCAATCATTCACAGTTCTAGTTGGTCCAAGTGGTTGTGGTAAATCAACTATGTTAAGAATGATAGCGGGACTAGAAGATATAAATTCAGGCACAATTTCAATTGATGGTCAGGTAGTTAATGATTTACCACCAAAGCAAAGAAATATTGCAATGGTATTTCAATCTTATGCATTATACCCTCACATGACTGTATTTGACAATATGGCTTTTGGTTTGAAATTAGAAAAAAGATCAAAAGATGAAATTAATGAAAGAGTTAATGAGGCAGCAAGAATTCTTCAAATAGAAGATTATCTTCAAAGAAAACCAAAACAACTTTCAGGTGGTCAAAGACAGCGTGTTGCCATTGGAAGAGCAATTACTAGAAAGCCAAAAGTTTTCTTATTTGATGAACCACTTTCAAACCTTGATGCTGCATTAAGGGTTCAAATGAGAGTTGAATTAGCAAAACTGCATAATGAACTAGAAGCAACAATGATCTACGTTACACATGATCAAACAGAAGCTATGACTCTAGCTGATGACATTGTTGTACTTGATACAGGTATAGTTTCACAAAAAGGATCACCACTAGAACTTTATGATAAACCAAATAATATGTTCGTAGGTGGATTTATTGGATCGCCAAAAATGAACTTTATTTCAAGTAAGATATTAAGCAAAAGTTCTGATGCTACAGAAGTTGATATTATGGGAATGTCAAAAATATCAGTCTCTAAAATGTCTGCATCATCCTCTGAGGGTGATTCAGTAACCCTAGGTATTAGACCTGAGCACTTAGTAGTAAATGGTGATGCGGATGGATCTTGGGAAAGTAAAGTATTTGTTGTCGAAAAACTTGGTGACGTTACTTATCTATACCTTGAAAAAGATGGAGAGCCATTAGTGGCTGAAACTGAAGGACATTCAGAAATTAAAGTTGGTGATACTGTAAAAGTTGGTTTTCCTGCTGGAAGATGCCAACTATTTGATAGTTCAGGACAAGCATATAAATAATAGAATCGTATTGATTATTGCCTCTTATATAAGGGGCAATACATCCCTTTTTTAAAAATTTTCAATAAATATCATAAATTTAAACTAAAATAATTATGGGCAGAGGGTTCATATTATTTCCTCCTATAAGAAGTATTCCTCTTATAAAACTTTTCTGCCCACCAAATTTGAAAAGTTATTTAAGAGGGATACAAATTATAGTTTTTGTTTAGCAGTCCAAGAATTTGCCTTATTTATTGGAATGTGTTTATTAAGAGTTAAAAGAACATTTTCAGCTAATTTTCTATACGTCGTAAGTTTTCCTCCATAGATGTTTAATAATGGTGCCTGTGAACCATCCTCATTTAAATCGAATATATAGTCTCTAGTAACTTTTGATGCTTCTTTGAAATCTTCAATAAGTGGTCTAATTCCAGAATAAGTACTTACCACATCATCTCTCGATATTTGTGTAATAAAATATTTATTTACTGAATTTAATAAATAATCGATTTCACTTTCATCAATTTTTGGATTTTCTGGTGAAAAAACTTCAGTTTCGGTAGTGCCAATAAGAGAATATTCATCTTTATAAGGTATAACAAAAATTATTCTGTTATCTTCATTTTGTAAAGTGAAAGCTTTTTTCTGACTGTAAAGACTTTTAGTTATTATGTGACTACCTTTTACAAGTCGAATTGATTTATTTGAATTTAATTTAATGACATTACTTAAAACTTCATTTATCCAAGGTCCAGCAGCATTAATAAGAATTTTAGATTTAAGTATAGTATTATCATCTAAAGTTATATTCCAAATATTTTTATTTCGTTTTGCGTCTATCACTTTTCTATTTTGAATAATCATAGCACCTTTTTTCTTTGCATCTTCAACATTTAACTGAACAAGTTTTTTATCATCAACTTGTAAATCATAATATTGGAAACCAATTTTAAATTGATCTTTTAAAATATTAGGAATTTCCTTTTTAATATTTATAGTTGAAGATTTTGGTATAGTCATTTTGCCACCAATATTATCATATAAAAATAATCCTAATTTAATTAACCATTTAGGTCTTAAAGATTTTTGATGCGGTATAATAAAAGGTAATGGCGTTGTTATATTACTGGCAATTTTTTTAATTACTTCTCTTTCCTTTAGAGATTCACGTACAAGGCGAAATTCATAATTTTCAAGATACCTTAATCCACCATGTATTAATTTTGTAGACCAGGACGAGGTGGCTGAGCCAACTGTGTTTTTTTCGACCAAACAAACTTTTAAATTTCTTCCTGAGGCATCTCTTACAATTCCAGCACCATTAATACCTCCTCCAATAACTAAAATATCAAAAATTTCATTCATAATTAAATTAAATAAATCTATTAATTTCTTGAATTATTATTTCAGGGTTAGTTAAATGTATAGTTAAAAAACCAAGTTTGTTTGCAGCATCAATATTCTCTTTTTTATCATCTACAAAAACAGTTTCTTGTGGAATTAGATTAAAGCGATTTACTGCTAATTTATATATTTGAGCATCAGGTTTAACTAATTTTTCTTTTCCAGAAATTATCAAACCATCAAATTTATTTAAGAATGGATATTTTTTATCCATACCTTGAAATGTTTCCCATGACCAATTTGATAAAACATAACACTCATATTTTTTGTTTTTCAAATCATCTAAAACTTTAACTGAATGCTGAAAGATTTTCCTGAACATTCTATGATGATTTTTATAATATAATTTTATTTTATCTTCATAATCAGGAAAATTCTTTATTAGATCAATTTCTGCGTCTTTTATGAGTCTTCCAGCATCTTGTTGGATATTCCATTCATCATTGCAAATATTATTAAGGAAATTATCTCTTTCTTCTTTATCTTTAAATACATCTTTATAAAAAT
>CACNND010000034.1 GCA_902621725.1 uncultured Alphaproteobacteria bacterium | reverse complement strand
AGTAAAAATCAAGTTATTGATAGTCAAAAAGAAATTAAACTTGTTAAAGATCTAGTAAATTTATTAGATATTAAACCAACATCAACAAATGGAAATATTGCTTTTTACTCAGGAGGGAATCAACAAAAAGTTCTTTTTGCAAAATGGATTTTTAACTCACCAAAATTAATTTTATTAGATGAACCTACAAGAGGAATCGATGTAGGAGCAAAGAGAAAAATTTATGAATTAATAAACAATCTTTCCTCCAAAGGAGTATCTATTTTATTGGTGTCTTCAGAACTAGAAGAGGTTATGGGTCTTGCAGATAGAGCATATTTAGTTAAAGAAGGTGAAACAATTAATGAAATTATTCCATATCAAACTTCTATCGATAATGTTCTTTTTGAGCTATTTGGTGCACAGAAAGTAAGCAATGAATAGTCCAAAAATAATAAATTTCTGCAGAGATTATGCTGTTTTGATTTTAATTGTTTTATTAATGATAGTATTGACACTTTCAAGTGACGCTTTTTTAACCCCAAGAAATTTATTAAATATATTAAATCAAAATGCACCTTTAGCGATAATTGCTTGCGCTCTTACACTTGTAATAATTGTTGGAGGATTTGATTTATCTACTGGTGCAATATTTGCTGTTGCTAGTGTAAGCTCAGCGTGGATTGCAATTAATTATAATCCTTATTTTGGTTTATTAATTGCACCAATTATAGGAATTATTTTAGGATATTTAAACGGAATAATAATTACATCATTTAAAGTACACTCTTTTTTATCTACAATTGCAACAAGTTTAGTATTTAGAGGTTTAGCTATTTTAATCACAGGAGGATTTCTTATTCCCGTCAGGATGAAAGAGTTTACTTGGTTAGGAAGAGAAAAAATTTTTGAAGTTCATGTTGCTGTATATATTCTTATAGTTTTTGCAATAATTTCTACTTTTATTTTAACTAGAACAACAATAGGAAGGTATATTTTTGCTATTGGTGGAAATGAAGATGCATCAATATTATCAGGTATAAAAGTCAATTTTATTAAAATTTTTGCTTTTTCATTTTGTGGACTCGCAGCTGGAATAGCTGCAGCAATACAAGTATCTCGAATATCATTAGGTACATCTCAAGCTGGTTTAGGAATGGAGCTTCAAGCTATAGCCGCAGTAATATTAGGGGGAACAAGTATTTACGGTGGTTCAGGTGCTGTTTGGCGATCAATAGCTGGTGTGATGCTTCTTGCATTAATTAATAATGGTTTTAATATTTTAAATGCTGATCCTTTTTATAAAGACTTAACAACTGGTCTTGTAATTATTGCAGCTGTAGCTTTAACATCTGGTAGAAAATAAAGTTATCCGTAAATAAAATACATATAAGAAAAATATAAACAAAGCCCTATAACTCCATATAATCTTCCTAGCTTTTTGAAAAAAAGCATAAAAAATAAAATTAAAACTGTAATAAAAAACATAAAAAAAAGATCTTGAATCGCTAAAATATTAGGAATTGAAAATTTACCAAAAAAAGAGCTTATTCCAAGCACCCCAAGTATATTATAAATATTTGATCCTAAAATATTTCCTAATGCAAAATCTACTTTTCTTTTAAAAGCAGATATTATTCCTACAACTAATTCAGGTAATGATGTACCAAATGCAATTAATGATAATCCTATTACTGACTCAGAAACGTTGTATATTTTTGCAATTTTGATTGCTGAATTAACTAGTAAATCTGAGCCTAAAACTAATAAGATAATGCCTGATACAATTAATATTATTGAAATTATAATTGAGTAATTATTTTTATCTATTTCGGAGCTATCTATTTCTCCTTTTTTTATTTGAATGTACATTAAATAAATAAGGGAAATAATAGCTACTATTCCAAAAATATAATTGAAATAAAAAAATGTCATAATAATAAAAACAACAGCTAAAAAAATATTTATCCAAGCTTGATTTATTTGGTTCTTATTTATATTTACGATTGGAAAAATTATTGTTGTTGCAGCCATAACAAGTATTAAATTAGCTATGTTACTTCCAACTACTGCGCCTAACGCTAGATCAGAATAATTATTTAGGACTGCATTAATACAACTTGCTAACTCTGGCAAAGAAGTACCTCCAGCTACAATTACAACTCCAATAGCAAATAATGAAATTTTTATTTTTTTCCCTAAACTAACTGACCCTCTAATAATAATTTCTGCACCTACTACCAAAAGACCCAAACCTATTATTGCGAGAAAAATATTCATTAATAATTTTTAATTATTTAAGTTAGTTATATGTTTAATTTAATTAGTATATAATAAAAAAATTTATAGATTATGAATGAAAAATTTGATTATATTATAATTGGTGCTGGAACAGCAGGTTGTATTTTAGCAAATAGACTTACTGAAAACAAAAAAATTAGAGTTTTATTAATTGAAGCTGGAGGTAAAGATAATAATCCTTGGATACATATCCCAGGTGGATACTTTAAAACAATGCATAACCCAAATACGGATTGGTGTTTTACAACTGAAGAAGAAGAATTTTGTAATAATAGAAAAATGCTTATTCCAAGAGGAAAAACTCTGGGTGGTAGTTCTTCAATAAATGGCATGTTATATATAAGAGGCCATGCTAATGACTACAATTACTGGAGGCAACTTGGTAATATTGGTTGGTCTTGGAATGATGTACTGCCTTATTTTAAAAAATCAGAAAATTATAAAATTGCTAAAAGTGATTTTCATGGAGTCAGTGGTCCTATTAAAGTAGAACAAATTAGATCAAAATTTAAACTATTAGATTTATTTTTAGATGCTTCTGCGGAATTTGGTTACAAAAAAAATCCTGATTTTAATGACGGTGATAATGAAGGTATGGGATATTTTCCAATGACAATTGATAGAGGTTTTAGATGTAGTTCTGCAGTTGGGTTTCTAAATCCTATAAAAAATAGAAAAAATTTAAAAATCATTACAAATGCACATGTAAAAAATTTAATTTTTGAAAACTTAAAAGTAAAAAATGTGAATGTGTGGAGAGGCAATGAAGAATTTGTTTATTCTGTAGATAGAGAAGTATTATTATGTGCAGGCACTATTGGGTCTCCTCATATACTTCAAACATCAGGCATTGGACCAGGTGATTTGTTAAATAAAAACAACATAAATGTTGTTAAAGAAATAAATGGTGTAGGAAAAAATTTGACAGATCATTTAATGTTAAGACCCGTATACAAAATTAAAAATCTGCAAACATTAAATGACATTTACCATAGTTTTACAAAAAAATTTTTAACTGGATTAAATTATTTAATTTACAAAAAAGGGCCATTAACAGTTGGAGCTAGTTATTTATGTGGTTTTATTAAAAGTGACTCTTATTTAGAAAACCCTAATTTACAGTTTCATATTTCACCTGCCAGTACTGATTTATTAGGTAAAGCTGAACTACATAAATTTCCAGCTTTCACACCTACGATTACAAATGTTCGCCCAACAAGTAGAGGAACAATAGAAATCAAATCTTCTGATTCAAGAATTTATCCAAAAATAAAAATGAACTATATGTCTACTTATGAAGATAGAGAGATTGCAGCGAAATCAATTAAAATTGTTAGAAAAATAGTTTTAGAATCGAAGGCCTACAATAAATATCAACCAGAGGAATATAGACCTGGAATAGAATTTAAAGATAATGAATCGTTAGCAAGAGAAGCAGGTAAATTTGCGAATACTATTTTTCATCCAGTTAGCACATGTAGAATGGGTAATGATGAAAACTCAGTTGTAAATGATAATCTCAAAGTAAAAGGTATAAGTAACTTAAGAGTAGTTGATGCATCTGTGATGCCTACTATTACATCTGGAAATACTAATGCGCCAACAATGATGATTGCAGAAAAAGGTTCTGATCTAATAATTAAAGATCAAAAATGATTATTGAACTACTGTATCTTTAGGGTCAATTCCAGCTACTTCTACTGGAGCTTTCATTGCATCTCTTCTAAAAGGCTCACCTAATTCTTGGTTAAGCATCACTTCAATAAAGGTTGTTATTCCTTGCATCTGATCTTTACAAGATTGTTGTAAAGCCTCTGTTAGTTCCTCTTGAGTATTAACTTTAATTCCCTTAAAACCACAAGCCTCTGCAATTTTTGCATAGCTTAATTTAGGATCAAGTTCTGTTCCAACAAAATTATTATTATACCAAAGTGTAGTATTTCTTTTCTCCGCTCCCCATTGATAATTTCTAAAAATTATCATTGTAATATTTGGCCATCCATCTCTATTGCAAGAAGTCATCTCACTCATACTAATTCCAAATGCGCCATCACCTGCAAAGCCTACAACTGGTGTATTGGGACAGCCTATTTTTGCTCCAATTACAGATGGAAAACCATAACCACATGGTCCAAATAAACCAGGTGCTAAATACTTTCTACCATTCTCAAATGTTGGGTAAGCGTTACCAATTGCACAATTATTTCCTATATCACTTGATATAATTGCATCTTCAGGTAGACCTGCTTGAATAGCTCTCCATGCCATTCTTGGTGACATTTTCTCTGGTTCTCTATCTCGTGAGTCTTTATTCCATGACGTGCCTGGATCGTCTTCTTCATGGTCGAGGCCAGTTAGTGTCTGTAGCCAAGAAGATTTTGTTCTATGGATTAATTCCTCTCGTTCTTTTCGCTCTTGGTCGCCTGCATTTGTTGCAAGATTTTCTAAAATTTGTTCTGCAACCAGTTTTGCATCTCCGCAAATACCAACACTAATTTTTTTTGTTAAGCCAATACGATCAGAATTGATATCAACTTGAATGACATCAGCATTTTTTGGCCAATAATCTATTCCATAACCTGGTAAAGTTGAGAAGGGATTTAATCTTGTACCAAGTGCAAGAACTACATCTGCCTTAGAGATTATTTCCATTGCTGCTTTAGATCCATTGTATCCTAAAGGACCAACCGCAAGAGGATGTTTGCCTGGAAAACTATCATTATGTTGATATCCGCATGCAACTGGAGCACTTAATTTTTCTGCAAGTTTTTTGCAATCATCAATAGCGTCAGCTAAAATTACTCCAGCCCCAGATAAAATAACTGGGAATTTTGCTTTAGATAAAAGATTTGCAGCTTCTTTAATTGCTTCAATTCCACCAGAAGGTCTTTCAAATTTAATAATAGGTGGCAGGTCAATATCAACAACTTGAGTCCAAAAATCTCTCGGTATATTTAATTGAGCAGGAGCAGATCCTTTAATAGCTTTAGAAATAACTCTATTTAAAACTTCTGCAACTCTAGCTGGATCTCTAACCTCTTCTTGATAACACACCATATCTTTAAATAAGTTCATTTGCTCAACTTCTTGGAAGCCTCCTTGACCGATAGTTTTATTAGCTGCTTGAGGAGTAACTAAGAGCATTGGAGTATGATTCCAAAAAGCAGTTTTTATAGGTGTAACTAAGCCAGTTATACCAGGTCCATTTTGAGCAATACACATTGCGATTTTACCAGTTGATCTGGTATAGCCATCGGCCATAATTCCGCCATTTGACTCATGAGCAACATCCCAAAATGTTATCCCAGCTTTAGGGAAAAGATCAGATATCGGCATAAATGCAGATCCAATTATTCCAAAAGCGTGCTGAATACCGTGTTTCTGTAAAACTTTTACGAAAGCCTCTTCTGTTGTCATTTTTGCCATAATAAAACCCTTAATATATTATTCTTACCTACATTAAATTAATTATTAAATGAACTACAATAATCTTGTTAGTTATTTATTAATTTTATAAAATTCCTATTTAAAGAAAAATTAATTATTTGCGATTGATAAAATGACGCTTCTTGGACAAGAGATTATTAAGGCTACATCTAAAACTTTACCAAATCAACCTGGTGTTTACCAAATGCAGGATGATAAAGGTAATATTTTATATATTGGAAAAGCAAAAGTATTATCAAATAGAGTAAAGAATTATCTATCTCTAAATAACCTAACCAGAAGAATTCAAAGAATGGTTAGCCTAACTAAATCAATGAACTTTTTTGTTACAAATACAGAATTAGAAGCAATTATCCTTGAATGTAATTTAATAAAAAAACATAAACCAAGATTTAATGTTCTTTTAAGAGATGATAAATCATTCCCTTATATATTTATTTCTTCAGAACATGATTTTCCTAGAATTGAAAAACATCGTGGTCCACAAACGAAAAAGGGGAGATATTATGGACCATTTGCAAGTCCAGATGCAGTAAATAGAACTATTAATACAATACAACGGATATTTCTTTTAAGATCTTGCACAGATAAAGAAGTAAGTGCAGGAAATAAATTATGTTTTAATTATTATCTAAAAAGATGCTCTGGTCCTTGTGGAGGAAAAATCACTAAAAAAGCCTATTCAAAATTAATAGAGGCTGCAGATGATTTTTTAACGAGTGGTAATTCTAAAAAAATACAAAAAAATTTTACAGATCAGATGTATAAAGCTTCAGAAAAAAACAATTTTGAATTAGCAGCGTCTTTACGAGATAGACTTAAAGCTCTGAAACATATTGAGCAAAACAATTCAATTAAAATAAGAGATATTAAAAATGCTGATATTTTTGCAATAACTTCAAATGAAGGAAAAACATGTGTTTATGGAAGTTTTTTTAGAAACAATACATCTTATGGTGGTAAAGCTTTCTATCCA
>CACNND010000033.1 GCA_902621725.1 uncultured Alphaproteobacteria bacterium | reverse complement strand
TTTCAGAAGGAGATGCAGTTTATAATTCTCAGATTATAAATATTAAAAATAAATTATCATCTTTAAGATTGTTTAATACTGTTGAAGTTAAAGAAAAAAATTTAGAAAACAATCTAGTGGATTTAATAATAAACGTGGAAGAAAAACAAACTGGAACAGTAAACGCAGGAGTGTCAGTTGGAACTATAGACGGTTTTGCAGTAGTATTAGGTTTAAGTGAGAGAAATTTTTATGGCACTGGTAGATCAGTTAAAGCTTTATTAAATACATCTGAAGATTCTAATGAATTTACTTTTGAATTAACTGATAGATTAAAAAATGAAGATGATGTAGATATTACATATAAAATAAATTTATTAGAACAAGATTTTTCTAAGTCTAGTTCCTATAATTTAGATACGTTTAATACAGGTATTGGAATAGGTTATGATTTAAATTCTAAATTAAGACATAACATAAATCTAGATTATGTTGTTAAGGATTATCAAATTACTGACACGAATACTGTGGCTTCATCAATTCAAAGTTCATCTGGTCAAAATATTAGTTTAATTTTAGATAATAGTATCCTTTATAGCACTCTAAACTCTTATTATATGCCTAAAAATGGATTATATTTTAATTATACCAATATAATTGAAACGCCTACAAGTTCCAATAATGGGTATATTAAAAATGTTATTACATTTAGAAACTTTAAAAATTTAAATAAAAATATTTTTAGCTTTCAATCTAGAATTGGAAATATTTTCTCATTAAATAATAATGAAATACTATCAAATGATAAATTTTCTTTAGGAGGGAAGTGGTTAAGGGGCTTTGATAATTATGGGGCTGGCCCAAGAAACTCCAGAACATCCTATATAGGTGGTAACAATCTTATTGTAACAAAGTTTGATTATTCCAGAGAAATTACGGAATATTCTGACTTTCCAATTTATTTTAATTTATTTAATGACTATGGTTTATTATGGGAGAATAAAACAAAGCCTACTAATAGTGATCAAAGCTTAAGATCATCTGCCGGATTTGGTATCAAATATTATTCACCAATTGGCCCAATAGGATTTAGTTGGGGTTTCCCTTTAGCTGATAAAGAATATGATATAAATAGGATGTTTTTATTCTCAGTTGGAAATATAGATTGATAAAAGAAACTCTAATTTTCCTGCTAATAATTATTTCATCGTTTCAAATTCATTCAAAAAATATTGTTGTAGTTAATATTGATAAATTAATAAATACTAATAACCAATATATTAATATAATTAAAAATATTGAAGAAGATCAAAATGAAATGATTACTGAATTTGAAATTACTGAAGAAGAATTTAATAAAAGACTATCTGAAATTAATAAGGATAAATTGATACTAGATGAAATTTCAACTAATGAACTTATAGATAAATATAATTTTGATTTAGAACTATTTACAAAATTAGTTGATAACTTTAATTCTCACTATCAAAATCAAATAGCTACAATTAGAAATACAATACTGCAAGAATTAATTGTTTTGTTAGAAAACTATGCTATTGAAAATGATATAGATTTAATATTAGATTCTAATAATTATTTGATTGCTTCAAATAATATAAATATAAATGAATTAATTAGTAATAAATTAAATAAAATTGACTTAAAATTGGAGTTTGAAAGCTTTGAAAAGAACTAAATTTATTGAAATAAAAGAATATTTAATTGATAAATCATTATCAGTTGAAGCGGAAATTCCAGATAATACTAAATTTAAAAATATTGCATCTCTTCAAGAAAGCACTAATGATGATCTTTCTTTTTTCTCTAATATTAATTATTTGAATCAGCTTAAAAATACAAACGCAAAAGCATGTTTAATATCTAGAAATTATACTAAATATCTTCCTGAAAATTGCTATCCAATTATTGTAGAAAATCCATATTATATATTTGCACTACTAACTAAATTATTCTTTTCTAATAAAATTATTTCAAATGGAATAATATCTAGCAATACTTTTCTTCATAAAAATACTTCCATTGCAAACAATGTACAAATTGACTCGTTCAGTTATATTGATGAAAGTACAAAAATAATGAATGATGTAGTTATAGGCTCTAATTGTAAAATTGGTCCAAATGTTGAAATTGGAAAAAATTGTATAATTAATGATAATGTCTCAATTTCAAATTCTGTTATATCAGAAACTTGTGAAATACAGTCTGGTGCCAGAATCGGTGGATCTGGTTTTGGCTTTGAAGAAAAATCAAAGGAAAAAATATTTCATAATGGTAGTGTAATTATTAAAAAAAACTCAACTATTGGCTCAAATACAACTATTGACAGGGCTGTTTTTGGCTCTACATCAATTGGAGAGTTTTCTCAAATTGATAATCTTGTTCAAATTGCACATAATGTTAGAATAGGTGATCATGCTATTATAGCTGCACAAGTAGGTATTGCGGGCAGTACTACTATTGGAAATTACGTAAAGATTGGTGGCCAAGCTGGTATATCTGGACATCTAAAAATTGGAGATAATGTTACAATCGCAGGAAAAAGTGGAGTTACAAAAAATATTGAAAGTAATAAAATTGTTGCAGGATTCCCAGCCAAAGACATTAAAATTTGGAAAAAAGAAATTATAAAAATGAGTTTAAAATGATATCTTTAAATATTGATGAAATAAAAGAATTAATACCACATAGAGACCCTTTCTTATTTGTAGATAGTTGTAATATTGAAAAAGAAGGTGAACATGGCATTTCATTTAAAAAATTTTCTGAAAAGGAATATTTTTTTAAAGGGCATTTTCCGGATAATCCAATTGTTCCGGGAGTAATTATTGTTGAGGCAATGGCTCAGACTGCAGGTATTGTTGTTTCATATAAATTAAGAAGTTATAATGAAAAATCTGTTTTATTTATGAGTGTAAATAAAGCAAAATTCAGAAAACCAATTTTACCAAATTACAATGTAAGTTTTGAAGTAAAATTTTTAAATAGAGTAAAAGATGTTTATAAATTTAGTGGAATTTGTTCATATAATAATTCGAAAGTTAGTGAAGCTGAATTTTCAGCTATGATTACATACAAGTAATAATTTGAAATGATTTAATTGTTTAAATTATAATACAATATTTTATTACATTATTATGATTCATAATTCTTCAGTGGTTTCACCTAAAGCTCATATTGATGAAAGTACATATATTGGCCCATTTTGTAATATAGGAGAAGGCGTAAAATTAGGTAAAAATAATCAATTAATCTCTCATGTTTCAATTGTAGGAAATACAATCATTGAAAATGATAATGTTTTTTATCCTTTTTCTTCCATTGGTACTGAACCTCAAGACTTAAAATATAAAAATGAAATATCTTATTTAAATATTGGAAGTAAAAACAAGTTTAGAGAAAATGTTACTATTAATCCTGGCACAAAAGGTGGGGGATTAAACACATTAATTGAAAATAATTGCTTATTTATGGTTGGCTCTCATATTGCTCATGATTGTATAATTAGATCAAATGTTATTTTAGCAAATAATGCTACATTAGCTGGACATGTAGAAATAGATAATAATGCAATTATCGGAGGAAATTCAGCAGTTCATCAATTTGTAAAAATTGGTAAATATGCAATGATTGGAGGAATGAGCGGTGTTGAAAAAGATATAATACCATATGGACTTTATACAGGAATTAGAGAAAATTTAAAAAGTTTGAATATTATAGGTTTAAAAAGAAAAGGATTATCAGCCAACTCAATTAATGAAATAAAAAAAATAGTAAACTTAATTTTTCATAAAGAAGATACTATTGAAAATAATTTAAAAAAATATGATATCAAATCAAATCAAATTGAAGAAATTAACGATATAGTTAATTTTTTAGATTCATCTTCTAAAAGAGGAATCACTATCTTTGAAAATGACTAAAATTGCAATTATTGCAGGTGATGGTAATTTACCAATTTATATTGGTAATAATCTCTTAAATAAAAATTATGACGTTACCTTTTTGTCATTAAATAGCAAAAACAATAAATTTTATATTGATCATAAAATTATAGATATCAATATAATTTCGATAAAAAAAATTTTAAATATTTTAGATTCTAATAAAATTAAAAATATTATCTTTGCTGGCAGTATAAAAAGACCGAGTATTAAAGATATAGGATTTGACATACAAACTTTTTTGCTTGCTAAAAATCTTTTATTAGAAAAAAAAGGTGATAATAATCTTTTAGTCAGTATTAAAAAATATTTTGAAACTAAAGGTTATATTTTTTTTAATTGGACAAAATATTGCAAAGAACTTTTTTCTACTGAGTTAAATTTAACAAACATAAAACCTTCTAAAATTGCTAATTTAAACCTATTAAAAGCAAAATCAGTATACCAAATATATAAAAAACTAGATATCGGTCAGGCAATGATAGTACAAAATCAATTAGTTTTAGGTTTAGAGGCTATTGAAGGAACCGATGAATTAATTAAGCGATGCAGTCATTATAAAAGAAAAGGTGATAATGGAATTTTAATAAAATTTTCTAAAAAAAATCAGAGTAATTTGATTGATATTCCTGTAATTGGATTAGATACTATAATTAAATTAAAAAAATACAATTATGAAGGTGTTTTTTTACAAAAAAATAAATGCATAGTTTTAGATAAAAAACAAATAATTGATTATGCAAACAAAAATAAATTATTCATTTCTTCTTTGGAATTAAATTGAAAAAAATTAAAATTTTTGTTTGTTGTACTGAGCAATCTGGAGAAAACATTTGTTCAAATATTTTATCTAGAATAAATCTGAAAAATATTCAAGTAGATGGAGTTTGTGGAAAAAGTTCAGAAAAATATATTTCAAATAAAATTTATGATTTATCTGAATTTAAATCTATTGGAGTTTTTGAAATATTTCTTTCATTATCTAAATATTTAAAAATGATTAAAAACTTAAAAAATTACATAATTAAAAATGAATATGATCTAGTTATTACAATTGATTCTCCAGATTTTAATTATAATTTAGTACGACAGCTCAGAAAATCTAAATATAAAAAGAAAATAATTCATATAGTAGCTCCAACAGTTTGGGCTTGGAGAGCTTATAGAGCAAAAAAGTTTGCTTATATTTATAATGAGTTATTTCTTTTATTTAATTTTGAAAAAAAATATTTTAATTTTAAAGAATTTAATACATTGTTTATTGGGCACCCCATATTTCATATCAAAAAACGTAATACAAAAAAAAATTTTAAATATATTGCTTTTTTACCAGGAAGTAGAGAAAACGAGGTATTAAAACTATTAAAATATTTTAATTATATTGAAGAATACATAAATGAAAACGATTTAAAATTTCAAATATTTATACCGACCCTTCCACATTTGCTATCTTTACTCAAAGATAATACTAAACTATGGAAAACTAAAACAATTATATCAACTGATATTAATAATTTTGATTATTACTATAAAGATGTTTTAATGAGTATTACTTGTTCAGGCACTGCGTCATTAGAAATTGCAAAAAGAAATATTCCTCAAATCGTTATTTATAAACTTAACTACTTTACAGAAATACTACTAAAACCATTTATAAGAATTAAATACGCAAATATAATTAATATTATTAGTAATAAAATGATTATTCCAGAAGTAGTAAATTCTAATCTAAATAAGAAAAATCTTCTAAATTCATTTTCAAATCTACTTTACAGTAATAAAAATCAAATAAATCAAATTGAATCTGTAAATTTATATTTAAAAGAAATTGTAAAAGAATTCAGTCCGTACAAGGTGAGTGTAGATAGAATTAAAGAATTAATCAGTCTTTCTTCCAAAGCCAATTGAAAATTGATTTTTTCTCTCTAGTTGACTCTGCTTGATATGGCCTAGCTGTATATCCAGTATATAACTGGCGTGGCCTACCAATTTTATTAATTGGATCTTCAATCATTTCTTTCCATTGTGATATCCAACCAACTGTTCTTCCTATAGCAAATAAAACAGTAAACATACTTGTTGGAAATCCAAGTGCCTTAAGTATAATTCCAGAATAAAAATCTACATTAGGAAATAGTTTTTTGCTTACAAAATATTCATCTTTTAATGCAATTTTTTCTAGTTCTATGGCAATTTTAAGTAATGGATCATCTAGCTTATTTAGCTCCTCTAACACTTCGTGAGCACTTTCTTTCATTACTGTCGCCCTAGGATCATAATTTTTATAAACTCGATGACCAAAGCCCATCAATCTAAATGGATCATTTTTATCTTTAGCTTTATCAATAAATTTTTGAATATTTGATACATCACCAATTTCTTCTAGCATTTTTATAACAGCTTCATTTGCACCTCCATGAGCAGGCCCCCATAAAGAAGCTATACCCGCTGCAATACATGCAAAAGGGTTGGCCCCTGATGAACCTGCAAGTCTTACTGTTGAAGTTGATGCATTTTGCTCATGATCTGCGTGTAAAATAAAAAATCTATCCATTGCTCTAACTATTTTTGGGCTAACTTTATAATCCTCTGAAGGAACTGAAAAAGTCATGTAAAGTAGATTTTCAGCATATGAGAGATCATTTCTTGGGTAGACGAAGGGCTGACCTATTGAATATTTATAAGCCATTGCTCCTATAGTCGGTATTTTCGCAATTAATCTGTGGCAAGCAATCATTCTTTGATTAATATCTGAAAAATCAGTACTATCATGGTAAAAAGCTGAAAGCGCTCCGACAACACCTACCATAATTGCCATAGGGTGTGCGTCTCTTCGAAAACCTCTGTATAGATTTACGAGTTGCTCATGTAACATCGTATGATTAGTAATTACATCTTTAAACTTCTGTTTATCTTCCGGTGATGGTAATTCACCGTGAAGTAAAAGATAGCATACTTCAAGAAATTCACTTTTAGATGCTAAATCATGAATATCGTATCCTCTGTGACGAAGTATTCCTTTATCGCCATCAATATAAGTAATTCCTGACTCACATGATGCGGTTGAAGTAAATCCTGGGTCGAATGTAAATAAACCTGTTTCTTGATAAAGTTTACGTATGTCTAAAACATTTGGACCATCTTTACTTTCAATAAGAGGTAGTTGATATGATTTACCACTTTCATTATTAAACAGGGTAAATTGTTTATCATTAATTTTTTTATCTTCATAGTCAGCCATATTTAATTACCTCTATATTGATTTAATCTCTCAATAGTATCTTTTTTTCCTAATATTACAAAAATATCAGAAATTGAAGGTCCTTGATAGGAATTTATTAATAAAAATCTTATGGGTTTACCTAAAACGGGGAATTTAATATTATTATTTTTTAAAAAATCGTTAATAACATTTTGAATATTATCTCTATCCCAATCATTTATTT
>CACNND010000032.1 GCA_902621725.1 uncultured Alphaproteobacteria bacterium | reverse complement strand
AATTAAAGAATATTTTGATATTAACTATTTATTAAATATCATTTTAATTTTTTAATTATGTATAGAGTATCTGCAGATATAGGAGGAACATTTACTGACATAGTTGTCGATGATACAGAAAACAATAGTATTAAAACAATCAAAGTGCTCTCAACACCAGAAAATCCAGCGAATGCAGTTTTCAATGGTTTAAATTCTAATCTAGAAATTGAAAATATAGATTTTATTGTCCATGGAACAACTGTAGGTTTGAACGCTTTTTTAGAGAGAAAAGGTTCAAGAGTTTTATTAATAATGACAAAAGGAGTTAGTGATACATATACTATTGCTAGAGGAGATAGAAAAGAATTATACAATGTCAGATATACAAAACCAGGAACACTTGTTCCAAGAAAAGATGTCTATGAAGTAGAAGAAAGGACTATGTGGGATGGATCTATTAAAACAAAACTAAACGAAGATGATCTTTCTAATATTGCTAAAATAATAAATAAAGAAGATATTAAAGCAGTATCAATTTGTTTCTTGCATTCATATGTAAATCCTCAGCACGAAATTCAAAGTAGAAATTACTTATCAAAACTTATCAAGGAAGATGTAGTGATTTCACTGTCCCATGAAATTGCAAGAGAGTGGAGAGAGTATGAAAGAGCCTCTACTGCCGTAATGAATAGTTACATTGGTCCAGTTACAAATAATTATTTAAAATCACTTCAGAAACAACTTGAGGGAAGTAATTATAAAAAACCTCTTTATATAATGCAATCTAATGGTGGTGTTATAAGAGCTGAGTCAGCGCTAGAACAACCCGTTAAAACTCTTTTATCTGGTCCTGTGGGAGGAACAATCGGAGGACAAGCGCTATCAAAATTAATTAAAAGGCCAAACTTAATTTGTGTTGATATGGGCGGAACATCTTTTGATATGAGTTTAATAATAAATGGAAAACCTTCAGTAACTAACGAAACTGAACAAGAATTCATTCCTTTATTAATTCCACTTGTAGATATTCATACAATAGGAGCTGGTGGAGGATCAGTTGCATGGTTAGAAAATGAAGCACTTAGAGTAGGCCCAAGAAGTGCAGGGGCTAATCCTGGACCAGCATGTTATGGTAAAGGTGGACAAGAACCAACTGTTACAGATGCAAACTTGTATCTAGGAAGACTTGGTAAAGAATCAAAACTTGGTGGTTGGATGGACTTAGATTTGAATGCCTCTGAGAGTGTTTTAAAAAGTTTATCTGAAAAATTAAATATATCTTCAACTGAATTAGCTGAGGGAATTTTGTCAATCATTAATGCCAAAATGGCTGATGCCATAAGAACTATTACTGTTAAAGAGGGAATAGATCCAAGAGAATTTAGTTTAGTTGCCTTTGGAGGCGCAGGTTCCATGCATGCTGTGTGGTTAGCTGAAGAACTTGAGATAAATGAAATAATAGTTCCAAATGATCCTGGAACTTTCTCTGCCTGGGGTATGTTACAAACAGACATTAGAAGAGATTTGACTGTTAATTTTTATCAAAATTTTCAATCATTAGAAAAAGAAAAACTTCTAGAAAATTTTAATAAGTTAAAAGATGAAGCAATAGCATTATTAAAAAGTGAAAATGTTAATGAAAATGATATGAGTTTCAGCTTAACAGCAGATATGAGATATATTGGTCAGGAATACTACGTTAATGTTGATATTAGTGAACCTTTTGACTTAAATGAAATTAATAATAATTTTCACAAAACATATGAAAAGCAATACGGTCACTCGACCCCAGAAGGTCCAAGTGAATTTATAAATTTAAGATTAATTGCAACAGGAAAGATTAAGAAAACAGACTCTGTTAAGAGTATAGAAAATGATAAAACTATTAAAGATTCAAAAAGAAAAATTATTTTTAATCAAAAAGAATATGAAACAAAAATTTATGCAAGACATAATATAAGAGTCAATGAAAGTTTTGAAGGACCAGCAGTAATTGAAGAATCAACTGCAACAACTGTTATTCCACCAAACTATTCAATTATAAAAGATGAATTCGGTAATATTATCATAACTAAGGATAAATTATGAAAAAAGCAGATCCAATTAGCACTGAAATAATTAGAAATGCATTTATTTCTATTGCACAAGATATGAATGCGGTTTTAATCAGAAGTGCTTACACTCCTGTTATTTATGAAGGTAAAGATTGTGTTGTAGCTCTTTTAGATGAAAAAGGTGAAGTGTTGGGTCAATCTTCCGGCCTACCTTTATTTCTAGGTAATCTTCAAGTTTGTGTTCAGGAAACTGCTAAAATTTATGGATGGGACTATTTTAAAGAAGGTGATATTTTTTTTGTAAATGATTCTTTTTTTACTGGAACACATCTTAATGATATCACAATTTTTGCTCCAATTTTTTGGAATGGGCAGCTAGCAGGCTTCTCTGCTAGTAGAGCACATTGGTTGGATGTAGGCGCAAAGGATCCAGGTGGCTCAATGGATTCTTCTAATATTTACCAAGAGGGTTTTAGATGGCCTGTTACGAGATTATATGAAAATAATGAACCAAAGAAAGAAATAATTGAATTTTTAAGAATCAATGGAAGATTTGGTTACTCATTAATTGGCGATATGAATGCTCAAATTGCAGCAGGTAAAACTGGTGAAAAAAGATTTCAGGGAATACTTGATAGATTTGGTATTGATTTAGTTAAATCAGCAAGAGATGAAATTTTTAGACAATCTGAAGAATTAGAAAGAGAAGCAGTAAAAGCTATAAAGAATGGTACTTATTACGCTGATGGTTTTTTGGATGACGATGGTCTTGGCAGTGATCCGGTTAAGATCAACATGAAAGTAATTGTTGAAGATGAAAAAATAACAATTGACTTGGATGGTTCAGCAGATCAAACTCAAGGACCTGTTAATTGTGGATTTGCTCAAACAATTTCCGCATGCAGAGTAGCTTTTAAACTTCTAATTAACCCTAAGAGACCAGTTGATGGTGGTACGTTTAAAACACTAGATGTAACTGCACCAAAGGGATCAATTTTCAAAGCTGAAGAACCTGCAGCTTGCCAGTGGTATTTTTCAAGTCTTGGATTGCTTATTGATGCCTTTGTGAAAGCACTTTCAGGATCAGCCAAGGAACTTTCAGCAGCAGCACATTATGGTGACTCGATGGTTATATTTATTGGAGGTGTCGATCCAAGAAATAATTTTCCTTTTTTATCTGTTGAACCCACTTGTGGAGGTTGGGGAGGTTTTCAAGGATCAGATGGAGCTGATGCTCTAATTAATAACGTCAATGGTGGTTTTAAGGATTTACCAATAGAGGTTTTTGAAAATAAATATCCTGTTTCAATTTTTAATTATGGTTTTAGAGAAAATTCTGGTGGGCTTGGTAAATTCAGAGGAGGATCGGGACTATATAGGGAATACACAATAAATACTGATGGATTTGTTTCACTGTGGTTCGAAAGATCTGTTACTCCTGCTTGGGGTTTATTTGGTGGGAA
Organism: uncultured Alphaproteobacteria bacterium; assembly: GCA_902621725.1. Taxonomy (GTDB): domain Bacteria; phylum Pseudomonadota; class Alphaproteobacteria; order HIMB59; genus CACPNW01. The sequence continues at coordinate 4,177 of CACNND010000032.1, read as the reverse complement.
AGATGGAATGCCACCAAATGTAAATATTAAAATACCCGATTCACCAGAAAAAAATATTTTAAAAGCAAACGGATTACAAATCAAAAATGGAACAGTTTTAACAACATATACTGGAGGAGGAGGAGGTTTCGAAGAGCCTCTCGAAAGAGAACCTGAAGATGTTTTAAAAGATGTACAAAATAGGTATGTTTCAATAGAGAAGGCAAAAGAGGATTATAAAGTTGTTATTACTAAAAACCTTGAAATTGATCATAAAGAAACAGAAGATTTAAGAAAAAAATAACTTTTGTGATTAATTTAAATCAAAAACTTATTAAAGATATAAAAAAAGAAAATGAAAAAGCTTTTTATAAAAAAATTGATAAAATTGTTCATTCTTTAATAGGGCATAAACTAATCACATTCACAGTTATTGATGAAAAATTGAAATTTTGCGAAAGAGTATATTCAAATAATAATAAAATATATCCAGTACTTGGTCAAAAAAAAATGCCAAAAAATATCTGGTCAACTAAAGTTCTTAAAAATAAACAACATTTTATTTGCAAATCAAAACAAGAGATTAAAAAAATATTTTTTGATTATGAGATAATTTTTTCGTTAGGATGTGGTTCAATAATCAATTTATTAATTCTTTTTCAAGGAAGGCCAATAGGAACTGTAAATATCCTAAATAAAGAAAATCACTATTCAGATAAAGATTTAAAAAAAATTGATTTTCTTACTGTTTTTTTAATTCCTTTTTTTATTAAACATCAACTAAAAATGGATAAAAAAATATAATGATAGAAAAATTACAAAGATTGCTTAATGATAAAAAAAATGAATTAGATGCATTTGCTTTAGTCCCTGGTCCAAATTTTAGACATATAACTGGCGGTCAATTTTTTTTAATGGAACGCCCCTTTGTACTAATAATTTCAAAGTCTCATAAGCCAGTTGCTATAGTTCCTGTTTTGGAGGTTTCTAACTTTATTAATTTAAATTTCGATGCTGAAATTATTGAATGGCAAGATAACGATGGATTTCAAAGTGCTTTTAATAAAGCTTTTGCATTATTAGGTAATAATTTTACTTTAGGAATTGAAGGTCAATTAATGAGGGCATTCGAGATGCAGGCAATTATGCAAGCTTCAGAAGGAATTAAAATAAAAAATGCTCATAAAATAATTAGTAAAATACGATTACATAAAAAAAAATATGAAGTTGAAAATATACGTAAAGCTGTAGATATAGCTGAACAAACTCTTAGTGATACTATTAATTTTGTTAAAGAGGGAAGAACTGAAATTGAAATTAAAAAATATCTTATGCAAAAATTATTAGAATTTGGTGCAAATGATATTGCATTCGAGCCACTTGTTTTAGCTGGTTCAAATTCTGCATTATGTCATGGTCACTCTAGAGATGATTATCAAATAAAAAAAGGTGATTGTATTTTATTTGATTTTGGCGCTAATGTTAATGGTTATAACTCTGATATTACTAGGACTTTCTTCTTAGGTTCAGTAAATGAAGAAAATAGAAACATGTACGATGTTGTCTATAAAGCAAACTCAGTTGGAAGGAAAGTTTCAAAACCTGGGATTTCTATGCATGACTTAGATGATAACGTTATGAAAATTCTAGAAGCGTCAAATTTTAAACAATATATAGTTCATAAAACTGGCCATGGATTAGGAATGGATGTACATGAAGATCCATATGTAATGAGAAAAAATCATGAATTACTAGAAGAGGGGATGGTAATTACAATAGAACCAGGTTTGTATAAAGATAATCATTTAGGAATAAGAATTGAAGATGATGTTCTTATAACTAATAACTCTTGTGAATCATTGACCACTTTTAGTAGAGAACTAAAAATAATTTAGTTAATTATTTTCATGAAAATAAATAATATAAAAGTTTATCAGATTGATATTCCTCTGATAGAAAAAGCATATAAGTGGGCTAATGAAAATATAGTTAATAATTTTGATTGTACAATCGTAGTTATTGAAACAGATAATAATATTCAAGGAGTAGGAGAGGTTTGTAACTTAGGATCATCTTACTTACCAGCATATTCAAAAGGTGTCAGATCAGGAATCTTAGAAATTGGAAAAAATTTAATAGGAAAAGATCCTACAAATATAAATACAATCAATATAGAGATGGACAAAAGTTTATATGGTCATCCATATGTAAAATCACCTATTGATATGGCCTGTTGGGATATAATAGGAAAATATTATAAAGTTCCTATTTGGCAACTCTTTGGAGGTAAGTATGGAGAAACAGTTAGCTTATATAGAGCTATATCTCAAGAAGATCCTGTGCAGATGAAAGAAAGTGTAAAGCATTACAAAAGTGAGGGATATAAAAAATTTCAATTAAAAGTAGGCGGTCATTATCAAGATGATATTGAAAGAATTATACAAGTTGATTCTATACTTAATGATAGCAATATCTTAGTCGCTGACGCAAATACAGGGTGGAAAACTCATGAGGCACTTAAGGTAATAGATAAAACATGTCATTTAAATATTTATTATGAACAACCTTGCGAAACTTATAATGAATGTCTTTTGATAAGAGAGAAAAATAACCGGCCTTTTATTTTAGATGAAAGTATTTTTTCATTAAATAGTTTTTTAACTGCTTATAAAGATAATGCAATGGATATCATTAATCTTAAAATTAGTAAATTAGGCGGCCTTACTAAAAGTAAACAAATTAGAGATTTATGTGTTGAACTTAATATTCCTATGACCATCGAAGACTCATGGGGCGGTGATATAGCAACAGCTGCCATATCACATTTAGCACATAGTACTCCTGTAGATTACCGCTTTTCTTCAACAGATTTTAATAGTTATAATGCTATTAGTTATTCTGAAGGATCACCACAAAGAATGAATGGACAATTTAAGGCTTCAGACAGTTATGGTCTTGGAGTAGAATTAGATTTTACGAAATTAGGTAAACCAAAGTTTATAATTAGTTAAATTATTTTTTTTCAGGTAACATAAATAGTGAAGCATTACCTCCAGAAGTTGTCATATCGTGAGAATAAGTTTTTTCATTAAGTAAATTAATCAGATAATTAGGTCCACCTGCTTTTGGACCTGTTCCAGACAGACCTCTGCCACCAAACGGTTGTACACCTACTACAGCCCCTGTAATATTTCTGTTAATATAAATATTTCCTATATTTGCATTTTTAAAAATATAATTGATAGTATTGTCTATTCTACTATGTAAACCCAATGTTAAACCATAATTCATCTCATTTATTGATTCAATTAATTTTTCAAGTTCATTAGATTTATATTTATAGACATGTAAAACGGGACCAAAAACTTCGTTTTTAATATCACCTAGTTTATCTAATTCAATTATTTTAGGACCAACATAGAAACCATTTAAATCATTATTTATTTGCAGATCAAATAAAATTTTATTTTTAAACTTTTTTAAATGATTATTAATTTTTTCTTTTGCATTTTCATCAATAAGTGGTCCTAAATCAGTATCAAGTCTTTCAGGTAATCCTACTTTAATTTTTTTAGTTGCACCAATTAACATTTGAATAGTTTTGTCATATACTTCGTTTTGTATAGCTAATATTCTTAAGGCTGAACATCGCTGTCCAGCAGAGTTAAATGCTGATTCAATAACATCATCTACTACTTGCTCTGTAAGTGCAGATGAGTCAACAATCATAAAATTTTGACCACCAGTTTCTGCCGTCAATGACACCAATTCTTCTCTTTTGTTTAAATAATTTTGAATTTTTTTTGCTGTTTCACAAGAGCCTGTAAACAACACACCTTTTATACAATCATTTTGTAATATTTTTTCACCTATTTTAGAACCCTCTCCTAGTATTAGTTGCAATGCATTTACTGGCAAACCAGCATTAAATAAAAGTTTAATAATTTTATACGAAATAATCGATGTTTGTTCAGCTGGTTTGGCTATTACGGTATTTCCACATAACAAAGCTGCAACAATTTGACCAACAAAAATTGCTATCGGAAAATTCCATGGACTTATACAAAAAATAACTCCCTTAGACTCATAAATTAATTTATTTTTTTCACCAGTGGGACCATCAAATATAATTTCTTTATTTAATATTTTTTTAGCCTCACTTGAATAGTAATAACAAAAATCGATTGCCTCTCTTAAA
>CACNND010000031.1 GCA_902621725.1 uncultured Alphaproteobacteria bacterium | reverse complement strand
GAATTTGCAAAACAAAAAAAAAATAAATTAATTGTATGTCCTTCATGTGAAAGCATTAAAATAAAAAAAGGAGTAGTGGCTCCTAATTTAAATAGGAAAACATCTTCCAAAAAAAATCCAATAAAAAAAAGTTTTGCATCGAATATTTCTAAACTAAAAAAGTATATTGAAACAAACTATGATTATGTCGGAGATAAATTTACCGATGAAGCCAAGAAAATAAAATATGGAGAAAGTAAAAAAAGATCAATATATGGGGAAGCATCATTGGAGCAAACCAAAGAGTTGCTTGATGAAGAGATAGATGTTGTTCCTCTTCCTTTTTCTTCAAAAAAAACTAATTAATTTTACTAATACTGCAGAAATAATTAACTGAGTAGTTGTTGTTAATTTTCCATTCAAAATCAATTGGATCAAAACCATATCCTTTTATATCTTTAACTTGAAAACCTATTTCCTTTGAGAATTTGAAAATTTCTTCAGGCTTTATAAATTTTTCATAATCGTGTGTATTTTTTGGTATCCACATTAAAATATTTTCAGCTACATTGATTGCCAAAAATTTAGATAAGAGATTCCTATTTATAGTTGAAATAATTACTGTTCCATTATTTTTTAGAATTTTAAATTTATTTTTTAAAACTTTTCTCCAATCATCAAGATGTTCTAAAACTTCAAACATTATAATTATATCAAATTTTTTCTTAAATCTTATTTTTTCAATATCACCATGCATATAATTAATTTTAAGATTATTAATTTTCGCATGTTGTTTTGCAATTTGGATATTTTTTTTAACAAAATCTATACCAGTTACATTACCGCCTAGTTTAGATAGAGACTCACAAATTAAGCCTCCACCACAACCCACGTCTAAAATTTCATAGTTTTTTATTTGATTATTATCAGTATTTTTAAGTATATATTCCATCCGGATTGGTCTAATCTTATGTAAAATATTAAACTTTCCATCTTCTTTCCACCATTCCTCAGATAATTTATCGAAGTGCTCATATTCTAATTTTTTTGATTTTGATATAATCATATTGCTTGTTACTTTTTTACATTAATATAATACCAAAAAATATATTTTTAATCTATTGATTCAATGAAACTAGTTGTAATGAAATTTGGAGGAACATCTGTTGGTGATTTAGATAAAATTGCAAATGTCGCTAATATCATTAATCATGAAGTTAAGAAAAACAAGCTAATCGTTGTTTTATCAGCTATGGCGGGTGAGACAAATAAATTACAAAATTATTTAGATATTATCAAATCTGATAATCAAATTGAGAATGACTTAGTATTAACATCAGGGGAAAATGTTACTATAGGTCTACTATCTATACTTTTAAAAAAAAAGAGAATAAAATCTATTCCTTTGTTAGGTTGGCAAATCCCTATTATTACAGATAATAGTCATCAAAAAGCTAAAATACTCAATATTGATACTAATAGAATAAAAAAATATCTAAGGAAATATGATGTTCTAGTAATTGCTGGATTTCAAGGAATAAGTACAAAAGGAAATATTACTTCATTGGGAAGGGGTGGATCTGACACCTCTGCTGTAGCATTAGCTTCAGCATTAAATGCAAAAAGATGTGACATATATACTGATGTAGATGGGGTTTTTACTACTGATCCAAATATTGAACCAAGAGCTAAAAAAATAAATAAATTAACATTTGAAGAAATGTTAGAAATGTCATCAACAGGTGCAAAAGTTTTACACACCCGATCTGTTGAGTTAGCAATGAAAAATAGTTTAGTTATTCAAGTATTGTCTTCATTAAAAAATAAAAAAGGAACCTTGATTGTTGATGAAAAAAAATTAATTGAAAAAGAAATAGTAAGTGGAGTAAGTTATAGCATAAATGAATCTAAAGTTACAATTTCTGGCATTCCTGACAAACCAGGTATTTCTGCTAAAATATTTGGTTTATTAGCAGAAAAAAATATCAATGTAGATATGATAGTTCAAAACATATCTCAGGATGGAATATCTGCAAATATTACCTTTACAGTTCCAAATAGTGAAGTTGATAAGGCTCAAATAGTTTTAAAAAATAATGAAAAAAAAATAAAATTTAAATCATTAAACACAGATGAGAATGTTTCAAAAATTTCAGTAATTGGAATGGGGATGATGTCCCAATCAGGGGTTGCACAAAAAATGTTTAAAACACTTGCTGATAATTCTATTAATATTCTTGCAATTTCTACATCAGAAATAAAAATTAGTGTCTTAATTAATAAAAAATTTACAAATATTGCTGTTAAATCTCTTCATAAAGCCTATAATTTAAATAGTAAAAAAAGATGAATATAGGTGAAACTTTATATAAAAATAGGATTCATAAGAAATTAACAATTGAAGAAATTTCTAAAGAATTAATGATATCTAAGGATATATTATTAAAAATTGAAAATAATGATATTAAAAAAAATCCTGATATTGTTTTTATTATCGGTCATCTAAGATCATATTCGAGATTTCTTGATCTTGATGAAAATCAAATTCTTGAAGAATTTAAAAAACAAATTTCGTACAATGATAACATCGTAAGCCACAATATTACAAAACCTTTTTCAGAAAACTACAACTTTAATATAAATAAGATACTATCTTTTGTTACAATTTTTATTATTTTTTCTTCTTTTTATTTTCTTTTTGTTTTAGAGGATAAAAGACAGCCAGAATTTGCACTAATTCCTGATATTCCTGAAAGTAATGTACCAACAATTGAGAAATTATCGATTGAAAATATAGCTACAAATGACATTGAAAATGAAAATAAAAATAAGTCTAACAATTTTAGCACTGTCATTGCATCTACTGATAATTATGAAGAACACGATAGCAGTATTGTAACACTTAAAATATTAAATCCAACATGGATACAAGTTAGGGATGTCGACGATAAAATATTGTTAAGTAAGTTAATGGACGCTAATGAAGAATATTCTTATAACATTAAATATAAATACAATATAACAGCTGGTAACGCAGGAAATATTATTGTTGTAATTGATAATATTGTAAAAGGAAAAATAGGTAAATATGGGGAAGTTTTAGATTCTTTTGTAATAAATAAAAATTTTAGTAAATAGTAAAATGCTAAGGCCATATCAAAAAATTACTAGAAGACAATCTCGCGTAATTAAAGTTGGAGATGTAAATATTGGAGGTAACAACCCAATTGCAGTTCAAACTATGACAAACACCATTACCTCAGATTCAAAAAAAACTTTAAAACAAATTGAAAGTTGTGTAAGTTTTGGAGCTGACTTAGTTAGAGTTTCTATTCCAGACGAAGCTTCATCAAATTCATTAAAAGAAATAGTTAAACATAGTTCAGTACCAATTATTGCTGATATTCATTTTCACTATAAAAGGGGAATTGAAGCAGCAAAAAATGGCGCGTCATGTATTAGAATTAATCCAGGAAATATTGGAAGTGTTGATAGGGTAAAAGAAGTAATAAAGGCTGCAAAGGACAATAATTGTTCAATAAGAGTAGGGGTTAATGCAGGAAGTTTAGAAAAGCAAATTTTAGATAAATTCAAAGAACCTAATCCTGAAGCTTTGGTTGAAAGTGCCAAACTCAATATTAAAATACTTGAGGATAATGACTTTACCAACTTTAAAATTAGTGTGAAATCATCAGATGTTTTTATGTCAATTAAAGCATATGATCAGTTATCAAAAATTTGTGACTATCCTCTTCATCTAGGAATAACGGAAGCAGGAGGAAAACGAACTGGATCAATAAAGTCATCAATAGGAATAGGTAACTTACTACTTAATGGAATTGGTGACACAATTCGTGTTTCTTTATCAGATGAACCGGAAGAAGAAGTAAAAGTTGGATTTGAAATTTTGAAAAGTTTAGGATTAAGAAATCGTGGTGTAAAAATAATTTCTTGCCCTTCATGTGCAAGGCAACAATTTCAGGTAATTGATGTTGTAAAAAACCTGGAAGCAAAACTTGAAGATGTTTCTACTCCAATAACAGTTTCTATAATTGGTTGTGTAGTTAATGGGCCTGGAGAAGCTACAATGACAGATATAGGTGTTACTGGAGGAGGTAATGGAACCCATATGATTTATATAAATGGTAAAAAAAACAATGTTGTTAAAAATATTGATTTGGAAAATTACTTAGAACATTTAATTAGAAAAAAATCTATTGAATTTCAAAAAGGTAAATAAATGAAAATTAGACCTGTAAGAGGAACACATGATTTATTTGGTGAAGAAATAAAAAAATTTAATATAATAAAAAATATTGTTTCAAAAATTGCCAAATTAAATTCTTTTAATGAATTCCAATCTCCAATCTTTGAATTTACTGATTTATTTTTAAAGCCATTAGGTGAGCATTCAGATGTAGTGTTAAAAGAAATGTATACTTTTAAAGATAGAAATGATGAACAACTAACTTTGCGACCTGAATATACTACTCCTATGATTAGAGGAGCTATTACAAATAATCTTTTAAATGATTTACCACAAAAACTATATGGATTGGGACCAATGTTTAGAAGAGAGAGACCTCAAAAAGGTAGATATAGGCAGTTTAATCAAATTAATTTTGAAATTTTTGGTACAGATGATTATTTAGCTGATTTTGAATTAATTTTCATAGCTAATGAAATTTTAAAGTCACTTTTGCCAAATAATAATTTTGAGCTACATTTAAATTCTTTAGGAAGTAAATTAAATTTAACAAAATATAAATCTGTACTAAGTAAATACTTTCAAGATAAAAAACGTTTTTTAACCAATGAGAGTAAGGAAAAAATTTATTCTAATCCATTACGAATATTAGACTCTAAATATAATGAAGATCAAGAAGTTTGTGATTTAGCTCCTAGAATTAATGAATATTTAGATCAAGATTTAAAAAATCACTTTGAGAGATTAAAGAAAGCATTAAACTTATGTAATATCAAGTATAAGGAAAATCATAAATTAGTAAGAGGATTGGATTACTATTGTAGTACTGTATTTGAATTTAAAACTAATGATATTGGTTCACAAAACACTCTACTAGGTGGGGGTAGATATGATGGTTTGATTGGGGCCTTAGGTGGTCCTAATATACCTGGTATAGGTTGGGCAGCAGGTGTAGAAAGAGTTTCAATGCTAATGGATCAATCCATCAATATTAATAATTCTTTGGTGCATGTAGCATTAATGGATGAAAAATATAAAGATCACTTAATTAATCTTATCAATTATTTAAATAAAAACTCAATTGAGTATTTCTGGAATTTTAAATATAATTTAAAAAAATCACTATCCAAAGCAAGTGAAGATAAAATTAAATATATTATTATTATTGGTGAAGATGAATTCATAAACAATTCTTATACTATTAAAAATTTATTAAATGGCAAGCAGTCCCAAAAAAGGTTAGATGAAATAAAAAACTATTTAAATGATAAATCTTGATAATCAGTTTTCAAATATACTAAATAAGTTTAATGAAATTCAAAATAGTCTTAATAATCTTGATACTTCAGATTCTAGAAACTTAATTAAATTAAATAAAGATTATGCAGATTTAAAACCAATAGTTGAAAAAATAGAAGAATATCAAAAAGAAAAAAATGAAATTATTAATTTACAATCTTTAATTAATGATAATGATCAAGAAATTAGTAAAATTGCAGAAGAAGAGTTATTTGAAAAAAAAAAATTAATAAAAGAATTAGAAGATAATTTATTAAAACTTTTAATTCCTAAAGATGTAAATGATTCAAAAAATTCAATATTAGAAATTAGAGCAGGCACAGGAGGTGATGAAGCCTCACTTTTTGCTTCAGATCTTTTATCTATGTATCAAAAATATGCAGATAATAATTCTTGGAAATTTGAAATTTTATCAATTTCAGAGACAGGTCTAAAAGGTGTAAAAGAAGTAATCTGTAATATCTCTGGATTAAATGTATTTTCAAAACTAAAGTTTGAATCTGGCGTACATAGAGTGCAAAGAATTCCAACTACAGAAAGTAGTGGAAGAGTTCATACTTCTGCAGCGACTGTTGCTGTGCTAGCAGAAGCAGAAGAAATAGATATAAAATTGGAAGACAAAGATCTGAGAATTGATGTTTTCAGATCAAGTGGACCTGGAGGTCAATCAGTAAATACTACAGATAGTGCAGTAAGAATTACTCATGTACCAACAGGAATAGTTGTATCACAGCAAGATGAAAAATCACAACACAAAAATAAAGCCAAAGCAATGAAAATATTAAGATCAAGAATTTTGGATAATCAGATACAACAAAAAAATAAAGAAAGATCAGAACAAAGAAAAAACCAAGTAGGCACAGGAGATAGATCAGAGAGAATTAGGACATATAATTTTCCACAAGGTAGAGTATCTGATCATAGAATTAATCTGACTCTTTACAATTTAAATGAAATCTTAAATGGTAATCTAGAAGAATTAATTGATCCACTAATTGCTGAAGAAGAAACAAAAAAGTTAGCAGATATAAAAAATGAATAAAATTTTAGAAAAAAGCCTTAAAGAATTAAAGAAAAAAAAAATTTTAAATCCTGAGTTAGATTTAAAAATATTACTTGAACATTCATCTTATATTAAAGAAAATATTTTTTTAAGTAATGTAAATTTAGATAAAATTAATTTAAAATATTTTAAAAAATTAATATCTAAGAGATTAAATAGTGAACCAATATCAAAAATTATAAATACAAAATATTTTTGGAAATATAAATTTTATGTAAATAGTTATGTTTTAGATCCTAGGCCTGAAAGCGAACTTATAATCGAACAGGTATTAAATAATGTTAAAAATAAATCAAGTCCATTAAAAATTTTAGATATTGGGACCGGATCAGGTTGTCTATCTATATGTCTTGCAAAAGAATTAAAAAATTCAAAAATTGTTGCAATTGATATTTCTAAACAAGCTCTGAAAGTTGCAAAGACTAATGCAATTAATAATAATGTCGAACAAAGAATAACTTTTAAGCATCAGGACATAAAAAATCTTACAGGTAAATTTGATATTATTGTATCAAATCCCCCATATATAAGCCAAAATGATTACAATGAATTATCTAATGAAATTAAATTATATGAACCTAAAATTGCTCTTTTGGGGGGAGAGGATGGGCTTAAATATTACAGAATCTTATCAAATAATTTAGATAAAATTATGAAAAAAAATTCAATGTTTGTATGTGAAATTGGTTATAATCAACTTATTAAAAGTAAAAAAATATTCAGTAAAAGTAAATTAATGTTGAAAAAAGTTTCAAAAGATATTCAAAATATTGACAGAACTCTAACTTTTTTTAAGATATGAGTTGTAATTACTTTAATATTTATATATTCAACATTTTAAATTAATTAAATTTTTTAATATTGTATTAAAATATATTAACTATTTTAATTCCTAAAATTATGTATAGAAAAAATAGCGTAAGAACAACGTATAAAACTAATAGAAGATCTGGTTACAAGAAATCTGGAGGTTATCAAAATTTCAAAGGCAGAAATAAAAGTAATGTTACTCAACAATATAATAAATATTTAAAGTTAGCAAAAGAAGCTTCTAGATCAGGAGATAGAATTCAATCAGAATATTACTACCAATTTACAGATCATTATTATAGACAGTTGATTGAGTTAGGTATTAATATTGATGAAAATAATCTCGTTGACGACTCAAAAATTGCTGCTTCTGAAAATAATATTAATAGTTCTCCGGATGATGTTGATGAAGAATCAAAAACATCTCAAGAAAATCTCGAATCAATTGAATCTATCCCCTTTATTGCTGAGCCTTCTAAAGAAAAAAGAACTAGATCAACAAAGTAAACTATTCATATAGCATACTTAAATGATCTGCATAGATTCTCTTATACTCCTCAATAAATTTTTCTAATTCTTTTCCAGTAAGTATTTTTCCTGAAGGAAGTTTTAACTTTAGAGGATTAATATGTTTGTTTTGATAAATTATTTCATAATGAAGGTGTGGACCTGTAGAATTTCCAGTACTACCTACATAGCCAATAACATCACCCTGGCTTACCCGCACACCTTTAGAAATTCCCTTATTATAACTTGATAAATGAGCATATGCAGTTTTATATCCATTATTATGTCTTATCCTTATATAATTGCCATACCCTCCATTTCTTCCTACATATTCAATAATTCCATTTCCTCCTGCATAAATTGGTGTTCCAATAGGAGCAGCGAAATCAACCCCTTTATGCATTTTGTTAAAACCAGATATAGGGTGTTTTCGCATCCCAAAATTTGATGATATTCTTGCACCATCTAATGGCGTTTTTAAAATTGACTTTTTTACATTTTTTCCTTCCCTATTAAAATAATCAACATAACCTTCTTCTGTAATAAACTTAAAATATTCTAATTGCTTCCCATCAATTACTATAGACGCATATTTTATATCGTTATATTCTAATTCTCCTGTTTCTGTAATTTCATCAAATTCATATGAAACAGATACAATTGTATCTACTCTAATATCTCTTTGAAAATCTAAGTCAAAACTAAACAGTCTTATGATTTTAACTAAAATATCAG
>CACNND010000030.1 GCA_902621725.1 uncultured Alphaproteobacteria bacterium | reverse complement strand
ATATCTGATGCTTTTTCTGCTAACATTATTACAGATGCATTTATATTTCCACTTATCATATCTGGGAAAGAAGATGCATCTACTACTCTCAGATTGTCTATTCCTATAACTTTAAGCTGATTATCAAGTACTGCCATTTTGTTATTACTTGAACCCATTGCGCAAGTAGATGCAGGATGATGCCCTGTTTGTACATGATTTCTAACTGACTCTTTTAAATCCTGATCACTTTTTATTTTTTTTCCTGGAAGTATTTCCTCCGAAACAATTTTAGCTAAACTGGGTTTTGATAATACTTCTCTTGTATGCTTCATCCCTTCTATCATATCTTCCATATCTGATGGATCGATGAACCAATTTGGATTTATATTAAGTTCATCATTAGGATTAGAGCTTTTAAGTTTTACACTTCCTGTGCTCTTTGGTCTTAGTAAATTAATTTGAAAGTGTAATCCTGGAAAAGCTTTTTTACCTCTAGAAAAAAATAATGAACCAAAATTTAATAAATTATCTAAACTCATAGACCAGTTATCTTTTTCTTCTTTGAAACACATAGGTGTCATGAACACTTGTATTTCAGGCATTTCTTTTTCTCTTATTGCATGAAATAGATTTGTTGACCAAAAAGGAGCAGCAGCTAATCCTTGTTTAAATAAAATATATTTTAATCCCACAACAATAGCTCTATCGATCCTTTGATATTTAGAGAAACTTAAATTGTTGTTTTGAAAAGTCCAATTCATTGGCATAACAGGATGATCGTGAAGGTTTTCACCTACTCCGGGTAAGTTAATTAATAATTCTATATTTTTTTCTTTTAAATGTTCTTCTGGACCTATTCCTGACAACATTAAACATTTGGGACTACCGAATGCTCCTAAAGATAATATTACTTCTGATGATGCATAAACTTCACCATTTGATAAAAGTAATCCTTTAGCTTTATTTTTCTCAATTAAAATTTTTATTACAGATGTATTTTTATAAATTGTTAAGTTGCTAGGTTTAAATTTCAAATAAGCTTCTGCAGATGATTGTCTTTTTCCCTTCCATACTTTAACATCATATCGGCCTACTCCATTTAGATTGCCATTGTAAAAATCATTATTAATTTCTGCCCCAGCTTCAACACATGCATCAATAAATGCTTTATCGATAGAATTGTAATTACCAGCTGGTGTAAGTTTTAAAGGACCTGAATGTGAGTGATATTCATTTTTTTCTCTATGAAAAGCTGAGGCAGATCTTTTGAAATATGGTAATACATCATTATATGACCAACCCTCTAAGCCTTTTTGTCTCCACCGATTAAAATCACCTGGAGCGCCTCTCATGTAAATCATACCATTTAAAAGAGACGATCCTCCTAGTCCTTTACCTCTAGGGTATAAAATTTTTCTATTATTTAAAGAAGGCTGAGGTACTGACTCAAAACCCCAATCAAATTTAGGGTTTCCAAAAATGTATCCGTTACCACCGGGCATTTGAGTGAATAAACTTTTTCCTGACCCACCTGCTTCTATTAGTAATACCTTTATATCTTTATTTTCAGATAATCTTGAGGCTAATGTACAGCCAGCAGAACCTCCTCCTGCTATTATATAGTCAAATGTTTTTTTCATTTTTTAAAAATATAAATTATACTAATTATTAATTTATAAGTAAACTCGAGTAAATTAAATATGAATAATTACAAAGATTGGATTGGAAAGAAAATTTCAAGATGTGATATCATTACTCCTCGATTAGTTGATCATTTAAAAAAAACAATCGATCAAAACTGTTTAAGTGATCAAACTGTTCCTGAAGGAATTTTTTTATGTTTATGCCCAGATGTGGCTTCAATAAACGGACTAGATAAAGATGGAAATACAAAATTAGGAATTTTCTTACCTGAGTTACCTTATAAAATCAGAATGTGGGCTGGAGGTAAAATAAAAATATTTGATGAATTTGAAATTGGATCTGAAATTAAAAAAAATTCAACCATTTCAAGTATTGAATTTAAAGAAGGTAGATCAGGCAATCTATGTTTTGTTAATATTAATCATGAATATTTAAATAAAAATAAATTAATAATATCAGAAGATCAAACTGCTGTTTATAGAGAAAAAATAAATAAAAATTCCATTACCCCTAAAATAAAAGATGAATTAAAATTAATTGATAAGGTAGAAATTTTTAGTTCATCAACTTTGCTATTTAGATATTCTGCTTTAACTTTTAATGGACATAAGATTCATTATGATAATGATTATACAAAAAATTATGAGGGCCATATGGGATTATTAGTCCATGCACCTCTTCAAGCAACTTATCTTTTAAATCTTGCAAGAAAAAACGAGATTGAGTTCAATTCTTTTGAATATAAAGCTACAGCGCCTCTTGTATATAACAATAATTTCTTTGTAGAAATTGGTGAAAATCGAGATGATGAAATTATTGGAAGAATTCTTAATGAAAAACAAGAAATTACAATGATTGCAAAATATAAAAAATGAGTTTTCATAAAAAATTTTGTAATTGGGCATCACAAAAAAAAATTAATATCAATAAGGTAACTTATAAAAAAGCAGAAAATGCATTCATAGATACCCTAGCTTGTATATTATCAGGTGTTAAAGAAAAACAATCAAAGGTTGCCTTAAATTACTGTTTAGAAAATAATAATTCAAAAAACATTAAGATATTTGGAGGAGGAAAAAAATTATCTATTTCTGCAGCATGTTTTTTACATGGAGTCAGATCAGCGTCTATAGACTTTGATGATTACGAATTCGTTGCAGGATCTCATCCTAGTGCACCAATTTTTTCTGCTCTTATATCTATTGCTCAAGTGAAAAACATCTCAATTGAGGAAACATATCAGGGATGGCTAGTAGGATATGAATTAATAATAAAATTAGGACAAGCACTTAGTTATGATCATTATTATAAAGGATGGCATTCAGCAAATACAATAGGCGTGATTGGAACTGCTGCGGCAGTATCTAAAGTGTTGAAATTAAATGCAGATCAAATGGCAAATGCAATTTCTATTGCAACAAGTTTTTCATCTGGTTTAAAACAGCAATTCGGCACAGATATTAAAGCTTTTCATGTAGGGTTTGCTGCTCAAGCAGGGGTACAGTCAGCCTTGCTTGCAAAAAATGGAGGGACAGCTAATCAAGATATTTGGAATATTGAGAGAGGATTTATTGAATTGTATGGTAGTAAATTTTCTAAAAAATTAAATAATAATTTTAAAAGATCAGATTTAGGAAATGCAATAATTAAATTTCCAAATTTTATTAAGTTTTGGCCAGTTTGTAGTTATTCACAAAGAGTAATACAAGGAGGATTAATTTTAAATAAAAAAATTTTTATAAAAAAAAATATTAAATCTATAGCAATTGAGTTTCCAGAACCTTGGTTCAGAGTATCAAAATTTCATATACCTAAAAATTCTACTGAAGCTAGATTTTCATTGAGTTATTGTTTAGCAACCGCTCTCATTAATGGTAAATTTGATTTAACTAGTTTAAATATTTCTAAAAATAAAAAAAGTTTAAAATTGACTAGAAAGATTAAACTAATCACTTACAAAGTGCCAAATAATTTTGAAGACTATGATCCTAAGTATCCTGATATAATTAAAGTAATAATGAACGATGGAAGTATATTGATTGAAAAAATATTACATATTAAGGGTGGAAAAAATGACCCTTTAAAAGACGAAGATATTGATAATAAATTTTTAATGTGTGGAGGTAAAAAAAATATTTTAAATAAAATAAGAAATCAAAAATATAAGAAGAAAAATTTAAAAGAAATAATTTTTTAATTTAGCTATTTTTTCTTTCTCTGTAAGCTATAAATATTCCAGTACTAATAATTATTGCTCCCCCTAAATAAATACTTAAAGTTGGAACCTCAGAATAAATTAAATATCCCATTATTCCTACAAATATAAAAGATGAGTATTCAAAGGGTGAAGTAATTGCAACATCTGCGTATTTAGCTGCTTGAGACATAAATAAATGTCCTAGTGATCCCATCACACCTAAACTCATAGCTAAAATTAATTGAATTCCATTTGGCATAATAAAATTATCAGGGAAAAATATTATTGACGTAATTAATAATGCAAAAGAGTAATAAAAAACAATTGCAACACTAGAATCGGTACTCATTACTGATCTCGTTGATAAATAAACAGAAGCCATAAAAGCTGCTGATATTAGAGGATAGAGTGTTTCTAATTTGAAGAAGTCAGTACCAGGTTTAACAATAATTAATACACCGATGAAACCAATCAATATTGCTGTAGTTCTAAAAATCCCAATTCTCTCACCAAGTATTGGTACAGCAAGAAAAGCAGCAATAATGGGAGCAGAATGTGCAATAGCAATATTTTCAGATAACATTAAATGATTAATTCCGTAAATATAGAAAACAACACAAGCAGAAGCAGAAAGAGCTCGGATAGCATGTCCAACTGGTTTTTTAGTTTTTAACTTATCAAATCCAAAATACATTGCTAAAAAAGTTGCAATAATACTTCCACTTAGTGCTCTGAAGAATATTGATTCCCATACAGGAAAATGAAAGCTTAAATATTTATACGTGATATCATTTATACTTAGACAAAACATAGAAAATAACATGAAAGAAATTCCCAAGAGATTATTATTTTTCGATTTCATTAATTTGTTAAATATACTAAGATAATTTATTCAGATATAAATATTTCAAAATGAGTAACAAATATCATGTAAAAAAATTAGAAAAAAAGAATGACCATTTAAGTATTTTGTGGAAAGATAATTTTGAAAGTAAATTCCATTTTATGTGGTTAAGAGATAATTGTCCAACAGCAATACATCCAACTGCAAATATGCGAGTCTTTAATATTTTAACTGTCAGTAAAAAAATATTTCCTAAAAATTATAAAATTGAAAAAAATAAACTCAATATTGATTGGAGTGAAGGTGATCATAGTAGCAAATTCAATTTAAAGTGGTTAAGAGATCATTGTTATACCGAAATAAATAATCGAAAATATAAATCACCTTATATTTTTTGGGATGGTAAATTAAAAAAAAATTTAAAAAAAATTACTGTTGATCATAATAGTGTAATAAAAAATGACAAACATTTAAATAAATGGTTAAATTTACTTCATACTTATGGTTTTGCATTAATCAAAAATGCACCAACTAGAAAAAAATCAGCATTCAAAATATTAAATAGAATAAGCCATCATAGAGAAACATTTTTTGGTACACCATTTGAAGTAATTAACATTCCAAAGCCAAATAACACTGCTTATACGGCAGATGCATTAAGAAATCATACCGACTTACCTTATTTTGAATATGCTCCTGGTTATCAGTTTCTTCATTGTTTAGTAAATGAAGCTAATGGTGGATTATCATCTGTTGTAGATGGTTTTGCAGTTGCAAATTATTTAAAAAAAAATGAAAAAGATGTTTTTAATATTTTAACAAAAACTCACGTTAAATTCAAAGATACTGATTATACTCAAAAAGCTGTCAGAATTCTTCATTCACCAATAATTACACTTACAAAAGATAATGATTTCAATGATATTAGATTTAGTATGGCTGCAATGGGAGTAGTTGATATTGATCCAAAAAAAATGAAAAAATTTTATGATGCTTACCAATATTTTGCATCATTGCTTCAAAACAAAAAATTTAAAATTGATTTTAGATTAGAAGCAGGTGATATATTTTGTTTTAACAATAGAAGAGTATTACATGGAAGGACTGAATTTGATCCAAACTCTGGAAATAGACATCTTCAAGGATATTATATTGAAAGAGATGAAATAATAGGAAGATTAAATTATTTTAATAATATTAAAGTTTAGATTATTCCCAGCCGCAGATAGTTTTAATTTCTAAATATTCTTCTAGACCCCAATCACCTCCCTCTCTTCCATTACCCGATTGTCTGTAACCACCAAAGGGAGTACCTGGATCAGCACTATTTCCATTTATATAGACACCCCCAGATCTTAATTTTCTTGCTACCCTTTTAGCCTTTTCTTTATCTTGAGTTTGAACATAATTTCCTAGGCCATATGATGTATCGTTAACAATTGATACAGCCTCGTCTTCATTCTCAAATGGAATTATTGATAGTACTGGTCCAAAAATTTCTTCTTTTGCTATTCTCATATCATTAGTGACATCTGTAAATATTGTCGGTTTTATAAAATATCCTTTTTCTAATCCATTTGGTTTTTGAGGACCTCCAGCTACGAGTGTAGCGCCCTCATTAATACCGCTATTAATTAGATCAATAATTTTATCATATTGGGTTTTAGAAATAACTGGACCGATATGATTTCCATTCTTAGAAGCAATGTCAACTTTGATTTTATTTGCTTCATCAGCCGCCTCTTCTATTGCTCTTTTATAGATTGTTTTTTCAACTAGCATTCTTGTTGGTGCATCACAAGATTGACCAGAATTACTCATAATATTCCTAACACCTTCTCTTACTGCATCTGGATGTGAGTCGCTAAAAACAATATTTCCTCCCTTACCTCCTAATTCTAAGCAAACTCTTTTAATAGTTTCTGCAGCATTTTTAGAAATAAGTTTTCCTGCTCTCGTTGATCCAGTAAATGAAATCATATCAATATCTTTATGAGAAGATAGATCTGTGCCTACACCTTCTCCATCACCATTTACTAAATTAAATACACCTGGAGGAAATCCTGCTTCATGAATTATTTCTGCAAAAAGCATCCCTGACATGGGTGCAATTTCTGAGGGTTTTAATAACATAGTACAACCAGTTGCTAAAGCAGGTATTACCTTTAATGTAATTTGATTGATAGGCCAATTCCATGGTGTAATAAGACCACATACTCCAATTGGTTCATACACAATATGATTATTAGAATTTATATTAAATTTTTTTTCAAATTCAAAATTTTTTAACCTTAAAATGAAATCATTAATATGATCAGCTCCTGAAGAAGTTTGCGCAGAAGAAGACCAGTCTAATGGCGCTCCCATTTCCTCAGACATTGTTTGTGTTATTTCATCCCATCTACTTTTATAAATCTTAAGTAAATTTTCTAGTAAACTAATTTTTTCTTTTTTATCTACCTGACTCCAGGTAATGAATGTTTTTTTTGCAATATTTACTGCTAGATCTACATCTTTTTTAGATCCTAAGGAAATAACAGCGTATGGTTGTTCATTAGAGGGATTAATTACCTCAAAATCATTTTTTATAATTGGGTTAATCCACTCACCATTTATATAAAATTTACGTTTATTAATCATTCTTAAAACAATTATTCATTTATTTTTTTTTATATTAGAATAAAAGAATATACAATAAGAGGAAAAATTGGCACTACAAAATATTAAACTAGATATAGATTATGTAAGATCGCAATTTCCTGCATTTGATGATCCCTTGTCAAAAGATTGGTCTTTTTTTGAAAATGCTGGGGGGAGTTATGTTCCAAAAAACGTGATTGATAAGTTAACTGAATTTATGACTTCAACTAAAGTTCAACCTTATGCTGAGTATCCCATGTCTAAAATTGCTGGTGAAAATATGGACAAGGCAACAAAATTATTTGCAGAAATGATAAATGCTAAAAATAATGAAATTCTTATCGGGGGATCTACATCAATAAACCTATATGTTTTATCAAATGCTTTAAAAAGTTTTATTAATCCAGGTGATGAAGTTATTGTTACAAATCAAGATCATGAAGCAAATATTAGTCCTTGGAGAAGATTAAAAGATTATGGGGCAAATATAATTGAATGGAAATTTGATAGTAATGATCATGAATTAAAAATTACTGATTTAAAAAAGTTAATAAATTCTAAAACAAAAATTTTAGCTGTTACACATTGCTCAAACATAGTTGGTTCTATAAATAATTTGAAAGAAATTTCTAATCTAGCTCATGAAAATAAAATTATTGTAATTGGTGATGGTGTTTCATATGCGCCTCATGGGTTTCCAAATGTTAAGGAATTAGGTGTAGATTTTTATACATTCAGTTTATATAAAACATACGGACCTCATTTAGCATTATTATATGGCAAAGAAGAAATTCTAAAAAACTTACCTAATCAGAATCATGAATTTCTTGAGAATAATTATCCTTATACTATTAATCCAGGAGGCCCTAATCATGAAGAATTGGTATCATTAATTGGAATATATGAATATTTCAATAATTTACATGATTACCATTACAAAAATAAAAATATAAATATTTTAAGTAAGATAAAAAAAATAAATGATTTAATTGCCAAACATGAAGAAGAAATAGCAAATCCAATTTTAGAATATTTACATAATAGAAGTGACATTAATTTGATTGGTAAAAATATAATAAAAGATAAAAATAGGGCTCCAACAGTATCTTTTACATCTAAAAATAAAACATCAAAAGAAATATCAAATTTTTTAGTTAAAAATAAAATTGCCACTAGAAATGATAATTTTTATGCATGGAGATGCTTAAAATCTCTGGGGATAGATACTGAAGATGGCGTAGTTAGACTAAGTATGAGTCATTACAATAATGTTGAAGATACAGAAAAAGTTATAAATGCACTTAAAAAAATTTAAATTTTCAAAAAATTTAATCAATGTGATTTAAATGAATTTGAATATTACCGTATTTATTCAAAACTTTAATATAGGAGGTGCAGAAAATACATCAATAAAAATAGCAAATGAATTATTTGCAAATAATTACAAAGTTAGAATTATTTGTCTGAAAAAATC
>CACNND010000029.1 GCA_902621725.1 uncultured Alphaproteobacteria bacterium | reverse complement strand
GATGCTGCATTTATTACAACATGGCTTGAAGTATTTGGTTTGGATGGGATCAAATTATTAAAATTAAAAATTGAAGAATTAGATAACACTTTCAATGCCAGTATAAATCCGTCAAAAATAAATGATGAGTTTGATTGTGAAAATAAATCTTTTTTGGTGATAGGCCCGGGATTGATTGATTATTTAGTATCAAAAATAGATAAAAGGGATAATTTTAAATTAACTTTTAAAAATTGTAGTGACCCCATATTCCTAATACCTTTGCTTTATAAGTATGCCAAAAAAAATATCTATTCACAGTTTTTGTTAGATCAAAAAATTGATGTACAAATAACAAATGAAAATATTAGGGTTAATAGAGAAATTATCTCTACAAATTATCAAAGAAATTTTGATCTTTTACTCACAAAGAAAATTTTTAATGAACAAAAATTAGATATTAATATTTCATCATCAAATATAAATAATATGCTCTCTAAAGGTATTAATCCTGATAAAAAATCTTGGGATCAAATATCTAAAATAGCTTTTAGAACTTTTGTTCCTGAGTCAGAGGAATCTAGGGCAAAAGGTGCCGGAGGTGGTGATGCAAATGATTAATTTACTATATGCAAATCGCTAATTACATTAGTAATTAGTTTATAACCAGTTTCCATTACTCTAAGATAATCTATCTATCTCTCTAATACTTCGTATCCAAACTGATCCGCTGTTTCAAGAAGGATCTCCCAAATTGATAAAGCAAAACCTCTTGGTATATATAGACAGTAGCTATTGGAAGTTATTTTAAATAGCTTAACACTTACATGATGAATAGCTGTGCTAGCAGAAGATAAATCTGGAAAATTCCTAGCTCTTAAATCAATTGGAAGATGTCTATTTAAAAATAATGATGAATTATCTCCTGTAATTTCAATACCTGTGAAAGCATGAGACATGTCTAAAATTGTTGCGATTTGCTCACTTATTTCAATTTCTTTATTAAATAGCCACCATTTCAAAGGTTCCATTCTCCATAATGATTTATTTTCAAAAATTATCCCTTTATTAAAACTAGGAATATTTTTAATTTTTAGTTCTTTTGATAGTAAATTATTCATTTCATCAATTTTGTCAGGCCAACAAGCAATTTGCAAAATTTCTAAACTTTTTAATTCTTTAAATATTAGGGATTGTTTCTCACTTGATGAATATTTTCCAACCTTATAAATTGTTTCTAGTGCAGAATGTCTATGCATACATTCGTTCTCCTTTAGGATCAATCATATGTGGTGAAACAACTTTTAAATCCATTTGTTTATTTCTTACAGGATCTGCCCCAACTAAATTGGTATCTTTCCATTTATCTAAACCACCCTTGACAAAACCTAATCCAATCCAATGTCCAAGTTCAGGAGAATAAGTAACTGAAGTAATTCTTCCAATACCCTGTCCTTTAATATTATTTTTTTCACAGACAATAGTTCCAGCATTAAAAGTTTCCTTTAAGTTTGTAGGAAAGAAACCTACTAGAATTTCTCGATCATTATTTTTTAATACTCCTCGTTTTCTCATTGCGCTTCCAATATATGATTTTTTTGTAGAAGCCATTTTGCTTAAACCTGCATCATCAATTGTTACCCTTCCATCAAGCTCAGCGGCTGTTACATGACCTTTTTCAACTCTAAGTGCGCCTAAAGCTTCTAATCCATATAAACATCCATCATATTTTTTTGCATTTGCCCAAAGTAGGTCCATCATTGTATTAGCAAA
Organism: uncultured Alphaproteobacteria bacterium; assembly: GCA_902621725.1. Lineage (GTDB taxonomy): Bacteria > Pseudomonadota > Alphaproteobacteria > HIMB59 > CACPNW01. The sequence continues at coordinate 7,404 of CACNND010000029.1, read as the reverse complement.
ATCCGATTTGACATAAACTTCAAAAGCTAATTCACCTGAAAAACTAATTCTTGCAATTCTACAAGGAATATTACCTTTAAGAAATGTTGAAGTAACACCCATAAAAGGTAAGTTATTATTAGTTATAACCAAAGAATCATCAACACAATTATTGAGAACTTCTCTAGATTTAGGTCCTGCAACTGAAACACCTGCCCATTGTTCAGAAACACTAGTCACATTAACATTAAGATCTGTCCATCTAGTTTGAAGTAATTCTTCTAACCATGACATCACTTTTGCAGCTTCACCTGTAGACGTCGTCATAAAATATTCATTTTCTGCTAATCTCCAAGATGTGCCATCATCCATTACAATACCGTCATCACGCAACATAATACCGTATCTAGCTTTTCCAACTTGTAGTTTTGAAAAACCATTCGAATAAATTCTATTTAAAAATTCGGTAGAGTCTGGTCCTTGAATAGCAATTTTGCCTAATGATGTTACATCACAAATTCCAACTGTTTTTCTTACTGTTGATGCTTCTCTTATATAAGAGTCACTTAAAGTTTCATTTTCTTTGGGATAATACCAAGGTCTTTGATACAATCCAACTTCAATCATTTTTGCACCATGATCAATATTCCATTGATGCATTGGCGTTACTCTTAACGGCCTAAAATGTTTTCCAACATTTCTTCCGCTTAAGGCGCCTATAGATATAGGAGTATAAGGAGGTCTAAAAACAGTAGTTCCAACTTCTGGAATTTCTTTATTTAAAAGTTCAGCCATTAAAGATAATCCAATGATATTTCCCATTTTTCCTTGATCGTTTGCCATACCTAAAGTTGTGTATCTTTTAAGATGCTCTACCGAAATGAAACCTTCTCGATGTGCGAGTCTTACGTCATCTGTTGTTACATCATGTTGATAATCTACAAAACTTTTTGATCTAGATTTTTTATATTTTACTTCATAAAGTGGTTGTATGGGATTTTTCCATCCACCAGGTTTTGGGAAAAAATAATTTGTTTTAGAAATACCTAAACGATTCAACGCATCAGTAGTTCCTGCTATCCCAGAAGCAATACAATCATTTTTATTCCATAAACCTCTAGAAGAACCTACCATTGTAATATTTTCTTTTGTGTCACTTGGTAAAAAACAAGCATTGTTATAATCCCATTTAGGCTTTACGCCTCTGTGAGATAACAAATGTACAGCAGGTGACCAGCCGCCTGATAATAGAACCTGATCACAATTTATAGTTTCAGATTTATTAATAGTTTCACTTTTTGATATATCTAAACTATCAATTTTTTTTGAACCATTAATATTATAAGGCACATACCCTTTTCTAATTTCAAAACTTTTATTTGTTTCAATTTCAAAATTAGTTCGTGAATCAAGAACAGTTACATTGGCCCCAGCTTCTGATAATTGATGTGCTGTTTCATAAACAGAATCATTATTTGTAGCTATCACAATTCTTTTTCCGGTGAGTACACCATATCTATTCAAATAATGCTTTGATGCATTTACGGTCATTACACCAGGAATATCATTATTATTAAATGCAATGTGTCTTTCAATTGCTCCAGCACCAACAATTATATGCTTTGCTCTAATGGTCCAAAATCTTTGGCGTGGAATGTTTACATTTGGTGCTGATATATGGTCTGTTACTCTCTCTAATAAACCAACAACGCAATTATCATATAATCCGAATGCAGTAGTTCTAGTCATTATTTTTATGCCTAGATTTTCAAGTTGATTTTTAATTTGTGAGTTATCAAAATCATTTTCTGCAAGTTGATTTCCTCCAATAAGACTATCTTGCTCAACTAAAATAACATCTAATTTTTTTTCTGCTGCCTCTACTGCAGCTGCAACACCAGCAGGTCCTGATCCTACAACAATTAAATCACAAAAATCATGAGCATGCTCATAAGTATCTGGATCAGGTAACCCAGAAGCACTTCCCATTCCCGCAGCTTTTCTTATAAACTTTTCAAAAAACATCCATATGGCTGTTCCTTTACCCCATTCAAGTGGAGGTATTCCCATAAAAGTTTTATAATAAAAACCAGCTGCAAAAAACCTGCCTAAGTAATTATTTATTCCAGCTAGATCGAAATTTACATTTGGAAATGCATTTTGACCACTTGCTTCCAAACCATTATATAATTCTTGTGTTGTTGCTCTTACATTTGGATCTCTTCTATCTTTTGAACCAATAGTAACTAAAGCACCGGATTCCTCGACTCCACTAGAAAATATTCCCCTTGGTCTATGATATTTAAAACTTCTACCAACTATACCAATATTATTTGCAAGTAATGCTGATGCTAGAGTATCTCCTTCAAAACCTTTGTAATTTTTTTTATCCCACCTAAAGGATAAAATTTTATCTCTATTAATTTTTCCGTAGTTGTCTATTCTTCTTGTCTTCATTTATTATTTTCTACAACCCTCTGTAAATCCGGATGGCATGGTTTGACACTTTTTATTTCATGAGTGACAGTAGAACGTTCAACTACCAACCACATTCTACATCCATTAGAATGATGCCATGTTTCAAATTGAAAACCTTTTATATTTTTTCTGAAAAATATAGCTTCAGTCCATTCTTTCTCTGATGCATCTAACGAAGGATAATTGATTGTTGCATCTCCTCCATAACTAAATTCACTATGATCTCTTTCACCACAATAAGGACAATTGATTCTAATCATTTAACCGTGCAATTTTGGATCAGGTCCTGCGCCACGTTCATCAATATTAATACCTTTTTCAAATCTTTCTAAATTATGATTTTGCACGTAGTTATGCGGGCTTTCATTTGCAATTAAGTCGGCAAAATACCAACCTGATGCAGGACTAGCTTTGAAACCACCATAGTTCCAACCAGCATTTAAATAGAGATTAGATATTGGCGTTTTACAAATAAAAAATGATCCGTCCATTGTCATGTCCATAACACCTGCCCAATGACGAAGTAATCTTATTCTTCCAAGTGAAGGAAATATTGCCATGGCCGCTTCGGCAACATCTTGAACCATAGGAAGATTTCCTCTTTGCGCATATGATTTATACCAGTCAAGATCACCACCAAACACCATGCTTCCTTTATCTGACTGCGATATATAGAAATGCGCACCACCTACACCATAAACAACAACCTGGTCTAGAAGTGGTTTAACAGCCTCAGATACAAATGCTTGTAGTTTATGGGATTCAATTGGCAGGTTGCCTAATTCTGCCATTTGCCATAATACTGAAGTATTGCCTGCAACAGCAAATCCTATTTTCTTTCCTTTTATAATTCCTCTTGAAGTTTGAATACTTTCAATATTTCCATTCTTTCTTGTAAAACCTGTAACTTCACAATTTTGAAGAATGTCTACACCTAATGTATCTGCAGCTCTTGCATAACCCCATGCAACTGCATCGTGTCTTGCATTGCCTGCTCTTTTTTGAACTGCAGCTCCAAGTATTGGAAATCTAGAATTATGATAATTTAAATGCGGAATTTTTTTCTTTAAAGTTTTTAAATCCCAAAGTTCTGCATCAGTTCCGTGGAGTCGCATAATATTATAAATCCGTGAAACTGAATCTTTAGCACCAGGGCTATGAAATAACGAAACATGAGCTCGTTGGCTAAACATTACATTATAATTTAATTCGTGACTTAAATTTTCCCATAACTTTAAAGAATGTTCATAAAATTCGTGGTTGCCTGGCATCATATAATTTGATCTTACAATAGTTGTATTACGTCCAGCGTTTCCTCCACCAATCCAGCCTTTTTCTAAGACAGCTACATTTTTTATATTATGATTCTTTGCTAAATAATATGCCGTGGCAAGACCGTGTAAACCTCCCCCAATTATTACTACATCATAACTACTTTTTGGTTCTGGATCACGCCATTGTCTAGTCCAATAAGACTGACCATTTAAACCGTTTTTAATTACATTCCAGGCATTAAATTTTGTCATTTGTTTTATTAATTATTAGAATAGTTGATGAAAGTAAAATGAATTAACTTGCCATGCTAGTGTTATTTAATCACAGTTAACTTGATGAATCTGGCCATGTGTCATTTAATCTATAACCTTCTGGAAAAGGATCATCCTTATCGATATATAAACTTTGTTTTCCCGTGATAAATGCACTACCTGTTATTTTTGGAATAATACAATTTTTGTTATTAATTTTAATTTCCTTTTCAATACTTGCTTTAAATAAAGATCCTATAATAGACTTTGATATAAATTCTTCATTTATTTGTATTTCATTTTTTTCTTTCATTACTGCTAATCTTGCTGAAGTACCTGTACCACAGGGTGAACGATCAAGTTTCCCAGGTCGTATAACGACTGTATTTAATCCTGTAAGTAATGATTGATTATTTTTTTTTAAGGGTTCAATAAATTGGCAAAAGGAAAGATAGTCTAATCCTTTAATAGTAGGATGTTCAAATCCTATAGATGCGTTTGCTTCTTTCAATAATTCTTTAGCAACATTTACAAATTTATTTGCATTCTTTGGTTCAATTTTAAGATTAAAATCACTAGCATTACAAATTAAAAAACTGTCACCTCCAAATGCAGTACTTACTTTAATTGTACCATAATTTTTAGTCTTTAAATCTACATCTATTTTATCTGCAAAGCAGGCAAGATTAGTTAAAGTGACACTTTTAACTTTCTTATTTTCACAATCAGCAACAACTTTAATTAAACCACCAGGAGCTTCAAGTGTAAGCATGGTTTTAGGATATTTCATTTGAACAATATTTTTTTCTAATAAGACTGTCGTTACACAAATTGCATTTGATCCGCTCATTGGAGGATTATCTTCTGGTTCCATGATTACAAATCCAGCATCTGCATTTTTATTTGAAGGTTCTAAAATAATATTACAATGTTTAAAGACCCCTCCCCGAGGTTCATTTAAAAAAAAATTTCTCCATTTTTTATCTAAAAAAAGTTTTTTAGAAGCTTCTTCAGGTGAATTAAACTTCAAGCCTTTAATTCCAGTTACGACATCACCAATTTCACCACAGCAATGTGTATTATATACTGTGATTTCATCCATGTGGAATTATTAGGTCATCAATATTTTTAGAATGATGTGTAATTTGTTCGTATCCATCTTTTGTTATAATAAAACTATCACCAACTTGTGATCTAAAATTATTTGCACTTGCCCCGCCATCAACGGCAAATACCATTCCAGGCTCCAGTACTGTTTTATTACCAACTACTAATTGTGGTTCCTCTAAAAAGCTAAAGCCTGTACCTCTTCCACATCGAAATGTAGGATAAGGGTATCCCTCAGCCTGTATAGTATCTGCATAAGCAGCATGAACTTCTTCAGCTGTTACTCCAGGACCAAGAATTTCAAGAGCAGCTTTTTGAGATTTAACTGCAGTCTCAAAAGCTTTTATTTGTTCATCGGATTGAATTTCTTCTACCCAAAATATTCTGTCAAAACCTAATTTAAACCTATGGAAATTTGTAGAACCACAATAACATACGAATACGGGATCACCTTTTTTTATAATTTTGGTTGAAGCACGATGGTGAGTTTTAGGTAAATCATGACCCGATGTCATAACGGGTAAAAAGTGAATATTTGGAGACATATTGATATTATCAGGATAAAATTCTTTTAAAAGATCTGCTGCTTTTCTTGTTCCGGCTTGTGATTGTGCAAGTGCAACCTCATACTCAGGAACATTATGGGCAATTGTTTTTTTTGCTGCCTCCATCATAGCCATACCAACTTCGCCGGCATGACGAGCTATATTCAATTCATGATTAGATTTAATCATTCTTATATTATCTATTAATCTGGTTAAATCCCCAGGATGGTCTTTAAGTAATTCGTCTAAATAACTCTTAACCATTGGGTTAATTTTAAATTTTTCAATAAAAATATTTTTATGCTGATTGACAATTTGAGGTAATAATTCTCTCCATTCATTTCCAATACCATCATTCCATGTTTCAACCATATCTACAGGACAAGATTCTGGTACTAATAAAACATCAAGAAGAGGTGTAATTAAATAAGTTTTATGATCATTTGAAACAATTAATAATGTTGGTCGATAAAAATCCATATGAAGGAAGTCATGGTATCCTGTGAAATAATATATCGAGTCATCATCAGTTATAATTGAGAGATCAATATTGTTCTCAGACATTTTTTTCTTTAGTTTATTTAAGTTTTCAGAAAACATTTATTTTAATTGTTGTTCTACTAATTCAGTCCAATATGAAGAACCTATGACTAATAATTCGTCATTAAAATCATAATTATCAGCATGTAAAGGTCTGGAATGCTGCTCTGATGTTCCGTTACCCATTAAAACAAAGCAGCCAGGTTTTTCATTTGCCATAACAGAAAAATCTTCTGAGAATAAACGTGGTTCTATATTACCATTACATTTATCACTACCAAGTAAAGAAACTGCAGCTTTTGTTGCAGATTCAGTTTGATTTTTTGAATTAAAAGTTACAGGACAGGCTGTTTCATATTTAACACTACCATTAACACCATGTGCATTGCAAATCCCTTCAACAATTTGTAACATTTTTGAAGCAATTTTTTCATTTGTTTCTTTTGATAAAGCTCTCGCGTCACCAGTCATTTTAACCATACCTGGTAGAACATTTTTTTTACCATCGGTTATAAATTCGGTAATAGACACTATACCATTGTCAGCTGGATTTAATTTCCTAGATACTATCGATTGAAGTGCTACAGCTATTTGAGAACCAACAGTTATTGCATCTACCCCCATATGAGGTAATGCTGCGTGCCCACCTTTAGTTTTTATTTCAATTTCAAATAAATTTTCGCTGGCTGTAATAGCTCCATTTCTTGTACCAAATGTTCCAATTTCCATGTTAGGAATATTGTGCATAGCGTAAACTTCATCAATGTTAAATTTATCAAACAATCCTTCATCAATCATTGTTCTTGCACCGAATGTATTCTCTTCATCAGGTTGAAAAATAAAATATACCGTACCGTTAAAGTTACCTTTTTCTGATAAATATTTTGCTGCACCTAATAACATTGTTGTGTGACCGTCATGTCCACATGCATGCATTCTGTTCTCAAACTTGGACTTATAACTAAACTTATTAGTTTCATGAATAGGAAGAGCATCCATGTCAGCTCTTATACCTATTGATTTTGAACTATTTCCTTTTTTTAAAATTCCAACTACTCCAGTTCTGGCAATACCAGAATGAACTTCTATTCCAAACTCTTTTAGAAGTGTTGACACTTTTGCTGAAGCATACTCTTCTTCAAAACTTAATTGTGGGTGCATATGAAGATCATGACGCCATTCTACTAATTGATTATGTAATGACTGAGTTTTCATAACCTACATATTAT
>CACNND010000028.1:5000-9440 GCA_902621725.1 uncultured Alphaproteobacteria bacterium | reverse complement strand
TTCTATCCAAAAAATTAAATTTATTGGAGTTGGTAAATAAACATGAATGTTTTAATTACAGGAGGATCTGGTTTTCTTGGCACAAATTTATCAAATTTTATCTCAAAAAAAGGTTTTAATGTTAAAATATTAGATAATTTTTCAAGGAATATGCATAAAAATATTAATTCTGAAATTGAATTAATTGATTGTGATGTAAGAGATAAAGAAAATTTAATTAAGTATTCAAAAAATACAGACATATTTATTCATTTAGCTTTTGTTAACGGGACGAGATATTTTTATGAAAACCCTGAATTAGTTTTAGACGTTGGAATTAAAGGAATTTTAAATTCTATTGAATGTATTAATACACATAATATAAAAAAATTCATTCTAGCTTCATCTTCAGAGGTCTATAATGAACCAAATCAAGTACCAACAAATGAAAATGAAATTATAAAGATACCAGATGTTCTTAACCCAAGATTTTCTTATTCAGGTGGCAAAATAATTTCAGAAATTTTAACAATCAATTCTGCCAATCAGAAAGAAATAGAGAAAATTATTTTTAGGCCACACAATATTTTTGGAAAAAATATGGGTGAGGAGCATGTAATACCAGAATTAATAAAAAAAATTTACATTGCTTCTAAATATTTTAAAGAGAATAATTGCACTATTGAAATTCAGGGAAATGGATCTCAAACTAGAGCCTTTTGCTATATAGATGATGCAATTGATCAAATATTTTTTTTGATTAAAAATGGGAAAAATAATAATGTTTATAATGTTGGAATAAATAATGAAATTTCAATTTTAGATTTGGCAAAAAAAATTGCATCAATTTTAAAAATTGATCTCAAAATTGAAATTACTGAAAATAGAATTGGAAGTGCTAAGAGACGTTGTCCTGATATTGAAAAAATTATTAATCTTGGTTTTAATTTGGAAAATAACTTTGAACAAGGACTTATCTCTACTGTTAATTGGTATAAGGAATATTATTTAAATAAAAATGTATAAGGGGAAAAAAATTCTAGCCATAGTTCCTGCGAGAGGAGGAAGCAAGGGAGTTAAAAACAAAAATTTAATTAGAATTAACGGAAAAAGTTTAATACAAATTACAGCAGAAGTTTTAAAGAAAGTAAAAATTATTGATAAAATGATCTTATCTTCAGACCATCCCTCAATTATAAAAGAAGGAAAAAAATCTGGTTTGGAGGTACCCTTTACAAGACCAAGAAAAATTAGTGGAGATAAAATAGGTGACACACCAGTTATACTTCACGCATTAAATTTTTTAGAAAAAAAAAAATTATTCTTTGATGTTATTTTATTAATTCAAGTCACATCGCCTATTAGATCAGCACAAAATATTATCGATTGTATTCATAAGCTTGTTAATTATGATTTTGACTCAGTTTGTACAGTATCTCGTGTTGATGATGATTATCATCCTTTAATGCAATTTTCTATTAAAGATAACAAATTAAAATACCATAATATTAAAGGCAAAAAAATCATAAGAAGACAAGATTTACAACCTGCATATATTAGAAACGCAATATGCTTTTCTTTCACAGCTAATTGTATAAAAAAACAAAAAGATAAAATTGGAAGAAATGCATCTTTTATTCTTACTAAAGGTAATTTTGTAAATATAGATACAAAGGAAGATGTAAATAAGTTAAAAAAAATTCTAAAATAAAGAATTTTAATACAGATTCTAAATTTTGAGATTATAGAGTTAAAAAATAACCATAAAATCAGGCATTTTTTTTTATTTTTAGGGTTTGACAATGAAAAATAACACTTATATAGCATCTAGCTCTTTTCCTTTGATTATATCAATTGAAAATTAGCATATTTCAGCTTTACTGCCGAAAAATGCTCGCACTTTAACTTGTTAATAAGATTATAAAGAGATACGTAGACAACAGTTCGTAAATTTAAATTTTACGTAAGTTATTGGAATACGTATCAACAAATATTTTTTGTTTATACAAGAAGTATTCCGCTTTAACGGACGTTCCGTAATTATTTGACTTAAGTCAAAATTACTTAACTTAAGAGTTTGATTATGGCTCAGAACGAACGCTGGCGGCATGCCTCATACATGCAAGTCGAACGGGATCCTCGGATCTAGTGGCGCACGGGTGAGTAACATGTGGGAATCTACCTGAAGGTTCGGAATAACTGCGGGAAACTGTAGCTAATACCGGATGTGTCTGAAAAGAGAAAGATTTATCGCCTTCAGATGAGCCCGCACTAGATTAGCTAGTTGGTAAGGTAACTGCTCTACCAAGGCTACGATCTATAGCTGATTTGAGAGGATGATCAGCCACACTGGGACTGAGACACGGCCCAGACTCCTACGGGAGGCAGCAGTAGGGAATATTGGACAATGGGGGAAACCCTGATCCAGCAATGCCGCGTGAGTGAAGAAGGCCTTAGGGTTGTAAAACTCTTTCATCAATGATGATAATGACATTAGTTGAAGAAGAAGCTCCGGCTAACTTCGTGCCAGCAGCCGCGGTAATACGAAGGGGGCTAGCGTTGTTCGGAATCACTGGGCGTAAAGCGTATGTAGGCGGATCAAAAAGTTAGATGTGAAATCCCTGGGCTCAACCCAGGAACTGCATTTAAAACTAGTGATCTAGAATTTGGTAAGGGTTAGTAGAATTTCCAGTGTAGAGGTGAAATTCGTAGATATTGGAAAGAATACCAGAAGCGAAGGCGACTAACTAGGCCATTTTTGACGCTGAGATACGAAAGCGTGGGTAGCAAACAGGATTAGATACCCTGGTAGTCCACGCAGTAAACGATGAGTGCTAGTCGCTGGGACAATGGTTTCAGTGTCGAAGCTAACGCATTAAGCACTCCGCCTGGGAAGTACGGTCGCAAGATTAAAACTCAAATAAATTGACGGGGGCCCGCACAAGCGGTGGAGCATGTGGTTTAATTCGAAGCAACGCGAAGAACCTTACCAGACCTTGACATGGTATGTTTGATTTACAGAATAGTAAATCTTCAGTTCGGCTGGCATACACACAGGTGCTGCATGGCTGTCGTCAGCTCGTGTCGTGAGATGTTGGGTTAAGTCCCGCAACGAGCGCAACCCTCATTTTTAGTTGCCATCAGGTTATGCTGGGCACTCTAGAAAAACTGCCGGTGATAAGCTGGAGGAAGGCGGGGATGACGTCAAGTCCTCATGGCCCTTACGGTCTGGGCTACACACGTGCTACAATGGTGGTGACAGAGGGCAGCAATATCGCAAGATAAAGCTAATCCCAAAAAACCATCTCAGTTCGGATTGGACTCTGCAACTCGAGTCCATGAAGTTGGAATCGCTAGTAATCGTAGATCAGCGTGCTACGGTGAATACGTTCTCGGGCCTTGTACACACCGCCCGTCACGCCATGGGAGTTGGTTTTACCTTAAGCCGGTGCGCTAACCGCAAGGAAGCAGCCGTCCACGGTAGGGTCAGCGACTGGGGCGAAGTCGTAACAAGGTAACCGTAGGGGAACCTGCGGTTGGATCACCTCCTTTCTAAGGATATTGATAACTAGTTCGCTAGTTATCCGGATTGTTGTCTATGTATCTCTTTTTAAAAAAATTAGTTAATGCTGAGTGCTTACTTAATTATATTGGGCTGGTAGCTCAGTTGGTTAGAGCGCGCGCTTGATAAGCGTGAGGTCGGAAGTTCAAGTCTTCCTCGGCCCACCAATAAATGGGGGATTAGCTCAGCTGGGAGAGCGCCTGATTTGCATTCAGGAGGTCAGCGGTTCGATCCCGCTATCCTCCACCATACTAATTTAATCTTATTTTTTCTTTTAATTGTGAATATGTAATTTTAACTGATCAAAAATAATTTTGATTATAATACGTACAAAATTTTTCTCTGTACGTAATTGCAATCAAGCGCAAAAGGGCATTTAGTGGATGCCTTGGCATCAAGAGACGATGAAGGACGTGGCAGGCTGCGAAAAGCTAAGGGGAGTTGTCAACACACTTTGATCCTTAGATATCCGAATGGGGAAACCCAACTCTTTAGAGTTACTTATTAATGAATACATAGTTAATAAGAGGTAACCTAGTGAATTGAAATATCTTAGTAGCTAGAGGAAAAGAAATCTATTCCGAAAGTAGTGACGAGCGAAATCGGACCAGGCCAATAATATTTTTATAATAACTAGAATTTTCTGGAAAGTTAAACCATAGTAGGTGATAGTCCTGTATAGGTAAAAAATAAAAATATTTTCGAGTAGGGCGGAACACGTGAAATTCTGTCTGAATACGGGAAGACCACTTCCCAAGCCTAAATACTCCTTGGTGACCGATAGTGAACTAGTACCGTGAGGGAAAGGTGAAAAGAACCCTGATAGAGGGAATGAAATAGTATCTGAAACCGAATGCCTACAAGCAGTCAGAGCTTCTTTAAGAAGTGATGGCATACCT
>CACNND010000028.1:0-2500 GCA_902621725.1 uncultured Alphaproteobacteria bacterium | reverse complement strand
CAATTAAGCTTCAATTTAGAGACTTACCAAATTTTATATCAAAAAGAGAATTAAGAAAAAAAACTAACAAACACGTATCAAGGTTTTTAAAAACTAAATTAACTGATACTGAATTTTCAAAACTTTGTGAAAAAATAAAGAAAAAAAAACTTAAACTAATAATAACACCTTTTGATGAAGTTTCAGTTGAAAAGGCAGTAAAATTTGATGTAGATATAATTAAAATCGCAAGTTGTAGCACAAATGATTGGCCTTTAATTGATAAAATATCCAAACAAAATAAGCCGATTATTTTCTCTACTGGCGGACAATCTATTAAAGACACTGACAAAACTTGTTCCTTTCTTAATCATAGAAATCAAAACTTTTCTATTCTTCACTGTGTTTCTACTTATCCAACTAAAATAAATGAAGCTCAACTAAATCAAATTCAAATTCTTAAAAAAAGATATAGTAATATAGTAGTAGGCTATTCCGGTCATGAAGATCCTGATAATTTAACAATATGTAAAGTTGCATGTGGTTTAGGTGCTAGAATTTTTGAAAGACATGTTGGTATTCCAACAAATAAAATAAAATTAAATGCTTATTCTATGAACGTTAAACAAACTGAAATGTGGATTGAAGCAATAAAACAAGCTAAATTAACAATTAGTGATAAGAAATTAAAACTTATTAATGCTCAAGAAAAAAAATCTATTAAACTTTTACAGAGAGGTGTTTTTTTAAATAAATCAATAGCAAGAGGTAAAAAAATAAAAAGTACCGATGTATATTTTGCCTTTCCTATTCAAAAAAACCAAATGCAATCAGGAAATTTTTTTGAAAATGTTATAGCGTCTAAAAATTATAAAAAAGATAGTCCTTTAACTGAATTAATTAAAACAGATATTAAAAAAGAGATAAGAAGTTATATTCATTCTTATAAAGGTATGTTTAGTGAAGCTGGTATTCAAGTAAAAGATTATTTAAGTATGGAAATTTCTCACCATTATGGAATAAAAAAATTCAAAAAATATGGAGTTTTTATGGTTACATTTATTAATAATTTATATTGTAAGAAAATAATAGCATTGCTCCCAGGTCAAAAAAATCCAAAACATCGTCATTTTAAAAAAAAAGAAACATTTATTATATTACGTGGAAATTTAAAATTAAATTTAAATGATATAAATTATAATCTTTTACCAGGCAGTATAATCACTATAAACCGTGGTGATTGGCATAGCTTTCACTCTGAAGATGGTTGTTTGTTTGAAGAAATATCAACAGAACATATAGTTGGAGACTCTGAATATAAAGATAAAAATATTTCAATAGACTCAATTCAAAGAAAAACACCAATTGAAAATTGGTAAAATGTTTGATGCAGTTATTTAAGCAAGATCAGGATCAAAAAAAATATTTAAATAATCAATTTAATCAGTTCAAAAGTAGTAAAAACTTATTGTTTACTTTTAGAGGATATGAAACTGGTTTAGATTAAAAAAGATTACTATACGTCAAATGAAAAAATGGGGCGTTTCTTATAATAAGATATATTTTTCAAAACTAAATGCTGATTTATATATAGATGACAAGGCCTTAACTTCTGAAATATTATTTAGTAAATAAATTTAATATTTAGACTGTAAAATTAATTATTCAAATCATAATTTACCATAATCTTAGCTATCTCTTTTGCAAATATTTTAGGCTTCCATTTTAATTTCTTATTTATTTTTTTGTAGGAGCCTTGAAGTAATGTTACATCACTTGGTCTAAAAAATTTTTTATCTACATACGCAATTATATTTCCATTTTTTTTATTTATACATATTTCCTTTTCTTTTTCTCCTTCAAATATAACATCTAAGTTTAATTCATCACAGCACCACTTAAGAAATTGTCTGACACTGTTAATAGTATTTGTTGCAACAACATAATCATCGGAAATATCTGATTCATTCATAAGTTGCATAGCCTTAACAAACTCTGGAGCATAGCCCCAATCTCTTTTTGAATCTAATGATCCTAAAGGTATTGGCTTTCCATTACCCTTCTTAATTTTTGAAAGTAAAAAACTTATTTTTTTAGTTACAAATTCTTGCCCTCTAAGCTCAGATTCATGATTAAATAAAATTCCTGAGCTAGCTTGAATATCATAAGCTATTCTATAATTTTTGACTAAAAAATGTGATGCTAATTTGGAAATAGCGTATGGACTCACAGGGTTAAAAGCTGTGTTTTCATCTTGTACAGGCTCTAAAGCATCTCCGTACATTTCTGATGTTGATGCTTGATAAAATTTAACATCCATTTTTAGCAATCTAATAGCCTCTAAGAGATTTAATACCCCTAAGTAATTTACTGACGAAGTGTAGTGAGGGTGCAAGAAACTATCTGCAACAAAACTTTGTCCTGCTAAATTATAAATAAAATCAGGTTTAATTATCTTTAGAGTATTTAAGACATTAGCAAGTTCAGTTACTTCTAATGATACAAATTCTATTTTATCTAA
>CACNND010000027.1 GCA_902621725.1 uncultured Alphaproteobacteria bacterium | reverse complement strand
AATTTTGTTTGTAAACCTTCTAGTGGGGCTAAATAATTTATTAAATTTCTATCATTTTGAGTCCAACCCTCAACAATTTCATTTGTTTTATCAATAGCTTCATCATTATATAAAATACCAATCCAAAAAGCAGGCTGAGAACAAATTAAATCCCACGAACATGCGTCCATAGAACGAATTTCTAAAAATTGCTTTAATCTAACTTGAGGAAATAAAGTTGATAAGTGGTTTATCCAATCTTCTATAGTAGGTTCAATGTTTAAATCTTTAGAAATATTATTTTCTATAAAATCTCTAAAGGTATAATTGGTCATATTAATATATTTATGATTTTTAATTACAAAATACATTGGTACATCAAGAGCATACTCCACATATTTTTCAAAATTAAAATCTTTATCAAAAACAAATGGTAATAAACCTGTTCTATCTTTGTCTGTATGATGCCAAAAATGAGATCTTAAACTCTTATATTTGGACACTTCTTTTTGATCAAAAGGTGAGTTAGCAAATATTGCAGTTGCTATTCCTTCAAGATTTAACATTAATCGATACTTAGCAATCATATCTTCTTCTGAATGATAATCCAAATTTACTTGGTTTGTACATGTGCGTTTCATCATATGATGTCCTAGAGTACCAACTTTAGGCATATATTTTTTCATTATTGAATATCTTTGTTTTGGCATCCAAGGAAAATCATCAAGAGATAAACTTGGCTCAACACCTAATCCTAATAATATGAAACCAAATGGATAACATTGAAAAGATTGATTATGAATTCGATACATCTTTTTTAATAGGTTATGAGGCACAAGAAAGAGGTTATGATATTTTTTATTACAATCCAAAAGATTTATTCATAAATGAAAATACCATTCAAGCATCGGGATATTATTTAGAGTTATTGCTAGATGAAAAAAATTATTTTAAATTTAAATCTCATAAAATAATTGCCAAATTAGAAGACTTTCAATTTGTCTTTTTAAGACAGGACCCTCCTTTTGATATGAATTATATCACATCAACTTATATTTTGGACTTACTTCCATCTTCAACAATTGTTGTGAATGATCCAACAGCAGTTAGAAATTCTACTGAAAAATTATTTACATTTAATTTTAAAGAATTTATGCCACCTACTTTAGTAACAAAAGATTTAAAAATTATTGAAGAATTTTTAGATAAAGAAGAAGATATTATAACCAAACCACTTTATGGTAATGGGGGAGAGGGTATACATAGATTTGATAGAAGCAATTTCCATTCAAAAATATTAGAGGAATATTTACACTTGCCAATAATGGTCCAAAAATTTATCAATGAGATAGAGCATGGGGACAGAAGAATCGTTTTTTTTGATGGTGAATATTTTGGTTCAGTTGCTAGAATACCACAAGAAGGTAATTTAAAGGCAAATTTTCATGCTGGTGGTAAGGCAAGTAAAACTGATCTAGTTTATAGAGACAAAGAAATTATTGACAATTTAGGACCAAAACTAAAAGAGCACAATCTGTTTTTTGTTGGAATTGATATAATTGGAAATTATCTAACAGAAATAAATGTAACTTCACCTACAGGATTGAAGCAAATTAACGCATTAAACGATGTAAAATTACAGAAAGATTTTTGGGATAAGCTTGAAGCAAAATATAAATTAGTTTAATTATAGTATTTAAAGGAAAACATATGCACGACAATAGAATTTTAATACACAAACTAAAAAATTTTGAAAATATAAATTCAAATTTTCTTATAATTACATTGATGTTATTTGGTTCAATTTTACTAGCGATTTCCGCTAAAGTTCAAGTACCATTTTGGCCAGTGCCAATGACAATGCAGACATTTGTTATATTCTTAATAGGAATGACATATAGTGTTAGATTATCTTTTGCCACAGTTGCATTTTACCTTTTTCAAGGAGCTATAGGACTTCCTGTCTTTGCAGCTGGTGGAGGAATTGCTTATTTAGTTGGCCCAACTGCAGGATATCTTTATGGCATGTTATTTGCATCTATCGTTATAAGTTATTTAGCAAATTTAGGTTTTAGCAAAACTTATTTTAAAGCTACAGTATCTCTACTGATTGGTTCTGCTATTATTTTTTCATTTGGTATCATCTATCTAGGTTATATTATTGGTTTCGAAAAAGCAGTAGCCGCTGGTCTTTTACCATTTATCCCAAGTGAATTGTTTAAAATCGCATTAGCAGTTGCTTTGATACCAACTTTACACAAAATTATTACAAAATAATAATTAATGAAAATCGGTATTGATGTAGGCGGTACCAAAACTGAGGGTATTCTTCTAGATCTAAATGGAACTGAAATAGATAGAAAAAGAATTAATACTGAAAAAAGTTATGATGGAACAATTAAGGGTATACTATCCATTATAAATCATTTTGAAGATAAACACGGCAAAGCAGAATCAGTTGGTATGGGAATGCCAGGAGCCATATCAAATGATACAGCTTTAATTAAAAATGCTAATTCTATATGGTTAAATGGCAAACCTTTTAAGCAAGATTTAGATAAAATCCTAAGAAGAAATGTGAATTTGGAAAATGATGCTAATTGTTTCACTCTTTCTGAAGCTGTAGATGGGGCTGGTAAAGGGTTTGAAGTTGTTTTCGGAGTCATTATAGGAACTGGTGTAGGTGGTGGTATCAGTATCAATCAAAAAGTAATAAGAGGTCGTAATAGCATAAGTGGAGAGTGGGGACATATAGTTTTGCCCAACAGAACAGAAGATGAAAAAAAATATGTTAAAAAAATGTTATTGTGGAAAAGATGGGTGCTTAGAGACCTATATATCTGGACCAGGATTTTCATCTGTCTACAATTTACGTTACAATAAAAATTATAATTCACATCAAATATTAGATGGTTTTAATAATAAAGAAAAAGATAGTATCTTTGCACTAAATCAATATGTTGATCATTTAGCAAGAGGTTTATCTTTAGTTTGTAACATTCTTGATCCAGATGTGATAGTTTTAGGCGGAGGTATGTCAAATATTAATTTTATTTATGAAAATATAAATGATGCTCTAAAAAAATATGTTTTTACAGATACACTTCACACTAAAGTTGTAAAAAATATTCATGGTGATTCAAGTGGTGTAAGAGGAGCAGCTTGGCTTTCCTAAATACCACCCATAGATATATATTTAATAGTCAAATAATCATCTAGGCCATATCGAGAACCTTCTCTTCCCATTCCTGATTCTTTAACCCCACCAAAAGGAACTTCCGCAATTGTTGGTAGTCCATTGTTGATAGATACAATTCCATATTCAAGTGCTTCAGCAACTCTCCATATTCTTCCTATGTCTCTTGAATAAAAATATGAAGCTAATCCGTATGGTGTATCATTCGCCATTTTAATCACCTCATCATCACTAGAAAATTTATAAAGAGGAGCAACGGGTCCAAATGTTTCTTCAAAAGTAATTTTTGCCTTTGTAGATACATTTGAGAGTACTGTTGGTTGATAGAAATTTCCTCCAAGTGAATGAACATCTCCACCAATTGCTATTTTAGCTCCTGTATTTACTGCATCTTGAACATGATCAATTACTTTTTCTAAAGAGGATTTATCAATTAAAGGACCAGATGTGATTCCATTTTCAAGTCCATTGCCCACTGTTATTTTACTGACTTCATTTGTAAATTTTTCTAGGAATTCATCATAAATATTTTCATGCACAAATATTCTATTTGAACAGATACATGTTTGACCACTATTTCTAAATTTACTTTGAAGTGCGCCTGCAACAGCCTCATCCATATCTGCATCATCAAAAACAATAAAGGGTGCATGACCACCAAGTTCCATAGAAACTTTTTTTACTGTTGAGGCACTTTGTTCTAAAAGTATTTTTCCAACCTCCGTAGATCCTGTAAAAGAAATTTTTCTTACAATCGGGTTACTTGTTAACTCTTTACCAATCTCACTTGCCGATCCAGTGATTACATTAAATACACCATCTGGAAAACCCGCTTCTTTAGCAAGTACTGCTACAGCTAATGCTGAATACGGAGTTTGACTTGCTGGTTTAACAACAGTAGTACAACCTACTGCTAGAGCGGCTGCACATTTTCTTGTGATCATTGAATTTGGAAAATTCCATGGAGTTATTGCACCCACAACACCAACAGGTTGTTTAATTATTACAATTCTTTTTCCAGGTCTTGGATCAGGAACTATATCACCATATACTCTTTTTGCTTCTTCAGCATAAAACTCAATATATGAAGCACCCATTAGTATTTCACCCTTTGCTTCAGCTAGAGGTTTGCCTTGCTCAATTGTCATGATTTTAGCTAAATCATCTGCATTTTCTGTAATTAGTTCTCCCCATTTTTTAAGAATAACTGATCTTTCTTTTGCAGTAGTTTCTTTCCAAGTTTGGAAAGCGGTATTAGCATCATCTACAGCCTTTTTAGTTTCTGAAACTGAGCATTTTGGGACTTTGCCAATAATTTCAAGAGAAGCTGGATTATTTACCTCAAGGGTTTCACCTGAAGAACTGTCAATCCATTCTCCATTTATAAAACATTTTTGTTTAAAGAGTGATTTGTTATTTAATTCCATAAGTTTTAATTATAATGCATAGTTTTAAATTAAGGAAAATATAATGACAATAGTTAATTCTTGGAATGAATGGGATCCATTAAAGCATGTTATAGTTGGAGCAGTTGAAAATGCCAACATACCTCCAATGGAACCAGCGCTTGAACCAAAAATTAGTCAAGATAGTGGTATGGTAGGATCTCACGGACCACGTTCAAAAGAATCAATTGATAAAGCAAATATACAATTAGAAAACTTTGTTAAAATTTTAAATTCTCTAAATATAAAAGTTGATAGACCAACACCAATTGACTTTTCTCAGAGTATTGAAACGCCCGATTGGTCTAATGATGGTATGTTTGGTTGTATGCCTCCAAGAGATGTTATTCTCACTGTAGGAAATGAAATGCTAGAGGCACCCATGTCTTACAGATGTAGATGGTTTGAGTACCTTGCTTATAGACCACTACTTGAAAAATATTATTCAGAAGATAAAAATATGAGATGGGAATCGGCACCTAAACCAAGATTAACAAATCAATCTTATAAGTCTAATTATCTTACTGAAGGCATAACGGAAGAAGAACGATATAAAAAAATCGAAAATAGAGACATGATATTGACAGAAAAAGAACCACTTTTTGATGCAGCAGAAATTTTACGCTTTGGAAAAGATCTTTTTTATCATAACAATTTTACATCAAATTTAAGCGGTTTAGATTGGTTAAGAAGACATTATCCAAATCATCGTGTTCATCAAATTAATTTACCAGGTGATTTAATTCCAACTCACATTGATGCATGTTTTACTCCTATTAAACCAGGAGTTATAATCATTAATCCGAATAGAAAAATATCATCAGAGCAAAGAAAAATTTTTGATGATAATAAATGGGAAATTCATGAGGCAGCACCTTCCATTCATAATAGTCCACCACCTATGTGTTATTCATCAATCTGGTTATCTATGAACGTTTTGATAATTGATCCTAAAACTATATGCGTCGAGGCAACGGAAGAAAAAAAATGATTAAACAAATGGAAAGTTTTGGATTGGAGGTTATTCCAGTTCCTTTTAGAGACGTTTATGCGTTTGGCGGTAGTCTACATTGTGCAACAACTGATGTTTATAGAGAAGGTGAGTGTGAGGATTATTTTCCAAATCAATAATGGATACTTTTAATCAAAATAATATTAAAGCCAATTTACATGATACAAACTTTTCTAGAATTGGTATAATTACATTATCAACTGACTTTACAATTGAGCAGGATTTTAGAAAAATTTGTCATAATTTACCAGTTGATCTATTTTTTAATAGGATACCTTTTTTAAATCCTCTAACTCATGAAAATTATATGAGGATGGCTGATCATCTTACAGAAACAGTAAACCAAATATTACCCAATGAAAAAATACAAGTTGTGGCGTATGGATGTACTTCGGGTACTATTGAAATTGGTGAAAAAAAAATAAGATCTAAAATTTTCAAAGCTAAACCTGATGCTTTGATTACGACACCTATTACAGCTGCTGTCAAAGCACTTAAATTGCTTAACCATAAAAAAAATTGCTGTTCTTACCCCTTATCCAAAAGATGTTAATGTTAAGGTTTACAACTATTTAATTGATAGTGGATTTCAAATTAAGTCATTTAGTTCGTTTAATTTAAATTATGATTCGGAGATTGCCAAAGTTACTCATGATAGTTTAATGCAATCAATTTCCTCAATTGATTTAATAGATGTTGATAGTATTTTTGTTTCTTGTACTGCATTGAAAGTAATTGATATTATCGAAACATTAGAGTCAAAATTAAGCACAGATATTATCTCAAGTAACCAAGCTATTATTTGGGATTCATTAAGATTATCTAATATTAATCAAAAAATTGATGGTTTTGGTAACCTATTTAAATTACATTAAAAAGGGTTTAAATTGATTTCACTTCAACAAATACAAGATGCACATAAGAAAATTCTACCTTATGTTAATTATACACCATTAATTAATTCTAATTTCTTATCAAAAAGTAATACAGTAAAACTTAAGTTAGAAAATTTTCAAATCACTGGTTCATTTAAGTTAAGAGGTGCGGTTAACAAATTACTTTCTTTAAGTGAAGATGACAAAAAAAAAGGAGTTATTGCAGTTTCAACAGGAAATCATGGGAAAGGTGTTGCTTATGCTTCAAAGGTATTGGGCATTCAATCAACAATATACATGTCTTCAATGGTTCCAGAATATAGAAAAGAGGCTATTGAGAAATTAGGGGCAAAAGTAGAAATTATTGGAAAGAATAGTGATGAAGCTGATTTATATGCTAAACAAATTGCGAAAGAAAAAAATATCCCATTAATTCACCCTTTTGATGATGAAGACATTATTATAGGCCAAGGTACAGTTGGACTTGAAATGCTTAATGAATTTCCTGAAGTTGATACAGTAATTATACCAACATCTGGTGGCGGTCTTATATCTGGTATTGCACAAGCTATTAAACTTCAAAAACCTGACACAAAAATTATTGCCGTATCTATGGAAAGAGGTCCTTCAATGTATGAAAGTCTAAAAGAAGGTAGACCTGTTGATGTAGAGGAAACTGAAACTTTAGCTGATTGTTTAGGGGGTAGTATTGGTTTAGATAATAAATTTACATTTAATATTGTACAACAATACGTTGATGATTTTGTTCTAGTAAGTGAAGAAAAAATAGCTGAGGGAATTAGAATAAATTTTTTAGAACATAAAATTGTATCTGAAGGTGCTGCAGCAACAAGTGTAATGGTTGTTAAAGAAAAACTAACATCGCACTTAGGAAAAAATATAATTTGCTTAATTTGTGGTGGAAATATTGACTCTGAACTATTTAACAAAGTTTTAAGCCATGCTCATCCTTAATAAAAATGATATTATTCAATATGTAGAGTTAAATAAAAATCTCATACCAATAATAGAAGAAGCATTTAAAAGTTTATCAAAGGGATTGGTAATGATGCCACCTATAATGAGAATTGATATTGAAAAATATCATGGTGAATCAGATGTTAAAGCTGCATACGTTGAGGGTCTGGATAGTTTTGCAATAAAAATCGCTTCAGGTTTTTTTGATAATCCAAAACTTGGTTTGCCATCTAGTAATGGACTGATGGTTTTATTAGATTCAAAGACTGGAGTTGTAAAATCTGTTTTATTAGATGAAGGTTATCTGACAGATACTAGAACAGCTATAGCAGGAGCAATAGCTACAAAATATTTATCAAATCAAAATGCTAATTCTGTTGGTATTATTGGGGCTGGAATTCAAGCCAAATTACAACTTCAAGCAATAATGTTAGTTAGAAAAATAAATAAAATTATGGTCTGGGCAAGAGATGAGACAAAAGCGAACCAATTTATAGAAAGTTTCAAAAATTTAGATATAGATTTGTATATAGCTTCTTCTTGCAAAGAATTGGCAAGTTTATCAGAAATAATTGTTACAACGACTCCTAGTAAAAAACCGCTTTTGGAATTTAATTGGATAAATAAAGGAACTCACATAACAGCAATGGGATCAGATGCAGAACAAAAAAACGAATTAGATCCTCAGATGTTAAAACATTGTGATCAATATGTGCCTGACAATCAATTACAAACAAGTGTTATGGGTGAATTACATCATGCTTTAAAACAAAATATAATTTCTTCCAAAGAAAAATTTAATGAACTTGGCGATATTATTAACGATCCAAGCTTAGGAAGAAAAAATAAGGAAGATATAACAATATGTGATTTGACAGGAACTGGCGTACAAGATACTGCAATAGCAAGATTTGCTTATAATCTTTGTAAAACAAATAATTTAGGCATCAATATTTAATTTATGAGTCAAGCAATAATAAAAAAAACGTCTGATTACTTCAAATCAAAAGGAGTTATCTTGCCAAGTATTAGTGAACTTCAAGACCCTCAAATTATTAATGATGATATTAAAAATTCTCTAAAAAAAATAAATAATAATGATATCAATCCTCTTAACCTCTTTAGAGTTCATTGGTTTAATAAAAGAGATCAATCAGGTTTTGGAAATGAGCCTGAATATATTGTGCTACCAACAGAATTCACAGGTGTTAAGGCAAAGATAATTGTTAATATGGGACGATATTTTCCCTTAATAACAGCTCATAAAGTTTTAGCAGCTTATGGTTGTTTGATTCCAAGAATATTAAATGGCACTTTTGATTATGAAAAACATAAAGCAGTTTGGCCTTCTACAGGAAATTATTGTAGGGGCGGAGTAGCAATATCTCGGATAATGGGTCTTAATAGTATTGCAATACTACCTGAAGGAATGAGTAATGAGAGATTTGAATGGTTGAATAATTGGGTTGAAGATAAAAAAAATATCATTAAGACAAAAGGCACAGAAAGTAATGTTAAAGAAATTTATGATGCTTGTAATGAATTAAAAAAAGATAATCAAAATGATATCATAAATCAATTTGATGAGTATTATAATTACAGTATACATCGTTCTATAACGGGTCCATCTTTTGAAAAATCATTTCTTAAAGTTAAAGGTAACAGTAATTTAACTCCTAGGTTTTACGTAAGTGCTTCAGGATCAAGTGGTACTCTAGCAGCAGGAGATTATCTTAAAGATAAATTACAGACGAAGATTGCAGTTGTTGAAGCTTTGGAGTGCCCAACTTTGCTTCATGGAGGTTATGGAGAACATAATATACAAGGAATTGGTGACAAACATGTTCCCCTTATCCATAATGTAATGAATACAGATTTTGTCGTAGATGTTTCTGATCAAGCTACCAATAATCTAAATATGATTTTTAATACTGAAATAGGAAAAAAGTTTTTAATTGAGAAAAAAAATTTTGAGCCTGATTTTGTTTCACGACTTCCTGAATTTGGCTTTTCAGCAATAGCAAATATATTGGCATCAATAAAACTAGCTAAATATATGGATTTAAATAGTGATGACGCAATTATAACAGTCGCTACAGATGGTGCAGATTTATACATGTCAGAGTTGAACAAGACCATTGCTGATTTTAAAAATAATTATGATGAAATAGTTTGTGCTGAACTATTTGGAAA
>CACNND010000026.1 GCA_902621725.1 uncultured Alphaproteobacteria bacterium | reverse complement strand
TTATTTTGATTTTACAGGTTTCAACGTTCTTTTACCTTTAGCTTTAATTATATATTTTTGGCAAGTCTCATTTCCTCAAATTAATTCTATTGGCCTGATCATCTCTTTTTTTGCTTCAGGAATTTTTATATCCATGACTGGATTTTTAATTAGCAAACAATTTTTAAATTTTAAAACAGATGACTCTGCAATTTTTGCATTAGCTGCTTGTTTTGGTAACACAGTAGCAATGGGAATACCTCTTATGTATGCAGTTTTGGGTCCAATAAATACAATTCCTTATATGATATTAGTTTTTTTTCATGGTATTGTTCATTTTAGCTATACTGTTATTATAATAGAAGTTTATAGAAATAGACAAAAAAGCATTGTCGAAATTTTTTATCAAATATTATTAGGTATAATTAAAAATATTGTACTTTTTGGAATGATAGTTGGTATCATTCTTAATTACTCTAATCTTATTGTTCCATCTATTATGAAAGAGCCCTTAGATATTTTTGTAAACCTAGCTCTTCCAATGGTTCTCATTTCTTTAGGTCTTGCATTAGGAAATTTTAAAATTAGAGAAAATATTTATGGCGCAATACTATTAACTATCTTAAAAAATTTTATTCACCCTATAATTGCATTTTGTTTAGCGAATTTTATACTAGAGCTTGATAATCTCTTGGTAATTATTGTTACTATGGCCGCAGCTTTACCAAGTGGGTCTCAGTCATATTATTTTGCATACAGATATAACTCACTAAAAGCAGTAGTTTCTTCAAATGTAGTATTAAGTACGTTTGTTAGTTTTTTTACACTGTCTTTATTATTAGTATTTTTTGATATTACGTAGATTGAGAAATAAACGATTGTATTCTCTCTTTTTTATCCATAGTTTTTACACTAAAAGGAAAAATCTCTAACATCTTGTCATATACATCAATTGCCTGTTGAAACTGACCCTGATGAATAAAAATTAAACCCATTCCATCTAGGGCACCAAAATGTCTTGGTTCTAATTCAAGAGTTTTAATGATGTCGTTCATTGATTTATCATAATTACCCATCATAAAATGAACAGTTGCTCTCTTATTCCAACCTTCTGCAAAATTTGGATCTTCTTCAATTAAATTATTAAAAAATCTAATTGCAAGTGGATAATTCCTTATATTCATAGCCTGAATACCTTTCTCAAAATATTCAATTACTTTTGGATCATCAACTTCGTACCATATATTCCAAATGTCTGATATTAAGTTTCTTATCTCTTGCTGATTTTCAGTTTCATACAGTCTTTCAAATAAATAATCCAATCTTGGATCATTTTGGTCAGCTGTTGCAATATTGCTAACAAATAATAAGCTTAATATTATAATTATTTTTTTAAAAATAGCTTTCATATTTAAATGGTTTCTCAGAAAGATTTCTTTTCTTTTCATGTTTTCGTGTTCTGCCTGACACTCTTTTTCTCCAAAGTTTAAAAGATCTAGATTTTAAATTTCTTCTCATTAATTTAATAACTTCAGATTCGGTCAAGCCGTGAATTCTATTAATCTCTTCAAAGGATATTTTGTCCGACCAAGCTAATTTTATGACATTATCTATATTTACTTGCATATAATAAAATATAATATTATTTTTCGAAAAAACGAGATTGATGATAAAATTATATACATCCCCTACTCCAAATGGGAGGAAAATTAGTATTTTACTTGAAGAATTGAATGCAGAGTATGAAACTATTCTCGTAGATCTTAGCAAAAAAGAACAGTTTAAAAAAGAATTTTCAAAATTATCTCCTACAAATAAAATTCCCGTTATTGTAGATGCAGAAAATGGTCAAAGAATTTTCGAATCAGGTGCAATATTAATTTATTTAGCAAAGAAATATAATAAATTTCTAGATAATGAGAATTACTGGGAAATAATGCAATGGTTAATTTTGCAGGTAGCATATGTCGGTCCAATGTTAGGGCAAGCACATCAATATTTATTTTACCATCGTGGAAAAAGTAAATTTGCTGAAGAAAAAACAAAAGGTTATGTAGAACATGTTTATTCAATATTAGAAAAACAGTTAATGGATAAAGAATATATAGTTAATGATTATTCTATAGCTGACATAGCAACATGGCCATGGGTTGATAGATGCGAAAGGCATGAAATTAAATTAGAAGATTATCCAAATATAAAAAGATGGTACGATAAGATATCAATTAGACCAGCTGTAATTAAAGGTTATAATGCAGTTTAAATGATAACTTCGAAAAAAATTAAAATACATTATCAGTTCGCAACTGCAAAAGGAAAAACACAGGGTGGTGGTGTAGAAATTAAAAAAAGAGAAAATTTCATATCAAAATATTTAGGTAAAGATACTTCTGTAAAACTTTCTGTTCCTAATAAAGGACCTGGTTCGATAGAAACAGAATATGATGAGGCTATTGCTATTCCAAATGTAATCAAGGGAATCATCAACGCAGAAAAGAACAATTTTGATGTAGCAATTATTAGTTGCTTTTCAGATCCAGGTTTGATCGCATGTAGAGAAAAGGTTTCTATTCCTGTGATTGGCTCTGGTGAAAATTCAATACTTCTAGCTGGACAATTAGGTAATCAAATTAGTATTTTATCTCCTTTATCAGAAAATAAAGAAACTTTTAAAAATAAAATTATGAGATTAGGTTTAGAAAAAAAATATTGTTCCACCAGATCTATAAATACAAAAGTACTAAGCTTAGCTAAAGATAAAAAATCAACTTTAGATAAATTAATAAAAGCAGGTAAAAAAGCTGTTAATGAAGATGGTGCAGATATTCTTGTACTTGGATGCATGAGTATGGCTTTTCATGATATTACTGAAGTTGTTGAAAAAAAATTAGGGGTACCAGTAATTAATCCTGTTAAAGCTAGTATCTTAATGGCAGAGTCATTGGTAAAAATGAAATTAGCTCATAGTAAATTAGCTTACCCTACTCCTGCAAAAAAAATAATTTATTAATAATAATCTCTTCTAAATAATACATATTCATGTATAATATTTTCATGTCCATTGTTTATCTTGTACCTGGAAATATGACAGGAGGTCCTTACGGACTTAAAGAATTAAAAAGACGTGAAAAACTTTTAAAGGACTGGTCATTTAATCCATCAAAAGTAAAAGTTTATGATGTTCCAAATGGTGGAAGTTCAATTGAATCTTCATATGAAGAAATCGCCTCTATTATTCCAGCAGTTGATAGACTTTCTGAAATAACAAAATACGAAAACATAGATGCCGTCATATTAGGATGCTTTGGTGATCCTGGTCTAGATGTTTTTAGAGAAATGTTTGATTTTCCAATCATTGGACCAGCTCAAACAAGTATGCATACAGCTTGTCAATTAGGTCATAAATTTTCAGTTATTACTATTTTCGATTCAATGTTAAACATGGCAGAAAAACAAGTTCATGAATACGGCCTTGATCATCATTTAGCGTCTGTACGAGCTATTAATATTCCAGTTTTAGAATTGTTAAAAGATTTAGATGTTACATATAAAAAAATGTCAAAATTAGCAGATAAAATTGTTAATGAAGATCGCGCAGATGCAATTTTACTAGGTTGTATGACAATGTCTTTTTCAGGGTTAGATAAAAAAATTGAAAAAAAGACAGGAATTCCTGTTTTAAATGCCGGAAGAACATCATTAAAATTTGCAGAAAGTTTACTTTCAATGGATCTCAGTCACAGTAAGATAACATACCCATTTCCACCAAAGCTTGCAAAAACTCAGAAAGAAAAAAAGAAAAGAGCTTAATTTCTAAGATGTAATATAACTACATCTATCAACCCAGTGTCCTGGCTTTGCTTCAACTAAACCCATTTTATTGTCTCCACCTTGACATTCATTATTATGTTTTGGACATCTGTCAGCAAATTTACAACCTTTATACTCCCTAGTAGCATCTGGAATATTACCTAATATTGGCAGAGGGTCATGAGATTGATTAACATGAGGAACTGGAACAGCCTTAACTAATGCTTTAGTGTAGGGGTGTAGTGGATTATTAATAACGTCATGTGTGGGTCCATCCTCAACAATGCTTCCAAGATACATAACTATCGTGCGTTCACAAACATATTTAACCAAAGCTAAATCATGTGAAATGTAAATTGCGGTAAAATTCATAGATGATTTAGCTTGGTTGAAAGCATTCAAAATACCCGCTCTTACACTAACATCAAGCATGGACACAGGTTCATCTGCTACTACAAATTTTGGATTAATGATTAGAGCTCTTGCAAGAACTATTCTTTGAAGTTGTCCTCCAGATAACTCATGAGGATATTTATATAAATATTCATCTTTATTTTTTAACTTAACCAGATTCATTACATCAGTAATCATTGTTTCAAATTCGTTTGGATCAAAATTTAAAGCTTTCAATGGTTCTAATAAAATATCTTTTATCGTAAATCGTGGGTTTAGCGAATCATAAGGGTTTTGAAAAACAAACTGTAAGTTTCTTTTATATTTTATCAATTCGTCTTTATCTTTAATTTTTGAAATATCTTTGCCCTCAAATAAAATTTCACCACTTGTGGGATTTACAAGATTCAATATAAGTTTAGCCAAGGTAGTTTTTCCACACCCTGACTCTCCAACGATACCTACTGATTCGCCTTGTTGTATTTTGAAAGATACATCATCTACTGCTCTTACTTTAGGTTTTTTTCCGGAAAATATTTCTGAAATATTTCTTGATACATCATAATATTTAGAAACATTATTAAATTCTAAAACAGTACTCATAAGATTATTCTTTTATCTCCCATGTTTCTAATTTCTTTGACTCTTCAAGTAATTTTTTTTGATCACTAGTTCTCCAACAAATTGCCTCTCTATCTCTATTAATGTATCTATCTGGTTTATCGTTACATTTGTTTATTTCAAAAGGACATCTAGCCTTAAATCTGCACCCAGTTGGAGGATTTATTAAATTAGGAGGAGATCCATTAATTGGAACTAGAAAATCATTTGTAGAATGAAGATCAGGAAAAGCATTATTTAAACCCATAGTGTAGGGATGATAAGGTTCTTGTAAAATCGACTCAACACCACCCATTTCAACAATTTCACCAGCATACATTACTGCAACTTTCTGACAAATATATGCAACTACTGAAACATCGTGTGTAACTAATATTATAGATAAATTTAATTTATGTTTTAATTCATTAAATAAATCTAAAATTTGTCTTTGCACAATTACATCTAATGCAGTAACAGGTTCATCAGCGATTACAATTTTTGGATCCAAAGCTAATGCCATCGCTATAGCAACTCTTTGTTTCATACCTCCACTAAATTGATGAGGAAAATCTCGTAATCTATTTTTATCTATTCCCACTAAATTAAATAATTCTTCTGATCTTTCGTCTGCTTTATTTTTTGTATAACCACCTCTGATTACTAATATCTCTCTCATTTGATCTATAATTCTATAAACAGGATCGAGAGAATTCATTGCACTTTGAGGAATAAATGCAATATCCTTCCACTTAAAATCTAAATCATTTATTTTTTTATCTGCATCTAATATTTTATTATTATTAAAATAAATTTGACCACTAGCTATTTTCGCGCTGTCAGGATTAACTCCCATTATACTTCTAGCTAATGTTGTTTTTCCACAACCTGACTCACCAACTATACCAAGTAATTCTCCTTGGTTAAGTTTTAAAGATACATTCTCAACTGCTTTTGCTACAAATTCTTTTCCAACATAATGAATGCTAAGATTTTTTATTTCTAACATTTTTATTTTTTTATTTTTGGAAACAAAATTTCTTCATAACCTCTACTTATGAAAAAACCTGCTACAACCATTAAAACTATACAAATACCTGGTGGAATAAACCAGATATAAGCCCCTAACGAAAGAGCTTGTGAACTATAAGCATCTTGAAGCATATAGCCCCATGATATAACATCTGATGGACCAAAACCTAAAAAACTTACACTGGCCTCAGTTAGAATTGCCCAACCAATAGCAATTGATCCATATAAAAAAGACAGAGGTAAAATATTTGGAGCTATATGTAAAAATATTATTCTAAAATTAGAGCATCCTGATACTTTGGCAGATTCAATATAACCTCTTTCTCTTAATGTAAGAACTTGGCTTCTGATTATTCTTCCTGCATTTGGCCATAATAATAAACCAATTGCTATAACTACATTCCATGAACTTGGTCCTAAAAAAGCAGCCAACACAATTACAAATGGTAGAAAAGGCAAACCAAGAGCTATGTCTGCAAGTCTCATAATTAAATTATCAATCCAACCACCATAAAACCCAGAAATTAATCCTACAATTGTTCCTAATATAGCAACAGCTAGTGCTGCACTTAAACCAACTGCTAATGCATTTCTTGAGCCGTAAATGAGTTGAGAAAAAATATCTCTTCCATTTGATGTTGTTCCTAGAAAATATTCCCAGCTTGGGGGTAAGTTCCTTGACAAACCACTACTTGAAAAATTTATTCTTAGTGGATCATTAGTTGCAATAAGATCTGCAAATATTGCTACAAGAATAAAAAATAAATATATGCAAACTCCAATGGTAGCATAGTTATTTTCTTTAAATATTTTATAAATTTCAGCTATCATTTTAATTTTTAGTTTTATAACTCACTCTTGGATCTAAAAATAGATACAACAAGTCTGCTAAAAAATTCATTAATATTAGAATTGCTGTTAAAAAAATAAATGCACCTTGCGCAAGAGGATAATCACTTGATGATACAGCAAAAACTAATAATCTTCCCAAACCTGGCCAGCTGAATACTGTTTCAATAACAACATTTCCTCCAAAAGCAAAGCCAACACCAAGTGTAAAAGCAGTTGCAACTGGCAAAAGTGCGTTTCTGGCCGCATGATAAATAACTATCCGCCAGCTAGATAAGCCTTTCATTTTCGACATTGTAACAAAGTCTTCTTGCATAACTTCAAGCATATTCGATCGCATTAATAACAAGGGTAAACCTTGAAGATAGAGTGCTAATACCAATGAAGGTAAAATAAGGTGATAGTAAAAATGTAAACTTGTTAATTTTGATAAAGTGGTTTCGTAAATTACACCTGCGGCACTAGTTCCGCCTGAAGGAAAAATATCAAGTTGAAAACTAAAAAAAGCTAATGCAATCATACCTAACCAAAATTCAGGCGCAGATCTTGTTGTTAAAACTATTGGTATTGAAAATCCCTCAATAAATGTTGCTCTTTTCCAAGCAAGATAAGCTCCAGCAATAACTCCAAAAATATAAGCAATAACCAATGAAAATAATGTTAAAATTATTGAATTTGGTAAAGCTTCAATAATCATGTTGATTACAGGTTTGTTATAGGTAAAGGAAAGACCAAAATCTCCTTTTAAAGTATTAACAATAAATAATGTATATTGTTCAAATAAAGATTTATCTAAACCAAATCGCTTAACTAATAAATCATGTTGTTCATCAGTAAATGTAGTACCGATAAAAGCTGTAAGAGGCGAACCTGGCATCAGTCTGAACATAAAGAAAATGATAGTAGCTACTATCCATAGTACAAAAAGCATGTACAAAAATCTTCTTACGATAGACCAAAAGTCAAACATTCGCCTCTCTACAATATTTAATTAATGTTTCTCTGACACTCCTTCCGGATAGTGCAGTCTTCCATTTTTAACAGTATATCCAGCATCTTCTAGAATTTTCTTAGCTAAGTCAATTCCAGTTTCGAACTCAGTAATACCATCTTTGTGGTAAAAACTTAGTGCTGGAGATATATGCGAACCTGCTTTAACAGCATTACCTGCCCAAGCTGCATTCACCATAACATCTCTATCAATTGCTAGAGAAACTGCTCTTCTGAAATTTACATCATCAAAAGGCGCTCTTCTATGATTCATAGCCATATACTGAAAGCCAACATCGACAGATTTTACAAGTGTAATATCTCCATCTTCTTCAACAATATTAGCAAGCACTGCTGGGTCACCTTTATAATCGGTTAAGAAGTTTACTTCACCTTTTCTAAACATACCTAAAGCAGCTTCAACATTTGGAATTTCTTTCATTATCCATCTATTAATTTTAGGTGGATTGAAATGACCAGAATTAGCTTCTAAGATAACTTGTTCTCTTTGTCTCCAATCAACAAACTTGAAAGGACCAGAGCCAATTCTTTTTTCCTCAATTATTGTTTCAGCATTATTACCTGTACCCTTCAAAGAATCAATTATTGGACCGTAATAATGTTTAGGAACCAAATTAATTTTTGCTAGAGTTGATGTAAGGAAAGCAGCATTTGAAGACTTAAGATTAAATCTAACTACATTGTTTCCCATATCTTCCATTGATTCGATATTCTTTACAAATGGAGAATACATTGGAACCATTTCAGCATCCATTGGAGCTTCAAAAGAGAAAATTACATCTTCCGTAGTTACAGGTTGTCCATCATGCCAGCTCATACCAGATCTTAGAGTAACATCAATTGTTTGCTCGTTCACCCAATTGAAAGACTCTGCAGCCCATGGTTGAGGAGTTCCGTTAGGACCAATTCTAAGTAATCTGTCCCAAACAATTTCAGTAATCCACGAGTCTGTACCACCTGAAATAAAGAATGGATTAATTGCTTGAATTTCATCTAAACTTTGAGCTACTAAATCATTGTTTCCATTTATTGGTTCAATGTTTAGATACGTCCAGATATTTTTAATACCAAGACCAGCTTGCTCAATAGCACTACCATCCTTAAATTGCGTATTATCATAAGCAAAGTTCAATAATGGATGAACTAAATATGCATTTGCTGCATCATCAGCTAAAAGTTGTTGAGCTTGGTCAACAATTTGTTTCCTAGCATCAGGATCCATAGTTACTCTTTGTTTTTCTGCAAGTTCATCATAAGCAGAACTTACATAACCAATAAAGTTATATCCTTTTTCTGCAGTTGATGAATGAAAAAGATTGTAAGTAAATTCATCAGGATCACTTCTTTCAGGACGACTAACCATCTGCCACATCGTTAAATCCCAAGTATCTTCATCAAGTCTTTTATACCAAACTTGATCAGCCATTTGTGGCCAAGGTACTGCATTTACAGTAATATCTAAGCCTAGCTCATTTAATGTTTGTGCTATTATTAAAGCCGCAGTATGCGGAGCTGGTCCAGCAGCTTGCTCTCTCGCCCAAAGTTTCATACTTCTTACTTCTTCTGCTGATGCAGAACTAACTAAAAAAGGTAAAATCAATGAGGAAATAAGACCTGCAAAAATAGCTATTAGTTTTTTTCGCATAAATACCTCCAAAAAAAATTATAATTAATTGTATGCATATTAGAGTACATACTTAAAGTCTTTTAATGTCAATGTTTGAGTGATTAAAAATCAACGCTAATATTCAATTTAGTATTAGATTTTAATATTTGATTTTCCTATTTTCTTTGGATTTTCAATAAAATCATGCGCTTTGTATGCAACATCAAATCTAAAGGTTTCTATGTTTGGATGAATAATTTTATTTCTTTCCATTAGTTTGTTTACATAATTTCCAATCAATGAAATATTTTTATTGTTTTGAAGAAAAGCTTGTACAATTTTAATATTTATACCTTTTGGGGCATAGCTATAATAATCAAATTTCGGTTTAACTATACTTGATGAAGAATAAGAACAAACAATACCATTATTTTTTA
>CACNND010000025.1 GCA_902621725.1 uncultured Alphaproteobacteria bacterium | reverse complement strand
TTGACTCATTGATCTTAACTTATGTGCATATTCTCGACTTGATTTATTTGATATCCATTTACTTTTATAATCATGCCATGCAATTTTTTCATCTGCAGAAGTTGCAATTTTGACTTTTGTAAATGGCTTTTTCTTTAAAACACTTTTAAAAAAAAATTTATTTAAATTATATGTTTTATTCTTTTCTAAACCTACATTTACAATTACATTATTTTTTTTTAACTTTTTAATACTTTTATAATTAGTTCTAGTATCTGGATCAGCAGCAGATATAAATATTTCTTTAATTCCTGATCTTAATATTTGATCTGTGCATGATCCATCTTTTGAACTATGAAAACATGGCTCTAAAGTAACATACATTGAAGCTCCTTTAGCTTTATGGCCAGCTTTAGCTAGAGCTATTTCTTCGGCATGAGGCCTTCCAGATTTATTCGTTACAGCTTTAGAAATTATTTTTGAATTTTTTGCAATTACACAACCGACTGTGGGATTGGGGAAAGTTTTTCCAAATTTTTTTTTAGCAATATCATGTGCTAAATTAATCATCTTTACATTTTGTTGAGACACTAAAAATTATTTATCTTCTAAATTACCTAGGAAATCTTCAAAATCTTTTGCTTCTCTGAAATTTTTGTAAACAGATGCAAATCTGACGTATGCTACCTGATCTAAATGCATTAAAGCTTCCATAATGTATTGGCCGATAATATTAGATTTTATATCAGTTTCACCTGAGTTTTCTAATTTTCTTACAATAGCATTAACAATTTTTTCAATTTTTTCATTATCAACATTTCTTTTTCTCAAAGCTAAAGAAAGGGATCTATACATTTTATCTCTATCAAAATTTTCTTTTTGACCGTTACTTTTCATTACGACCAAATCTCTTAGCTGAATTCTTTCAAAAGTTGTAAATCTAGAGCCACAAGCATCACAAACTCTTCTTCTTCTTATAGCTGTATTATCTTCTGTAGGTCTTGAATCTTTTACTTGTGTATCTTCATTACTACAGAAGGGGCATCTCATTTAAAATGCCTCACTATAAATTGGATATTTTTTGCAAAGCTCAATTACATCTTTTCTTGTTTTATTAAAAACTACATTTCTCTCATTTTCTTCGAGTAAAAGACTATCCAAAATATCAGCAATCATATTTCCAACTTGTTCAAAATCTTTCTGATTGAAACCTCTGGTAGTAGCTGCGGCAGTTCCAAATCTAAGTCCACTAGTTATTTTTGGTGGATTAGGGTCATATGGAATTGCATTTTTATTACATGCCAATCCAACTTCTTCTAAAATTTTTTCAGCTTTATCACCAGTTAAACCTTTTGGTGTTAAGTCTAACCAAACTATATGTGAATCTGTGCCCCCAGTAACAATTCTAAATCCTCTATCAACTAAAGTTTGTGCCATAACTTTAGCACTAGCAATAACATTTTTAATATATTCTTCGAATTCAGGTTTAAGCGCTTCACCAAAGCAAACAGCTCTAGCTGCAATTACATGCATTAGTGGACCACCTTGTAATCCAGGAAAAACAGCAGAATTAATTTTTTTATATAAATCTTCATGATTAGTTAAAATCATTGCACTTCTAGCACCTCTTAAAGTTTTGTGAGTTGTTGAAGTTACTACATGGGCATGCTCAATCGGATTTGGATATTGTTTACCTGCAACCAAACCAGAATAGTGAGCCATATCAACTAAAAAATATGCTCCTACTTTATCAGCAATTTCTCTAAATTTTTTCCAATCTATAGTTCTAGGATAAGCGGAAGCTCCCGCTATTATCATTTTTGGTTTATGCTCTAAAGCTAAAGCTTCAACTTCATCATAATCAATTAAATCTTTATCATTGCCTTCTTTTTTTACACCGTATTGAACAGCATTAAACCATTTACCAGATAGATTAGGCTTTGCTCCATGAGTTAAGTGACCTCCTGATGCAAGAGACATACCTAAAATAGTATCATGCGGTTGAAGTAAAGCTAGAAAGACCGCTTGGTTTGCCTGTGCTCCGCTATGTGGTTGTAGATTTGCAAATTTACAATTAAAAAGTTTTTTAACTCTTTCTAAAGCAATCTCTTCAGCTTGATCAACAAATTCACATCCGCCATAATATCGTTTACCAGGATAACCTTCTGCATATTTATTTGTCATGACAGAGCCTTGAGCATTTAAAATCGATCTTGAAGCAATATTTTCAGATGCTATTAACTCTATTTGGTTTTGCTGTCTTTCTAGTTCACGGCTTAATGTTCCATAAACCTCTGGGTCTGCTTCTTTAATTCCTTTAGTAAACAAATCTGAAATCATAGTTTTTTAATCCTTCTTTTATGTCGTCCTGACTCAAACTTTGTAGAAAGAAAAGCCTGAACACTTTTTTTTGCCTCGCTAGTATTTATAAACCTACCTGGTAAAACAAGTACATTAGCATCATTGTGCTTTCTTATCAATCTTGCTATTTTTGAATTATTAGCAAGACCAGCTCTAATTCCTTTTTTTCTATTAGCTGCAATACTCATACCAACACCAGTTCCACAAATTAGAATACCAACGTTTTTCTTGTTCTTAAGAACCTCTTTTGTTAATTTGTGTGCAAAATCAGGATAGTCAACACTTTCATCTGTCTTTGTACCTAAATCATTAATTTTTGGAAAATTCTCTAACAATTTGGTTTTCAGGTCAAATCCAGCATGATCTGAGGCTATATATATATTCTTATTTTGCATAATAATTTTTGTGGTTATTTACATCAAAATGATGATATTGCCTAATATTGTATGATAGAAAATAATTGGTTTGATCCATTTTATACTCAAAGTCATTTAAATGAAGAAGAAAGTAATATTCAAAAAAATGTAAAAGATTTTTGTAATAATGAACTTAAACCTACAGTAGTTGAAAGAAACAGAAAAAATGAATTTGATAAAGAACTCTATCCAAAATTTGGATCACTTGGAGTTTTAGGACAAACAGTTAAAACACATGGTGGGTCTGGTACATCAAATTTAGCGTATGGACTTGTAGCATATGAATTTGAAAAAATAGATAGCAGCTATAGATCTTCAATATCTGTTCAATCTTCTCTTGTAATACATCCAATAAATGAATTTGGATCTCAAGAACAAAAAGATAAATACCTTCCTTCATTAATTAAAGGAGAAAAAATTGGTTGCTTTGGTTTAACAGAAAGCGAAGCTGGTTCTGATCCTACTTCAATGAAAACTTCATTTAAAAAAACTAAAGATGGATATATTATAAATGGATCTAAAAACTGGATTACGAATGCGCCAATTGCTGACATATTTATTATTTGGGCTATTGAAGAAAACAAAGATCATAAAAGTATAAAAGGTTTTATGATTGAAAAAAATACTGAAGGATTAAATACTTCAACAATAGAAAATAAAACAAGCTTAAAAATTAGTCCAACTGGTCAAATAATTTTAAATAATGTTTTTGTTCCAAATAATTTGTGTTTAGAAAATACCGAAGGATGGAAATCAGTTTTTAGTTGTCTCAATAAAGCAAGATTTGGAATTAGCTGGGGTGTATTAGGTTCAGCCTCTGAATGTTGGTTAATTGCAAAAGACTATGTAGAAAATAGAATTATGTTTAAAAAACCTTTAGCATCAAATCAATTAATTCAAAAAAAATTATCTGAGATGCAAATAGAGATAAATTTAGGATTAGCATCATGTCTTTTAAGCTCTAAGGCTTTAGATGAAGGAAAAGATATCATTAATGCAATTAGTATTTTAAAAAAAAATAACTGTAAAAAATCTTTAGACATAATTAGAAATGCTCGTGATATGCTTGGAGCAAATGGCTTATTAGAGGAATATCATATCATGAGACATTTGGTAAATTTAGAAACTGTTAAAACTTACGAAGGCGCAGAGGATATTCATTCACTAATTTTAGGGAAAAATCAGACAGGAATTTCTAGTTTTTAATAATTTTCTTATTATTTATATGTTTTGAAATTGATAGATTTTCTATTTTTGTATAATTCTATTAATAAATTAATTAATTTATTCATATAATCTCGGGAGGACATATGAAAAAAAACTTTAAAAGACGTGACTTCCTTAAAAAGGCAGGAATTGGTGCAGCAGCTGCAACAGCCGTTTCATCTTTCCCAGCTCCAGCTATTGCAGCTGATAGAATAGAAGTCAACTGCGTTGCTACTTGGGGTAGAGGCTATCCTGGACTAGGTACAGGCGCAGAAGCTGTTTCTCAAAGAATATCAGACTTAAGTGATGGTCGTATTGTTGTAAATCACTTTGCTGGTGGAGAAAGAGTAGGACCATTAGATGTATTCACAGAAGTTACATCTGGAAATGCCCAAATGTATAATAGTGCTGACTACTATTGGATTGGACAACATCCAGGTTGGGGTTTCTTTGCAGCAGTTCCTTTTGGAATGATAGCAACTGAAATCAACGGATGGATACGACATGGTGGCGGACAAGAACTTTGGGATGAACTTGGTGATGAATTTGGTTTGAAAAACTTTATGGCTGGAAACTCTGGTGTTCAAATGGGTGGATGGTTTAATAAAGAAATTAATTCTCCAGATGATTTCAAAGGTCTTAAAATGAGAATTCCTGGATTAGGTGGAATGATGATGTCTAAACTTGGTTTATCTGTTGTAGGTGTGCCAGGTGGACAAATATATGAAAACTTAATCAATGGAACGATCGATGCAACAGAATGGGTAGGACCATGGAATGATGAAAGATCAAGATTCTATGAAGCCGCAAAGTATTATTACTGGCCTGGATGTCATGAACCAGGAACATTAATAACACTAGGTTGTAATAAATCTTGGTTAACAAGTTTAAGCAAAACAGATCAAATGATTATTGAGCATGCTTCAACAGTTCAAAACGAAAGAATGTTGACTGAATATAATGCAAATAACGGAGCTGCATTGCAGAGACTTGTTAATGATCATGGTGTAGAGCTAAGAGAATTCAACGAAGATGTTATCGACGCAATGGGTGAAGCAGCAGAACAGCTGTATGAAGAACTTGCTGAAGGTAATGAACTAACTGGAAGAATTCTTGCAAGCTTTAGAAAATCAAGAAGTGAAATAAGTGGTTGGCTAGAAAAAGCTGACTCAGCTTTCTTTACTCAAAGAAATAGAGTACTTGAAGGTTAAATTTTAATTCATGTGGGGAGTTTACTCCCCACTTTTTTTTATGAATATTTCAAATATTTCTAAATTTTTTTCAATTTGTTTAATCTTAATAGTATTTGCATTTATAGTTAATAATTATTTAACTTTCGCAGGTGATTGGCCTGGAGCGTTTACAATTTATAATTCAGCAAATATATATTCATCGTTTCAATTTTTTCTTTATGTATTAGCAATTATTTTTCCATTAATATTTATTTATTATAATAAAAAACTGGATAATTTGACTCTTGCCGATAACCTTGAAAGAGTTAATGATTTTATCATTAGATTTGGTTTTTGGTCAGTATTAATAATAGGAATAATTGACGCCATAATTTCTTTTCTAATAATTGAAGGTTTCCTTGAACAAATGATTGGAAAAAGTTGGAACATAAAATTTTCAAATAATTCTTTTCGAGCCCCATATGTTCATTTTCCTCTATTATTTGTATCATTAATTTTTGCATATTACTTCAGAGCTCTCAATTTCTACTGGTTAGCATTTCTTGTTGTAATTGCAGAATTTCAAATTGTTATTTTAAGATTTGTTTTTTCATATGAACAAACTTTAATGAGCGACCTTGTGAGATTTTGGTATGGAAGCTTATTTTTATTTGGAAGTTATTATACTTTAATTAAAGATGGCCACGTTAGAGTTGATGTCTTGTATACTAATTTTAGTGAAAAAAATAAAGCAAGAGTAAATCTTTTTGGAAGTTTATTACTGGGTGTTCCACTTTGCTTAACTGTATTCTTTCTTGGGATGTATTGTAAACAATGTGTTTTAAATCAACCAATAATGAATTTTGAAACATCTCAAAGTACCCAAGGAATGAATATCAAATATTTAATGGCGGGTTTTTTAATAATATTTGCTCTTACAATGCTGATACAATTTATAATTTATTCATTAAGAAGTTTAGAAGTAATTAGAAAGAATTAATAATGGAATTATTTTTTCTTTTTTTATTAATATTTTTAATGGCATTTGCACTTGCTTCTGGATATCCATTAGCTTTTGCTCTTCCTGGTTCAGCTATTATATCAATATTTTTAGCTGGTTTAGCAGGATATTTAATTGAAGGTAATCCAAACGAATATTTTATATCTGATGGTCCTTTTCAATGGCTTAATGCAGGAATAACAAATTTCCGAGGAGTATATTGGGAGGTAGAAAGAGATACATTGATAGCAATACCTCTTTTTATTTTTATGGGAATAATGCTTGAAAAATCAAAAATTGCAGAAGATCTATTGATAAGTATGGGGCAATTATTTGGACCTATTCCGGGAGGATTAGGTATTTCTGTAATATTTGTTGGTGCATTATTAGCTGCTACGACAGGCATTGTAGGGGCTACGGTAGTTGCGATGGGTTTAATTTCTTTACCAGCAATGATGAAAAATAATTATAATAAATCACTTGCGTCTGGAATTGTTTGTTCTTCTGGTACACTT
Organism: uncultured Alphaproteobacteria bacterium; assembly: GCA_902621725.1. Taxonomy (GTDB): domain Bacteria; phylum Pseudomonadota; class Alphaproteobacteria; order HIMB59; genus CACPNW01. The sequence continues at coordinate 5,648 of CACNND010000025.1, read as the reverse complement.
GGTCAAATAATTCCACCTTCAATTGTCCTTATTATTTTGTCAGATCAATTAGCATCTGCTTCAGATGCGGCAGATAATATGAGAATAGAAAATTATAAAAACGTAACTGGTTCTACAAATATACCAAGTCAATTTAGTGTAGATTCAGTCAGTGCTGGGAATATGTTTTTAGGAGCTTTCTTACCTGGTTTAGTTCTTGTTGGTCTATACATGTTATATGTTTTACTGATTGGAATATTTAAAAAAGAAGCAGTACCTCCAGTAGAATATGAAGGAAATTATGACAGAGATTTCTTTAGGAGAGTTTTTCTATCGCTTGTCCCACCATTAGCATTAATTTTTGTAGTATTAGGTTCAATATTACTTGGTATAGCAACAGTAAATCAAGCAGGTGCCATAGGCGCTGTGGGTGCAGGTGTGATGGGTGGTTATAGATTGTATGATAAAAAAAACAAATATACTCCAGCTTTAATAACTATAATTTCATTAATAGTAATAACCTTTATTGTAATAAATTTTCAACTTAATGTTAAAAATATTTCATCAACATCAGAAGTGGTAGCTTTAGTAATTGCAATATTTGCAGTTATATTTTTACTTGTTGGTGTTGTTTGGAGTTTTTGGAGAACATTTAAAATAAATAATGTTTTAAAAAACGTAATGATTGAAACAAGTTTAACTACTTCAATGGTTTTTATAATTCTGATTGGGGCTGCAATGTTAACAGCAGCGTTTAGAGGTTTTGGAGGTGAAGAAATAGTTAAGGATTTTCTAACTAGTCTTCCTGGAGGTTTTTGGACACAATTTATAGTTGTAATGGCAGTTATATTTGTACTCGGTTTTTTTTTAGATTTCATAGAAATTGCTATTGTTGTTGTTCCTATAGTTGCACCGATACTATTAGCTGAAACATCAGCAAATGTTACTGCAGTTTGGTTGGGTGTAATGATTGGTGTAAATATGCAAACTTCATTTTTAACTCCACCATTTGGATTTTCACTATTTTATCTAAGAGGAGTAGCACCAAAATCAATAAAAACGACTGAAATTTGGAAAGGTGCAAGCGTGTTTATAGTACTTCAATTAGTTGGTTTAGGTGTAGTTGGATATTTTCCACAATTAGTAAATTATTTACCTCTTAGATCTTATTATTCATCAGAAGTTTCTCCTCCTCCAATTAATCCTAAACTTCAAGAATGTTTAATAGATTATTCTTATAATAAATATGAAGAAAATTTTTCTGAATCAATATTAATTACAAATGACATAATGACTACCAATATTGATTTTTTACCAGAGAAACAAAATAAAAATTTTACTAATATGATTAATAACATCAATGACTCAAAGAATTTGATAGAAGAAGTAAAATTATCACGTAAAAATTTTAACGATTACTCTATTAATTATAAGCCACTTCACACAAAAGTAAGGAATATTGAAAAAAATATTTATAAGAAATTGTCAAAGATAGAAAAAATTAAAAAAGAAATTAGACTTGAAACTGAACTTAATGAAATTCAGAAGTTTGAAGAGGAAATTTTTGAATTAGAAAATGAAATTGAGAGTATAAAAATGACAATTCCATCAAATTGGATAGAGGAAAATGATAATTTCAAAACAATATTAGATAATTTTAAGAAAAAGAAACTTAGTTATAATAAATCAGTAGATAACTCATTTAATGATTTACAAAAATTTATCAAAATTTTTCAAAATGCTAAAGAATTTTCAAAATTAGAAATTAATTTTAATGAGTTATTAAATAATGTTAATGAAGAGAGAGATGGAATTGAAGAAATAATTAAAAATTTCGAGAGATTATTTAATTCTTTCACTGACACTTCAAACATTACAAAACCAATCAAAAAAGCAAGAAAATTGTTGAAAAAAAATTACAATAAGAAAACAGAAGCATTAGCTTTAATTAATGAAGCAAAAAAAATATACAATTTTGAAAAAAATTGGAGATTGGATGGTAATAAAATTATCTTAAGTGATTTAATTAAATTATCTGAAACTGGTACTGAGACTTTTGGATTAAGAAAACAAGAGAAACTTAATAAAGAGCAAGCTATTTATTTAGCTTCATGTAAATCTGTACATGAAGATATTTCTTTATATTTTTAGTTAATTTTTTTTTCTATATCCATTACTATATGAATATAATCCATTGCATGACCTGATGGATTTTCTGTTACTTCCTCAAGATAAGCATTATAAAATTGATCGACAATTTGATTTATTTCATTAGGATTTCTTTTTTCTAATGCTGTTTTAAATACAGTTTCTGACCAACTTCTCATTGTTGGTATTAATGTTTCAGCATATTCTCTTGATGACATAGTAGATTTATTTTTATTATAATGAACTTTAAAAGGGCAATCGGTAAACATAGTTTCGCATCTTTTAAGAATCAACCCAGATTTTGATATTTCTGAATTAGGGTCATCAAAAGGTTTTCTAAATTCTTCAACAGTTCTATAATGTTGAGTAAAAGTAGCATTAACAAATTCTTCATTAGTGATAATCCCATTTTGCTCTAAATTTTTCCAATGTTTAGTAAAATTATTAAACATGTTATGACCGCCAGTGTTACCTAAATATCGACCCTTTTCATCTATTCCAAAATTTATACAAATAAACCTTCCGCCTGGAACTAATTCATTTGATCGATTTAATAAAATTGTTTCCCAATCTTTTAGAGCTTGGTTTTTAAAATGTTTTTTTTCTTTTTCATTTGCACCTACCATATGAACATGGTTATTTATCAAACATGGTCTTTCTGAAACATAGTGCATTGCAGTCGCAGAGAATCCTAATGATAAACTATTATTAGACATCAATTGTTTATGAAAACCTGTACCACATCCGTGCACAAAAACATTTTCAAATTTATTCTGGTAAGCAAAATTATCATTACCTTGCATTCCTTGCATCATTCTAAATAAAACTGAAAAGTCATTAGATGCTAAATCAGTATACAACATTTCAATTTCTCTATTATCTCCAGATTTTTTTATTTTTTCAATAATATTAAACCACATTTCTTGACTTGTACCGCCATCAGCACTGCCAAAATCAGCTATTCTAAGTTTGTCAACTTTAGGAATATTTTTAAAGGCTTCTTCAATTAATACTTCCATTTTATCTATAGCATTTTTTGCTCCAACGGTTTTTTGAGAGTAATAACCCTCACCTTTCATTGATAAAACAGATTGTGTATTTAGATTAGGTTTGTTCATGTAATAATTTTAAACCTATTGAATTATAATAAAAGTATTTATTAATCAAATTTAAGATTTTTATTAAAATATTTAGGGACTTTTTTTCCTGCCTGAGCTCTTTTTCCCATCCAAAACTCAACATCTTCTAACTTTCTATTCTTAGAGCCAGTGCTCCATTCTAATCCATCTTCAATAATTAACTGAGTGACATCCGATAAAAAATCATCTTTCTTAATTTTAATTAATTGAACCCCTCCACCCTTTTGTAATTTTGGCAAAGCATCAATTTCAAAAATTAACATTTTTTGTAACTTTGTAACACAAGCTATGTGTTTTTTTGAAAGATTTAATACTTTAATAACTACATCATTATTTTTTAAATTAAATAATTGCTTACCTTTCTTTTGGTTTGTTACAAGAGTTTCAGTGTTACTAATAAATCCTTTACCATTTTTGGATACAATTAAGAGTTCTTCATCGATTGATGAAAGTAATCCAGCAATTTTATCTTTAGGCATACTATCAACAAAATATATGAATGATTTAGGATTACTATTTCCACCTGGTAAAATATTTGGATCAATCGTGTAAACTTTACCAGAAGAAACAAACAAAAGTATTTTTTGATTTGAATTCAAATTAATTGAAAATAGATTTTCTTTTTTTATTTTTTCAATTTCCTTTTCATCAGTTATCTCTTTAATTCTCTTAAGCTGAAAATCTTTATTAATGATAACAGTGAATTTTTCAATTTCTTTAAATTCATCAATACTAATATCAATATCATTATTTTGTTCTGATGAAATTAAAGATTTTCTCTCCTTTATATTAGTATCTAAATCACTCTTTATAAGATCTAATTCACTTACTATAAATTTATCTAATGTTTTTTTATCTTTAATTAATTTGTTAAGATATTTTAACTCTTCATTTAATTTTTGGATTTCATCTTTAATATTTTTTTCATCAATCTTTCTTAGAGATCCTAAACGCATACTTAAAATTGACTCACATTGTAAATCAGATAATTTATATTTTTTTATTAATTCTTTTTTGGGATTTTCCTTAGTTCTTATTATTTTTATTATAGAATTTAAATTTTTAAAGACAATTTGATAACCCTTAAGAATTTCTAGTCTCTTTTTAATTTTTTCTATATTAAATTTTGATTTCCTTTTTATGGTAACTTTTCGATGTTCTAAAAAATTAGATAGTATTTCAATAATTCCAATTTGTTTAGGCTCTATACCATCAATTAAAACATTAAAATTACAAGGGTACTTAACTGATAGGTCAGTTAATTTAAAACATAAACTTATTAATTTTTCAGAATCAATATTTCTGGTCTTTGGTTTTAAGACAATTCTAATATTTTCATCTGATTCATCAACAACATCATCTAAAGGTAATTTTTTATTATTGATGTTATTAGCAAGTTGTTCGATTATCTTAACTTTATTAACTTGATATGGAATTTCAGTAATAATTATTTGATACAAACCATTTTTTAATTCTTCTATTTGATATTTAGCATTAATATTAAATGATCCCTTGCCACTCTTATAAATTTGCTTTTTTTCGTTACTATCTAAAATTATTTTACCACCTGTGGGAAGATCTGGTCCATTAATAATTTTTAAAATTTCATTAAGTGAAGGCTTGTCTTTTTTGATTATTAACTTGATAGCATCAATTAGCTCAACAATATTATGCGGTGGTATGTTTGTGGCCATACCTACAGCTATTCCCATTGCCCCATTAATTAAAATATTAGGAAGCTGAGATGGTAGAACCACTGGTTCCAAATTTTGACCATCGTAATTATCTTTAAAATCTACAGAATTTTCTTCAATACCATCAAAAAAATAATTTGTATAATCTTGTAATCTTGCCTCGGTGTATCGCATTGCTGCAGGGTTATCACCATCAATATTTCCAAAATTGCCCTGACCATCGACTAATGTAATTCTTGTGGAAAAATCCTGAGCCATTCTAACCAAGCTATCATAAATTGCTTGGTCTCCATGTGGATGAAATTTACCCATCACATCTCCAACAATTCTTGCACATTTTTTATAACTTGAATTTTTAAAAAGTTTTAGTTGATACATAGAATAAATTATTCTGCGGTGAACGGGTTTTAATCCATCTCTCACATCAGGCAGTGATCTTGATACTATTGTAGAAATTGCATAAGATAAATATTTTTCAGATAGAATAGTATCTAAATTTGATTTTATAAGTTTATTCACTATTTTTTAATCTTTCAATGATTGTTTTCTTAAATAATATATATTGATTTGGCAAACTATGATTATAATTAGATAGATGAAAATTATTAAAAATATGTTCGAATATATTAAAAAAATTATAAGCTGAGCTTAAAATAATTTTTTTATTAATATTAAGATCAAATAATTC
>CACNND010000024.1 GCA_902621725.1 uncultured Alphaproteobacteria bacterium | reverse complement strand
TAGTTTAATATTTTAGATTTATAAAATGATAAATCTTGTTTAGATTGCCATCCAAAATCAGTTTTTTTGTATTGAATATTATTATAAAATATTTTTAGAATTTCTTCTCCAGTCATACCTAAGATTTTTTTTGGATCAGGTTCAATTTTTTTTGCTTCGCAGTTACTAATGTAATCTTCAGACATATTGCTTAGAAGACATTTTAAAAGGGTTGTTACTGGAAACTTTCTTTTTCTGTCTATTCTTGCGTGAATATTATTTTTTGCATCATGTTCAAAGTCTAACCATGAACCTCTATATGGAATTATTCTTGCATTAAATAAATACTTACCACTGGTATGAGTTTTACCATAGTCATGATCAAAAAAAACACCCGGAGACCTATGCATTTGACTTACAACGACTCTTTCCGTACCATTTACTACGAATGTTGCATTTTTAGTCATTAAAGGAATATCACCCATGTAAACTTCTTGTTCTTTAATATCTCTAACAGATTTTGTTCCAGCAATTTCATCAATATCCCAGATTATGAGTCTAAAATTTACCAATAACGGAGCACCGTAAGTCATGCCTCTTTGATTGCATTCTTCTACATCGTATTTAGGTATACCAAGATTATAGCTTACATAATCCACTGTGGCTCTTTCAGTATAATCATTTATCGGGAAAACTGATTTAAAAATAGCATGTAAGCCTAAGTCTTCTCTTTTGTCAGGATCAATTTTGAGTTGAAGAAAATTATCAAATGACCTTTTTTGAACCTCAACTAGATTAGGTAGTGAAGTAACTAAAGGTATCTTACCAAAAGATTTTCTAATTTTCTTTGTATTTATATGATCTAGACTCATTAATTACTTCCCCTTTTATATATAGCCACTATTAAAGAGTGGCTATAAAATTTATTTTAATTCTACTTTAGCTCCAGCTGCTTCAAGAGCTTTTTTCATCTCTTCAGCTTCCTCTTTTTTCACGCCTTGTTTAAGAGGTTTGGGAGCGCCGTCTACTAAATCTTTCGCTTCTTTTAATCCTAGTCCTGTTATTGTTCTAACTTCTTTAATTACAGCAATTTTGTTAGAACCAGATTCAGATAGTATAATATCAAACTCAGATTTTTCTTCAGCTGGAGATTCTCCACCTGCTGCTGGTGCAGCAACTGCGGCAACTGGTGCTGCTGCTGAAACTCCCCATTTTTCTTCAAGCATTTTACTTAATTCGGCAGCTTCAAGAACTGTTAAAGAAGATAAATCATCCATTAATTTATTTAAATCAGCCATATATTACTCCTTATTAACCTAGTTCGACTCTTGTGAATTGCTACTCTTTGCATTCAAAAGTCTTGCAATTTGTGATCCTGGCTCAATAGCTATACTTACTATTTTTTGAGCTGGGGCAGAAATTAAACCTATTAACTTACCTCGTAACTCATCTAGAGAAGGTAATTTAGCTAAAAAATCGATTTTATCTTTATCAATTTTTTCACCATTATACCCTCCACCAACAATTTTAAATTTCTCTAATTTTTTTTCAAAATCAACAGCTACTTTAGCTGGAGCTACAGGGTCACTTGAATATGCAATAGCAGTTGGCCCCTTAAAAAGATCAGATATGTCTTTAAATTGAGTTTCATTAATAGCAAGTTTTGTAAGTCTGTTCTTAGTTACTTTAAATTTTGCACCATTTTCTCTCATTTGTTTTCTCAAATCTTCAGATTCATTTACTGTCAGACCAGAATATTCGGCTACAATTATTGAAGAAGCTTTTGAGATTTCATTTTTAAGATTAGAGACAAAATCTTTTTTTTCAGAACGTTTCACGTCAACCTCGGTTTTATTGTTAGATTAGAAATCTAACGTTAGTTGGAATAGTTTGCTCATCAAACTAATCCTACTGTCAAGAAGTAAATCTTTGACTTACTTCAGTCTATGCAGGATATTAAGCCTACTGGCTCCTGCAGTCTTTGACAGGCGATGATCTAAAAGACCATCTTTTGAACTCTCAACGTAAACTTAATTGGTTTATTTTGAGTCCAATTCCCATAGTTGAAGCTATGGTAACTTTTTTTACAAAAGAACCTTTTATATTGTCAGGTTTACTTTTCAAAACTGAAGAATAAAAAGTTTTAAGATTTTCAAATATATCATTTTCATTAAAACTTAACTTACCTATTCCAGCATGAACAATTCCAGATTTTTCATTTTTGAATTTAACTTGTCCTGATTTTGCATCCTTAACTGCTTTTTCAATTTCTTTAGTTACAGTACCTAATTTAGGATTGGGCATTAATCCTCTAGGTCCAAGAATTTTTGCAGCCTTTCCTAGTTTTGGCATCATATCAGGGCTAGAAATTAAAATATCAAAATCTAGTTTGCTTGATAACATTTCTTCAATAAATTCTAAACCACCAACTATATCAGCGCCACTTTCTTTGGCAGTTTTATGATTTTCTTCTGAGGTCACTACAGCTACTTTAATTTTTTTACCAGACCCTTTAGGTAGGTTTATAACACCTCTAACATTCTGGTCAGATTTATTACTATCTATGTTTAAATTTATAGACACATCAACAGTTTCATCAAAGCTTACGTAAGATTTTTCTTTAAGTAATTTAATTGCATCAATTGGTTCATAGATTTTATCTAGGTCAATGTTATTCAGCATTTCTTTTCGTTTTTTTGTAATTTTCATTATCCTACAACCTCCATACCCATTGAAACTGCAGAACCTTTAACCATATTTACTGCCCCAGCTAAATCAATGGCATTAAGATCTGACATTTTCTCTTTAGCAATCTTTTCAATATCCCCTATAGATACTTTACCAACTAGACTTCTTCCGGGAGTTGAATTACCCTTTTTTATTTTTGCTGCTTTTTTAAGATAATAACTTACTGGAGGTAACTTTGTAACAAAATCAAAAGATCTGTCTTTATACGCCGTTATTATAACTGGTATAGGAGCGCCTTTTTCTAATGTTTTAGTTTTGTCATTAAATGCTTTACAAAAATCCATTATATTGAGTCCTCTTTGACCTAACGCAGGACCAACAGGAGGTGATGGGTTAGCTCCGCCTGCAGGTATTTGTAATTTGATTAATCCTAAAATTTCTTTAGCCATAATTTATACTTTCTCTACTTGTGAATATTCTAAATCAACTGGAGTTGATCTTCCAAATATTGAAACTGCAACTCTTAGTCTAGCTTTTTCTTCATCAATTTGCTCTATTTCTCCATTAAATGATGCAAATGGACCATCAATAACTTTAACTTGCTCACCAACATCGTACATTATTGCAGGTCTAGATTTTTCCATACCGTCTACAACTTGTTGAGATATTCTTTTGGCTTCAGAATTACTAATTGGAACTGGTTTACCTTTGTTGCCTAAAAAACCACTAAGTTTTGGGGTAGTTTTAATTATGTGCCAAGTATCGTCATTTAAATTCATTTTAATTAAAATATATCCTGGAAATATTTTTCTTTCTGTATTAACTCTAACGCCTCTTTTAACTTCAACGATATTTTGAGTAGGAACCGAAATTTCTTCAATATGATCTTTGATACCAAGTTTTTCAGCTTGATCCATAATACTCTCTGCAACCTTTTTTTCATATCCTGAGTATGCATGCAAAACGTACCATCTTGACTCAACCATCTATAATCCTACTCCTATTTCTATAATTTTTTTAATAGAAAAAGACCAAATTTGGTCAGTTAATAAAAAAAATAATGAGAATAAAATAATTAAAAGTATGACTATAGCAGAAGAAATAAATGTATCACGCCTTTGAGGCCAAGTTACTTTTTGTAGTTCTTGTCTAACCTGTCTAACAAATTGAGCAGGTGAAGTTTTTTTCTTTTCTATGTTCATACTCTCATCTTTTGGCAGGAGTGGCAGGACTTGAACCCGCAGCCCCCGGTTTTGGAGACCGGTGCTCTACCAGTTGAGCTACACTCCTAGATTTATATAGAAACAAAGCTTACTGATAGATCCGTCTCTAAAACTATTCAATAATCTCAGCTACTACTCCAGCTCCAACTGTTCTACCACCCTCTCTGATTGCAAATTTAAGACCTTTGTCCATCGCAATTGGTGAAAGCAAAGTTACTTCCATAGCAATATTATCACCAGGCATAACCATTTCAGTACCTTCAGGTAGTTTTATAGTTCCTGTAACGTCTGTTGTTCTAAAATAAAACTGAGGTCTATAGTTAGAAAAAAATGGTGTGTGTCTTCCACCTTCTTCTTTTTTAAGAACATAAGCTTCAGCTTTAAATTTTGTGTGAGGCTTGATTGAGCCTGGTTTAGCTAATACTTGACCTCTTTCAACTTCTTCCCTCTTAGTTCCTCTGAGAAGTACACCAACATTATCTCCAGCTTCACCAGAATCTAGAAGCTTTCTGAACATCTCAACACCGGTACATGTTGTCTTTTGAGCTTCTCTAATTCCTAAAATTTCTATTTCTTCACCAACTTTAACTTGTCCTTGTTCAATTCGACCAGTTACTACTGTTCCTCTTCCTGAAATTGAGAATACATCCTCTACTGGCATCAAGAAAGGTTGATCAATAGGTCTGCTTGGCTGTGGTATATGTTCATCAACTGCTTTCATTAACTCAAGTATTGAATTTTTTCCAATCTCATCATCTCTTCCTTCAAGAGCTGCTAAAGCTGAGCCCTTGATGATTGGGATAGTATCACCAGGGAATTCATAAGATGTTAAAAGTTCTCTAATTTCCATTTCAACAAGATCAATAAGTTCTTTGTCATCAACTTGATCAACTTTGTTCATGTAGACAACAAGAGCAGGAACACCTACCTGTCTTGCTAATAAAATGTGTTCTCTAGTTTGGGGCATAGGTCCATCAGCAGCATTCACAACTAAGATTCCACCATCCATTTGTGCAGCACCTGTAATCATGTTTTTTACATAATCTGCATGACCTGGGCAATCGACGTGGGCGTAATGTCTAGTTTCTGTTTCATATTCAACATGCGCAGTTGATATAGTAATTCCACGCTCTCTTTCTTCAGGAGCTTTGTCAATATTTGCATAATCAGTAAATTCTGCTCCACCAGATTCTGCAAGTATTTTTGTTATTGCAGCGGTTAATGTAGTTTTACCATGGTCAACGTGACCAACAGTTCCAATATTACAATGCGGTTTGTTTCTTTCGAATTTTGCTTTAGCCATTTTTATTACCCCAATTTGTTTGTTATGGAGCGGGTGAAGGGAATCGAACCCTCGTAGCCAGCTTGGAAGGCTGGAGCTTTACCACTAAGCTACACCCGCAACTAAACTGACTGCTTCACACACTCAACTTTTTTGCTTTTATCCATATCCTCCATTTTGGTGGAGGGGGTAGGATTCGAACCTACGTACGCTCACGCGGGCGGATTTACAGTCCGCTGCCTTTAACCACTCGACCACCCCTCCATATGAAGAATTGGCCAATACTAATAAATTAGTACAGATGTCAATCTAAAACAGCATCACACCTTTGCAATATACGTTTATTCGTAAAAGCATCGGCCTTTTAGACAAAAATTGCTATTTTGTACACATCTAGATTGTAATATTTAAATAAATCTGTGATATTAAATTATGACAAAATTTAAAACCAAAAAATCATTGAAAAACAAGGAAATCCAGTCAATTTTTGGTCAACATTCTGTAAAAGCAGCCCTCCAAAATGATAAAAGAGAACAAATTGAGCTGATTATCAGTAAAAATCAAATAAATTTTGCTAAAAAATTTGAGTCTAAGGTACAAAAAATTACTATTCTTCCTCAAAATGAATTCATAAAAAGATTTGGAAATGAAAATACAACACAGGGGGTAGTTCTAAAAACAAAAGACTTTTCGAGACCAAGTTTAGAAGAATTTATAAAAGTAGAAAGTAAAAAATCAAAGTCAGTCATTTTGATTTTAGATCAAGTAACTGATCCACAAAATATTGGTTCAATAATGAGATCATGTGCTCTATTTGATTGTTCAGGAATTATAGTTGGAAAAGATAATTCGCCAGAACTAACATCATCGTTATATAAATCAGCATCTGGGGCAGCGGAAATAGTACATTATATTAGAGTAACAAATATTAGAAGAACAATTTCTTTTCTTAAAAAAAATAATTATTGGGTTTATGGGTTTGACAGCACTGCAAACAAAAATTCAACATTAAATTTTTCAAAGAAATCAGTTTTAGTTTTTGGGTCAGAAGGCAAGGGTATTAGAGAGTTAGTTAAAAAAGAATGTGATGAATTGGTTCAAATAAAGATCAAAGAGAATTTGAAATTTGAAATTGATAGTTTGAATGTTTCTAATGCTACATCAATAGCATTACATCAGTTTTATTTAAATTAAATTAATAAAATGGTGCCGCGTGTCGGAATCGAACTGACTACCTGATGATTACAAATCAACTGCTCTACCAAATGAGCTAACGCGGCACTAAATTTGCATTTATATTAAATTATAAATTCGACAAGAATTTTATAAATTAAATTCCTGGAATATAAGGAACTCCATCACCTTTTACTCTTTCATTTATTTCACTTAATGTAGAGCAAGCTGTGATTGGACTAAATACAAGAAATAAAATTATTAACATTTTTTTAATCATGAAATATTTATAACTTTTCAATTTTTGCTGCACAATATTTAAATTCAGGAATTTTCCCATAAGGATCTAAAGCTGGGTTGGTTAGAAGATTAGCGGCAGACTCATTATAACAAAATGGAATAAAGATAACTCCATCAGGAATTGCCCTATCTTGCCTTACTCTGATATCTATTGAACCTCTTCTAGTTGTGACTTTTATTTTATCACCAGCTTTCATATTATTTTTAATTATATCTTTAGGTGATATTGAAACTGAAGGCTCAGGTTCAATTGCATCTAAATTCGATGCCTTTCTAGTCATAGCACCAGTATGCCAATGTTCCAATTGCCTTCCTGTAGTTAGTATCATTGCAAATTCTTTATCAGGTACTTCATCTGGTGCAGTAACACTAGCTGGAACAAATTTACCTTTACCATTTTCATTTGGAAATTTATCACCAAAAACAATTTCATCTCCTGGTGTAGTTGGAGATTTACTTGGATAAGTTACAGAGTTTTCATTTTCTAATCTTTCCCAAGAAATATTGTTTAATGAAGGCATTGTTAGTGACATTTCTTCATAAATTTCCTTGGGATGTTTATATTTCCAATTTAAACCCATTCTTTTACCAAGTTCGTTCGTTATCCACCAATCTTCTTTCGCTTGACCAGGAGAGTCTAAAGCTTTTCTTCCCATCTGTACTTGTCTATTAGTATTAGTAACTGTTCCATTTTTTTCAGGCCATGCTGAAGCTGGAAAAATAACATCTGCATATGTTGCTGTTTCAGTTAAAAAAATATCTTGAACAACTAAATGCTCTAACATTTGTAGAGCTTCTCTTGCATGATTAAGATCAGGGTCAGACATTGCTGGATTTTCACCAAGTATATACATCCCTTTAATTGTATTCTCATGAACAGCATCCATAATTTCAACAACAGTTAGACCTTTTTTATCATCTAAAGGAGTGTTCCAAAGTTTTTCAAAAAAATCTTTATTATTATCTTTATCAACTAATTGGTAATCAGGGTACATCATTGGTATAAGACCGGCATCTGACGCTCCTTGAACATTATTTTGTCCTCTTAAAGGATGTAATCCAGATCCTCTTTTTCCAACATTCCCTGTCATTAAAGCTAGAGAAATTAAACATCTAGCATTGTCAGTACCATGTGTGTGTTGAGAAATTCCCATACCCCAAAAAATTATTCCTTTATTTGTATTGGCATATAAACGAGCTACTTCTCTTATAAGTTCTGAGTCGATACCTGTTTCGTTTTCCATTATATCAGGTGAATAATTCATTAAATGTTTTCTTAATTTTTCAAATCCTTCAGTTTGTTTTTTAATATATTCGGAATTAAATAAATTTTCTTCGACAATTACATTCATTATTGAGTTTAAGAGAGCAACATCAGATCCTGGTTTAAATTGCAACATATGAGTTGCATGTTTTTTTAAGGAATGACCTCTAGGATCCATCACAATTAATTTGGAACCTTTTTTTGCTGCATTCTTAAAAAAAGTTGCTGCTACTGGATGATTTTCAGTAGGATTTGCTCCAATGACTATTATCACATCAGAATGTTCAACTTCATAGAATGGAGCAGTAACAGCTCCTGAACCAATAGTTTCTAATAAAGCAGCTACAGATGACGCATGACAAAGCCTTGTACAATGATCAACATTGTTAGTATTAAAACCAGTTCGTATCAATTTTTGAAATAAATATGCTTCTTCATTTGAACATTTAGCTGATCCAAATCCTGCAAGATTACTTTTACCATTTCTTTGTTTTTTAAGTTTTAAAAATCCTTGTGCAGCATAATCTAAAGCTTCATCCCAAGATGCTTCTCTAAAATATTCATGAATATTTGAAAAATTAATACTTGGATGTAAATCTTTTGGTTTATCTTTAATTCTAATCAATGGCTTTGTAAGTCTTTCTGGATTATTTACATAATCAAAACCAAATCGTCCCTTTACACATAATCTGTTCTTGTTTGCAGGACCATCAACACCATTAACGTATTTAATTTTGTTATCTTTTACATTGTATTCTATCTGGCAACCAACACCACAATAAGGACAAACGCTATCAATTTTTTTATCTACCTTACTATGGCCAACACCATCCTTATCTACGATGGAAGCAGGCATTAATGCTCCAGTTGGACAAGCTTGTACACATTCACCACATGCTACACATGTGCTATCACCCATTGGATCATCAAAATCAAATACAATTTTAGAATTTTCTCCTCGATATGCCATTCCAATGACATCGTTGACCTGAACCTCTCTACAAGCTCTTACACAGAGATTACATTGGATGCATGCATCTAAATTTACAGCCATACTTGGATGAGAAACATCTGCCTGACATGAAGTTTTTTTTGGAAATCTACTCTCTTTAACTTCAACTTTGTCTATCCATTTCCAGAAGTCAGAATTATTATCATGAGCGATTTCTTTTTTTGGCTGGTCTGCTAAAAGTAATTCAAAAACCAACTCTCTAGATTTTTTAGCCTTTTCTGAAGAAGTTTTTACTTTCATACTATTAGTTGGCTTTCTAATACAAGATGCTGCCAACACACGTTCTCCTTCAATTTCAACCATACATGCTCTACAATTTCCATCTGCTCTATAGCCAGGTTTATCTGAATAACATAAATGTGGGATTTCAGTTCCAAGTCTATTTGCAACTTGCCAAATAGTTTCATCAGCATTTGCTTCAACTAACTTTTCGTTTAAATAAAATTTTGTTTTCTCTTTAGTCATAAGTTATTTCGTTGCTAAAATATTTTAAAACAGAATTTAATGGGTTTGTTGCGGCTTGTCCTAAACCACATATCGATGCTTGAGCCATAACTTCACTTAAATCTTTTAATTTTTCTTTGTTCCAATTTTTTTCTTGCATTAATTTTACAGTTTTCTCCGTTCCGGAACGGCATGGCGTACATTGACCACAACTTTCCTCTTCAAAAAATTTTAGTAAATTAAGCGCAACATCTTTCATATTATCATGATCCGATAATACAACTACTGCCGCTGAACCTAAAAAACATCCGGCATCCATTAATTCTTTCGATCCATAATCAAGTGGAATATCATTCATAGTAGCTGGTAGAATACCACCAGATGCGCCTCCCGGAAGATATCCTTTAAAAGTATGTCCATCTGCCATACCATCACAATACTCATCAATTAATTGTTGAATTGTTATACCAGCTGGGGCAACTTTTACTCCTGGGTTCTTTACTCTTCCAGAGACTGAAAAACTATGAAATCCCTTATTTCCATTAGACCCCTTTTCAGCAAACCACTTTGCTCCTTTTTCAATTATATCTCTTACCCAAAAAAGAGTTTCTAAATTATTTGTTAAAGTAGGACATCCAAATAAACCAATTTCAGCCACATAAGGTGGTCTATGCCTTGGCAATCCTCTCTTACCTTCAATACTTTCTATCATTGCTGACTCTTCTCCACAAATATAGGCTCCTGCCCCTCTTCTTACTATGAAAAAGTCTTTTGGAATTATTTCTTCATCTTCCATTTTATTTATTTCATCAAGTAAAATTTTTATAACTGTTGGATATTCATCTCTCATATAAATGTAAACTTTTTGAGCATTTATAAAATAGGATGCAATTAAAGCTCCTTCTAAAAATCTATGTGGATCACTTTCTAAATATGACCTATCTTTAAATGTTCCTGGTTCACCTTCATCACCATTAACAGCAACATATTTTTTACCATTATAATTTGAAACAATTTCCCATTTTTTTCCTGTAGGAAATCCAGCACCACCCTTACCTTTCAATCCGCTTTCATTTAATGAATCCAAAACTTGTTTTTTTGAGATAAGATCATTTTTAATTTTATTCGCAATTTCATAACCACCATTTTTTTTATAAGAAGATAAATTTATATAATCTGGAATGAAGGGGTCAAATTTTTTTTCATCGATTGTTTTTTTAACTTTATCAAAATTAGCCAGATCAACATAATTTTTTCCTACGCAAACAGTAGGAGCAACATTGCATCTTCCCATGCATGGCCCAGGTACAACTTTTATATTTTTATTTTCTAATTTTTTTATATCTTGAAGTAATTTGTGTGCACCAAATAATTCACACGTTAAACTTTCACAAACTCTTACAACATTCACTGGGTTATAATCTTTACTATCTTTAACAATATTAAAGTGAGCATAAAAAGTTGCAACTTCATAAATTTCAGAAAGTGGTAAGTTAATAATAGTAGATAAAGCTACTAGATGTTTATCATACAAAACACCAAATTTATCCTGTAATATATGCAAATATTCTATTAATTCATCTCGCTTAAATATTAATCCTGAAAACAATTTAGAAACTTCGTCTAAATACTTATCTTCGACTTGTCTTCCTTTTGGAGTCCAACGTCTTTTCTTCTTTTTTAAAGAAGTTTCTGTTTGAGAAACAAATTTATCCATTCCAATTAATATTATACTATATATTAAGTATCAGAAAACTATGAAAGATTCAGTTGAAAATGAAGAATTAGTTCTTGATACTAGTGGTACAGAATGTCCTATACCCGTGCTTAAGGCTAGGAAACTTGCTTCAGAATTAAACAAGGATACAATTATTAAAATTATTGCAACTGATCCTTTGGCTGAAGCAGACTTTGAACATTATTGTGATCAGTCCAACTATGAATATTTAAGTTGTAAAAAAATTAAAGATAAAATTGTAATTCGTTATAAATTTAAAATCAAAAATTAAAATAAACTTTCGTAATTATAAAAATCAAATATATCTCCTTTGTTTACTTGAGAAACATTTTCATCAATTTCAATTATACCATCTGAATAAGATATAGAACTAATCATTCCAGAACCTTGTTTAGGAAATTTATTTGCAATATTTTTATTATTAATAGTTTCTTTATTTACGCGTAACCACTCCATTCTTTTTGTTTTTTTCTTCATAGAAAAATTTGCTGTAATTTTACTTGAAGATGGGAGCTTAAAATTTCCACCAGATATTTTTTCTATTAATGGCTTTATTAACATTGCATATAGTAATTGAACAGAAACTGGATTACCTGGTAAGCAAATTATGTAGCACTTATTTATTTTTCCAACTGCAATAGGTCTCCCTGGTTTTATTGCTGCTCTCCAAAAATATACCTTACCTATTTCAGATAAAACTTTAATTAAATGATCTTCATCACCAACCGATGCACCACCAGCAGTTATTATTACATTAAATTTTTTTGAAGTATTAAAAATTTTGTTTTTAATAGATTTAAAATTATCTTTGAGATTTCCACAATATTTTTTTTCTATAAAATTCTTATCAAGTAAATTGTTTAAACTATAATAATTTGAATTATTAATTTCAGAATTTTTTAAATTTTTAGTTGGTTTTCGTAATTCATTACCACTTGTAAAGAAACCAATTTTAATTTTTTTAAATACTTTTATTTTACTTATACCAGTAGCAGCAATTAAATTTATATTTTGTTGATTTAATTTAGATCCCTTTTCCAATATTTTTTGGTTTTTTTTTATATCTTCACCCTTTAATCTATAATTATCTCCAAATTTTGGAATTTTAATTAAATGAATTTTATTTCCTCTCTTGTATGTATTTTCCTGCATAACTACAGTTGATGAATTCGAAGGCATTTTTGCACCAGTAAAAATTCTAACTGCTTCACCAGATTTTACATTTATATTTTTGTTATCTCCAGCTGCTATTCGTCTATTACAAAAAAAAACTTTTTTTGTT
>CACNND010000023.1 GCA_902621725.1 uncultured Alphaproteobacteria bacterium | reverse complement strand
CGTAGCTATTACTGGTACAAATGGAAAATCAACAACAACCAAATTAATAGGAGATATTTTAAAAAAAAATAAGATTAAAACATTTGTTGGCGGCAATATTGGTGAATCATTATGCAATGCTTTTCTTTTGAAAAAAAAATATAATGTTCATGTTATTGAATTAAGTTCTTTTCAATTAGAAACTGTTAAGTCACTTGATAGCAACATATCAGTAATAACAAATTTATCTGGTGATCATTTAGATAGGTACAAAGGAATTAGAGATTATATTAATCAGAAAAAAAATATCATTTCAAAAAATGGAATTAATTTATTATCAATTGACGATATTTATTCAAGAAAGATATTTAATCAAAAAAAAATTAAAAATAAAATTAGTTTTTCCTTAGTCGATAAATCAGCTGATTGTTTTG
Source organism: uncultured Alphaproteobacteria bacterium (assembly GCA_902621725.1). GTDB lineage: Bacteria > Pseudomonadota > Alphaproteobacteria > HIMB59 > CACPNW01. Next base: position 13,212 of record CACNND010000023.1, on the reverse strand, counting down.
CAAATGATGATTATATTCTAGATAATTACTTCAAAAAAGGTAGAAAATTATTTATAAAAAAAATTTCAAAAGATTTAGAAGGTCATTTTAACATTCAAAATATTTTAATAGCATACATTTGTAGTAAAATATTAAAACTTTCAGAAACAAATTTTCTTAAGGTAATTAAAACATTTAAAGGTCTTCCATTTAGATCATCCACAGTTTTTTCAAATAATAAATTAAAAATAGTAAATAATAGTAAATCAACTAATTTAAATTCAACAATAAATTCAGTTGTAAATTACAACAATATTTACCTAATCTTAGGAGGCATAGCTAAAGAAAAAAATTTTGATATTCTTCTAAAATATAAAAATAAAATTAACTGTGTATATACATACGGAAAATCAGGGTTTTTTATTGAAAAAAAATTAAAAAAAGATTTAGTTGTAAAAAGATCGGCAAATTTAAAATCAGTTATAAAAAAAACTTTGGAGGATGTTAAAAAAAATTCAAAAAAATCAACTATATTGTTCGCTCCTGCATGTGCCTCTTATGATCAATACAAAAACTTTGAAGAAAGAGGCATACATTTTAATAAATTAATTAAAAGTAGTTTAAATTGACTATGGAATATTTTAAAAATTGGTGGAGTTCAATCGATAGAATTAACATTATATTAATATTATCATTGGGATTTACGGGATTAATACTTTCATTTTCCATAGATGAAAATTTATCCATAAATAGACACTCTATTTTTTTTCTTTTTTCAATTTTTTTACTTGTTGTGCTATCAGACTTAAGAAGTAAAAATATAAGAAGAATTTCATTATTTTTATTTATTATTTTATTATTAATTATATTTTTAATACTTTTTTTAGATTACGAAGTTAAAGGTGCTAAGAGATGGTTACAAATATTTAACCTTACACTACAACCTTCAGAGATAATTAAGCCTATTTTTGTCATATTGACTGCATGGTGTATAAGTAAATCTATAGAAGATAAAAAATTTTATTTACCTCTACTGTTTGCTTCCTTCTTCTTGCTTTTGTCCTTAATTCTTATGCAACCTGATTTAGGAATGACAGTTTTGTTGTCAGCAACTTTTTTTTGTCAGTTATTCGTTGCTGGTTTATCAATATTTTTGGTTTTCATTGCATTTCTGTTTATATTAGGAATTTCAATTTTTTCTTATTTTATTTTTGATCATGTGCAATCAAGAATTAATTCATTTCTTGGCGGGTTAGGTGGTACTGATACATACCAAATAGACTTAAGTATTAAAGCTTTTAAGAATGGTGGGTTGCTTGGAAAGGGTCCAGGACAAGGTATTTTAAAAGAGAAAATTCCTGATGCTAACACAGATTTTATTTTTGCTGTTGCTGGAGAAGAATTAGGATTTATTTTTTGTTTAATAATTATTTTTATAATTCTATCTATTATAATAAGAAGTTTATTAAAAGTTCTACAACTTGAAGATCCATATAAAATTATAGCAATTAGTGGTTTAATTTGCTCATTTGGATTACAATGCTTAATTAATATATTTAGCTCGCTGGGCCTTATACCCACAAAAGGTATGACACTGCCATATGTAAGTTATGGAGGTTCTTCCATGATATCAATTGCAATTTTATTTGGTTTTTTATTATCTCTTACAAACAAAAAAAATGAAGAATTATGAAAAAAAATTTTTTACTAATTACAGGAGGAACAGGAGGGCATGTTATCCCAGCAAAAAATTTTGCTAATTATTTATCTGTTAAAAATATAAATTGCTCAATTATAACTGATAAAAGAGGTTATAAATACTTTGATAATTATAATGGAAAAATTTATATAATTAGTTCATCAAATTTAAATGGAAATCTAATATTTAAAATCCTTGGTATATTTCAAATTTTATTAGGTTTAATTCAATCATTCGTTATTATTTTTATCTTAAAACCATCTCACTCTATTTCTTTTGGAAGTTATGCTTCTTTTTCGCCAATGTTAATTTGTGTTTTATTTAAACCATTCAATAAAGTTAAGCTTTTTATACATGAGCAAAATTCAATTATAGGCAGAACAAATAAATTTTTTATGACTTTTACAAATAGATTATTTTTAAATTTTGATATTAAATATAAAATCAATCCAAAGTTTAAAAATAAAATATTTGTAGTAGGCTCACCAGAAAATAATTTTCAAAAAAATACTAATATAAGCAATAAAAATTCTGATAGTAATTTTACAATTTTTATTTCTGGCGGAAGCCAAGGTTCAGAATTTGTATCAAATTTTGCAACAAATCTAATTAAAATTATAGATAATGAAAAAATTATAAAAGCTAAATTTATATTTCAATGCCCTAAACCTTTGATAAAAAAATATGCAGAAGAATTACGCAATATTAAATCACCAATTATTTTGGAAGATTTTTTTATAAATGTAGATGAAATACTAGCTGATGCTAATTTAGCAATATGTAGGGCTGGAGCAGGTACAATTGTTGATTTAATTAATTTTAAACTTCCATCAATATTAATTCCTTTGCCTTCCTCAAAAGACAATCATCAATTTTTTAATGCTAAAATATTAGCTAAACATGGTTTAGCCATAATCATTGATCAAAATAATGATGATTTAGAAATAGCAAAAAAACATATCTATGAAACATATAGTAATGAAAAAAAAATAGAATCAATGAATAAAAAATTTGATATAATTAAAGTTAAAAACTCTAATACTTTAATTTATAAATTAATAGTAAATGAAAATTAACAGTAAAATTCATTTTATAGGTATTTCAGGAATAGGAATGTCTGGTATTGCAGAATTGATGCTAGATAAAGGATATTCGATTCAGGGTAGTGATATATCAATAAACGACAACACTAAAAGATTAAGGACAAAAGGTATAAAATTTTTTTTAGGACATAATAAAAAAAATATTAAAAATACTCATGCCGTTGTTTATTCATCAGCTATAAAAAAAAATAATCCTGAAATAAAAGAGGCATATTTTAAAAAAATCCCAGTTCTTTCTCGAGCTGACATGCTTTCAGAATTAATGAAAAATAAAAAATCTATTGCCATAGCTGGATCTCATGGAAAAACTACTACTACTAGTTTGGTGGGAAACATTTTTAATGAAGCAGGTTTAGATCCTACTATTGTTAATGGCGGTATTATTAATTCTTTTTCTAATAATAATCGTTATGGAAAAGGTGAGTGGATGATTGTTGAAGCTGATGAAAGTGACGGAACTTTTTTAAAACTCCCACATCAAATATCAATTATTACAAATTTAGATATTGAACACATGGATTTTTATAAATCAAAGAAAAATTTAATTAATGCATTTGAAAAATTTATAAATTTACTTCCGTTTTATGGAACCACAATAATGTGTTATGATGATAAAAATCTTAAATTGCTAATTAACAAAATAAAAACTAGAAATATTTTAACCTATTCAATAAAAAGTAAAAAAGCTGATGTATTAATCTTTGACATTATACAAAACAAACTTAAAACCTCTTTTAAATTAAAAATTAATAATAAAATTATTCATTCTTCTAATTATAAATTTACTATAAATGCAATCGGCAATCACAATATTTTAAATGCAACTGCAAGTATTATTGCAGCCAAACTGAATGGAATAAAAAATAAAGATATAAATAAAGCATTGACTAATTATGTGGGTGTAAAAAGAAGATTCTCATTTATAGGAAAAAAAAATAAGTCCTATGTATATGATGATTATGCACATCATCCTACAGAAATTGCAGCTACATTAAGCGCAGCTAAAAGTCTAAAAAATAAAGTAATAGTTGTTTTTCAACCACACAGATACACTAGAACTAAAATACTAATTAGAGAATTTATAAAAGTTCTATCTAAAGTTGATTATTTATTTTTATTAGAAACCTATTCAGCTGGAGAAAAGATTATTAAAGGTGCAACTTCAAAAGATTTATTTTCTAAAATATTAAAAAAAAACAAAAATACTATATTTTTAAAAAATATTGGTGATTTAAATAAATTAATGCAACCTCATACAATGAATCAAAATACCATTGTTTTCATGGGCGCAGGTTCAATATCAAGTATTGCAAAAAAATATTTAAATAATTAATGTCAAAAAAAATTCTAAAATTAGCTGATAAGCTTAAAAGTAAAATTTACTTAGATTATAATGCTGGCAAACATACTTGGTTCAGAACAGGTGGTAATGCAAAAATATTTGCAATAGTTGAAGACAACTTAGAGTTAGAAATTATACTAAATGAAATAAATAACGAAAATTTCTACATATTAGGCGCAGGTTCAAATCTTTTAATTAGAGATAATGGTTATAATGGAACTCTAATTAAATTAGGTAAAGGTTTTAATACTATTAATATTAATGACAACAAACTTGAAGTTGGAGCTAGTATTTTAGATATTAATTTATCAAATTATGCTTTGAGGCAAAATATAGAAGGGTTTGAATTTTATAGTGGAATTCCAGGATCAATAGGTGGAGCAGTTAAAATGAATGCAGGTTGTTATGGTTTTGAAACTGTAGATGTTATCAATAGTATAGAAATTTGTAATAATTTTGGTCAAATAAAAAGGATTACTAAAGATAAACTAAATTTACAATATAGATCTTCAAATATAAAAAAAACAGATATTGTCACAAAAGCTATATTTAATTTTAATTATGGAGATCAAAATTTAATCAAAGAGAAGATTTATGAAATTAAGAAAAAACGCTTAGACTCTCAACCAATTAAAAACAAAACTTCTGGTAGCACATTTAAAAATCCTAAAAATCAGTTTGCAGCAAAATTAATTGAAGAAGCAGGATGTAAAGGCACTAATCATGGAGATGCATATGTTAGTGATCAACATGCGAATTTTTTAATAAATAGGGGAAGTGCTTCTGCAACAGACATAGAAAACCTTGGTAAAAATATTGTTGAAAAAGTACATAATAAATTCAATATATTATTGGAGTGGGAGGTAAAAATAATAGGTGATTAACAAAAAAATTTTAATTTTAGAAGGTGGTTTTAATGAAGAGCATGATGTATCTTTGGTAACCTCTAAGGAAATTCAAAAAATTTTAAAACAAAAAAAAGTAAAGTTTGAGACATTAAAAGTTAATCCTAAAAATTTTCACAAAAAAATAATTAGTTATAAAAATTTTTTTTGTATCAATGCTCTACATGGACCATTTGGTGAAGATGGACAAATTCAAAAAATTTTAAAAAAATATAAAATTCCTTTTACGCATTCAAATATTAAATCCTCAAATCTTTGTTTTAATAAATCTGCATCTAAAAAACAAATTATTAAGAATAATTTAATAACACCAAAATATTATCTTTTGAATACAAAGGATTTGAATGAAAAAAAATTAATTACTATCAGAAGTGTTTTAAAAAAATTTGTTATTAAGCCTAATAAAAGTGGTTCAAGTTTTTGTATAAAAATAATTAAAAACCAAAAAGAATTTGATATATTTATTACTCATTTAAAAGAATTTAAAAAGCAACTTTCTTATCATAAAGAAGTTTTAATAGAAGAATATATATCTGGAAAAGAGCTTACAGTTTCAACAATTAAATTAAATAAAAATATTGAGGCGTTAGCTGTAACAGAGATTAAATCTAAAAATATTTTTTTTGATTATAAAGCAAAATATTCAAAAGGTTATGCAAAACATATCTTGCCTGCAAAATTAACTAAAGTAAATTATAACAAATGTCTAAAATTTGCTATAAAAGCTCATAAACTCCTAGGTTGTAATTCTATCGCCAGAACTGATTTTATTTTAGATACTAAAAAAAACAAAATTTATTTTTTAGAAACAAATACTCAACCTGGCCTTACACCTATATCTTTACTACCAGAACAAGCAAGTTATAGAGGATTATCATTTTCGGAAATCATTTTTAATTTAATCTATAAATTAAATTATTAGTATGAATAATTTTAATAGGAAAAGATATGTTATAAACTTAAGACTACTAATTTATTTTTGTATTTTTATATTTGTACTTATAATTTGTTATTTTATATATATTAATAAAAATTCAATCATTGAAGTATCTAAAAATTTAATCCAAAATTTTTCAAATAACTTTCAATATCAACTTACAACATTTGATATTTCAGGTTTAGAAAGAATTGAAAAAGAAAATATAGAAAGTAAACTAAAAAAATACCTTAAATCTTCAATTTTTTTATTACCATTAGATCAAATTAGTGATTCAATTAGACAAAATAATTGGGTCAGAGAAATTAATTTAAATACAAATTATAAAGATACTCTATTTATTAAAATTAAAGAATACAAGCCTATAGGTATTTATTTATTTAATGAAAAATATTTCTTCTTTAATAAAAATGGAAAAATTATAGATGAAATTTTAAATATAGATTTATATAATCAACCTCTAATAGTATTTAAGGGTAGTTCTTCAAACTTAAAAGCAAATTCATTAATAAATATTTTACAAAATTATGAGTTTCAAAAAAATTATAAAATTGAGAGTGTGGAATATATCAATAAAAGGAGGTGGAATATTAATTTACATAATAATGTAAAATTATTACTTTCAGAAGAAGATCCAAATAAATCTATTAATAACTTTAATATAATACAAAATAAACTTAGCGAAACAGAAATAAATAATATAAAAAAGTATGATTTAAGAAATTTAACAAAAACAATTTTAACAAATATAAATGATTAAAGCTGGCCTAGATATTGGTAATTCAAAAATATCTTGTGTTGTAGCTGAATATAAAAATACTGAAAATATTAAAATACTTTCTATTTCGAGTGTTCCAAATAATAATACTAAAAAAAATATAATTTTAAACTTTCAAAACTTACACGATCAGATTAAATATTTAATAATAGAAGCTGAAAACCAATCTCAAACAAAATTAAAATCTATTAATCTTAATTTATCTTTGTTAAATTCTTCATCATATTATTATGACTCAGAAATAGAAATAAAAAATGAAAAAATTTCTGAATTACATTTAAAAAAAATTATCAACCAATCAGATTATTTCAATAATGAAAATGAAAAATTTGAAATATTTAATAATATAACTTCATACGATATTGATAACACACTTTATTATAATGCCCCTGTAGGCAATTATTCAGATAAAATTAAAATAAATTTTTATAAAATACTTATACAAAAAAAATATTTAGATAGTATATCAGGCATCATAAAAAAATTGAGACTTCAAGTTGATAATTATGTTCCTTCTCCATTATCTTCATCTTTATCTTCATTGACTATAGATGAAAAAGAACTTGGAACTATTTGTATTGATTTAGGTCATTCAACTTCTTCCATATCAGTATTTGAAAATAATAAATTTGTTTATGGGGATGCTATTGGTATTGGAAGTAATAATGTAACTCTGGATATTGCAAGAGGATTATCAACTACTATTTCTAGCGCAGAAAGATTAAAAACTTTATATGGTTCTTTAGTATCATCACCAAGTGATGATCATGAAATAATAGAAATTCCAATCATTTCTGGAGACAAAAACATATTTAAACAAATAACTAGGTCAAGTTTAAATGCTATCATAAGACCTAGAATTGAAGAAACTTTAGAGATGATATGGCAAAAAATAAGAGATAATAATTTAAGAAGTAAAAAATTGAATAATGTAGTTTTAACTGGTGGTGGAGCAATGATGGATAATATTGCAAAATATGTTGAGACAATTTTTGCAAGCGGGGTAAGAGTGTCAAATCCATTAGATCGACTAAATTTGAGTAGTAATTTTAATAAACCAAATTTTTGCGATATTATTGGGACTATTTTGTACGAAAAGGATATTTTTAAAATTGATTATTTAGAAAAACAATCAAATTCTTTAAAAAAACGAGGAATTTCAAGCTTTTTTACTTGGCTTGATCAGTATATTTAGTTAATACTATATCTAGTTAATTATATTGACGATTTCGATGATAAATCGTTAAAAACTATTTAAAAACGGCGGAGATTTACAATGACTATTAATATATCAATACAAGATGTAGCACACAATTTACATCCAAAAATCACAGTACTAGGAGTGGGCGGATCTGGAGGAAATGCTGTTAATAATATGATAAACGCTAATTTAGAAGGTGTTGATTTTCTAATAGCGAATACAGATGCTCAAGCTTTACAAATTTCAAATTGTCCAAATAAAATTCAGTTAGGATTAAACAGTACCAAAGGTTTAGGTGCAGGAATGAGACCTGATATTGGAAAGCAAGCTGCAGAAGAAGCAATACAAGATCTAAGTGAAAAGTTTGAAGGAAGTCATATGCTTTTTATAGCCGCTGGAATGGGTGGTGGCACAGGTACTGGAGCTGCACCTGTAATTGCTAAATTGGCAAGAGAAAAAGGAATATTAACTGTTGGAGTGGTAACTAAACCATTTCACTTTGAAGGTTCTCAAAGAATGAAGTTGGCAGAAAAAGGAATTGAAGAACTGCAACAATATGTTGATACTTTATTAACTATACCTAATCAAAATCTATTTAGGATTGCAAATGAAAAAACTACTTTTTCAGATGCTTTTAAAATGGCAGATGATGTCTTGTACGCTGGAGTCAGAGGTGTAACTGATCTTATGGTGCAACCTGGCATGATAAACTTAGATTTCTCAGATATTAAAACTGTTATGTCTGAAATGGGAAAAGCTATGATGGGTACTGGTGAAGCACAGGGTGAAGGTAGAGCAATTGCTGCAGCAGAAGCTGCTATAGCTAATCCACTAATAGACGATGTTTCTTTAAAAGGAGCAAAAGGTTTAATAATAAATATTACTGGCGGCAAAGATATTACATTATATGAAGTTGATGAAGCTGCAAATAGAATCAAACAAGAAATTGATGAAGAAGCTAATATCATTTATGGAACCACATGTGACGAAAGACTTGAGGGTGTCGTTAGAGTTAGTATTGTAGCAACAGGTATCGATGCAAATAATATATCAGCCAAACCGATAGAAAATTTTGCTCCAATAAATATTAATAATGATATTTATAAGCAAAACTTAGAAAAGTCTGAAATAACTAATGAAAGCAATAAGCTTCAAGAAAATAAATTAGAACAGGAAAATATTTTAAATAATGAAAATACTGAGACTTCAAATCTAGAAATTACTGATATTCCAGAATCTAATGCTCCCGCCTTTGAAGAGGAAAGTAATATCAGTAAAATAGAAGAATTGAATTTAGAAGAAAATATAAATAGTAAAGTAGATGAGGAAATAGAAAATTCTCTGAATGAAAATCATGTTGAAGCCGATAGTGATTCTAATGATTTAACAAATTCAACTACAAATATTGAAAAGTTAAATCAATCTAGTGCAAGAAGGTTAAGCTTATTTGATACTTTTTCAGAAGAAAAAAAATCTGAAGATATCTTTGTTAAAAATGATATTTTAGATAAAACAGAGCCAGTTTTAGAAACTTTAGATGAAAAACTAGAAGAAAATATACCTCAAGATAATATTGAAGATGTTAATGAAAATGTGGAATTTAATGCTGAGGAAACTGAAAACTCTGAGATTGATAATGACTTTAATCAAGAAAATGAAGAAGAGCTTTTAGATATACCTACTTTTCTTAGAAGACAGGCTAACTAAAATATAGATTTATTTGCAATATTTTGAAATATTAGGTTAGTTGTTAAAATTACTAAAAATATGTAATAAAAGTGCTGGATACAGCACTTTTTTAAATGATAAATAATCTAAATAATTCTCAGTCTCAGCAAACTATAGCCGACGAACTATCAATAAATGGAGTTGGATTACATTCTGGAATAAATGTAAATATGAAATTATTTCCTGCTGAAGCTGATTATGGAATAAAGTTTATTAGAAAAGATTTAAATAAAAATAATGTCATCGAGGCATTGTGGTCAAATGTAAGTAATACTAAACTAAGTACAACTATAAGTAATCAAAATGGAGTTAGTGTTTCAACTATTGAGCATTTAATGAGTGCTTTATCTGGATTACACATTGACAATATTAAGATTGAAATTGATGGACCAGAAGTCCCTATTATGGACGGAAGTTCAATAAAGTTTGTTAACTTAATTAATTCAACTTCTATAAAAAATTTAAACAAAAAAAGAAAAATACTTAAAGTTAAACAAAACATAAAAGTAGAAAAAAATGATAGTTCAGTAGAACTTAAACCCAATAATCAATTCTCAATTGATTTTGAAATAGACTTTCCTAGTAAATTAGTTAGTCAGCAAAGTTGTCAGTTACAACTAATTAATGGAAATTATAAAACTGATATTGCATCTGCGCGCACATTTGGTTTTGAAAAAGATGTTAATATGCTTAGGTCAAATGGTTTAGCCCTAGGTGGATCTTTAGAAAATGCAGTTGTTGTTGGAGAGAACAAAATACTTAATTCTGATGGTTTACGATATAAAGATGAGTTTGTGAGACACAAAATCTTGGATTCTATTGGAGATTTGTATTTAGCAGGAGCTCCCATTCAAGGTTATTTTTTTGGCAACAAGTCAGGCCATCAATTAAATAATATGTTATTAAGATCTTTATTTGCTGATAAAAAAAATTACGAATATATATAATTAAATCATTTTTTTTGGGTCAACTATTTCATCAAATTCTTCTCTAGTAACTAATCTTAATTTTAAAGCTGCTTCCTTAAGTGTTAAATTTTCAGTAAAAGCTTTTTTTGCTATTTTTGCAGCATTATCGTATCCAATACTTTTATTCAAGGCAGTGACAAGCATTAAAGAATTATTTAGATGATTATCAATAATATTTTTATTTGCTTTAAGCCCCTTTAAACAATTTATATTAAAACTTTTAATTCCATCACTAAGAAGATTAACAGATTGTATAATGTTATATGCAATAACTGGCTTATAAACATTTAGTTGAAAGTGACCATTAGAACCTGCAAGATCTACAGTTGTACTATTCCCGATTACTTGAACGCAAACCATGCTCAATGCCTCAATTTGTGTAGGATTTACTTTTCCAGGCATAATTGATGATCCAGGCTCATTAGCAGGAAGTACTAATTCTCCTAAACCTGAACGAGGTCCTGAAGCTAAAAATCTAATATCATTTATAATCTTTAGTAATGAAACTGATAGAGTTTTTAGAGAATTTGAAAAATTTACCAAAGGATCATGAGAAGACAAAGATTCAAATTTATTTAGTGAAGGTTTATAGTTATCTATAGTAAGTTTGTTTAAATGTTTACAAAATACCTTATCAAAATTTTTTGGAGCATTTATACCTGATCCTACTGCTGTTCCACCTTGAGCCAGAAATTTTAATTCTGCTTGAGATATTTCTATTCTTTTTAAACAAGCTTCTATTTGACTGCAAAAAGCAGAGAATTCATCACCTAAAGTAATTGGTGTTGCGTCTTGAGTATGAGTTCTTCCTATTTTAATAATATTTTGAAATAATTTTTTCTTTATTTTAAACTCTTTTATTAAATCTTTAAGATTTGGAATTAATTTTTTTATTGATAGTTCATTAATTGCCACATGCATGATTGTTGGAAAAGTATCATTTGATGATTGAGATAAATTAACATGGTCATTTGGATGTATAGGTTTTTTACTTCCAATTTTGCCTTTTAATTTTTTGATAATATAATTACTAATAACCTCATTTGCATTCATGTTGGTTTGGGTCCCAGAGCCAGTCTGCCATACTAATAATGGAAACTCTTCTATAAGATTTAAATTAATTATATCGTTACAAGCGTTTACAATTAAAGATCCTAATTTTTTATTTAAAACTCCAAGTTCAATATTAGCTTTTGCAGCAGCTTTTTTTTGCTTACCTAATGCAATGATCAACTCAATTGGTATCTTTTCACTACCAATTCTAAAATTTTCTGCAGATCTTTGAGTTTGTGCACCCCAAAGCTTATTTTTATCAATTTTTTTAGGACCTAAACTATCAAATTCTATTCTGTTTTTATTTTTCATTATTTATTAACAAATTCATTATAACATATTATACGACACTTATGAACAAACTTGTTTTACTTAGACATGGTCAAAGTCAATGGAACTTAGAAAATAGATTTACTGGTTGGAAAGATGTTCCTTTAACTGAAAAAGGTATAAATGAAGCAAATAATGCAGGTCTCTTATTAAAAAAAAATAACATCAAAATTGATAAAGTTTTTAGCAGTATTTTAGAAAGAGCTAATAAAACTGCTGAGATAGCAATAAAAGCATCAGAAATTGGAAACTTATATAAAAACGGAACATTTATTTATGAAAAAAATCAAAGTTTAAATGAGAGAGATTACGGTGATTTAGTCGGTTTGAATAAAGCGGAGACAGCAGATAAATTCGGTAAAGAACAAGTACATATCTGGAGAAGATCGTATGATATTCCCCCTCCAAATGGTGAAAGTTTGAAAGACGTCGTCGAAAGAGTATCTCCATATTTTGAACAGTATATTAAACCCCTAATTTTTGAGGGAAAAAATGTATTAATTTCTGCTCATGGTAATTCTTTAAGAGCAATAATGATACAAGTTGGTTTATATAAGCCTGAAGATATTTCTTCAATAGAAATTCCGACTGGCTCTCCTTTATGTATAGATTATAAAAATAAAAAAATAATTAATAAATATTATTTAGACTAATTCTTTCTATATTTAGATAAATCTAAAACATTATTTTTTTCAAATTTAATCTCATCTGTTTTATTTTTTAAATTTGTTTTTATTTTTTTATTTTTCAATATTAATCCAAAGTTTGAATATGGGTCAGCGAATGAAATAACAGAATTATAATTTATTTTTAATTGTGTTTTTATATTATTAAATGATAAAGTAATCATAAAATAATCTTTCTCAACTTTTAGGTCATAGTACTCGTATTGTATTATTATTGTCATTTCTTCTGGATATTTTTTTCTTAACCACATTGGAATATTTGTATCATTGTCTTTTGTCGAAAAGGTTATATAAAGTTGATTTTCATCTGAATATCCGTTCAGACTTATATAATTCAAAATATCTTTTAAAACTCTAATCATATTTTGATTTAGTATTTTTTGATAATTAATCATTATTAATAATATACCATTTTTATTTTAGTAATTTATAATTAATATATTAATATTTTAAAGTAATTATGTTTATTGATAAAAAAAGAATTATTAGTTTCGCTTTATCAT
>CACNND010000022.1 GCA_902621725.1 uncultured Alphaproteobacteria bacterium | reverse complement strand
CATAAAAAATGGATCTTTGACATTTTTTAAATCGTTAACAACTTTGTCTGCTAAAAATGCAGTGTCTGAAAATTCAGTTGGAATATAGTATGGTTCATAAATATATGCTTGATCTTCTTTAGGCTTTCTCCCTTTGTATAAATCTTCTGCTTTATTAATCTTAAAACCATTTTGATTAAGATGGTTAGCCCAAGGCTCTGGTTTCCCTCCTGGTAAAACACAACCATCATCAAACCCTTCCATTGGTGATTCATAAGTAAAATTTTTTTTATCTTTTGGATCCAAGTATCTTGGATCCCAAGAAGTATCCGTATATCCATAAAGACTTGGATTATAATTTAGTTTACGAACCTCTTTAGCGATATTTGTAAATCTTTTATCAAGAGGGGCACCATTATATACTGAACGATGTATAAATGGATATAAACCCGTAAGCATTGTAGTTCTAGATGGACCACAAGGGACAATTCCTGCAAAATGGGATTTAAAAACAACACTTCGTTTAGCAAGATTGTCTAAGTTTGGTGTTAGAGCATATGGATGATTTAGGAAGCTAAAGCAGTCAAAACGCCATTGATCAGCACATATAAAAAGAACAGATTTTTTGGATTTTTCCATATTTACTTATGTTTATTAAAGTAATTAATTAATAAGAAATACACAATTTTTTTAAAAAAATTGTAATAAAAGCGTCAAAAATTTTTGCTAAAAAGTCAAAATTGTTTACAAACAAAATCATACGATAAATTTATCTTATAGGAGAAAATATATGTTAAAAAAATTATTCATAGCGTTAGTATTTTCTTCCGCAACCTTTGTTTGGAGTGGAAGCTCTTTTGCAGGTGGTCATTGTGTAGGTACAACAATGAACGATGCACAAACAGGCGGAAAATATCCTCAGCAGTATGAATTATCAGAATATGAAAGTGCAGCTGGCTGTACGATGAAATTTTCTGACAATCCGAATATTGCCAGCATTAACGCTACAATACAAGGTAACCCAGGAAGTCTACCTCCAGTCGAGGATCGATTACCTGATGAGCCACTTGTTGTAGTGCCATATGAGTCTATTGGTAAATATGGAAATACAATAAACTTCTTATCGAACGCAACTGAAGCTGGAACTTCAGATATGTTATCTACAAGACACGTAAACTTATTACGTTTTGCTGATGACTTAACTACAATTGTTCCAAACGTTGCTAAAGATTATGAGTGGAATGATGATTTTACTACTTTAACATTTATGTTACGTAAAGGTCACAAGTGGTCAAACGGTGAGCCTTTTGTAGCAAGAGATGTTGAGTTTTGGTACGAAGATTTGATGATGAATCCAAAGATTCGTGAAAAACCATATCCATATCTTTTAGTTGGTGGTGAACCAATGACTGTTGATGTAATTGATGATCAAACAGTAAGATTTAATTTGCCATCTCCGTTCCCTGGATTAACTGCAACAATAGCATGGTCTTATAACCAGTTCTTCATGCCTTCACATTTCCTAGAACAATTCCATCCGGAAATTGATTCAAATGCTGATGCTAATGCACAAGCTTTAGGATTTGCAGATGGATATGATGCTTTAGCAGCATATTATGGTAACTCAGGTTGGACTGATACTCCAACTCCTTTACTAGCTAAACCAGATCTAGTTGCTGGATTACCTTATGCAGCTTATCCTTCTTTAGAAGCTTATATGACTATTGAAGATACTACTGAAGGAAGAGTCTATGCAGCTAACCCATACTTTTTCCAAGTTGATACAGCTGGAAATCAATTACCATATATTGATTATCAAAATGAAAGATACATCAATGAAAATGAAATAAGATTGTTAAAACTTGTTAATGGTGAAGTTGATTATAAATCCCAGTCTGTTCAATTAGAGTCTGCTCCTCAATTACTTGATGGTGCTGAGTCTGGAGGATATCAAGTGCAAATCAACCCAGGTTGTGGTGCTGCATTATTTAGCTTTAATGTAAATCATCCAGATGCTGAAAAACAAAAAGTATATGGAGATATTCGTTTCCGTCAGGCAATGTCAATTGCAATCAACAGAGATGAAATCAATGACGTTGCATATTATGGTTTAGGTAAAGTTGAGCAGTTTGTAGGTTTTTCTCCTGCACCTGACTTCGTTCCTGAAAGTATAAAAATGCATATGACCCAATATGATCCAGATGGAGCTATGGCTCTTCTAGACCAAGTAGGGTTAAAAGATACTGATGGAGATGGATTTAGAGAATTACCAAATGGTGATGCTCTAGCTATTAACATTGACTACGCTACTCAAGGTATTGGCGGTGTTGAAGTTGAACTTGTCGCAAGATACTTTAACGAAGTAGGTATCAAAACTACTTTTAAAGAAGTAACTCCAGATGAATATCGTGGTTCGCAAGCTGCAAACCAACTTGATGTTCATGTTTGGGACAAAGGTCAACCATTAGCAATTGTTGCAGGTGACCCTGAAACGTTTAAACCTCCTTTTGGAAATTACTTTAATCATACGCAAGGCCTACAATGGGCAGCTTATATTGATAGTAATGGCGATGAAGGCATTGAACCTCCTCAGTGGGTATATGACTTAAGTGACGGAATTGATAAATTCCAATCATATGCACTTGGTACTGCTGAGTCTAATGAGTGGGGGGCAAAAATTGCAACAATGTTAACAGAGCAAAGTTTATTGATTGGTACGGTGAAAGCACCTTTTCCAACTTATCATAGAAATGCTTTGAAAAACTTTACGCAGTTTAAAACTACTTCGTATGAGTATTATAGAACATACCCATACCTAGCTACGCAATGGTGGTTAGACGAGTAATTTAACTCAATAAATAATAAAAAAAGCGGCAATTATATATTGCCGCTTTTCTTTTTTTAATTATTCTTGTCTCCAAATTATTTTATATGATTAATTTTATACAATTCACTCTCACAAGAGCAGGACTTGCAGTTATAACTTTGCTTCTTGTATGTTTTATTGTTTTTTCATTAATGGAATTAGTTCCTGGAACTTGTGCTGAAAGATATCTTGCTTTTAAAAATACTCAGGGATCTCAAATAACTTATGAAGATATAGAAAAAGAAAAAATTCGTTTAGGTTTAGACAAACCTTTTTTATATCGTTATGGAAAGTGGGTATCTAATATAGTTTTAAATGGAGATT
Organism: uncultured Alphaproteobacteria bacterium; assembly: GCA_902621725.1. Lineage (GTDB taxonomy): Bacteria > Pseudomonadota > Alphaproteobacteria > HIMB59 > CACPNW01. The sequence continues at coordinate 10,673 of CACNND010000022.1, read as the reverse complement.
TTGGTGATAGTTGTATTCTGAGAATGAATATTAACGAACTTTTAAGTGGAAGATTTATGCTATCACTAACTATTTGTTTGGTAGCTCTTATATTTTCTTATTTAATTGCAATTCCAGTAGGTATCATTTCAGCCACAACAAAATATGCTACATTAGATAATACTCTCAAGTTTATAAGTTATCTTGGAATAGCACTTCCCAATTTTTTAGTAGCACTCTGTATTATGCTTTTTATGACTGTTTACTATGGAGATACGATGACAGGCTTGTTCTCTCAAGAATATGAAAACGAACCCTGGTCATCAGCAAAACTATTTGATTTTTTAAGTAGAGCTTGGCTTCCAATATTTGTTTTAGGTTGGAATGCAACTGCTTTTGCTCTTCAAACAGTTAGAGCACTGATGCTAGATGAAAATGATAAATTGTATGTTATGGCAGCAAGAGCAAGAGGGATTTCTGGTATGAGTCTGCTTTGGAGATATCCTGCCAAACATTCTTTGGGACCAGTAATTAATTCTATTGGCTTCGATTTAAATAGAATTTTTAGTGCTTTGCCAATTGTAGCATTAATACTTATTCTTACCGAAGCTGGCGCGCTTTTAATTGAAGCTTTGGCTAGATCTAATGATCAACAATTAGCTGGTGCAATTATTTTTCTTTTGACAGCAACAATTGTTTTTGTGAATTTTATAACAGATATTATTTTAGCTATAATTGATCCAAGGATTAGAAAAGGAGTAATGGGTGGAGGTTAATAATCAAAAAAAAGAAGCTTATTATACAGCAACGCAGATGCAGTTAGTAAGAACACGCTTTTTTGGAAATAGATCTGCAATGATTGCAGGATCTATTTTATTATTTATGATAATTTGTAGTTTATTCTCTGATTTTCTATCTCCTTATGATCCAACTATAGCGGGAAGGGACAAAGAATATGAAAATGGTGCACCTCAAATTCCAATGTTTTGGGATGAAAACGGATTTTCAGCTAGGCCTTTTTTACATACATTAGAAAAATATAGAGGAGCAGATACAAATTTTCGATGGGTATATAAAGTTGATACTGAAAAAAGAAGATACGTTTATTTTTTTGTTGAAGGTTGGGAATATAAAGTTTTTGATTTTAATATAAATCTTCCAGGAAAAATTTTAGATTTTAAGATTCCAGGTTTTACATTTAATACTCATTTATTTGGAGTTGAAGAGGGTGGTATTCATATATTTGGAACAGATAAGGCTGGAAAAGATTTATTTAGTAGAACCTTAAGTGCAATTTATATTTCGCTAGCTGTTGGTACACTTGGAGTTTTTATTTCATTTGTACTATCGCTAATTATAGGTGGGATATCAGGTTACTATGGTGGATGGATTGATAGTGTATTGCAGATGTTTACTGATGCAATTCGAACGGTACCACCAATACCTTTATTTATGTGTCTTGCTGCCTTTGCGCCATTAGAATGGAGTTCTGAATTACGTTTCTTTTTTATATCATGTTTACTTGGATTAATTTCATGGCCAACACTCGCAAGAAGAGTAAGAACTCATCTACTTAGTGAAAGAAGTCAAGAATATATTCTTGCTGCAAAACTTTGTGGTGCGTCATCTACCCATATTATCGTAAGACACTTGTTACCAAGTTTTACGAGTTACATTATTGTCGATTTAGTAATTAGTTTTCCATACATGTTATTATCTGAAACTGCTTTAAGTTTTATAGGATTAGGTTTGAGGGAACCTGTAAATTCTCTTGGTGTTCTTTTGCAAAATGCAACGAAGGCTGATGTACTTTTAAATTATCAATGGTATTTTATCCCTGTATTTTTCTTAGTCGTATTAATTTTAACATTTGTTTATGTAGGAGATGGATTACGTGATGCAGCAGATCCTCATAAGGTAAAGTAATATGAGTCACTTATTAGAAGTAAAAAACTTAGATGTAAAATTTGATACTGATGAAGGTAGAATAACAGCAGTTGAAAATATTTCTCTTTCTGTAGATCAAGGAGAGGTACTTGGTATAGTTGGCGAATCTGGATCAGGAAAATCTGTTACAGCTAAATCGATTATGAAGTTAAACCCAGGTAATACCTCTTATAATGAAGACGCAGAAATAATTTTAGACAACGAAAACGTTCTTCAATTTACTTCTAAGCAAGACTTAAAGAAAATTAGAGGTGGAAAAGTATCAATGATTTTTCAAGAACCTATGGCAAGCTTTGCTCCAGCAATAAAAATTGGAGCACAAATGGTTGAGCAATTACTAATTCATAAAAATATTAATAAAGATGAAGCAAAATCAATATCTATAAACATGCTTAAAAGAGTAGGTATAGCAGATGCAGAAAAACGGTTTAATCAATATGCATTTGAACTATCTGGAGGAATGCGTCAAAGAGCTATGATAGCTATGGCATTATCAACTATGCCTAAACTTTTATTAGCAGATGAGCCTACAACTGCTTTAGATGTAACAATTCAAGCTCAAGTAATAAACTTAATTAAAGATATCATTAAAGAATATCAAATGGGCGTAATATTTATTACTCATGATCTAGGTGTTATTGCTCAGGTCGCTGATCATGTAGCAGTAATGTATTTAGGAAGTGTAGTTGAAAAAGGTCCAGTAAATGAGATTCTTAAAAATCCTAAACATCCATATACAAAAGGTCTATTACAAGCCTTGCCTGATATTAATAACTTAGATGCACCATTATCTCCTATACCTGGAAATATTCCAAGTCCATTAGATAGACCTACAGGCTGTGTATTTAGAACTCGATGCCCTCATCATAATCCTGAGGGTAAAGATGGTAAAATAGAAATGAAATTAATTGAAGTTGAACCAGGTCACTGGGTTGACCAGTGTGGAATTCAGTGTGGTCAAAATGGGTGATAATTTAATTTCAGTTAATAATGTTTCAGTAAATTTTGATTATCAAGAAAATTTTATTTCTAAAAAACAAAAAATACATGCAGTTAACAATATTAATATTAAAATAAAAAAAGGATCTTTTTTTGGTTTAGTTGGCGAGTCAGGTTCAGGAAAAACTACTCTCGGTAGAGCAATACTTGGGGCTAATAAAATTAGTTCAGGAAATGTTATTTTTCATGATGATGAAAGAGATTATGATTTAACTAATATGAACAAACAAGATTTAAAAGAATATAGAAAAAAAGCTCAACTAATTTTTCAAGATCCTTATGCTGCTTTAAGCCCAAGAATGACTGTTAGGGATATTATTGCAGAACCTTTAGAAGTAATGAAAATAACAAACTCAAGACAAGAGACTGATGAAAGAGTAAGAGATATCGCAGCTAAATGTAGACTAAATATTGAGCATTTACGAAGATTCCCTCATGCATTTTCTGGAGGACAAAGACAAAGAATATCAATTGCAAGAGCCTTAGTAAGTAATCCAAAATTTATTGTAGCAGACGAAAGTGTTGCTGCTTTAGATGTATCAATACAAGCAGATATATTAAATCTTTTAAAACATCTTCAAAGTGAACTTAACCTTACTTACTTATTTATTAGTCATGATTTAAGTGTTGTTGCTCATGTATGCGATGTTGTTGCAGTTATGTATTTAGGGCACATAGTTGAAATGGGCCCCTCAAGAGAATTATTTAAGAACCCTAAACACTCCTATACTAAAGCATTATTATCTTCTATTCCTTCAATTGATCCAGAGAAAAGATCTGAAGCTATTGAACTAAAAGGAGAAATACCTAGTGCATTAAATCCACCTCCTGGTTGTGTATTTAGAACAAGATGTCCTAACCCTGGAATAGATTGCAAAGGTGGCGAGATAACAATGGGCCTTACTGAAGTTGAACCAGGTCACTGGGTAGACCAGTGTTGTGTTTTATAAAAAAGTATCTTTTAAAAACACATAACATTTTATGAAAAGTAATTTATTTTTAGCTGTTATCCTATCACTTTCAGGTTTGTTCTTATTAGATTGTATGGGCATAGCGATAAAGTTTTTGCGAAACGATTACCCAGCTGCTCAACTTTCTGTTTTTCGAAATTTATTTGGGATGATTCCATGTGTTATTGCTTTATATTTTTCACAAGATTGGCATCGAAACGGTAGACAAATAAAAATAACTCAATGGAAGTTAGGTTTATTTCGTGGAGTTTTTGTAGCCTTAGCTCAATTGTGTCTCTACACTTCTTATGCTTACCTCCCATTTGCTTTAGTCGCTACCATGGAATACACCGGACCTATGATGGTTACTCTTCTTGCTATTCCTATTTTAGGTGAAAAATTTGGTTGGTATAAAATGAGTGCAGTAATTTCTGGTTTTGCAGGTATCGTTTTAATTATGCAACCATGGTCATCAAATTTTAACTATATGTTACTACTTCCTATACTTGCTGCTTTAGGGTATTCATTAGCAAGGGTAACATCTTTAAGTTTTGAGGATCATGTTCCTTCACCAATTATTAACTTATACGGTCAAACAGGGACAATCATAGTTGCATGTATGTTAGTGGTGTTTTTTGGTATGTGGGAAAATTTCAAAAGTATAAATGATTTTTTAGTAGTTTGTTTAATGGGAATTGCAGGAGGATCTGGAACTTTATTATTAATCTACGGTGCTAGAAAAGCAGAACTTAGCAAAATTATGCCATTTGATTATATTGAGATATTTTTTGCACTTATTTTAGGTTGGATATTTTTTGCAGAATGGCCAGTGGACCAACTCTTCCCAGGTGTTTTTTTTATAGTTTTAGGTGGATTAATCATTTATCTTCAACAAAGAAAAAATAATTTTCAAAGATTGAGAAAAACATAATGGAATATAAAATTACAAAACTTCAAAATGATAAAGGTTTAGATATTGATATAGTCAATATTATTAATTCAAATAATTACAGTTTTAGCTTTTATACATATGGTGGTTATATGAGTGAAGTTTGTATCCCAACTTCTTCTAATGACTCTGAAACAGAGGATGTATTATTAGGTTATGGTAATTTAGATGATTGCCTGGAAGCTCATGGATATTTCAATTCAATTATTGGAAGAGTTTGTAATAGAATAGGAAACAGTAAATTTACTCTTAATGAGGAAGAATATAATTTATATTCTAATACCAAACCTGATCATCTGCATGGTGGAGAGGTAGGTTTTAATAAAAAGATTTGGAAAATAGCTGATATTAAAAAAACAAGTGAAAGTATAAAAGTAGATCTCACTTATCACTCTAAACATTTAGAAGAAAATTATCCAGGCAACTTAAATTGTAAAACTATTTACGAGCTTAATAACAATAACGAAATTCTAATTTCCTTTAATGCTACTACAGATCAAGATACTATTGTTAACATGACTAATCATAACTATTGGAATTTCCATGGCCATAAAGATAACTACAAAAATATTACAGATCATGTTGTCAAAATATCATCTAATCAAATTTGCGAAACTGATGAGGGGTCAATTCCTACTGGGAAATTATTCGATGTAGTTAATACAAAATATGATCTTAATAATTCATTTGAAATAAATAATTCTTTTTTAGAAAACGGTGGTATCGATCACAATTATGTTCTCAAAGATCATTCTATTGATAAATCTATAGCTTCCATCTATAGTAACATTACTGGTATGGGAGTTGAATACTCGACTGATCAACCTGGAATACAATTTTATACTGGGAATATGATGAAAGACTCATACGATGGCAAATATAATCGAAATTATGGATTACAATACGGTATGTGTTTAGAGACTCAAATTTTTCCTGATGCTATTAATCAACCAAATTTTCCATCAACTATATTAAAATTAGGTGAAACATATAATTCAAATACAAAAATAAAATTAAGAAATGATTTTAAATAAATTAATTTATTGTTTTATAATTTTATATCTATAGACATCCGCATAAATGAAAATTAGTAAAAAAATCATCGATAATTTAAAAAAAGGTGGAGTAGATTTTTACTTAAGTGTTCCTTGTAAGTTATTAGCTAATATGATTGATATTCTTGAAAATGATAAGGATGTTTATTATTCGGCTGTTCCAAGAGAAGAAGAAGGTATGGGTATTTGTGCTGGCGCTTTTTTAGGAAATAAATTCCCATGTATAATGATGCAGAATACAGGAATAGGAAATTCAGTAAATGCAATTGTTTCTTTATTACAATTATATCAAATGCCTGTTGTTTTTCTAATTAGTTACAGAGGTACACCAGGCGAGCCAGTAGGAGCGCAAGGTGGAATGGCGAAAATTACTGAAGATATTTTAGAAACGTTGAGAATACCTATGTTACATTGTTCTTCAGAAAATGATTTAGATAAAATTACTACATTTAGCAAACATGCCAAAGTTATTGAGTCACCAGTTGCTATCTTATGTGATTTCAATTTAATGAAAGATGATACATGAACCGTTTTGACCTGTTAAATAAGATACAAAATATTCTTCGAGATAACTTAGTTATATGCAATATAGGACTTCCATCTCAAGAATTATATAAAATTAATGATCAGCCAAATTTTTTTTATATGTTGGGTAGTATGGGCTTATCGTCTTCAATAGGCTTAGGTTTATCATTGTCTCAGACAAAACAAGTTATCAGTATTGATGGTGATGGATCAGTCTTAATGAATATGAATACTTTAGCAACAATTGGAAATAGAGCGCCTTCAAATTATACTTTATTAATAATTGATAATGGATCATACGGTTCAACTGGGGACCAAAGAACATTCACGGATGAAAATACCTCTTTAAAAGATGTCGCACTTGGTGCTGGGTGTAAAAAAGTAATCGAATGTTCAGGAGAAGAAACTTTAAACGAGTTATCAAAAGCAATTGAAGACAAAAATAATTCTTATGTAATTATTTCAAAGATTAATTCGGGCAATGTTAAAATTGATCCTATACCTCTCAATCCTATAACCATAAGAGATAGGTTTAGAAAATTTATTGGTATTGTTAAATATTTATAAAAGCCTTTTATGATCATTTGTGCAGGATCTATATTTGCAGACTATATAAGTAAAATAGACAAGTTTCCAAAAAAACCAATTAAGGTTTTATCAAGTGGTATTGATAGAAGATTAGGGGGATCAGCGGCGGTATCAGCATTTACTGCTAAAAAATTAGGATTTAACTCAAAGTTTATTGGTAAATTTGGTGATGACGATTCATCAATTTTCTTAAGAAATGAATTTAAAAAATTTTCTATAAATATCGATAAATCAATTATTATAAAAAATTGTCAATCATCTCAAAGTTTTGTAATTGAAGATACTAAAGGTGAAAGATTGCTGGCAGCTTACAATGATCCAAAGTTACTTAAATATAAAAAATTGCCGACCTTAGAGTTTAGAAAAAAGGATATTTATTCAATAGATATGAGATGGATTAATGTAGCTACTAAAATTGCTATCAACGCTAAGAAAAAAAATATTAAATGTGTTGCTGATTTGGATAACTTTAAAAACTCTTCAAGTATTTCAAAGATCATAAAAAATGCTTCCCATCCTATATTCTCTGAAGAGGGTTTGAAAACATATAAAAAAAATAAGAATTTTGAATCAGCTCTTTTTCAAATATTTAATGAAACAAAAAAATTTGTAGCTGTTACTATGGGATCAAGAGGGGTTTATTGGGTAGAAAATAATTCATTATATCACTGCAAAGTTCCTAAAGTAAAAACTGTTGAAACAAATTGTGCAGGAGATGTTTTTCATGGTGCTTTTGCATCAGCTTTATCACAACACAAATCAAATTCTGAAAGTATTTTATTTGCTGCTGCAACAGCAACATTAAAGTGTATGAAAACTGGTGGAATATACTCAATACCTAAAATGAGTATAGTAAATAAATTTATAAAAAAATTGAAAATTACAAAAATTAAATGATAAAAATATTAATTACAGAATTTTTAAATCAAGAGGCTTTAAAAAATTTACATCAAGATTTTAACATTACATACAGATCTGAATCTTGGTCAGATAAAGATTATTTAGAAAAAGAAATACATAACTTTGATGGAATTATTGTAAGAAATAAAACAAAACTAGATAAGTTTCTTTTAGAAAAAGCTCTTAAATTAAAATTTATAGGAAGACTTGGTGTTGGCCTTGATAATATAGATACTGAATATTGCAAAAATAATAATATATTTGTGCAACCTGCAACAGGTATGAATGCTGATTCTGTTGCTGAATATGTAATTAATTCATCACTAACGCTTTTAAAAAAAACTAAAATTGTAAATGCACAAACTCAAAATGGAAAATGGCCAAGGACTACAATTAATACAATGGAAATAAGTGGCAAAACATTAGGACTTATAGGATTTGGAAATATATCAAAAAAAGTTCTAAAGCTTGCTAACGCTTTTGATGTTTCAACTATTACATTTGATCCATATGTGTCTTTAGAAGAAACAAATTCACATAATGTCAGAAAGGTATCTTTTGAAGAAATTCTTAATTTTGCAGATATCATATCTATACATGTGCCTCTTAATAATGAAACAAAATACATGTTTAATAATGAGTCATTTATTAAAATGAAAAAAAAACCAATAATTATTAATTCTTCAAGAGGAGGTATAATAAACGAAACAGACTTACTTAATGCTTATTTTAATAACAATATTTCTGGTTTTGCTTTAGATGTTTTTGAAAGCGAGCCTGTTAATGAAACATTTTTATCAAATATAACAAACGAAATGAATTGTATTCTAACACCACATAATGCAGGAGTAACTGAAGAATCTAATGAAAGGGTTAGTAAATTTATTATAAAAAAAACAAATGAATTTCTTCAGAATTTTAAAGATTAAATTCACTCATTTTAACTACACGATTTTCTTTTATTGATAGTTCTGCTGCTTGACCTATAGCAACGGACATTAAACCATCTTCGAGTGAAACATCAGGTAGTGTATTATTTTTAATAGCATCATAAAATGCCAAATGTTCAAAATATGTTGATCCATGATGGTGTCCTGCCATTAATATTTTTTTATCAACTTCCATATCATCAGTTATTATAGTAGAACTATTCCTCATTCCCATTTTTACTTGAGAGATATTTTTACCGGAATCGTGAGATGGAACAAATGCTTCAATTTTACCTTTGTCTCCAACAGCTACTACTTCTTCCTGGTATTCAGAATTTTCTGCAAACATACATAAATCTAATAATCCTCTAACACCACTTTGAAAATCAATTATTACGAATGCATTATCAATAATATCTGGTACCTTACCACTGTATTTTTCTTCAAGATGATTCACATCTTGATTGCCGCTTGCAAAAACTTGTTTAACTTCACTTTGAGTTATAAATCTCATCAAATCAAAAAAATGACAACATTTTTCAACCATTGTACCACCAGTGTTTGAGTCAAATCTATTCCAATTATCAACTTTTTTAAGAAATGGAAAACGATGTTCACGAATAGATACCATTTTTAATTTACCTAAAGTTTTATTATGAACTCTTTCAATTAATTTTTTAACAGGTGGCATATATCTGTATTCCATACCTACCCAAATCACTTTTGAATAATCTTTTGAAATTAATTGAAATTTTTTACAATCATCAATGGTTGTACAAAGTGGCTTTTCTATTAAAAGATGTTTATTGGTTTTCAAAATTTTTTCTAAAACTTCAATATGAGTAAAATTTGGAGTGGCAATTATATATGCATCTGCATCATCATTATTTATTAATTCATCTAAGTCCCTATATGAGTTAAAATCATTCGTAATAAGCGAAGAAGATTGGTTTAATGAACCCTCGTTAGGATCACATATTGATGTGACTTTAGCGTTATCTAATAAATTAACATTTTTAATATGTTCCTGACCCATAGTTCCTGCGCCAATGATTCCATACTTAATAAAGCTACTCATATTGTATATGTTGGTATTTGTAATTTAGTTCCTAAATTTTGTATATCTTTAAAAATATTTCCGTAAGTAAATGCTAAATGATGTTCCAATCCACTTAAGAATATTTTTTTTATTTTTTTATTTGTATCTTTTCCTAAACTCACTACTCCAGAAGTACCGGAGAAAGATTTTTTTCTTTTAATAATTTCCCCTCTTGCTATAAAAAATTTTAATTTGTTTTCAGATTTTGAAACTCTGAAGATAGTTATTTTACCTGGTTTTAAAGCAAAGTCATGAAGTAAAGGTTTTCTTCGATTTGAATGTACAGTCACATTAGCTTTATTTTTTTCTGCCATACTTATAGGTGCAAGTCCACAATGCCAGAATACTGCAGTGTTGTCTTTTATATCTAAATCAACAATATCTACCAGAAGTGAGGGCTTATTATTTAATTGATTTAAAATATTACAACTTAGACTTCCAAGAACATCTGCTTCACATGCAGAACTTATTTTTTTTTCGTTCATCATCGCCATTGGAGCACACGAAGCACAACCATATTCAGTAAACATTTCCGGCCAACATCTCACTGCAAAAGCATCAAACTTTTCTTTTTTTTGAATTTTTTCTAGTCCATGAAATAATGAAATACTTTTTTCAACTTCAATTTGATTAAGATTTTTTAAATCTTTGAAATTTTTTCCAATATTTTTTTTAGTATTTATAATTTCATTTTTCTCTATTTTACTAGAAATTTTAAATAATTTTTTTAAGCTAATTTGAGAAACATTTGTA
>CACNND010000021.1 GCA_902621725.1 uncultured Alphaproteobacteria bacterium | reverse complement strand
GAAGAAATTCTTAAAAAAGAAATTTATTATATAAAAAATGAAAAAAAATTTAGATTTGTTAAAAATACTGATTTAGTTATTTTTGAAAAATCTATTCCTCTTACTATGTACACAAGTGAAAATGGGATTTATACTGGTTTGGGTCCCAAATTTCCTGGAGCAGCTTTTCTTGATTTTTATAATGAAAATTTATTAATCCTATCAGCTAGAGGTTTATTAGGTTATGGAAACTTAAACCAAGAATTTAATATATTTAATGTTATTGAAAATAATATAAACGATTTTATTAACATTAATCAATTTAGTAAAAAACATTGGTTTTCTATTAAAGATTTAAAAATATATAAAGATAAAATTTTTGTATCTTATTCTGATGAAATTTCAATTGATTGCTGGAATACATCATTAATTTATGGTGATATTAATTTAACAAAAATTGTATTTAAGAAACTATATTCTTCAGATAGTTGTATCCACTCTGATGTAATGCTTAACAAGGATGAAGATTTTCATGGAAATCAAGCAGGAGGTAGAATTTTTGCCCTGGATCAAAATGAAGTTCTTTTAACTATTGGTGATTATAGACAGAGATATTTAGCTCAAGATTTGGTAAGCACAAATGGTAAAATAATTAAAATTAACTTACAATCTAAAAAATATGAAATAATTTCTATGGGACATAGAAATCCTCAAGGCTTATTTTATAATAAAGATAAAGATATAATTATCTCTACTGAACATGGTCCTCAAGGCGGCGATGAAGTAAATATAATTAAAAATAATCTAAATCAGATTCAAAACTTTGGTTGGCCAGTATCCTCATATGGAGAACATTATGGAGGTAAAGATGATATAAATAATAAAGATTTATATAAAAAATATCCTTTATTTAAATCTCACAAGGATTATGGTTTTATTGAACCAGTTATAAATTTTACTCCTTCTATCGCAATATCTGAGATTGTACATATAGGTGAAAATAAATATGCCTTTTCTTCTTTGAAAGAAAAATCATTTTATACTTTTGATTTATTTGAAAATAATCCAAAAAATTTAACAAAATATGTAATTGGCGAAAGGATTAGAGATATGATAATCAAAAATAATCAAATTTTTATGTTTTTAGAAAATACTGCTTCAATAGCCATACTAGATTTAGAAAATTTATAAAATTATTTTTTACCTTCTACATAAGATAATAAATTATTAACTTCTACAAATTTACATAAACCAGTTGGAAACATTTCTCTAGTTGTAAATCCACCCCCTGTCATAGCCCAAACATCAATTCTCAAAGAATTTAACTCAATTGAATAAATTCTATCTCTAATATTATTTTTACTAGAAAATATATTGATATAAGAAAGTTTTAAATCTACATCATAATAATATTCATTAACAAAAGTTTTTTTGTTTATATCTGTTTTAATGATTCTAACTCTATCAGAAGAAATAAATTCAAATCCCCATAGTAATTTTGGACATAACAATTTATTATTTGAATAATCTTTTTTTGCTAAAGATAAAGTTGAAGAAAAAAATATAATTAAAAATAAAAATATATTCAAATTTTTTTTATATAAAAAAGAATTCATGATGTATAGATTTTATATTACTATTAACAGAAAATGAGGTCTTTGAAAACTAACCCAAGTATATAAAGATCAATTAAGAATTCACTTTATATTCACATTTCATTATTTTGTTGAAATTTAAAACTTTTATAAATTTAATAATATTATTGATTTAATTATTTTTTTTCTAGACAGCAATAAATTTGGAGAGGAAATATTCCATTAAATTTTGAAAGAAAATTATCTAGTTTATCAAATGATTTCAATAAAATTTTACTTAAAGGTACATAAGGTGAATTAACAATAACTCCTCCAGAATTTAAAAAGGTAAAAAATTCTTGATATTGTAAATTATTAATTTCAAAATTATATTTAAGTTTGTTATTAAATTTTTGAAAATTATCAAAAATTAATTTTGGTACAGCATTATTACTGTCAAATGGACCATTTGGATTTGTAAGATTAATATATTCATCATGAATATTTACATCTAAATCATATTTTTCTGATCTAGTTAAAATCAAAATAATTTTTAAAAAAATTGATAAATTTATATCAATAATTACGTATTTTCCTCCTTTTTTTAAAATCCTACCAACTTCATTAAATAATCTAATTGGATTTGAAATATGATGAATTAAATTTAAGCTAAAAACTGCATCATAACTCTCATCATCAAATTTAGTATCTAAACAATCTATGTTTTTGTAATCAAGAAATTCATAATTTGTAATGTCAGAAATCTTAATTTTTTGATTGATATATTTTTTAGAAAGTCCTGCACCACAACCTATTTCCAAAATATCTATTAATCCGCTAATATTTTTTTCAACATATGAAAATCTTTTTTGAAGTAAAAAGTCTAAATTTTTATTTTTTTCAATTTTAATTAATGTATTTAAAATATTACCTTCATTTTTTAATCTATTTTCATGTGGTAGGTTTATTCTTTTTCTTGGAAGCATATAAATAATTAATATATGTTATATTAATAAATTTAATTATTTTAATTTAACAAGATTATTTTTTTAATTTCTTCCATTCAGATATGCCACCCGTTATATTCTTAACATTTTTAATACCCATATCTTTCATTGTTTTGGTTGATAGAGCTCCTTGTCCACCCACACCACAAAATACAATATATTCTTTATCAAGATTTTCTTTAAAAAAATTATTTTCTAAGGGACTACCCTCTGCTAAATAAAATTCAAGAAAAGCTCTATCCAAATGAATTGCATTTCCTATTGTCCCTTTTTCAAAACTTTCTTTATCCCTAACATCAATAAATTGCACATTTGGATCATCTAGCTTTCCTTTTGCTTGTGATGCAGAAATATTTTCAATTTCATTTTTAACACTCATTAAATCTTCAAATTTTTTCATATTTTCTTACCTCATTAATATTGATCGTTCTGTTGCTTGTGCATAAAAAAATGCTAGTTAAATTACGTAAAACTAAATACCCAAAAAATTAAGTATTTCCATTGTTATTTGCTCATTTTTCCTTAAAAAAGTTAATATCATATTTATTTTAAAAAAAGTAAATTTTTAATTGTATTGCGCATATAAATAATAATAATTTAATTAAATTATTTAAAATATGTTGTATGTTTAAATTATGTTTTTAAAATTAATAAAAAAAATCATTGTAATCTTATTTTTCGTTAACCCTGCTCTAGCCTTTCATGATGTAGAAGTTTCAAATGAAGATATCGCTACTTTAGGAGGGTTATGGGTTCAAATATTTGTTTATGAAGAAAACTGTATAGATAATCAATATTACACTTTAATAAAGGAAAGATTACAAGAAAGCCCTAGATTTGATAGATACTCATCAGAATTAGATCATTTAACTGAAAATCAAGAATTGGCTTGGGAAAATGGTGCAGAAGGAGCAGCTTTAGTAATTGAATCAGGTGGAACAAGCTGTGATATTATTGCTGAAGTTATTTGGGAATGGTTTGGTGAAAATTAGAAAAAATAATTTATTTTCATAAATATTTCACACGAATTTAGAGCAACTGAAAAATCAAAAGAATAAAATCAAAATTTAAGAATGTAGTAGGGCGTTCTGTAGAACGACCTCTAAATCATTATTAACAGAAAATAAGGACTTTTGGAAACTTCTTCGTAGAAACTTCGTAGTAAGTTTACGTTATTTGTTAGATTTCTTGTTTTAGTTCTTCGTAGTCTTTTTTATTCTTTAATTAAGGATAATAATTTCTTTGCTAGTCTAGAAACTGCCTTTCTTCTATCTTTTGATAGTTTTTTAATAATTTTTATATTTTCTTTTATTGTTTTATTATCAATTTTATTGAAAGTTATTAGAGCATTCATTGATTGACATAAAACAATCCAATCACTGGAATTATTAAGATAATCAGATACAATTTTTTTTGCTTTTTTTTGTTCTTTATTTTCTAATTGATTAACTAATTCTGAAAATAATTGAGCGCAGGTCCATTGTGTGGAAGATTGTTTTATCTTTGAAATTTTGTTTAAAAAAATATGTTTAAAATCTAAAAACCATTCTGGTTTTTGTCTAAAAATTCTTTTAAAAGCATTTGATGTTCTTAATCTTACTATTTGGTCTGTGCTTGAATAACACTTAATTAATGAATTAATTCTATTTTTTTTAACAATAACATGTTCAACAACTTTTATTGTATTACCTAGTGAATTTGGATGACCACCAGTTAGTTCAGACTCATAATTCATTATCAATTAATTTGTTTAAATAAATCCAAAAATTTACATTATCTAATAATAAATTATATAATTTCCTTCGTAGTAACTTCGTAGTAAACTTCGTAGATAGGTTTTTATAAAAAATTATTGATATTACTAGATAATTTTAAAAAAGTGGGGCGTTCTGTTGCTCGGTGCCCCTGACCGCGCTCACCTAGAATCTAGGCAGCAAGTGCTAATCTATTATCGTTAGCGTTTATAAAATAGCCCGATAACGGTGGTACAATACCGGATAAAGTCTTTGTCTTTGAATTACCGTCAAACCTATTTCGTCCCCATATTTGGTGGAGACGCCGGGTACCGCCCCCGGGTCCGAATAACTTATTGCACAAAGCATTTATTATCTTAGTTGCAAGCAACAATATCATTATACCTTAAACTAATAATACTTGAAAGTTTTGTCTTGAAACCTAGCAATTAAAAAAAAAAATTGTTACTAACTAAATAAATAAAACAAAAAATTATGATCAAAGCAATAATGGCAATTGATGAAATGGGAGGCATAAGTAAGGGTCAAAGTATGCCTTGGCCTAAAAATTCAATTGACTTAAAATGGTTCAAAGAAAATACTGTAAATAATGTCGTTGTAATGGGAAGGAAGACTTGGGAAGATCCTTTTATGCCTACACCTCTAAAATCAAGAATAAATGTTCTAGTTACAAGCAAAGATAAAGAATTAATAGAAGGGGCAGATTATTACTTAAGTGGAGACATAAATGATCAAATTCAAAGTCTTCAATCAGAATATACTGAAATGGATATTTTCATAATTGGAGGTTCAGAAATAATAAATTTAACTTTTAAATCTATAGAACAATTTTATCTCACTAGAATCTACGGTAATTACAATTGTGAAAAATTTATTGATGTATCCTTAATAGAAAAAAATATGAAAATGATAAAAAAAATAGATGGTGATTCTTCTTGTCATTTTGAGATTTGGAAAAGATGAAACAGTATTTAGATGCTTTAAAATATTGTTATGAAAATGGCACAGATGTTGAAAGTAGAGCGGGTGGTGTTAGAAAGTCTTTTGGTTATCAAATGCATTATGATTTATCTAGAGGTTTTCCTGCTATAACAACTAAAAAACTAGCATGGAAATCTGTAGTTTCAGAGTTATTATGGTTTATTGAGGGTTCAGACGATGAGAGAAGACTTGCTGAAATTTTATATAATGATTCAAGAGAAAATTTAAAAGATAAAAAAACTATTTGGACGCAAAATGCTCAAGCTGATTACTGGAAATCACAAGCTCGATTTGAAGGAGATGTTGGTAAAATTTATGGAGTTCAATGGAGAAATTTTAATGGAGAAGATCAAGTCTTAAACCTAATTAAAGGACTTAAAGAAGATCCAAATGGAAGACGTCATATAATTTCTGCTTGGAACCCTCCGGAGATTAAAAATATGTCATTGCCAGCATGTCATGCATTTTCACAATTTTTTATTTCAAATAATAAATTAAGTTGCCAATTATATCAAAGGTCATGTGATATGTTTTTAGGAGTTCCATTTAATATAGCAAGTTATAGTCTTTTAGTTCATATGTTGGCAAGAGAGTGTAAATTAGAAGTTGGAACATTTATTCATTCTTTAGGAGATTTTCATATTTATAATGAACATTTAGAGCAGGTTAAAATCCAATTAGAAAGAGAGCCTAAAAAATTACCTGAGCTTCAATTTGAAACAAAAGATTTTTTTAAATACAACGTAAATGATTTTAAATTAATAAACTATCAGCATCATGAAAAAATAGATGCTTTGATGAATGTTTAATCCAGAGATTTATTTAAATTTTTAGCAATTGATATAAATTTTTTTGAAATTTCACCATCTGGATTGTCTATCAAAGCAGGTATTCCATTGTCTGATTGAATTCTTAAATTTGTATCAATGGGAATTTCTCCTAAAAAGGGAATGTTAAATTCTTTAGCTTCTTTTTTTACACCGTCTTTTGAAAATATATAATGTTTTTGATTACAATTATTACATATAAAGTAACTCATATTTTCAACGATACCAATAATATCAACATTTACTTTTTTAAACATATTTATTCCTTTTCTAGCATCAGTAAGAGCTACATCTTGAGGTGTAGAAATTACAATTGATCCTGAAAGTTTTGAATTTTGAGCCAAACTAAGCTGAGCATCTCCAGTACCTGGTGGCAGATCTATTATAAGGTAATCTAATTCACCCCATTCAACTCCATTAAACATTTGCTCTAATGCTTTCATGACCATTGGACCTCTCCAAATTGTTGGAGCTTCAGAATCTAGAATAAATCCAATAGACATTAATTTTATTCCGTAATTTTCTAAAGGTATAAGTTTTTTGTTTTCATTCATTATAGGTTTTTTTGAAATACCCATCATTCTAGGAATGCTAGGACCATAAATATCTGCATCAAGTAAGCCAATTTTAAGATCTAGTGAGCTTAATGCTGTGGCAAGATTTACCGAAAATGTTGATTTGCCAACTCCCCCCTTACCACTAGCAATCGCTATTATATTTTTTGCATCAATTTTAAATCTTCTATTATCATTATTATTTGTTTTATTTCTTTCTATATCTGAGTTTATAATTACATTCACAGAAAGTATTCCAGAAATTTGTTCAACATTATTTTTAAGCAATCTTGCTATATTTTGATAAAGATTTTCTTTTTGACCTTTTACAAGTAAGGAGATGTTTACATTACCATCTTTTACAACTGCTGAAATATTTTGATTTTTAGGATTAAAACTAAGATTTGTTTCAGGATCACTAAATTTCTTAGAAAATGTGTAAATTAAAGATAAAATTTCATCAGACATACTTGATTTTTCCAGATTTACTCAAATATTAGTTATTAAATAATATAATTAGTGTTAGTAGATAGAACCAATATTATCAATAATATATGAACTGGAATATAAATAACAACGACAATAATCCATGGGGATCAGGTGGAAATAATAACCCCTGGGGTTCTGGAGGGTCTGGAGACGGTCCAAACAGAAGAGATTTTGAGGATTCTATTAGAAAAGCTAAAGATAGATTTGGCAATTTTAAATTTGGTGGCAGACGTAACCTCTCAATATTTATAATAGTAGCTATTTTATTATGGTTAGCCACTGGTTTTTATAGAGTTGAGCCTGATGAGCAAGGTGTAGAGCTTTTATTTGGAAAATGGAATGGTCAAACAACCGAGCCTGGATTACATTACTTTTTTCCAACCCCAATTGGTCAAACTGTTACACCTAAAGTTGAAGTAATTAGAAAAATCAACGTTGGATTTAGAAGTGCAAGTGATCTAGGTTTTGGCTCAAATTCAAATGCAGAGCGAAAAGTAATTGAAGAAAGTTTAATGCTAACCGGTGATCAAAACATAGCAGATGTTGCATTCACAGTACTATTCAAAATAAAAGACGCTGGAAATTTTCTATTCAAGCTCAGAAATCCAGAACTTACCGTCAAAGATATGTCTGAAAGTGTTGTACGTGAAGTTGTGGGTCAAAGAGATCTTCAGTTCTTACTTACAGAGGGTCGTCAAGAAGTTGAACAAGTTGTAAGAAATGAATTACAACTAGTTTTAGATTCCTACGAAAGTGGTGTTTTAATTCAATCAGTACAGCTTCAAAGTGTTGATCCACCCGATCAAGTTATTGATGCTTTTGATGAAGTACAAAGAGCAAGACAAGACAAAGAAAGATTAGTTAATGAAGCAAACACTTATTTAAACAGAATCGTTCCTAATGCTCGTGGTGAAGCAGCCAAACTAGTTGAAGCTGCTACAGCATATAAAGAGCAGGTAGTTAAACAGGCAGAAGGTGTGGCACAAAACTTTATTGATGTTTACAATAGTTATAAAGATGCGAAAGAAGTAACCAAAAGAAGAATTTATTTAGAAACTTTAAGAGAAGTTTTAGAAGGTAAGAACAAAATAATTTTAGATGATACTGGAAATGGACAGGGTGTGGTTCCTTACCTTCCATTGAATGAACTTAAAAAGTCAGGAAACAATTAATATGAGATTTAGTGCAAGAAATTTACTTATAGTTTTAGTTTTGTTTATTCTTTTCCTTACTTTCACAGGAGCTTTTTTTATTGTAAATGAAACTAAGCAAGCTTTAGTACTTCAATTTGGTGACCCAAGAAAAGTTGTTACAAAACCCGGCCTTCAGTTTAAAATTCCATTTATTCAAGATGCTGTTTTTTTAGATTCTAGATTACTCAATCTTGATCCCCAACCTGAAGAAATGATACTTTCAGATCAAAAAAGAATCATTGTTGATTCATTTGCTAGATACAACATTGTTGATCCTCTAAAGTTTTATCAGACAGTTAGAAATGAAACTACTTTTTCAGATAGATTTGGAAGAATCATAAATGCTGCGGTTAGAGGTGTAATTGCTCAATATTCTCTGACGTCACTTCTCAGTGATGAACGTATTAATATTATGAATGAAATTGAAAAACAAATTAAGGTTAATGAGAATTCTTTTGGCGTTAAAATTGTAGATATTAGAATTGGAAGAACAGATTTAACTGAACAAGTATCTAATAACGTTTATCAAAGAATGCGTTCTGAACGTGAAAAAGAAGCAAATTTATTAAGAGCAGAAGGTGAAGAACTTTCTAAAGAAATTGTTGCATCAGCAGATAGACAGCAAACAGTTATTTTAGCAGAGGCTGAAAGAACTTCTTCTATACTAAGAGGTGAAGGTGATGCTGCAAAAAATAGAATACTAGGTGATGCTTATAGTCTTGATGAGGAATTTTTCGATTTTTTAAGAACAATGCAAGCTTGTAAGGATACTTTTGGAGACACGGAGATGTCTATGGTAATTGCTCCAGGGGAAGTTTGTGAAAAGTTTTTTGGTGAAATAGATATCCAAAATTAATGTTTGAAATTTTACTAATAAGCATAGGTCTAGTGCTGATCATTGAAGGGGTCCTCTATTTTTTCTTAGCAAACAATTTAAAAAAATATTTCGATATGATCTCTCTTATAAATTCAAAAACTATAAAAAATATCAGTTTATTTTTTGCTCTTTTAGGACTTTGCCTTATTTATTTCACGTTCAAATACTATGACAATTAATATGAGAATTAAATTTTTATTCTTAATTTCTATTTTATTTTCGAAACCATTACTTGCTGTTCCTGAGAGTTTTGCTGATTTAGTAGAAAAATTATCTCCTGCAGTAGTTAGTATTGCATCAACTACAATTGTTGAAAATAATAACCAAAATCAAATACCACAATTTCCAGAGGGATCTCCTTTTGATGATTTTTTTAAAGAATATTTTGATCGTGATCAAAGAAGATCACAACGACCTATGACAGGGCTTGGGTCAGGTTTTATAATAAGTGAAGATGGTATAGTTGTTACAAATAATCATGTAATTGAAGGAGCTGATGAAATAACTGTTATTCTAAATGATGAAACAGAGTTTACAGCTGAATTACTTGGAAGAGATCCAAAAGCAGACATAGCTGTATTGAAAATTGATCCAAAAAACAAAAAACTTACATATGTTGGTTGGGGAGACTCGGATAAGATGAGAGTTGGAGATTGGTCAATTGCCATTGGAAACCCTCTTGGTTTGGGAGGAACTGTTACTGCAGGAATTATATCTGCAATCTCAAGAGATTTAGGTAGTGGACCATATGTTAAATTTTTACAAACTGATGCATCTATTAATCGTGGTAATTCCGGAGGACCATTATTTAATTTAGATGGAGAAGTAATAGGAATTAATACCGCTATTGTTTCGCAAACAGGGGGAAGTATTGGTTTGGGATTTGCTATACCCGCAAATAGCGCAAAAAAAATAGTACAACAATTGAAAGATTTTGGGAAAACTAAAAGAGGTTGGCTAGGTGTACAAATACAACCCGTTACAAAGGATTTTGCGGATAGTCTTGGATTGCCTGATCAAAAAGGCGCATTCATATCAAATGTCAATCCTAACGGCCCCTCAAAAACTGCTGGATTAGAACCAGGCGATGTAATTTTAAAATTTAACAATATAGAAATTAAAAAGATGCCTGATCTACCTAGAGTTGTGGCAGAGTCAGATGTAGGCTCCACTGCTATCCTAGAAGTTTGGAGAAAAAATAAAAAGATTAATATTGAAGTAATTTTAGGAGAATTACCTGGAGAGGTAGTTACGGAAAGAAAAACAACTTCAAATATTGAAAGAAACTTAAAAATAGTATCTTTAGGAATTACTATTGAAGATCATGAAAGTGGAGTTAAAGTAATTTCAATTGATGATGTTGAAAGTAGTTTGCAAAATGGAGATATAATTACAGAAGTTAATAGAGAGATTATTAATAATATGAATTCATTTGAAGAATTAGTAAATTCTTTAGAAAAAACAGGTAGATCTTCATTATTACTAAAAATAATTAGAGATGATGAGCAAAATTGGGTAACAATTAAATTTAAGAATAATTGAGAACTCAAATCTATTTTGTATTAGGGCCCACTGCATCAGGAAAATCAAAATTTGCTTTAAGTCTGGCCAAAAAACTAAATGGTGAGATTATAAATGCAGATAGTATGCAGATTTACAGTGAGTTAAGTATCCTAACTGCTAGACCGACTATACATGATCAAAAAAAAATAAATCATCATCTTTATGGATTTGTAAAAGGTGATACTAGATTTAATGTACAAAAATGGTGTGAGGAAGCATCAAAAAAAATTAATTATTTGGTTGATAAAAACATAACTCCTATTTTAGTTGGAGGCACAGGTCTTTACATAGAGTCTTTAATTAATGGAATAGTTTCAATTCCATTTATTCCTGAAAAAGTAAAAAAAGAATCAGAAAGAATGATTTTAAAAATTGGTAAGGAAAATTTTTTTAATTTAGTTAAAGAACTAGATAGTGATGCAATGATTAATATTGCGCCTAATGATATTCAAAGAATAAGAAGAATATGGGAAGTAAATTTTTTTACTAAGAAAAAATTTAGTGACTGGAAAAAAAGTAAAAATAAAAAATTTATTAATTTAAAAAATTACAAAATATTATTATTTCTTCCAGATAGAAAAGAAAACTATAGAAGAGTAGATCATAGAACACACTTAATGATGGAGGATGGTGCAATAGAGGAAGTTAAAAATTTACTTAAATTAAATTATAATAATAGTTTACCAATAATGAAAGCCCACGGAGTTCCTGAAATTCAATCTTATCTTAATAACGAAGTATCAATTGAGGAATGTATTTCTAAAATACAGCAGGTAACAAGAAACTATGTAAAAAGACAACATACTTGGTGGAAATCTTCAAATCTTAATATTTTTAAAAAAATTAATAAATTTCCAGACGAAATTGACTTAAAATCCATTAATTTAGAGCAAAATTGAACTAATTTATTGATTTTATTTTATCCACAGCCTAAGAGCTAAAATCAATGAATAATGAAATAACAGGTGCTGAAATTGTCTTAAAAAGCTTAGCTGAACAAGGCGTAGAAGTTGTCTTTGGATATCCTGGTGGGGCAGTATTACCAATATACGATACTTTGTTTAAGCAAAATTCAATTAAGCATGTTTTAGTAAGACAAGAAGGTGGCGCTATACATGCAGCGGAAGGTTATGCTAGGTCTACTGGTAAAACTGGAGTAGTTCTTGTTACATCAGGACCTGGTGCAACAAATGTTGTAACTGGTTTAACTGATGCAATGATGGATAGCGTACCTATTGTATGTATAACTGGGCAGGTACCACAACACTTAATTGGCAGTGATGCATTTCAAGAATGTGACACGACAGGTATAACAAGACCTTGTACTAAACATAACTACTTAGTTAAAGATGTTAATAAATTATCATCTGTATTTCATGAAGCATTTACAATTGCTCAAAATGGAAGACCAGGACCTGTATTAATTGACATTCCAAAAGATGTTCAATTTGCTTCTGGTACTTATGAAGAAAAAAGTAAAATAATTATTCCTTCACATAGATTATTTGAGCCAAGTCCTGATTTTGAAAAAAATAAAATTCAAGAAGCAGTTGAATTAATTTCAAAATCTAAAAAACCAATTTTTTATATTGGTGGTGGATGTATTAATTCTGGTCCAAAAGCTTCAAAATTAGTTAGAGAATTTATAAATATGGTTAGATCACCAGTTACAATGACTTTAATGGGTCTGGGTGTAGTAGGCTCATCAGATAAAAACTCACTTGGCATGCTTGGAATGCACGGAATGTATGAAGCAAATATGGCTATGCATGAATGTGATGTTATGATTAATATTGGTGCAAGATTTGATGATCGAGTTACCGGAAGACTCGATGCATTTTCTCCAAATTCAAAAAAAATCCATATTGATATTGATGAAAGTAATATTAATAAAACTATAAATGTCGATGTTCCAATAATAGGTGATGTTAAACAGGTTGTTGAAAAGATGATCAAAGTTTGGAAAGAAAAAAAATTTAAAATAGATGATGAAGCACTAAAATTATGGTGGGATAAAATAAACAAATGGAAAGAAGTAGATTGTTTAAACTATAATAATGAAGGTAAGCAGATTAAACCTCAGTATGCGGTTCAAAGACTCTATGAGTTAACAAAAAATACAAAAACATTTATTACTACTGAGGTAGGCCAGCATCAAATGTGGGCTGCGCAATTTTATAAATTTGAGGAACCAAACAGATGGCTAACATCAGGTGGTTTAGGAACTATGGGATATGGGTTTCCTGCTGCAATTGGAGCTCAAGTTGGACATCCAGATGCCTTAGTAGTTGATATAGCAGGAGACGCTTCCATACTCATGAATATTCAAGAAATGAGCACGGCTGTTCAATATAGATTGCCAGTAAAAATATTTATTCTAAACAATGAATACATGGGAATGGTAAGACAATGGCAAGAACTTTTACATGGCGGTAGATATTCTGAGAGTTATACTGATAGTTTACCTGATTTTGTAAAGTTAGCTGAAAGTTATAAAGCTGTTGGGCTAAGAGCAAAAACAACCGACGAGCTTGATGATGTTATATCTGAAATGATAGAAACAAAAAATACAGTTATTGCAGATATTTGGGTTACTAAAGAAGAGAATTGCTTTCCAATGATTCAAAGTGGATCTGCTCACAATGAAATGATGTTAAGTAAAGATCAAAAACAAGATAAAAAATCTGCCGAAAAAGGAAAAATTTTAGTTTAATGAATAAATCTGTTTATGATTCTCCTGATCAAGTATCAGAGACCAAAAGACATATATTAACTGTATTAGTTGATAACGAGCCAGGAGTCTTAGCTAGAGTTATAGGGATGTTTTCTGGGAGAGGATATAACATTGATAGTTTGAACGTAGCTGAAGTTAGTAATGATGAAAATATTTCTAGAATTACCATTGTGACACATGGTACTTCAGAGGTTGTTAGTCAAATTGAAAAACAGTTACTTAGAATTGTTCCTGTTCATAGTGTTACAAATTTAAATCAAGAGGGCAGTTCAGTAGAAGCTGAGGTTGCTTTAGTTTACATTTATATTTCTGATACAAATAAAAAGAAAGTTTATCAGCTTTGCGATTTCTATAGAGCTAGAAAAATTGAAAATGAAAATAATACTACAATTTTTGAAAT
>CACNND010000020.1 GCA_902621725.1 uncultured Alphaproteobacteria bacterium | reverse complement strand
TTCAAATTTGAAAGCCTAGTATTTAAATTTTTGATAGATTCTGTTATTTCTTTTAAAGCCTGATCTGAATTGTAATCATTCTTTGCATAAGGGAATAATTGAAAAAGACTAGAATCCTTAAGTTTTTTTAAAAATGTTGTAAAATCAATTGGTAAATTTTTAACTAAATATAAATCTTCAAACGATAAAATGTTATTTTTTGGATCATTAAGAAAATTGAAAAATGAAAGCATATTTTCATTTAAAAGTTCACTTTCTAAAAGATTTTTTGCTATACTATCTCTAATACTTTTGTGATTAATATAAGAAGCAAAAAAAGATATAATTTGTTTTTCTACGAGAGATTCTTTAAGTTCCATTTTAGTGTTTAAATTTAATGCAGATTTATTTGATTTAAGTTTTTGAAAAAATAGATTCTTAAATTCATTTTTATAAAAATATTTTATTTTTTTATCTTTAATTGTATCAACTATATCATCAATATACTTATCAAATGTAATTCTATTATCAGCATTATCAAAATTGATAGAATTAGAAGATTGTTCAAAAATAAAACTTACTAATGAAAGAGGATTTTTTAGCAATGAAACAAAATTTTGTAATGAATTTTTATTTATAAAACTATCAGGGTCATCATTCTTTGGTAATTTAATGAATTGTAAATATTTGTTTGGAGAAACATATTGTAAGGCCATCAATGCAGTCTTCAAAGATGCTCTTAACCCAGATTCATCACCATCAAACATAATGGTAGGCTTATTTACATATTTCCAAGATAATAAAAGTTGTGAATCTGTTAAAGCTGTTCCTAGAGGGGCAACACCTGTTTTGATTTTTTTTTCATATAAACTAATAACATCCATATATCCCTCACAAATTAATATATTTTTTTTAGATCTTATAGTTTGTTTAGCGTTATAAAGATTATATAATATATTTCTTTTTTTGAAAAAATTACTTTCAGGTGAATTTATATATTTAGGATTTGAGTCGTCTAAAACTCTTCCCCCAAAACCTACAATCTTTCCATACTCATCAGCAATTGGAAAAATTAATCTTTTATAAAAAAAATCTCTTATTTTGTTATTTTTATCTAATTTTACAACATTACTTTCTAAAATTTCCTTATCATTAAAGTTTTGTTCTTTTAAAAAATCATACAAAGTTGTTTTTGAATTAGAGGAATATCCTAGCTTAAAATATAATACAGTTTCATCTGAAAGATTTCTTTTTTTTAAATATTCTTTGCAGGTATTATTTTCATTAAGATTATTTTGAAACCATTTTGCAGATAATTCTAAAATATTATAAATTTTTTCATTTTTTTTATTTATATTTGAGTCATAATTATCAACTATTCTAACTCCTACTCTTTGAGATAATTCTTTTACAGCATCAGGAAATGAGAAATTATAAAGATCTGTATATATAGTAAAAATATCACCTTTAGCACCGCAACCAAAACAATAATATGAACCTAATTCATCATTTATTTTACATGATGGAGTTTTTTCCTCATGAAAAGGACAGCAACACCAACTATCTCTGCCTTTTTTAATAATTTTTGTTTTTTTTTCTATTTCTTGTGAAAGAACTATTTTAGACTTTATTAATTCAAGATCATTTTTTGAAAATGACATTAATTACTCAAAGATGATTTAGCAATTTTTCCAGCTAAACCCATATCTATTTTTCCAGTATACTTTTCCTTGATTATTTTCATAAGTACACCCATATCTTTTAAAGAAGTAAAATTATTCTCATTAATTATATCCCTGATAATTGATGTGGTTTCATTTTCGTCTATTTGCTTAGGTAAAAATGTTTCTATTATTTTGATTTCATTTAACTCATTTTCAATAAGATCATTCCGATTCGCTTTTTCGAACGCTTCTATTGAGTCTTTTCTTTGTTTAATTAAGCTTTGGAGTAAACTTAAAATATCAGAATCTTTCAAAGAATCTTGTTTTCCTCTTATCAAAATTTCCTTATCTTTAATTGCACTCTTTATTAATCTTAAAGTATTTATGGAATTACTGTCTTTTTCTTTAATAGAGTTTTTATAATGAGTTTCGATCTTATCTTTTAGGCTCATATTTATTTCACTTTCTAATTTATTTATTTTGATAATATAATTCTTCTTTCTAATTTCAACTAATCCTTGACTACATTGTTATAAATGCATACTAACTATCATTTTGCTTCATCAAAATATAATGGAAGTTTTAAAAAAAGATTCACATATTCACAATAAAACCGCCGCTCTTGTATTGGAAAATGGAGAAATTCTTTGGGGTTATGGTTTGGGAGAGAAAAAAGCAGCAGTAGGAGAGCTATGTTTTAATACTTCGCAAACAGGTTATCAGGAAGCTTTATCTGATCCTTCATACACAAAACAAATCATAACATTTACTTTTCCACACGTTGGAATAGTAGGGACAAATCAAGAAGATCAGGAGTCAAAAAAAATCTATGCTGATGGTTGTGTTATCAATCAACCATTATCAAAATATTCAAATTGGAGAGCTGAGGATGATTTAAATTCATATTTTCTAAGAAATAAAATTCCATGTATTTTTGGGATTGATACTAGATACTTAACTAAAAAATTATCTTTGGAGGGAGCAAAGAAAGCAGCGGTGATTCACTTTGGAGAAGGTGAAAATAAAATTGAAAAACTTAAAACTCAAATAAATGAGTGGAAAGGTCTTAAAAATTTAGATTTGGCTGGAATAGTATCTACAGAGCAAAACTATATTTGGAAGAAAGGAATATGGAAGAGTGATAAATCAACTAAAAGCCAATTTAAATATAATGTTACTTGTTTAGATTTTGGAATCAAAAATAATATTTTAAGAAATCTAAATGAGTTTAATCTTAACCCAACTGTATTAAATTTATTTTCTAGCTATGAAGAAATAATAGAAACTAATCCCTCAGGAATTTTTTTATCAAACGGTCCTGGTGATCCTTATGCGACAGGTAGTAAAATAGTTGATGTGATTAGAAAACTAATTGATGATAATATTCCAATATTTGGAATATGCTTAGGGCATCAAATTTTAGGATTAGCATTAAATGCAAAGACTAAAAAAATGTTTCAGGGTCACAGAGGTTCAAACCATCCCGTTAAAAATCTTACAACAGGAATTGTTGAAATTACTTCACAAAATCATGGTTTTGAAGTTGATAGAGAAAGTTTCAGCAATGATATTATTGAAACTCATATCTCTCTATTTGATGGTACTAATGAGGGAATAAGACATAAGCATTTGCCAGCATTTAGTGTTCAGTATCATCCTGAAGCTTCTCCAGGTCCACACGATAGTCATTATTTATTTAAAGAATTTTATAATCTTATAGAAAAAAATGCCAAAAAGAACTGATATAAAAAAAATATTAATAGTTGGTGCGGGACCTATAGTTATTGGTCAAGCTTGTGAATTTGATTATTCTGGTGCACAGGCTTGCAAGTCGCTTAGAGATGAAGGTTATAAAATTGTATTAATTAATTCAAATCCAGCAACAATAATGACTGATCCAGAATTAGCAGATCAAACTTATATTGAACCAATAACTAAAGATTTTGTTGAAAAAATAATTCAAATAGAAAAACCAGATGCTCTTCTACCAACTATGGGAGGTCAAACTGCTTTAAACGTTTCAATGGAACTATTTAATAATGGTATACTTGAAAAACACGGAGTACAAATGATTGGTGCTAATCCTACAGCAATAGAATTAGCAGAAGATAGACAAAAATTTAAAGATGCTATGAAAGAAATAGGTCTAAACTGTCCAAAAAGTTACGTAGTAAACACAATAGAAGAATCAAAAAAGGTAAAAAATGAATTAAATTTGCCTCTTGTAATAAGGCCAAGTTTTACACTTGGGGGTACTGGTGGTGGTGTTGCCTATGATGATGAGGGATTTATTGATTTATGTAATAGGGGTTTAAATGCCAGCCCAACAAATCAGATACTTATTGAAAAATCTGTTTCAGGTTGGAAAGAATTTGAAATGGAAGTGGTAAGAGATAATAAAGATAATTGTATTATTGTTTGTTCAATTGAAAATGTTGATCCAATGGGTGTTCATACTGGAGATAGCATTACTGTAGCTCCATCCTTAACATTAACTGATAAAGAATATCAAATTTTAAGAAATGCTAGCATTAAGGTTCTTAGAAAAATAGGTGTGGATACTGGTGGCTCAAATGTTCAATTTGCAATCAACCCTGATGATGGGGAAATTAATGTAATTGAAATGAATCCAAGAGTTAGTAGATCTTCTGCATTAGCATCAAAAGCAACAGGTTTTCCAATAGCAAAAATTGCAGCAAAATTAGCTGTAGGTTATACCTTGGATGAACTTGAGAATGATATAACTACAACAACACCAGCAAGTTTTGAACCAACTATTGATTATGTTGTGACAAAAATTCCAAGATTTACTTTTGAAAAATTTGTTGGTGCTAATTCTGACTTAACGACATCTATGAAATCTGTTGGAGAGGCAATGAGTATAGGCAGGTCTTTTAATGAATCAATCCAAAAAGGATTTAACTCTCTAGAGTACGGTTTAACTGGTTTTGATAAACCTAAACTTAGATCAAATAATAAAAATACAATTTTGAGTGAACTTAAGATACAATCTTCTCAACGCTTATTAGTTGTAGGTGAGGCACTTAGAATTGGGTTAACAGTTAATGAAATAAATAAAATTACAAAATATGATAAATGGTTTTTATATCAAATTAAAACAATAATTGATTTTGAAAAAATCTTAAAAGAAAAAGGCTTAAACAAAAATATAATTTTATATGCAAAAAAAATAGGATTCTCAGATAGTAAAATTTCATCAATATTAAATATTAAAGAAAATGAATTAAGAAAATTTAGAAATAATAACAATATTAATCCTGTCTTCAGACTTGTGGATACATGTGCAGGAGAATTTAGTTCTAAAACCCCATATCTTTATTCTACTTATGATTGGGATTTCGAAAATACTAAATTTTGTGAAGCATATCCTACGTCAAAAGACAAAGTAATAATTCTTGGAGGCGGTCCTAATAGAATTGGCCAAGGAATTGAATTTGATTATTGCTGTGTACATGCTGTCTATGCATTAAAAGAAAAAGGCATTGAAACAATAATGATAAATTGTAATCCAGAAACAGTTTCAACCGATTATGATACTGCTGATAGACTGTATTTTGAACCACTTACAGCTGAAAGTGTTATTGAAATATACAATAAAGAAAAAAGTAAAGGAAATGTTCTCGGTATTTTAGTTCAATTTGGAGGTCAGACTCCATTAAAAATAGCAAAAGAAATAGAGCGAGCAGGAATAAATATTATAGGGACCTCAACTGAAGCAATAGACTTAGCTGAAGATAGAGATAGATTCAGTGAAATATTAATGAAACTAAAAATTTCGCAACCAAAAAATGCATTTGCAAATACAGTTGCTCAAACTTTAGAAAAAGCTGAAGAAATTGGGTATCCTGTATTAGTTAGGCCTTCATATGTACTTGGAGGGAGGGCTATGCAAATTGCATACGATAAAGATAATTTAGAATCATTTTCCAATGAAGCTCTTGAGGTCTCTGCAAATAATATAATTTTAATTGATGAATATCTTGAGAATGCCAAAGAAATAGATGTAGATATAATTAGAGATAAAGATGGAGAAATATATGTAGCTGGCATTATGGAACACATCGAAGAAGCAGGAATTCACTCTGGAGATAGTGCATGTTCCCTACCCCCTTATTCTGTTGGTAAAGAAACACAGAATAAAATTATTGAATGGGTTTCTAAAATTGCCAATGAAATTAATGTTGTTGGATTAATGAATACTCAATTAGCAATTAAAGATAAAAAAATATATGTTTTAGAAGTAAATCCAAGAGCAAGCAGGACTGTACCATTTGTGGCCAAATCAAAAGGTGTTCCAATCGCAAAAATTGCGGCTAAAGTAATGGTTGGTGAAAGTCTTAAATCAATTATGAAAAATTATAAAAGTAATGAATTAAAAAACTTCAATGTTAAAGAATCTGTTTTTCCTTTCAATAAATTTGATGGTGTTGATCTAATATTAGGTCCTGAAATGAAATCTACTGGAGAAGTTATGGGAATAGATGAAACTTTTTTATCTTCCTACATAAAGAGTCAGATAGCCTGCGGAAATATTCTTCCACCTAACGGAACTGTATTTATTTCAATAGATAATGATAATAAAAAGTTCATTACTGAAATAGCTCAAAAGTTAGCAGGATTAGATTTTAATCTACTTGCAACTAAAGGAACGGCTGAATTCTTAAACGCCAATAAAATCAAGACAAAAATTGTAAATAAAGTTAAAGAAGGTAATCCGCATGTAGTTGATTCATTAGTCAATAATGAAATACAACTTGTAATTAATACAACAAAGACACAATCATCAATTAGAGATAGCTATAGTATTAGAAGGACATCATTAATGTATAATATTCCATATTATACTACAATTGCTGGAGCAAAAGTTGCGGTAGATGCTATTGAACATATGAAAAGTCAAGAATTCACAATAAAAAGTCTTCAAAGTATAAATTAATTTTATTGACTATAAAAAATAAATAAATCATCATGAGTTTATGAATAAAATTCCAATGACTGCTGAAGGTTATAAAAAATTACAAAATGAATTAAAAGAACTAACCACTAAAGATAGACCTAAAATAATTGAAGCAATAGCAGAAGCTAGAAGCCATGGTGATTTATCTGAAAATGCAGAATACCAATATGCTAAAGAACAACAAAGTTTAATAGAAGGAAGAATTATAGATTTAGAAAGTGCCATTAGTAAAGCAGAGGTAATAGATGTTAAGTCTGTAGAGGGTAAAGATATTAAATTTGGTGCAACAGTTGAAATAGAAGATGATGAAAGTGGAGAAAAACAAAAATATCAAATAGTTGGGGAATATGAATCAGATATTGAAAATAAAAAAATTTCAATAACAAGTCCTTTAGCGAGAGGCTTGATTGGTAAAACAGAAGAAGATAATGTTGAAATTAATAGTCCAAAAGGTCTAAAAAGTTATACGATATTATCAGTAAAATACCTTTGAATATACACAGTCCTAAAATTTGGTCATTAACTGATGGTTCACAAGGGATGATAAGTCAGACAAAAGGTCTTGCAAATGAATTAAGTGATAAGATAAAAGAACTGAAAACTGAAATAATTTTTCCTTGGAGTAAATTGCAACCTGGAATACTTCCTATTTTCAGTTGGATATTCAAAAATAAGTTACCGTCAAACGAAATACCTGATGTGGTTATTAGCTGTGGGAGAAAAAGTGTTTACTTATCAGTCTATCTTAAAAAAAAATATCCAAATATAATTAATATTCATATTCAAAACCCAAAAATTTCTTCAAAAAACTTCACATATGTTATAGCTCCAAATCATGATGCTTTATTTGGTGAAAATGTAATAAATTCGACAGGTGCAATTCATCATTTTAAAAAATTTAATAAATTAAAAAATCATTATAAAATTAGTACAAAAAATTTGATTACATGTATTGTTGGAGGTGAAAATAATCACTATAATTTTTCTATAGAAAATACTTTGGATCTTTGCAAAAAAATTAAAAATTTGAAAAATTATAACGATAATGAAATTTTAGTTCTGACCTCAAGAAGAACTAGTAAAAATATTAAACATATTTTGAAAAAAGAATTGAACTCCATATCTACTTTATGGTTTGGAGAAGGAAACAATCCATACGAATTTGCTCTTTATAATTCAAGTTATTTTATTATTACTTCTGACTCAACCTCCATGATTTCTGAAGCAAGTATATCTGGTAAACCAATTTATGTTTATCAATTACCAATGAAGAGAAAGAGTAAACGATTTATAAGATTTCATGAAGAGTTTAAAAAAATGAATATAACAAGAGATCTAAATACTTCTGGCAAATTAGATAATTGGACATATACAAAACTAGAGGAAAGCAAAAGAATCGCTGGAATTATAAAAAAAAGAATTATAAAAAGGAATAATGAATCTTGAGAATTTAGTTCACTCAGAGTTTCCCTTTAATCATTGGGTGTTTAGTAATTGCTTAGAAGAAGGTGCATTGGATGAAATTTCCTTTAGTAATATTCCATCGGGGGATAGAATGTACGATGGGACAAGGGCCGCTGATTATACAGGACAGGGAATAGATGGAAAATTAAGACTTTTTATAACAAAAAATAATTTTGAAAATTTTCCTTATCTTACAAAGTTAATTCAATCCCTGCAAAGTATAAAAATGGTTAATAAAATATCAAAAATAATTAATAAAGATTTATCAAATTCATATGTTAGAGTAGAAGTAATTGGAGATAAAAAAGGATTTTGGTTAAAACCTCATAAGGATATCTCAGAAAAACTAATGACCATGATGGTTTGGGCAAATCCTTATAATGAAGCATCAAATTTAGGCACAGATCTATACGATAAAGATTTTAAATTAGTTAAAACAATTGAATATATTCATAATAGTGGTTATTTTTTTTCTTCAGGAGATGATACTTGGCATGGGCTTGAATTAAAAGAAATTCAAAAAGAGAGAAGATGTATCCAAATTAATTATGTTACTTTTAAAACAGATTGGCCAGTTGAAAAAAGTGTTTAAATTATTAATTTAATCATATGTCTGAAAAAATAGAAAATGATGTATTGATTATTGGCTCTGGTCCAGCAGGTTATACTGCGGCGATTTATGCAGCAAGAGCAAATTTAAAACCACATTTAGTTTCAGGTTTAGAACCAGGTGGTCAACTGACAATCACTACAGATGTAGAAAACTATCCGGGATTTGAAAATGTTATTCAGGGTCCTTGGCTTATGGAACAAATGAAAGAGCAAGCTATAAAGGTAGGAACTGTTTTTCATAACGATATTGTAACTTCAGTAAATTTTGAAAAAAATCCATTTACTTCTAAAACTGAGTCAGGAAAAGAATTTATATCCAAATCAATCATTATTGCAACAGGTGCTCAAGCGAGATGGTTGAATTTGGAGAGTGAAAAAAAATTTAAAGGATTTGGTATTTCTGCTTGCGCAACTTGTGATGGATTTTTCTTCAAAAATCAGCAAGTAGCAGTTATAGGTGGAGGAAATAGTGCAGTAGAGGAAGCAATGTTTTTGACTAAATTTGCTTCAAAGGTTTTACTAATCCATAGAAGAGATAGTTTGAGAGCTGAAAAAATTTTACAAGAAAGATTATTCAACAATAAAAAAATTGAAGTAATTTGGAACAGTAAGGTTTCTGAATTTGTTGGAGAAGAAAACCCAAATACATTGAAAAAAATTATTTTAGAGAATACATTGGATGGCAGTAAAACAACTGTAAATGTTAACGGTGCTTTTATAGCAATAGGGCATGATCCAGCAACATCACTTTTTATAAATAAACTTAAAATGGATAATGAAAATTACATAATTACTGAGCCAGATAGTACGGAAACAAGCATTAAAGGAGTCTTTGCAGCCGGTGATGTAAAAGATAAAATATATAGACAAGCAGTAACTGCTGCTGGGATGGGTTGTATGGCTGCTCTTGAAGCTGAAAAGTTTATTGCAGAAAATATATAGTGAATAAATCCTTGGCTATCCTTGGCGTGCTTTCATCCTAGGATTTTTCTTATTTATTACGTAAATTCTTCCCTTTCTACGTACTAATTTACAATCTTTATCCCGTGTTTTTGCAGATTTTAATGAGCACTTAACTTTCATGAAATTGCCTTTAAATTCTATGATTTACTTTGTCAAACATATAATAGTTAATTTAATTATGAGAAAACTATCTTACCCTGGAAGATCAAATGTTTTAGCTCAAAATGGTATGGTAGCAACTTCAAACCCACTTAGCTCAATTGAAGCTATAAAAATACTACAAAAAGGTGGAAATGCTATTGATGCAGCTATTGCAGCTTCTGCAGTTCAAGCAGTAGTATGTCCCAGTGCAACAGGAATTGGAGGAGATTGTTTTGCAATTATTTCGATAAATGGAAAAAAACCTATTGCTGTTAATGGTTCAGGGATTACTCCCAAAAGAGCAAATTTAAAATACTTTAAAGAAAATAAAATTAAAGACATTGGGTTAACTAGCCCCCATTCAGTAACAATTCCTGGAGCAGTTCATGCATGGTGTTCTATGCATGAAAAATTTGGAAAAATTGATTTTAAAGAAATTTTATCTGGAGCTGAAAATTTTGCTAGAAATGGATTTCCAGTTCACGAAGTGGAGGCTATTGCCTGGAAAGAAAATGAGGATAAACTTAAAAAAAATATTAATTCTAAGAGATTATTTTTAAAAAAAAATCAAAGTTTTAAATTTGGTGAAATATTTAAAAATATTCCATTAGCAAATACTTTAGTAAAAATTTCAAAAAACAAAATAAAAGGATTTTATCAGAGTGAAATTACTAAAGATATGGTCAAGACATTAAATAAGTATGGAGGTCTTCATACTGAAGAAGATTTTTATAATCAAAACACATTATTTTCACCAACAATATCAAATTTATATAGAGGTTTAAAAATACATCAGTGTCCACTTAATAGTCCCGGCCTGGTCGTATTAATGATGATGGCAATGACAGATAAATTGAATATTAAAAAATATGATCCTTTAAGTTTTGAGAGATATCATTTACAGGCTGAAATTTCCAAAATATGTTTTGAAGTTAAAGAAACAATATTTGGTGATCCAAATTATAATAATATAAATATTAAAGATTATTTGAGTGAAAAATATATTAACTCATTATGTTCAAAAATTAATAAAGAAAAAATTTACTTTTCAAAGAATGGGTTTGTAACCTCTCATCCTGAAACAATATATTTAAGTGTAGTAGACAAGGATTTAAATTCAGTATCATTTATTAATTCAATATGTCATGGTTTTGGAAGTGGAATTACAAGTGATAAAACTGGAATACTTTTTCAGAATCGAGGAGTTAATTTCAGATTAGAAGAAAATCATCCAAATTCAATAGACAGTCAAAAAAGACCTCTTCATACTATTATTCCTGGCTTAATCACAAATAAGAATAATGAAACACTATATTCATATGGAGTCATGGGTGGGCAATACCAGCCTATTGGACAAAGCCATCTGATACAAAATGTAATTGACTATAATTTATCGATACAAGAAGGATTAGATTTTCCTAGAGCATTCGCTCTTAATGGTTATTTAAATGTTGAGAAATCTCTTGATAATGAAATTGTTAAAAAATTAGATAATATTGGTCATAAAATTAAAATAAACAAAAATTCTATCGGAGGTGGTCAATGTATACAAATAGATAGAAAAAACGGTGTTCTTATTGGAGGGTCAGATCCAAGAAAAGATGGAATGGCAATTGGTTATTAATTTACACTTTCCCAAAAGTATCATTATATTGATTATTAACTCTAACAAATGTAGTACACTTACTTAACTGTTTTAATGATGAAGCTCCAACATATGTGCAGCTACTTCTCACTCCTCCAAGAATATCTCTAACAGTACCATCTAAAGAACTTTTCATAAGTATTTTAACTTTCTTTCCTTCAGATGATCTATAGTTTGCAAGACCACCATAATGTTTTTCATTGGCTTCTTCAGAGCTCGAACCATAAAACTCAATATATTTGTTTCCTTTATCATTAATTATAGTTCCTCCACCTTCTTTATGACCTGCTAACATGCCTCCAAGCATAACAAAATCTGCACCGGCACCAAAACCTTTTGCTACATCACCAGGACATGTACATCCACCATCAGCTATGATGTGTGCACCTAACCCATGTGCAGCGTCAGCACATTCCATTACGGCACTTAGTTGAGGGTATCCTACGCCTGTTTGAATTCTAGTAGTACAAACACTTCCAGGACCAATTCCAACTTTAACTATGTCTGCTCCACTCAATACTAATTCCTGAGTCATATCTGCTGTAACCACATTTCCTGCAATGATTGTTTTTTTTGGATATTTTTTTCTTACCTCTGAAACAAAATTACTAAAATTTTCTGAATATCCGTTTGCAACATCAATACATATAAATTTAAATTTTGGATATTTCTTTAAAATATTATTTAATCTATCATAACTATTTTTACTAGTTCCGCAACTAAGCGAAATAGAATCTAAAGAAATATTTTTTTTATAAATAGTAGCTATTTGATTTATATCATGTTGTTTTGTTAAAGCTGTCATTAATTTATGAGAATCTAGTTTTATAGCAACACCTATTTCTCCCACCCCATCCATATTAGAGGCTATTATTGGTATTCCTTTCCATGATAGTTTTGAGTGCTTGAAAGTATATTTTCTATTTAAATCAACATCTTTTCTACTTTTAAGTGTGCTTCTTTTAGGTCTAAAAAGTACATCTGAATAGTCAAGTTTTATTTCTTCTTCAATTCTCATAAATATATTCGTATATTTGTATTAAATAATTTAGAAATTAAAACAAATATAAATTGATATCTATGAACTTAAATACGTTAATAAATATAAATAAAAAAAAATTTGATATAAATTTTAAAAATCTTTTAAAAGATAAATTGGACAAATCCAGTTTATCAAAAGCAATGTATTATGGCTCTATGAATGGAGGGAAAAGAATAAGACCATTTCTAGTTATGGAGTCTGCTAAAATAGCCAAAATTTCCTTGATTGACGCTTTTACAATAGCTTCAAGTATTGAGTGTATACATTCTTATTCATTAATTCATGATGATTTACCTTCAATGGATAATGATGATTTTAGGAGAGGCAAACTAAGTACTCATAAAAAGTTTAATGAAGCAACAGCAATTCTGGCTGGAGATGCTTTACACGATTTAGCTTTTGAGTTGATCTCAGGAAACCTTATTAGCAAAAATTATAGATCTAAGATAAAATTAATAAATTATCTCTCTTCATGTATTGGTCACAGGGGTTTAGCTCTTGGTCAAGCTCTGGACTTAGAATTTGAAAATAAAAAACTGTCAAAAAATAAAATTTTGGATATGTACTTAAGAAAAACTGGAAAATTATTTGAGTTCTCTTTCTCAGCACCTTTTATATTAAAAAATAAAAATAATAATGACATTCAATTTGCTAAAGAGTTTGGAATGTTATTTGGTTTGATATTTCAAGTTATCGATGATTTAATTGATGAAATTGGTACTTTTAAAAATATTGGTAAAACTCCTGGCAAAGATGTTAAGCAAGGTAAAAGCACTTTACTAGAATTGATTGGTGAAAAACAAGTAATCAAATTATGCAAAAATAAAATTAATACTTTTGAAAAAAAATATAAGAAAAAGTTAAATCACAACCCTTTACTTATAAACCTGCTGGAATTTGGATTAAATAGAGTAATTTAATAATGAATAATTTTTTTAGCTAAATATAAACCAGTACTAGAAGATAACGCTGTCAGAGAACCGCCCCAAAACATATCTACAAATGTAACTGTTGGTGACCAACCTTTAAGTACAGCCATATTAGTTAAGTTATAGGTTCCATATGCAACCAAACCAAAAATAAAACCAGTATAAATTGTTTTAAATATGCTTTCAGAATTAATACATGGTTGTATTACTACAAGAGCCATACCAAAAACATATAGTATATAAAATAGTGCTGCAGCCCACATTACTGGCTTATCTGTTAAAAGATTACCAATTAACGGTCTGTAAAATGATTTTGTGGCAAAACTCAACCAAATTACATCAATTATTAAGAAAATTATTGAAGCTATAAGTGTAGCTACGAGTAAACATTTAAACATAAATTATAAATATATCATATTATTAAATTTCAAGAACATTTTTTAAAAATTTAGTGGTGGGTGTGACAGGGATTGAACCTGTGACCCCTGCCGTGTCGAGGCAGTGCTCTACCGCTGAGCTACACACCCACATAAAACTACCAATTAAGATATACTAAGAGAATATAATTACTTTTGACGCTAAAGCAATATTTGATAAATTATAAAGTTTTACATAATTTAACCTTTTTTAATTATTAATAATAAAATAATTATAATTATGTTGATCAATTTTTTATTAAATAATAATCAAAATTTAGAATTAATCCTGTAAATACAATATAGTAATTGATAGATATATGAGAGTAAAAACAAAAGATTTTACAGAAAATGAAATCTCTAAGGCATTAAAAATTTATAATTATTTTATTGAAAATTCATTTTCTAATTTTGAAGAAAAAAAATTATCTAAACTTATATTTAATTCTTTATTAAAAAAAATTAAAAAAAATAAACTACCTTTTATTTTGGGAGTTTTAGATAAAGAAGTTATTAGTTTAGCTTTTGTAAATAATTTTAGAGAAAAAAGTGGGTATAGATTTTCATTTGAACATTCAATTTATGTGCATCCTAATTTTATTAATAATGGGTATGGTAGTAAAATGCTTAAAGAACTTGTCAAGGAATGTAAAAAAAATAAAAAAATCAAAAATTTAATAGCTGTTATAGGTGGAAAAAACAATTTTGCTTCTTTAGAGATACA
>CACNND010000019.1 GCA_902621725.1 uncultured Alphaproteobacteria bacterium | reverse complement strand
GTTGTACTGAATATATTGCGGCAGGTGCAATACGCGCGTGTAATGATCTAAAAATAAAAATTGGTCATGACATTTCTCTTATTACGTATGATAGTTTAATAGTAAGCAATTTAATTACACCAAAAATAACTTCAATTTCTCATCCTACAGAGGACTTAGGTTACAATGCAGTAAAGTTATTAATGAGTAAGAATGGTAATGATTCTAAAAATAATTTTTATATGGCTAAGCCTAGGATTATTGATAGAGGTTCAGTTAAAAAATTGTAACTATACTTATATTAGGAAGCAATTTCTTTTTGAATAAAATAACTATTATCTTTATGTTGTTTTATTATTGCTGGAATTATTTCCTTATAAGCATCATACAAACTAGAATTAGCTTTTGGCAATTGATCTTGAATTAAATTACTCAACTTAGGTAAGTTGTATGACGGAACGGAAGGAAACATATGATGCTCCACGTGATATTCCATGTGCCAATATAAAAAACTAAATATTGGATTGAAACGTACAGATCTAGTTGTGAACCTATGATCTTTTATGTCTTCTGGCAACCCTATGTGTTGAGTCATATTAAATATGTTAACAATGTTGCCCCAGTATCTAGGAAAAAATATTAATAATGCAGGAAGAGGGTTCATTAAATAAAATGATAGAGCAAAAGAGGCGATCCATAAAGAAACATGTATTCTTGAAATAAGACGACATTTCCAAATCTCATCTTGAGGAATACATTCCTTCATAACGAGTGTTGTCATTCCTAACGCGTGCTTGATAGTTTCAAATTTAAAGGAGTCCTTGAACTTAATAAGTTCATAAAATGGAGCAAAACTAAATAGGAAACTTTTTAAACTTGGATATTGATGAAACAATGCTGCTTCAAAATCATGAGGGTCAGCAACAGAAGAAGTATTGCTATGGTGTCTAAAATGACTCCAAGTCCATCTAGTTGGTTCAAAGTCAGTCATAAAAGAACCAATTTGATAAAAAAATTCATTTAAAAATTTTGATTTGAATGCAGTTCTATGTCCGCATTCATGCCAAATCGGGTTACTTGAATAGAAAAGAACACCGTAAAGCCATAACCACAAAACTGTCCACCATGTTCCCCAGGTAGCTACGGACATATACCCAAAAATAAATAAAAGAATAAAATATATTGTTACATGCTGTAATCCCTTTAGATCACTTTTTTTTGATAACTCTTTAAGATCTTTTTTACTTATCTCGGCTCTAAACCATTTGTCATCAACATTATCTAATTTTTCTGACATATATTTTCCTTATAAAACTATTATGAGATTGAAAAGATAAATATTAACTATTTTGTCTCACTAAACGTCAACCCATTTTCCAATTTCATTACTTTCTATACATTTATCAATAATATTTTGAATTTTTGCACCTTGATAAAAATCGGGCTGCATATTCAAGTTTGTTTTTATTGACTCTATAAAGTTTTGATAATTACTTGGAGTTTTTGGACATTCAATTGTATCCCAAGCCATTTTATTGATATTTTCGTCAATACAAATATGCAATGTAGACCACTTAGTTCTTTCCTCATCTAGTTCAACTTTTAAAGCACCTTTTGTACAAAATACTTCTAGAATTAAGGAGTTTGCATGTCCTGTTGCAAATCTTGTATTAGTTATTGTTCCGATAGCTCCATTTTCAAATCTAACTAATGAATTGAAACCATCATTAGCATCTAATGTATATTCTTTTATTTTATTTCCTTTATCGAAGTAAGTTTTTAAATCAGTACATATCTCTTTTATGTCACCTACAGCATTAACAGCAAAATCAAAAATATGAACACCTGTATCTCCTAAAGCACCGTTACTTCCATGTTGCGTTGATAGTCTCCACAGCCATTTATCTTCTTCTCTCCAATCACCCCATTTATTACTTGTAAGCCAAGACTGATAATAACAAGCACTAACATGTCTAGGATTTCCTATTTCTCCAGATTTTAATATTTGAACTAATCTTTGATACGCACTTGATTCTCTATAAGTAAAATTAACCATATTAATTTTTTTAGATTGAGCTGCTGCATTTACCATATCTTTTGCATCACTATAATTTTCAGCAAGTGGTTTTTCACAAAAAACATTATAACCACTTTTTAAAATTTGCAGTGTAGTCTCTTTATGAAACTTATCAGGTGTTGTGTTGCTAATACCATCAAAAGTTTTTTCTTTTTCAAGCATTTCTTCTAAACTCAAATAACCTCTGATATCTGAATCTTTATTATTTGATAAAAATATTTCTAAATTTTTTTGATTTGTATCACAAACAGCTTCAACATTGACATTTGGCATATTGTTAAATTCATCAAGATGCCTTGAAGAGATATTTCCTGTTCCAACAATGCCAATTTTCATTTTATTTTTCTTCTGTTGGATGTCCTACACTAAAACCTTTCTTACTAATCTGTTCAATAGGTTTTGGTCTATTACTTTTGGGAGTAGGAGAATGTATATCTTCCCACAAAACTTTATTTTTCTGTTTTACAAAATGTATTGCATTTCTAATTACAATTTGCACATTAATATTATGATAAGTTGGATATGCTTCATGACCTGGTCGAAAATAAAATATTTGACCATTTCCTCTTCTATATAATAATCCTGATCTAAAAGTTTCTCCTCCTTCAAACCAACTAGTAAAAAGTGTTTCATCTGGAGATGGAACCTGAAAAGGCTCCCCATACATTTCTTCCATTTCTAGTTCAAAATGTGGTTGTAAACCCTCGCAGATAGGGTGGCCAGGATTGCATATCCACAATCTTTCTTTTTCACCGTATTCTCTCCAGGTTAAATTACAATTAGTGCCCATTAATCTTTTAAATATCTTAGAATGATGTCCGGAATGTAATACTATCAAACCCATTCCTTCAAGAACTCGTCGTTGTATTAAATCAACTGTCTTATCTAATACTTCATCATGTGCTTTGTGACCCCACCAAATAACAACATCACAATTTTTTAATAATTCCTCACTTAATCCATTTTGATCTTCTTTGAGCGTAGCAGTTTTAATTTTTAAACTATTATCATTTGATAAAAAATCTTTTATGCAGCCATGAATACCTTTGGGATAAATTTTTTTTACTTCTTCATTTTCTACTTCATGAATATTTTCATTCCAAATTATAATATTAGTCATCTAGTACTATCTAACTCTTTCTCCGTGTAACCGATGTCCTAGTAATGCTAGCAATATGATTAATCCGTTAAAGAATTGTCTCCACTCGCCACTCCAGCCAATGGCAATAATTCCTATTTCCATATAGGCAATTATGCCAACTCCAAATACTGCTCCAATAATAGTTCCTAACCCTCCCCAGTAAGGAGTGCCTCCAACAAAAACTGCTGCCAGAGCAAGCAATAAATAACCAAATCCCTGAGTAGGGAAAAATGTATAAGTAATCATTGTTGTAAAAATTCCACCAATAGCAGATCCAATACCTACAAACATGAATGCTTTAATCTTAACGGCATTTACATTAATACCCATCTGTTCCGCACTAACAGAATTATCTCCTACATGTTGAATATGAATACCAAAAACATGTTTGTTAAAAAAATAATAGCAAAAAATTACAAATATTGCTGCCCAAAAAATTTGCATTGGGAAGCCATAAAAATTTCCAACTAAAAGAGGGTAGATCCAGTGGTTCTCTACTTCCATAATCGTAATTGATCTGCTGTTAGACAATAAGAGAATTACACCTCTCAGTAAAAATAATACTCCAAGTGACGCAACAAGAGATGAAAGTCTAAATACAACAATTAATGTTCCAACGAGAGCACCAATAGCTGCTCCAGTAAAAATACCAAGAACTAAACAAATAGCTGGATCAACTCCATTTTTAACAAGCAAAGCAAATACATAAGCTGCTACAGCGTAAGTAGAGGCAAAGGAAAGATCTATTTCACCTGATGCAACTAGAAAAACTAATGGTATAGTTAAAAATATCAAAGTTGGCATCATTACAAATACAGATTGATGAAGGTTAGGTCTTATCCAAGCTTCTGGCGCACCTATTAAAAAAATTACCATTAAAAGTACGAAGTATCCAATGCTTCCTAAAGCTCTTCCATTTCTGTGAAAGTAATTACTTAAATATGAATTATTATTGCTCATTAGTGTGCCCCTATAGTATCTCTCATTATTTTCATGAGTTCTTCAGGAGTAGATATGTCATTCTTATTGAGTTGATGAACGACTTCTCCTCTATCTAAAATTACAAATCTATCTGATATGTCGTATACATGATAAATATTATGACCAATAAATAGAACGGATCTATTTGATTTTTTTACATTTAAGACGAAATCAAAAACTTTCTGTGTTTCATTAAGAGATAAGTTATTTGTTGGCTCATCAAGAACAATTAATTCTGCTTTATTATAAATTGCTCTTGCAATTGCTACACCTTGTCTTTCACCTCCGGATAAATTTCCAACTGGAGATTCAGCATTTATTAATTTTGATGTAAAACCTATTTCTCTTATTAATCTATTTGCTTCAAAAATTTGTTCTTTTTCTTTTATAAAACCAAATGGATATCGAAGTTCCTTACCCATAAAAATATTTTTAACTATCGATTGTTGTGGAGTTAAAGCTCTATCTTGAAAAACAGTTTCTATACCAGACTCTCTAGCCTTGAGTGCATTCCAAGCGTTTACTTTTTTTCCTCTTATAAGTATATCACCCTCGTCAGGACTATAAACGCCTACTAGTGTTTTAATTAATGTTGATTTACCTGCACCATTATCACCAATTAAACCTACAACTTCACCCCTTGTTACTTTTAATGATGCTTTGTTTAGAGCAGTAATACCGCCAAATCTTTTTGTAACATTATCTAATTCAATGATATTTTCCATAAATTTTGAAATGCTAACCCATTAAAATGGGTTAGCAATATATTTATCTATCTTAAGCCTGCATCAGCAAGAGCTTTAACAGCTTGATAGTTATTAGTATCAACAAATCCTGCACCAGTATCTTGGTTTATTGCACCAGTACCAAGTACAGCTGTTTGACAAAGTGATAACACTGGAAGATACCCTTGAAGGAAAGGTTGTTGATCAGATGTTAGATGAACATATCCTTTTTCAAACGCCGACATAATTTGTGGGCTAGTATCAAATCCAATTTGAAGTAACTCATTTGGTCCATAACCAGCAGCTTTGGCAATACCTTCTGCAACATTCATTACATCACTTCCAGAGTGAACAATTACTTTTGTTTCAGGATTTGCATTTAACGCTGCTGAGAAAACTGGG
The DNA here is from genome assembly GCA_902621725.1 of uncultured Alphaproteobacteria bacterium. Classification (GTDB taxonomy): domain Bacteria; phylum Pseudomonadota; class Alphaproteobacteria; order HIMB59; genus CACPNW01. The sequence continues at coordinate 10,243 of CACNND010000019.1, read as the reverse complement.
ATAGTCATATTCGGATCTGAAGCATAAGCTGGTTGTCCATCAAGAACAGTTACTGTCATTCCGTGTTCTTCAAATATGATTCTCGCACCATCTTCTCTTTGAGCTCTAGCGTAATCTCCAATAGGAACCATTACTATAGCGTGATCTCCAGCTTTGAAACCAAATTGCCTAATTGCTTCTCTTGCAAGAGCTTTACCTTGAGTTGCTAAATTTGCTCCTACGTATCCACCACCAAATTTTGCTCTTACACCTGATGGATCAACGTTTTGATAAGTCATTAAAATACCTTTTTCAGCAGCTTGTTTTGCTAAAGGCATAAGAGCTTCATCTCCCGGATGCCCCATCATTGCAATAGCATCTACTCCAAGTCCAACTGATTCTCTAAGTTGACGGACCATTTTTTCAAAATCCCATTCTGAGTATATAATTTCAGCATCTGCGCCCGTATCTCTAATTGCATTCATTGCTCCTGCTGCAACTATTCCAGCAAAGCCTCCAGCCTCAGGACCTCCAGCATAGAAATGCATTTTTACGTCTGAGCACCATTTATCACCAAGGTCTTGTCCAGTTGGAGCAGCATATGCATGCATAGAAACTGGAAGAAGAAAAATTGTGATTAAAAATAATTTTATAAATTTCATAATTCCTCCCATGAATTAATTTAAATATTATAATAATGTTGTTAAACTAAAAATAACTGTGAATGTCAACTAGTACAATCTTTTACTTATTCTTTTAGTTTGTCCGTGACTGTAAATACCATCAACACCGCCGTCTCTCCCATAACCTGATCTTTTATATCCACCACCAGGTAGATTAGTACCATCTACAAACCAATCATTTTGCCAAATTATTCCTGCCTGTATCCTATCTGCTGTCCATTTTGCTTTTTGATCATCAGCAGTAAATACACCAGAGGCTAATCCATATTTTGTTGAATTAGCTATATTTATAGCTTCCTCTTCATCTTCAAAATTAAAAATAGATGTAACAGGACCAAATATTTCTTCCTGTGCAATTGTTGATTCAACTTTAACGTTATCAAAAATTGTTGGTTGATAATAATTACCTTCATCTCTTTCAGCTTTATCTCCACCTAATGTTAGCGTGGCACCAGATTGTATTCCTGATTTTACATAATTCGAAACTCTTTGCATTTGATCAGTTGAAATAAGAGGTGTCACTTGTGTACCATCTTCGTCACCAGCACCAACTTTTAATTTTTGAGTTTTAGCTACAAGCTTTGTCATATATTCATCTTTTATTTTAGGATGTACAATTACTCTAGACATTGCTACACATATTTGTCCTGCATTAGGTTTAAAAATTCCTTTAACAGTACTATCAACCGCTTTATCAATATCCGCGTCAGGATAAATAATAGCTGCAGACTTCCCACCTAATTCAAAATGTGTGGGTATAATTCTATCAGCTGTTTCTTTTAAAATTTCTGATGCAACTTCTGGAGATCCAGTGAAAACGATATAGTCACAACCTGAATGTTGAACTAGCTTTCTTCCAGTAGTTTCACCATAACCATGAATAATATTAATAATTCCTTTAGGGACACCAACTTCTTCAAATATTTGACCATAAAAATTTGAAGAAATAGGACATAACTCAGGAGGTTTAATTACAATAGTATTGCCAACAATCCAGTTTTGCGCAACCATTCCAGAAAACAAAGAAACAGGATAATTCCATGGAACAATTTGTAGTGCTACCCCAAAAGGTTCTAAGACAACATAATTTAAAGTATCATTTCCTGATGGGATTAATTTATTTTCTATTTTATCTGTTAGTCCGGCATAGAAGTCAAATGTATCTGCTGCCCCTTTAAATTCATCTACACATTGTTTGATTGTTTTACCATTTTCTTGACTTAAAAGTTTACCACCTTCATCTTTTCGTTCCCTTAATTTTTGAGCAATTGCTCTCATCATATTTGATTTTTCTTTTGAGTCCATATCAACTAAAATTCTTTTATCGAAAGCTCTTTTAGCTGCTTGGAAGGCTAAATCTATTTCTTCATCCAGAGCTTCATCAATATTTCCTACAATTTTCTGATTTGCTGGATTTAAAACAGGAATATTTTTTTTTGATATTGAATCAATAAATTTACCATCAATAAAATTTCTCAACTCCATAAATATTATCAATAAAACTAAAGTTCTGGAAGTGTCAAGTATAGTTTAATTATTTGGAACTTGTACGGGTATATAATAATCTGGATTTTTTGATTTCTTAATAACAGCTGGAATTATATCTTTATATGCAGAGTATAAAGTTTGTGGTTCTGGTAACTGATCTTTTATTACTTCATACAATTTAGGAAGATTGTAAGATGGGACCATTGGAAACATGTGATGTTCAATATGATATTCCATTTTCCAATAAATAAAACTAAATATAGGGTTCAATCTTACAGACCTAGTAGATAAACGATGATCTTTTGTATTTTCTTGTAAACCCATATGTTGAGTGATGCCCCAAATACCATTGAAAGTTGCAAAAAATTTTGGAACTAAAAATAATAATATTGGGAGTAATGAGCTAAAGTAAATTGAAGAAGCAATTATTGATATCCAAAGAAAAACAAAAATTCTCGAACTATTAATACAATCTCGAATTTTATCTTCAGGTATACAGTCTCTCATTACATCTGTTTTAATTCCAAGAGCATGTTTGATTATTTCAATATATAATGACTTGTGTATAGTAAAAAATCCAATTCCAGGGATAAAATTAATTAAAAAACTTAAAAGTGTGTGTTTAGAAAAAATACTTCCATCAGCTTCGTAATCGTGAGGATCAACTGAGGCGGTATAACTATGATGTAGAGAATGACTCCATCTCCACCTAACTGGTTCAAAGTTATTCATAAAGCTTGCAATATGATAAAAGAAATCATTTAACTTTCGAGTTCTAAAAGCTGTTCTGTGACCACACTCGTGCCAAATAGCATCTGCTCCACCCCAGAACATACAATACGCAAGATAGAATGGTACAAACCACCAAGTTTGCCAGAAGTAAGTTGATAGGATGCCGAGGCCGGTAAGCGATAGGGTAAAAATTATAATATGCTTCCAGCCTTCGTAATCAGTTCTTTTAGAGAGGTTTTTTAGTGTTTTGCGATCTATTTCTGCTCTAAACCACTCATTTGAAATATTATTAATGCCTGTTTGTATTTTTTGATCTCTGGACATATTTCATAGTAATTAATAAAAAATTTAAATTTTTCCAGTAATTTTCTCAATATTATTTATAACAAACTAGCAATATTTAGTTTATTTAGCAAAATAATAGATACAATCTTAGAATAATGAAACTTACAATAGTTGGAACAGGTTATGTTGGGCTGGTCACAGGAGTATGCTTTGCTGAATTTGGCTATTCTGTAACTTGTGTAGACAAAGATAATAAACGCCTTGAAATGCTTAAATCAGGGAAGTGTCCATTTTTTGAACCAGGTATGGATGAACTTCTAGACAAGCATATAAATAAAACAAAATTAATATCTTTTGCATCAACAATTAAAAATAATTTAGAGAATACAGATATAATTTTTATTACTGTAGGAACTCCAACAAGAAGATTAGAGGATGAGGCTGATTTAAGTTTTGTATGGCAAGTTGCTGAAGAAATTGCTGATAATATTAATAAATATTGTTTAGTAGTAACTAAGTCCACAGTTCCAGTTGGAACTACAAGGGAAGTAAAAAAAATTATTTTAAATAAAATTGATCAAAAACTTTTTGATGTTGTATCCAATCCAGAATTTCTTCGAGAAGGATCTGCTATTAATGATTTTATAAGACCAGATAGAGTAGTTATTGGAACAGAAAATAAAAAATCTGAAAATATTATGAAGGAGCTTTATAGACCTTTATTTCTTAAAGAAACGCCAATTGTAGCAACATCGATTGAAACCTCAGAAATAATTAAGTATGCATCTAATAGTTTTCTAGCAACAAAAATTGCTTTCATTAATGAGGTTGCTGATTTATGTGAAGTTGTCGGTGCTGATGTTCAGCAAGTAGCGTATGCGATGGGTATAGATAAAAGAATTGGATCTAAATTTTTGAATGCTGGACCTGGATTTGGGGGATCATGCTTTCCAAAAGATGTTAAGGCATTCGCCTCAACTGCTAAAAAAAAGAATATTGATTTATCTATTATTAATGCTGTTAATAATTCTAACCTAAAACGAATAAACAAAATTTCAGAAAAAATAATTTCAAATATTAAAAATAAATCTACTATTTGTTTCTTGGGTTTAAGTTTTAAACCAAATACGGATGATGTAAGAGATTCTACTTCTATGAAAATTGCATCTTACTTATTTGAAAAAGGATACAATGTTCAATGTTATGATCCTGAGGCAATGAAAAATGCTAAAAAAGAAAATTCTAATCTTGTTTTTTTTAATTCTGCTTATGAAGCTTGTGAAGGAGCTTCGGCAATTATTATTGGAACAGAATGGAATGAATTTAGGGCATTAAATTTCAAAAAAATATCTAAACTTTTAAAAGAAAAAATAATCTTTGATTTAAGAAATATTTATATCGCAGAAGATTTAAAAGCTTTGGAATTTAAATATTTTGGAACTGGAAAATAAATTGAAAATTGTAAATTTTGATAAAGAGGTGCTTAGAGAGTATGATATCAGAGGTGTAGTTGGAGATAATATTAATCAAAACACAGCCTATACTATAGGTAGAACATTTGGATACACTGTAATTAATAGATTAAAATCTAACATAATAGCTACTGGTTATGATGGAAGATTAACATCACCAGATTTACACCAAGCTCTATGTGAAGGTTTAAAAGACTCAGGTGCTAAGGTAATTAATATTGGTATGGGGCCTACGCCAATGACTTACTTTGCTCATTATCATCTTAATGCAGATGCAGTTATAATGGTCACAGGATCACACAATCCATCAGAATACAATGGCTTCAAAATGGTTCTAGCCAAACATTCTTTTTTTGCCGAAGACATTCAAAGCCTTCAAAAATTAATTGATCAAAATGATTTAAAATTAAAAGATGGTGAGATCATTAATCAAGATATTAAAAAAAATTATACCAAAAGATTATTACAAAATATTAATCTCAATAAAAAAATAAAGATTGCTTGGGATATTGGTAATGGTGCGATGGGAGCTGTCATTAAGGAAATTACAAATAATTTAAATAATTCTGAAAATATATTAATTAATGAAGAAGTTGATGGAAATTTCCCTAATCATCATCCAGATCCAACTGTTCCAAAAAATATGGAGCAATTGATAAAGTCAGTCAAAGATAACAGTTGTGACATAGGTCTAGCTTTTGATGGAGATGGAGATCGTTTGGGTGTTGTAGACAACTTAGGGAATTTAGTTTGGGCAGATCAGTACATGTTATTACTATGTACAGAAATTGCTGACTTATATGATAACCCAAAAATAATTATGGATGTTAAATGTAGTAAAGTTTTTTTTGATGAAGCAAAAAAACTTAATTGTGATCCTATTATGTCCAAAACAGGCCACTCTCCAATAAAAGAAAAAATGAAAGAATTACAATCCCCTTTATCAGGAGAAATGAGTGGTCATGTATGTTATGCAGATGATTTTTATGGTTACGATGATGCACTTTACGTTGCATTACGCTTATTGCGAATATTATGTAATCAAGAAAAATCTTTGAATGAGTTAATTAATATATATCCAAAAACTTATTCAACTCCTGAAACAAGGTTTGATGTAGATGAAACAAAAAAATTTTTAATTATTGAAGAAATAAAAGAAAGAATAAAAAATACAGAAGGTAAAATAATAGATATTGATGGAATAAGAGTTGAAAATGATGATGGATGGTTTCTAATGAGAGCTAGTAATACCCAAAACCAACTAACTTGTAGAGCAGAGTCTACTTCTCAAGAAGGCCTTAAGTCTTTGATTGCAATTATCGAAAATCAGTTATCTTTAAGTGGTGTAAATTATAAGTTTACAGTCTAACAAAACAATCACGATTAAATTTTTTCAGTCTTTTACAGGCTGTATACGCTTCTTTTTTAGAAAAATTTTCAAATCTAGATTCATAAAGTTGTTTACCGCTAACTTTTATTAGCACAACATTTGAAATTTTATCTTTAGTAGAAACTGGATATTTACTTTTAATTAATTTGATTTGTTTTTCTGCATTATTTCTATACTTAAATGTTCCAACAACAATGGAATAAGCATTTTTTTTCTTTTCAATTTTTTGCTTTGCAGTCTCGTCTTTTTTAACTATTTTTTTATTACTACTTTTTGTCTTAATATTTAATTCAGCAAATTCTTTATCCATTATTATTTTTAAAGATTTGTTCCGTTGGCTTCCTGTATCACCTCCAAAAATAATTCCTATTAATCTCTTATCATCTCTAACAGCAGAAAAAGCTAACTGAAAACCAGATGCTTTTATATATCCAGTTTTAATTCCATCAGCGCCATCGTAGCTTAACATTAATTTATTATGCGTTTTGTAAGTCTTACCCTTATAAGTAAATTTTGTTTTGCTAAACAATTTATATTCTTCTGGAAAATTTGAAATTAGTGCATGTGAAAGTTTTGCTATATCTCTTGCAGTTGTTAATTGCGCTCTATTGGGAAGACCTGACGCATTTTTAAATGTTGTATTATTCATGCCTAAATTTTTTGCATAGCGTGTCATAAGTTTAGCGAACTCTTTTTCACTGCCTGATATATTTTCAGAAACTACAGTTGCTACATCATTTGCTGATTTAATTATAAGTGCATTAATTGCATCTCTAACTTTTATACTTGATCCTGCTTCTAAATAAAGTTTGCTTGGTGATCTTGAAGCAGCAATATTTGATACACTTAATTGACTATCATAACTAAGCTTTCCTTTATTAATATAATCAAACACTATGTAGAGAGTCATTATTTTTGTTAAGGATGCTGGATAATTTTTTGTATCGGCGTTAACTTCGAATAGTACTTCTTCTGTGTCAAAATCAATAACGATTGCTGCTTTTTTAGCAAAAAGATTTGATGAAAAACTAAATATTAAAAAACTATTTAAAAATATGATTAATAATAAATTTTTTTTCATTTTTTCTTGATTAACATAAGATTTTCGATGCTTTCAAACAGAAAAATACTTTAAAATATTCTAAAACATATTATTTAAGAAATATGGCAAATGAAGATCAAAATAATAACAATAATAAGGACGATTTTCAAAGAGGACTTTTATTAGATACAAAGCCTAAGACAAAAAAACCATCTATGTATAATGTTTTGCTGTTAAATGATGATTATACACCAATGGAATTTGTTGTTATGATATTAGAAAAAATATTTAATAAAAAACAAGAGGAGGCTACTCAAATTATGTTACATGTTCATAAAAATGGTATTGGTGTTTGTGGAACATTTACTTATGAGGTTGCTGAGTCTAAATGTAAATCAGTAATGGAAATGGCAAAAAAAAATGAACATCCTTTACAATGCACAATGGAAAAAAGTTAATGCTTTCACAAAATTTAGAAAAAACATTAAGAGAAGCATATCAGCTAGCAACTACTTATAAGCATGAGTATGTAACTCTAGAGCATTTATTATTTTCTCTTTTGGAAGATCAAGATGCAATTAGTGTTCTTAAAGCGTGCGCAGTAGATATTTCAAATCTAAAAGAAAGTGTTGAGAAATTTATTATTAATGATTTAGAAAATCTCAAAGAGAACTTTACTGGAGAGCCAAAATTAACAAATGGTTTTCAAAGAGTTTTACAAAGAGCTGCAATTCACGTGCAATCAAGTGGAAGAGAGAGTGTTACAGGAGCTAACATGATTGTAGCTTTATTTTCTGAAAAAGAAAGTCATGCAGTATATTTTCTTCATCAACAAAATATGAGCAGATTAGATGCTGTGCAATATATTTCACACGGTATTTCTAAAAGTAATGAAAGTTTTGAAAATGAAGAATTTGTAGATAGCCAAACAAATGACAATAATGAACAACAAAAACCGAAAAGTGCTTTAGGTCAGTTTTGTATTAACTTAAATGAAAAATCAAAAGATGGTAAAATTGACAAGCTGATCGGAAGAAGCAAAGAACTAGATAGAACAATTCAAATTTTATGCAGAAGACAAAAAAATAATCCTTTATTTGTTGGAGACCCTGGTGTTGGGAAAACAGCAATTGCTGAAGGATTGGCAAAAAGAATTACAGAAAAAAAAGTACCTAAAATTATGGAGGACGCAATTATATATTCACTGGATATGGGCGCACTACTTGCGGGTACAAGATACAGAGGTGATTTTGAAGAGAGATTGAAAGCAGTTCTTAAAGAGTTACAAAAAAAAGACAAAGCTATTTTATTTATAGATGAAATCCATACCGTTATTGGTGCAGGTGCTACCAGTGGGGGATCAATGGATGCCAGTAACTTATTAAAACCTTCTTTAGGCAACGGTACTCTTAAATGCATTGGGTCAACTACTTATAAGGAGTTTAAAAACTATTTTGAAAAAGATAGAGCTTTGGTAAGAAGATTCCAAAAAATTGACGTTAAAGAACCATCAAAAGATGAGACAATCAAAATTCTTGAAGGTTTAAAAACATACTATGAAGAACATCATAATATTAAATATTCACCTGAAGCAATTATTAGCGCTGTTGAATTATCAAATAAATATATAGGTGATAGGAAACTTCCTGATAAAGCCATTGATGTCATTGACGAAGCAGGTGCATCACAATATTTATTGCCCGAAGAGAAAAGAAAGAAAATTATTCTATCAAAAGATATAGAAGCAGTCGTTGCTTTAATGGCAAGAATTCCAACAAAATCTGTTAATCAAAGTGATAAGAATAGTCTAAAAAATCTAGAAAGAGATTTGAAAAATTTCGTATTTGGTCAAGATAAAGCTATAGAAGAGCTTTCATCTTCTATAAAGTTAGCAAGAGCAGGGCTAAGAGAAGATGGTAAACCAATAGGCTCGTATTTATTTTCTGGACCTACTGGAGTTGGAAAGACTGAGGTAGCTAAACAATTAAGTAATACACTTGGTATTAAACTTCTTAGATTTGATATGTCAGAATATATGGAACGTCATACTGTAAGCAGACTGATCGGGGCTCCTCCAGGTTATGTTGGCTTTGATCAAGGGGGGTTATTAACAGATGGCGTAGATCAAAATCCTCATTGTGTACTTCTTTTAGATGAAATTGAAAAAGCTCACTTTGATTTATTCAATATACTTCTTCAAGTAATGGACTATGGAAAATTGACTGATCATAATGGCAAGACTATAGATTTTAGAAATGTTATATTAATCATGACAACTAATGCTGGTGCAATTGATGTATCTAAAAACAAAATAGGATTTAATGCAAAAAGATCTAACGATGATAGTAGTGACGCAATTAATAGAATCTTTTCACCCGAATTTAGAAATCGAATTGATTCAATAATTCATTTTAATCATTTATCTAAAAATATAGTTCTTTCCATCGTAGATAAGTTCATCATAGAAATTGAGGCTCAACTTGAAGACAAAGGTGTTTCATTATCAATTAACAAGGAAGCAAAAGAATTATTAGCCGAAGAAGGTTATGATGAGGTTTATGGCGCAAGAGAATTGGGAAGAGTAATACAAGAAAAAGTTAAAAAACCTATGGCTGAAGAACTAATTTTTGGAAAATTGTCTAAGGGTGGTCACGTAGAAATAACATGCAAGGATAAAAAAATTAGTTTTGAATTTTCAAATAAGCAAGAAGTTAAAAAAGAACTCGCTTAATTTTTGAACGGGAGAAAATCATCTAATCTTTCTTTCTGATTATCAATTAACTGACTTTCATTATCAAGAAAATTTTGAATTGCCTTACTAAATTCTTGATCTTTAATCCAATGCGTACTCCATGTTTTAGTAGGAACATATCCTCTTTGCAACTTATGTTCTCCTTGAGCGCCAGCCTCAACTACTTTAATATTATTTCTAATGGCATATTCTATTGCTTGATAGTAACAGAGCTCAAAATGTAAAAAGGGAACTTCGTATTTTGACCCCCATAAACGACCATATAAATGAGTTTTACTTGTAAAATTAATTGCAGAGGCAACCATTTTGTCTTCTTGGAAGGCCATTATCAGTAAAATGTTATTTTTGAAATTATCTAATATTTTAAAGAAAAATTCTTTAGTTAAATACGTCGATCCCCATTTTCTTCCAGTAGTATCT
>CACNND010000018.1 GCA_902621725.1 uncultured Alphaproteobacteria bacterium | reverse complement strand
ACGAGACAAGCGTTCATTACAAAAGAATTAATTGAGATTATTTCTGGAGCTGAATCAATATAAAGGGGGATATATGGCTAACAATTTAACTGGAAAAATATCACAAGTTCTTGGAGCTGTTGTTGATGTAGAGTTCGATGGTGAACTACCTGCAATCATGAACGCTCTAGAAGTTGACAACAACGGAACAAGATTAATGCTAGAAGTTGCTCAGCATTTAGGTGAAAATGCTGTTCGTACAATTGCTATGGATACAACAGATGGACTAGTTAGAGGTCAGACAGCTACTGATACAGGTGCCCCTATTTCAATGCCTGTAGGCCCGGAAACTTTAGGTAGAATTATGAATGTTGTAGGAGAGCCAGTTGATGAAAGAGGCGACATTGGAACAAGTAAGTCTTATCCTATTCATAGACCAGCGCCAGAGTTTGTTGATCAATCTACTGAGACAGAAGTTCTAGTAACAGGAATTAAAGTAGTTGATCTACTAGCACCTTATGCAAGAGGTGGTAAAATTGGATTATTTGGTGGAGCAGGAGTTGGTAAGACAGTTTTAATTATGGAATTAATTAACAACATTGCCAAGGCTCATGGAGGATATTCGGTATTTGCAGGAGTTGGGGAAAGAACGCGTGAGGGTAATGACTTATACCACGAAATGATTGAGTCAGGAATTATTGACTTAAAAGGGAAAGATTCAAAAGTTGCACTTGTTTATGGTCAGATGAACGAACCGCCAGGAGCAAGAGCTAGAGTTGCCCTTTCAGGATTAACTCAAGCAGAATACTTTAGAGATGAAGAAGGTCAGGACGTGTTATTCTTTGTAGATAACATATTTAGATTCACCCAAGCAGGCTCTGAAGTGTCAGCTCTTCTAGGACGTATCCCATCTGCAGTTGGATATCAGCCAACACTTGCAACAGATATGGGTGCTTTACAAGAACGAATTACAACTACAAAAAAAGGATCTATTACATCAGTACAGGCAATATATGTTCCTGCTGATGACTTAACTGATCCAGCACCTGCAACATCCTTTTCACATTTGGATGCAACAACAGTTCTAAATAGAGCTATCTCTGAAAAAGGAATATATCCAGCAGTTGATCCATTAGACTCTACTTCTAGAATTTTAGATCCACAAGTTGTTGGTGATGATCATTACAGAGTTGCCAGAGAAGTGCAAAGAGTTTTACAAACATATAAAAGTCTTCAAGATATCATTGCTATTTTAGGAATGGATGAACTCTCAGAAGAAGATAAGCTAACAGTTGCCAGAGCAAGAAAAATAGAAAAGTTTTTGAGCCAGCCATTTTTTGTAGCAGAAGTTTTCACCGGTTCACCAGGTAAATATGTTGATCTTGAAGACACTATTAAGAGTTTTGATGGACTAGTAAAAGGAGAATATGATCATATGCCAGAAGCTGCATTTTATATGGTAGGTGGCATAGATGAAGCAATTGAAAAAGCTAAAAAATTAGAAGCTGAAGCCGCATAATGGCTACAATTTCTTTTGATTTAGTTTCTCCAGAAAACCTTGTTTTCAATGATGAGGTTGGCACTATAATTGTCCCTGGTAAAGATGGTGACTTAGGAATTTTACCAGGACATAGTAAGGTAATGTCATCTCTTAGACCAGGAAGAGTAATGGTATACAGTGAAGATAAAAATTTAATTAAATCCTTTTTTGTTTCTGGTGGTTTTGCAGAAATCAATCCTGAAAAATGTATCGTTCTTGCTGAAAGTGTTGTTGAAGTTAATTCTTTAGAAAAAACATCAATTGAAGAAGAAATACAAGAATTAGAAAAAAAGGAAGGCAAAGAAACAGAGGAACAACTTTCTGTAGCTAAAGCAAAATTAGAAGCAATAAATGTAAATTATTACGATAAAATTTAATTTCTTTCTAAATTAAACTTTTATCTAAATTATTTCTAAATTCTTTTTGAATTTTTATATAAACATTTCTTTTAAATGGTACTGCGTTTTTGCTAATTTCATCAAAGTCCATCCATTTCCATTCACTAAATTCGGGATTTTCTGTTCCCACATTTATATCGTTATCAATTCCAATAAAACGAAATAAAAACCACTTTTGAATTTGACCTATGTATTTATCACCCCAAGGTAATGTCTTGAGTGTTTCTGTAGGTATGTCATAAGAGATCCATTCTTGAGATGAAGTAATCAAAGATACATTATTTGTACCAATCTCTTCCATCATTTCTCTCCATACTGCTTCTTCAGGATTTTCATTTTCATCGATACCACCTTGAGGCATTTGCCAATATCCACTTGGATGGTCTAATCTTCGACCTACTAAAATTTTATTTTTTGCGTTGAGAATCATCATCCCCACACACTTTCTATATTTTTTTTGCATTGCTATTCTTGAGTTTCATTAAAGAGACTGACACCTTGCACAAGATCGAAAGCTCTGCGAAGTTGATAATCAACTTCTAATCGTTTTTCAAACTCACTTAGCTCATCATCTATATTTTCTTCAACATCTTCTTCATTATTTTTATCAAGGGAGTCTTTTAGATCTGATTCTGAAAATCTTTTATAATTAAATGACTCAAATTCTCCTTGTTCAATAATTATATCTGGCACAATCCCCTTACCTTGGATCGATTCACCTGATGGAGTATAATATCTAGCAGTGGTTAGTCTTATACCGGTTAGATTATCACTATTTGAAACTTGAAAAGGAATTATTGTTTGAACTGAACCTTTTCCAAAAGATTGTGTACCTATAATGATAGCTCTTTTATGATCTTGAAGTGCTCCCGCAACAATTTCAGAAGCAGATGCGGAACCACCATCAATAATTACTACCAGTGGTTTACCACTAGTTCTATCAGATTTTTTTGCACGATATCTTCTTATATCTTTTTTATCTCTACCTCTTGTTGAAACAATTTCTCCTCTTTCCAAGAATATATCCGTTACCTTAACTGCTTGTGTAAGAAGACCTCCTGGATTAGATCGTACATCTAAAACATAACCCTTTATTTTATTTTCTTTTTCAATTTTCTTTATAGCGTCTAGAAGGCCGCTTTCTGTCTGTTCGTTAAAAGATGTTATTCTTAAATATCCAATATTGTTAAATACCTCACTTTTTACCGATCTAATCTTGATATAATCTCTTATAATTTCAATCTCAAATGGTTCGGTATTTGCTCTTGAAATAGTTATTACAATTGACTCGCCTTTTTTACCCCTCATTAATTCAACTGCTTCATTAAGAGTTAAACCAAACACAGGTGTTTCGTCTATTTGAATAATGTAATCACCTGCAAGAACTCCAGCTTCATATGCTGGTGTATCTTCTATTGGAGCAATAACTTTTACAAAACCTTCTTCCATGGTAATTTCAATACCTAATCCACCAAATTTACCCTCTGTATCCATTTGCATTTCTTGAAATACTTCTTCATTCATAAAACCCGAATGAGGATCTAACCCTGACAACATTCCATCAATCGCTTTTTCAATTAATTCTTGATCTGTAACCTCTTCCACGTAGGAAGATCTTACTCTGTCAAATACTTGTCCAAATAAATCTAAATATTTATATTTTTCTTCATCTGAAGAAGATCCATATGCATTAGATAACTGAAATGTAATAAAGGTAGGCAGTAATATTACATTTAAAAATATATTTTTTATAATTATCATATACCTTAAGCTAGTTTATTTTGTGAAGAAACAAAGCTTACCTCCCATAATTTTTCTAAGGCATATAATTCTCTAATTTCTTTTCGAAATAAATGAACAATGATTTCCCCAGCATCAACAATTATCCAATCACATTGAGGTCTTCCTTCAGGGTTGGGACATTTTATTCCTGCTTTTTTTAGTTTTTTTACCATTTCATCTGCTGTAGCATCCGAATGTCTAGTTGATCTACATGTAGCAATAACAAAGGCATCAGCAACGGATGATTTGTTAGATAAATCAATAACTTTAATATCTTCAGCTTTTGCATCACTTAGTATTGATATAATATTTTCTGTCAATGAAGTAATTTTATTAATATTCCCCTCTTAATTTGTTTCTTTGATTTCTAATTTCAGAAGAAGAAATTTTAATTTCCTTATTTTGTATCAAAGTCCATGCAGGAATTTTTTTAGAAGCGTGTTCTATGTCTTGAGCTATATACTTATTATGAATAAATTTTTTTGCTGCAATACTTTTCAAAGCATTTGTATTATATCCATGTCTTCTAAAAATAACAATAGAGATAATATGAAAAATAGATTGCCATTTTTCCCACTCATGAAAATTAACTAAATTGTCTGCTCCCATTAACCAAAAAAATTTAATATTTTTATAATATTGGATAAGAAATTTAATTGTTTGATATGAATATTGAGATTTAATTTTTTTTTCCACTTCTAATATTTTTATGGGAAAGTTTTTTGTAATATGTTTACAATTTTGCAATCTTTCTTCATATGTTGCAGGTTTTGAAATCTTCAGAGGATTCTGTGGTGTGACTAACCACCAAATTTCATCAAGTTGTAATACTTTTTTAGCTTCATTTGAAATAAATAGATGCCCTCGATGAGGTGGATCAAAAGACCCTCCAAGCAGTCCGATCTTTTTCAACTAAGGTCTTTCCTGACCATTACCATTAACTACATATTTAAATGTAGTTAAATGTTTTGTTCCCACTGGTCCTCTTACATGTATTTTGTCAGTTGAGATTCCTATCTCAGCACCAAAACCAAATTCACCGCCATCTGCAAATTGCGTAGATGCATTTTTAAGTATTATTGCGCTGTCAATTTTACTATAAAATTTTTCAAAGGTTTTTTCACTTTCTGTAATTATACTTTCCGTATGTCCAGAAGAATAATCATTTATATGCTTAACCGCTTCATCAACTCCTGAAACAATTTTTACTGATAAAATTTTATCTAAATATTCCAATGACCAATCTTCTTTACTGGCACTTTTAAAATCACTATCTAAAGACTGAACATATTCATCGCCTCGAATTTCACAATTTACTTCTTTAAGAGGTTTTAATATTTTTATTGCTTCATCTTTAATTTTTTCATCAATTAAAAGTGTTTCTGCAGCACCACAAATTTCAGGACGCCTCATTTTACTATTAAAAACCACTTTTTCTGCAATGTTTAAATCAGCATCTTTATCTACATACACATGACATATACCGTCTAAATGTTTGATAACGGGTATTTTGCTTGCTGAATTAATTTTTTCAATCAAACCTTTTCCTCCTCTAGGAATAATTACGTCAACATAATCTCTCATACTTAGTAAATGATCAACTGCTTCTCTTTCAGGTGTATTAATCATTTGTACACAATGTTCAGGGAGGCCAGCTTCCGTAAAAGCATTTGTAATATTATTTACCAATTCTTTTGAGGAATGAAAACTATCACTACCACCTCTTAAAATTATACAATTACCAGATTTTATAGAAAGACAAGACGCATCAACAGTGACGTTCGGTCTGGATTCATAAATTACACCTAATACACCAAGCGGTGTTGAAATTTTACGAAACTGCAATCCATTAGGCCTTTCCCATTTTTCTAGTGTAATACCAATAGGATCTGGAATTTCAATTATATCTTCAATTGATGTAATTAATCCATCAATAGATTTTTCTGTTAATGTAAGTCTATTCATTAAAGGTTTAGTTAAAGATTTTTTTTCTCCATTTTCTAAATCTATCTTATTTGCCTCAAGAATTTTATCTCTATTTTTATCTAAATTTTTAGTGAGTTTTGTTAAAGCAAGATTTTTTTGATCGCTGCTGCAAACCTTCATATTTACAGAGGCATTTTTTGCTCTTTTGCCTAATTCAATAATATTATTTTCAATACTCATGCAGAAAGCCTAACTAAATTATCTTTATGTACCACTTCATCTCTTCCTTCAAAACCTAAAACTTTATAAATTTCTTCACTTTTCTTTCCAATAATTTTTTTTGCATCATTAAAATCATAAGCTGATATGCCTATAGCTATCTTCTGACCATTTTTAATTAATATAGAAATTACATCGCCTCTTTTGAACCTTCCTTTGATATCTATTACACCTGCAGGAAGAAGACTTTTATTTTTCAAAATTGCATTTTGAGCCCCTGTATCAATAATAATCGATCCTGATGGTTTTAAATGGTTTAATAACCATTTCTTCTTGGACGAGTTTGTAGAAGTTAAGGGGTAAAAAATTGATGAATTTTTATTATTAATATTACTAATTGGTTTGTTTTTATCACTATTAGTGATTATTGTAGCACATCCATTTCCAGCACATATTTTTGCTGCTAAAATTTTAGTGGCTATTCCTCCACTACCTAGCTCAGAAGATTGATAATTACCAAGTTTTTCAATTTTTTTATCAATTTTAAATACCTCTGAAATTTTTTTGATATTTTTGTCTTTTTTTGGATTACCTTGATATAACCCATCAATATCACTTAATAAAATTAACAAATCAGCCTCAATCATTTGTGCTACTCGTGCTGCAAGTCTATCATTATCACCGTATCGAATTTCTTCAGTAGCAACAGTGTCATTTTCATTAATGACTGGGATTATGTTTTTGCTTTGTAATGATGATATTGTATTTCTAGCATTTAAATATCGTCGCCTTTCTTCGCTATCTTCTAATGTTAATAGAATTTGAGAAACACCTATCTTGTATTTTCCTAGTTTATTTCGCCATTGATGGGCTAATTCAATTTGACCAACTGAAGCTGCTGCCTGTTTATCTTCTAATTTTCTTAACTTTGTATTTGAAATACTTTTTGCACCTAAAGCAATAGCGCCAGAACACACAATCACAATTTTTTTTGTTTTATTCAATTCCGCAATGTCTTTACATAAATTATCTAACCAATTAGATTTGATTTTTTTTGTTTTCGAATCAACAATTGAATTTGAACCAATTTTTACAACTATTTTTTTATATTTTTTAATCATTTGTGATTTCATTATATTTGAATAAATAATCAATTAGATCATCTATACCTTCATTATTAAAACTTGATATAAAAAGAATATCAGAATTTAACTTTTGATTAATCTCTATTTTTTTTTCTTCTAAATTTTCATTGAATAAATCAACTTTAGTTAAAACAATTATTTCTTTTTTTGAAGATACTTTTTCACTATATTTTGAAATTTCGTTTCTTACTGTATTATAGTTTTCGTACCAATTGTCGTCATTTATATCTACTAAATGAAGTAAATATTTACATCTCTCAATATGTGCTAAAAATTTATCACCCAAACCTTTTCCCTCATGCGCACCTTCAATCAAACCTGGGATATCTGCTAATACAATTTCTTTATCAAAGCGCTTCACGGTACCAAGTACAGGATGTAAGGTTGTAAATGGATAATCCCCAATTTTTGGGTTAGCATTAGAAATTGTTGATAACATAGTTGATTTACCTGCATTAGGTAAGCCTATTACTCCTATATCTGCAAATAATTTGAGTGATAACCATATCCATCGTTCTTCTCCTAATTCACCTTTTGTAAATTTTCTTGGAGCTTGGTTAACTGATGATTTAAAATGATTATTTCCTAAACCGCCATTACCACCCTTTAATAAAATGTATTCTTCATCAATTTTTGTTAGATCAGTTAGCAATACTGTTTTATCTTCATTGTAAATTTCTGTTCCAGGTGGAACTTTAATAACCATGTTGCTTCCATTCGCTCCTGTTTGATTTTTTCCCCTTCCATTTTCACCTTTTTTTGCTTTAAAATGTTGTTGGTATCTAAAATCAATTAGTGTGTTTAAATTATCATCCACTTTAAAAATAATATTTCCACCTTTGCCTCCATCGCCTCCATTAGGACCACCAAACTCAATATATTTTTCCCTACGAAAACTAGCGCACCCATCTCCACCATTGCCTGATGCAATATATATTTTTGCTTGATCTAAAAATTTCATAATAAATTTTTAATTAATTGGGATTATTGTTCTGTGGGAACAACTGATACAAAAGTTCTTACTCTTGTTTTTTTAAAAGCTACTTTTCCATTTATTGTAGCAAATATCGTGTGATCTTTACCTATTCCAACATTATCACCTGGATGAAACTTTGTGCCTCTTTGCCTAATAATAATGTTTCCTGCTATTACGTTTTCACCACCAAATTTCTTAACTCCAAGTCTTCGACCCGCCGAGTCTCTTCCATTCCTAGAACTACCACCTGCTTTTTTAGTTGCCATTATTTATCTTCTTTTTTAGTTTTAACAGTTTTTTTAACAGTTTTCTTTACTGATTTTTTCTTTGTAGGAGAAGCTTTATTTACTGCTTTTTTTGTAACTGTCTTCTTTTTTGCAACTTTTACCTCTTTAGACTCAATTTTTTCTTTACTAACTTTAGTTTCAGTTTTTTTAACTTTTTTTGTTTCAGGTTTAGCAGTGGACTTTTTTCCACCATAAGAAATTGATTCTATTCTTAATACAGTTAGATATTGCCTATGACCTTGTGTTAGTCTGTAATTTTGTCTTTTTCTTTTTTTAAAAACTATTATTTTTTTATCTCTGATTTGATCAACAATTTTTGCTTCAATTGAAGCATCTTTTAGTAATGGCTCGCCTAAGCTATTTGTGCTTTGATCACTGATCGCTAATACATCAGTAATAGACACTTTATCACCTTTGGATCCCTCAAGTTTTTCTACTTTAAGTATCTGACCAGCTCTTGCTGAGTATTGCTTTCCACCAGTTTTGAAAATTGCTAACATATCTTTTGATGGCGGGGTTTATAGTGAACTATGCTAATAGTCAAATTAAAAATATGGCGTAAATATTGGAAATAAAGACCTTAAAAGCTATCCTTTGCTTTTCGCAAATAAGCAAATAATTCAAAGTCTGTAAAACCTAGCTCTTTCTTAATTATAGTACCTAATTTTGAATTTTGATTCAGGAATAAGTTATATTGTTTTTCATCTTCTAATAAAAAAGGTACGGATTTTCCTTTATTATTTAAATCATCATTAATTTTGTTTCTAACTGTCAAATAAGCACCTTCTTTTTTGAGTGTTTTCTCAAGAAAATTTAAATTGCTTATTGTGTATTCATGACCACAATAAATAATTGTATTTTTACCTAACTCATTGATTTTTTTTAAACTGTTAAACATTTCATTTAATGTTCCTTCAAACACACGACCACAACCAAGTCTGAACAGTGTATCACCACAGAATAAAACACCATTGTCTTCATCATAGTAAATTATATGATCTAATGTATGACCAGGTGTTTTTATTATTCTAAATGTATTTAAGCAGGAGTTGACTTCATCTCCATCACGTAAAACAAATCTTGTATTTTCAATCTGAGCACTTGAAGAGTGTATATTAACTTCTGGAAAAGCATTAAGTATTCCTTTTACACCTGATGTGTGATCTTTATGATGATGTGTAATAAATATATCTTCTATGGTTAAATTGTTTTCAAGAGCAAAATTTAATATAGGATTACTATCAGCAGGATCTATAACACAGCTCCTAAGCGTGTCATTATATAAAACAAAAGAGTAGTTATCTTTTAATTGATTAATAATTTCAATTTTCATCTAATAACTAATTTGCAATAACAGAATTTTTTGTAAAAACTTTTTTTGATGATTTAATTTTTATTGGTTCAAAATTTTTATAACTTAATAAAAATATAGCTTCGTGAGTGAAAAAATTTACTCCAGTAACTGATTCACTTATATCAAATTGCTTACCTTTTGATGTTAATCCAATACTTTTTTCAATCACAATATTCATTTCATTACACAAATTCAAAAAATCCTTAATTGTAAAAAAATGAATGTTAGGTGTGTCATACCATGTATAAGGTAAACTTTCTGTTACTGGCATTTTTCCAGATATTAAAAGCTGTAATCTTATTTTCCAATGTCCAAAGTTAGGAAAAGAAACTATTGCTTTTGATCCTATTCTTAATAATTCAGACAGAATATCTTTGGGCTTCATCATTGCTTGTAAAGTTTGACTTAAAATTACATAATCAAAACTATTATTTGAATATTGGGACAAATCCAATTCGGCATTTCCATGTACAACATTGAAACCTCTTGCGATAGCATTTGCAGCTAGATCTCTATTTAATTCAATGCCATGAGTTATCGCATTACGATTATTTTCTAATTGTTCCATAAGACCGCCATCACCACATCCAATATCTAGGATTTTTCTATCTTCTGCTATAAGTGTTTCAATAAGAGACCAATCTTTTCTTATGCTATTAATTTTATTCATCTATCTTCTCAAAGTTGTTTGTTAGGAAACCTTTTATTACATCATCTAACTGTGGTTCCTCTAATAAAAAACTATCATGTCCTTTATCAGTATCAATTTCTAGAAAGCTTACTTCTCTTGATAGAGAATTTAATTGATTTACAATAATTTTACTTTCTATTGTAGGGAATAACCAATCCGAGGTAAATGAGACAATTAAATATTTCAAATGGTTATTTGGATTGTGACTAAACTCAATATTTTTTCTAAATGTTTCATCATGATCAAAATAATCCATAGCCCTTGTTAAATAAAGATATGAATTTGCATCAAATCTTTCAACAAATGATTTACCTTGATATCTCAGATAACTCTCAACTTGAAAATCAGCATCAAATCCAAAAGAAATAATATCTCTTGATTGAAGTTTTCTTCCAAATTTTCTATGCATCGCATTTTCGGATAAATATGTAATATGCGCAATCATTCTTGCTACTGATAGACCTCTTTCTGGCACTTCATTATTTTCAAAATACTTTCCATTTTTCCAAATAGGATCACTCATTATTGCCTGTCGTCCAACTTCATGAAATGCAATATTTTGAGCTGAATGTTTTAAAGCGCCAGCAATATGTATTATATTTAAAATTCTATCTGGAAAATCGATTGCCCATTGAAGTGCTTGCATTGCTCCCATCGAACCACCAATGACAGAAAATAACTTCTCTATATTCAAACTTTCAATCAATAAAGATTGAGCCTTCACCATATCTTTTATTGTTATGGAAGGAAAATTGCCACCATATGCAACATCACTTCCATTTTGTAATTCTTTAGGACCAGTTGAGCCAGCACAACCGCCGAGTACATTTGAGCAAATTACAAAAAATTTTTTTGTATCAATTGGTTTATTAGGTCCAACCATTCTAGACCACCAACCCTCTCTCCCAGTAATGGGATTATTCCCGGCAACATATTGATCTCCAGTTAAAGCGTGGCAAACAAGAATAGCATTAGTTTTATCAGCATTTAATTTGCCATATGTTTTGAATGCTAGTTTAAAACTATCTATTATATCTCCTGATTCTAGTTTTAAATTAATATTCTCGAAATAGGCTATTTCGCTTTCAAGTTTTGTGTCAGCAGTAAATTTTGTTTTCATATCTTTTTAGTCTAACACTATTTGAAAGAATGAAGGAGGAGTGTAAACGCTTTAGCTGACTATTGCTCCACCCGCAAGCTGTCTCAAATCGGTGATAATCGGTCTTATATTTATATATCTTTCTAAGTCAATAAATCGTCATTTTTTAAATTAAATACTACTTTATTTTGATTTATCGTAAGATAGTTTGTAAAGAAACGTCCAAAATTATGAAAAATAAAGAATTAGACAATTTAAGAAGCAAAATTAATAACATTGATGATGAAATTTTATCTTTATTATCTAATCGATCTAAAATTGTTTTAGAAATAGGAAAACACAAAAAAGATAATTCAGTTGTTGATCTAGATAGAGAACAAAAAATTCTCGACAGATTAAGCTCTAAATTTAAAGGATCTTATCCGAAAGATACTATTGTTAGACTTTGGAGAGAAATTTTTCAATCTTCTGAAAAACTTCAGAAGTTAACTAAAGAAAATATTCAATCAAAAAGATCTATAGAAAACATTAATGTTTATAAAGGTGGTAAGGCAAAGTTAAATAACAATAAAAGAGTTATCAAACTTTCTTCAAATGAAAATCCCTATGGTGCTTCACCGAAAGCAATTGAATTGTTAGAAGCAAAAAATATTAATCATGATTTACATAGATACCCAGAAATTGATGGATCATCATTAAGAGAAGCAATAGCTAAAAATTTTTCTATTGATAGTAATAGAATTATTCTTGGTTCTGGCTCAGATGAAGTTTTATTATTTGCAGCTTTGGCATTTTGTCAAGATGGCGATGAAATTCTCCATGCAAATCATGGATTTGAGATGTATTCAATTGTAAGTAAAGTAGTTGGTGCAGTTCCAAAAAAAATTAAGGAAGATGTAAATTTCAATTTAAATATTGAAAATCTCATAGATCAAACAAATGACGCTACTAAAGTAATTTATATTGCATCACCTAATAATCCAACCGGAACTTATTTGTCTAGAGACCAACTTGTTAAATTAATGAATAGTATTTCTAAAAATATTATAGTTGTTATAGACGGGGCATATGTCGAATATGTGCAAAAAGATGATTATGATAAAGGATTTAGTTTAACGGATGAATATGAGAATATTATTTTAACAAGAACATTTTCAAAAACCTATGGACTCGCAGCTTTAAGAGTAGGGTGGTGTTATACCAGCAAAAAAATAGCTGATATAATTAATAAAATAAAACCTCCTTTTAATACGACAACTATTTCACAGTCTCTTGCAATTAGAGCTTTGGGGGATAAAGAACATATTGAAAAATCTGTTAAATTAAATTCTGAAATTAAAGATTGGTTTGAAAAAGAGCTCAAGCTTCTAAATATTAAAACCAGACAAACTGAAGGTAATTTTACTTTAATTGAAACTTCAGAAGAAGAAGCTGAGAAAATTAGTAATCATCTTATGAATGATGGCATTATTATAAGGCGTTTAAATAGTTATAATCTGCCGAATTTTTTGAGAATTAGTATTGGTACAAAAGAAGAAATGAATTTGACAGTTGAAAGTTTGAAGAAATTTAATGTCTAAAATAACTTATGATTCAGCTCTGGTAATTGGTATGGGATTAATTGGATCATCCATAGCAAGGGCACTGAAGGAAAAACAATTATCTAAAAAAATTTTTGCTATTGATAAGGACAGTGAGGTAATAAGTATTTCAAAAAATTTAAATCTTGTGGATGCAATAGAGAGTGATTTAAATAAATATAATCAACAATTTGATATTATTTTTATTTGTACACCTTTGAGTTCATATAGGGACATATTTAAGCAATTAAATAGCTATGTTAATGAAACAACATTAGTAACAGATGTTGGTTCAACAAAAGTAAGTGTTATAAAAGATTTTAAAGAATCAATTAATAATAAAAAAATTGCATTTGTTCCTGCTCACCCTATTGCTGGGTTAGAGAAAAGTGGACCAGAATTTGGTTTCGCAAAGCTGTTTGAGAATAGGTATTGTATTTTGACCCCAATAGAAACTCAGAGTGAGATAATAAGATCAATTTCAGATATTTGGGAGTCATTTGGAATGAATATAGAAATCATGAAACCTAAACGTCATGACAGAGTACTAGCTATGACATCTCATATTCCACAACTCATTGCATATTCTGTTGTAGGAACTGCAACAGAGCTTGAAACTCAAATGAAAGATGAAGTAATTAAGTATTCAGCTGCAGGTTTTAGAGATTTCACAAGATTGGCAGGTAGTGATCCAGTAATGTGGCGTGATGTTTATGAAAAAAATAAAGAAGCCGTTTTAGAAATGCTTGGTCGTTTTAGTGAAGATCTACTTACTTATCAAAAAGCAATAAGAAATAATGATTTAAAATATTTGGAAGAAAAATTTATAAAATCAAAAGAAATTAGAAAAATTATTGAAGAGATTGGTCAAGCAGGAACTTTTGATCCCACAGAAAAGAATTAGTTATCCAATAATAAATTTGAAGCAGTTTCTATTCTATTTTGAACTTCGTTTAATAAAACTTTTTTATCTAAACCTTCATCAATTGTCGGTAAAAATTTTATAGTAATTAATCCTTTTTTTAATACCCATGATTGTTTTGGCCAACATAAACCTGAATTTAGAGCCACAGGAAGGATTTTTCTTTTTGTATGGTTATAAATGCCAATAAAACCTGTCTTATAATCAGGTTTACTACCAGGCAGCTTTCTTGTTCCTTCGGGGAAAATAATAATTGAAGATCCAAAAGATAATTTTGATTGAACTTTTTGTAACATATCTCTCATAGCTTTTGTTCCCCCATCTCTATTAATTGCAACCATATTAGACTTGAATAAATATTGGCCAAAAATAGGAATTAAAAAAAGCTCTCTTTTATGGACAAAGAAACAATCTTTTAAATAGTAATAGAGAGCGAGCGTCTCAAATGCAGATTGATGCTTAGACGCAATTAAGACGCTTTCTTTTGGAATATTTTTTAAACCCTCAATTTTATGTTTAATATTACATATAAGATTAAGAAAAACAAAAATAACACGTATCCAAAGCTTTGTTGGATATTTAAGTAAATAATTTGGTAATAAGAGGAAAGGCAAACACACAATACCCATCAACACAGTCCATATAATCAAGGAAATATAAAATATTATACTTTTTAAAATTAACATACTTTATGATTTTGTTTTATATACTAGCCTGACTGATCTATATATAAATTATGTTCATTGTTTGCTCTAATTGTGAATTCAAGTATTTAGTAAATTCTGCAGATCTTAAACCAAATGGTAGAATGGTTGAATGCGCAAATTGTAATCATCAATGGTTTCAAGAATTAGATGATGCAGACATTACGTCATCAGTCCCATCTACAAAAAAAGAAGAATTCGATCAAAATTTAAAAAATAATAAACAAAAAGAAAAATTAGAAAAAGGTCCAGTTAGAAATTTACCAAGTACAGTTGTAAGAGAAGAAAAACCAAGTGCTATTAATTCAGCCATAGTAATTGCTTTAGCTATAGTTGTAATTTTAGGAATATGGATTTATCGATCCTACGGTGTAAATACTTTTATTATTATTGATTTCTATATCAGGGAATTTTTCTTTAATTTAAATTTGATAATTTCAGACTTAGCTAAAATTATACACAATACTTTAAATTAGTTACAACCAGCTAGGAATAATATCAGCTTCAATTGTTTTTTCAATTTTCTCTGGAGAATAAATAATTGCATAATTATCATTGTTTACTAAAATTTCAGAGGGCAGTGGCCTAGAATTATAATTTGAAGACATTACTTTTCCATAGGCTCCTGTATTTTTTATAACCAGTAGATTGCCAATTTTTTGTTTAGCCAATTTTATATTCTTTAAAAAAACATCTGAACTTTCACAAATTGGACCAGCAATAGCATAATTCATAATTTCCTCTGATTTTACATCAATCGCTAAAATTTCATGATGTGCACCATACATGGCTGGACGTATCAATGTATTCATTCCTGCATCAACAATTAAATAATTTATACCTCCATTATTTTTAATTGTAACAATAGAAGTGACTGTAACTCCAGCCTCAGCAATTAAATACCGACCAGGCTCAAATGATAATTCATAGTTTGTTTGCGTAAAACAATTATCAAGTTCTTCTTTTACCATCTCAATATTAAAGTCAGGATCAGATTCTTCATATTTAACATGAAAACCTCCACCCAAATCTACATGCTTGATATTAATACCTGATTCAATAAACTTATTTGCAGCCATTTTCATTTGAGAAAACGTATTTTTATATGCCTCAATTTTACTAATTTGACTTCCAATATGACAACTAATACCAATTAAATTTAAATTTTTACAACTTTTAACTAATTTGATAATTTTATCTAAATTTTCAAATTCAATACCAAACTTATCAGTTTTTTTTCCTGTTGAAATTTTACTTAAAGTTTCACCATCAACATCTGGATTAAGTCTAACACCAATATCAACGATTTTATTTTTTTCATTTGCTAAATTATCGAGTAGTTTTATTTCTTCTAAAGATTCAGTATTAATTAAACGTATGTTTTTATGCATAGCATAGAGTAAGTCTTGTTCAGATTTTCCAACACCTTCAAAAATTATCTTTTTTGGATCGAAACCAGCTTCCAAGGCTCTTTTTAATTCACCAACTGACACTACATCTGCTCCAATATCTAACGAGTTCATTAATTTCAAAATAGCTTGATTTGAATTAGACTTAATTGAATAAAAAATATTGTTACCTAAGATTTCTTTAGCTTTATTTACTTGATTTATAATTTTTTGTTGTGAATACACATAAAAAGGTGTTTCACAAACTTTCACCAAGTCATATAGAGAAGTACCCTCAATATACGGGTCATTATTTTTATAAGTGAGCATTTATTCAGTGTTTATAATAACGGATTGTTGACGTTTTTTCTCTTCTTCTAATTTCTCTAAACATGCTTCATCACATGGATATGTAATTACGGATTTGTCTACTTGATCTTCTGGTAAACTTAAAGGACCAACTTTACCACAGCTAAAAGTAAACAACAAAAATGATAATAATATTAATCTGATCATTATAAGTATTTTTTTATAACAAGTTTTATTATTTTTTTAGTAATTTCAGGAGCCGTACCCCCAAAACTTGATTTTGATTTAACACTGTTAGTAGCTGATAGCACTTTTTTTGCGTCAGCTGTTATATTTTTGTCAAATTTTCTTAATTCACCAAGAGATAATGAATCTATGTTTCTATTTTGTTTTGAACAATAAGAAACAATCTTTCCTGTCACAATATAAGCATCTCTAAATGAATATCTAAGTTTTTGAACTAACCAATTAGCCAAATCTGTAGCGGTTGCATTTGAATTATCAATCAACTCTTTCATTCTAGTTTTGTTGAATGTAGATTTTGATAAAATTTCATTCATAACTTTTATACACAAAGAAACATTGTCGTACGAACTAAATGTTATTTGTTTATCGTCTTGTAAGTCTTTACTATAAGAAAGTGGTAACCCTTTAATTATATTAAGCATTGTACTTAAATTACTAATTATAATACTTGTTTTTCCTCTAACAAGTTCTGCACCATCAGGATTTTTTTTCTGAGGCATAATTGAACTGCCAGTTGAAAGATCATCTG
>CACNND010000017.1 GCA_902621725.1 uncultured Alphaproteobacteria bacterium | reverse complement strand
TGGTCCGTACATTCCAATTCCAGCACTAACAGTTTTATTCGTATCTGGATGAAATCCTAACTTTCTTGGAAGGCCTAGTAATTGAATAGCTGTATTTAAACCAATTTCATCTGGCTCGAAGTTTTTAGGAATAGAAACTCTTTTTGGTTTTTTTTCTTTTGTGCCTTCACCAACTTGCATATAAAATCCATAAGGCCCTTTTCGTAATGTAATCAT
The DNA here is from genome assembly GCA_902621725.1 of uncultured Alphaproteobacteria bacterium. Classification (GTDB taxonomy): domain Bacteria; phylum Pseudomonadota; class Alphaproteobacteria; order HIMB59; genus CACPNW01. The sequence goes on along the minus strand of CACNND010000017.1, from coordinate 16,868 downwards.
TTCACCTGTTTCTGGATAAATTCCAATTTCTTTTGGACCACTAAGAGCAGTACCATCTTTATCGTTTAATTGGTTAAACTGAACCGTGTATTTGCAATCGGGATAATTAGAACAACCAATAAATCCTCCAAACTTTCCAACTTTAATTCCAAGTCTTCCATTATCACACGTTGGACATTTTCTTTTTTCATCTGATCCGTTTGGTGGAAAGAAATGTGGACCTAGTGCTTCATCTAACACATCAATCACTTCTCTATTTGATTTGCCTACAGTTTCATCACAAAGTTTTTTAAATGTTTCCCAAAATTTTCTTAGAACTTCTTTCCAATCAAGCTTACCATCAGAAATTTCATCCAGTTGATTTTCAAGATCAGCGGTAAAATCATATTCTACATATTGATTGAAATATTTCTCTAAAAATATCGATACTATTCTCCCTCTATCATGAGGATTAAACCGTTTTTTATCTAAAATTACATAATCTCTATCTTGTAGAACTTTAATAATAGAAGCATAAGTAGATGGCCTCCCAATACCAAGTTCTTCAAGTTTTTTAACTAAGCTTGCTTCGGTGTAACGAGGAGGAGGGGAGGTAAAATGTTGTGTTTTTTCAACTTCTTTTAAATTTAAACTCTCTCCTTCATTCATGGCAGGAAGAATTGTTTCTTTCTCTTCATCTTTATCATCATCTTTAGCTTCTTGATAAACTTTGTACATTCCAGGAAACTTGATTGTTGATCCATTTGCTCGTAAAACAATTTTTTTATCTTCGTTTGTAATATCAACAGCTACTTGATCTAATACAGCGCTTGCCATTTGTGAACTTACCGCTCTTTGCCAAATAATTTCATATAGCTTGTATTCTTCTAGGGTAATGTATTGCTTAATATCTTTTGGTGTTAGGTAAATATTTGTTGGTCTAATACACTCATGTGCTTCTTGAGCATTTTTAGCTTTAGATTTATAAACTCTTGGAGCTTCTGGTAAATAATTTGCTCCATAATTATCAGTTACAAAACTTCTAACTTGATTAATAGCTTCTTTTGACATGACGACACTATCAGTTCGCATATAAGTTATTAAACCAGTTGTTTCTCCTTTAATATCTGTTCCTTCATAAAGACGTTGAGCTGTGCGCATTGTTTGACTCGCACTAAGACCAAGTTTACGACTAGACTCAATTTGCATTGTAGATGTTGTAAAAGCGGGGTAGGGATTTCTTCTAGCTTCTTTTTTAGTAATATTTCCAACAGTGAAAATAGAATTTTTAATATCATTAAAAATTTTTGTCGCCTCACTTTCATTTTTAATATCAAGTTTATCTACTTTATTCCCATCATAAACTGTTAGTCTAGAATTAATGATTTTATCTTCTTTATTTCTAAATTCGCCTTGTAAAGACCAATATTCTTGTGGAATAAATTTTTCTATTTCAAGTTCTCTTTCACTAATTATTCTTAAGGCAACAGATTGAACTCTACCTGCTGATTTTGAACCTGGTAATTTTCTCCATAGGACTGGAGAAAGTGTAAAACCGACAAGAAAATCTAAAGCTCTTCTTGCAAGATAGGCATTAACTAAATTTTCATCTATTTCTCTTGGTTCCTTAAGACTATCAAGAACAGCATTTTTAGTAATTTCATTAAATGTAACACGGTGAATATTTAATTTTGAAAGTGATGAATTATCTCTAAGAAGTTTTTCAACATGCCATGCGATAGCTTCACCCTCACGGTCTGGGTCAGTTGCAAGATATAAATTTTCAGATTTTTTTGCAGCATCTGTAATTTCTTTTATTACTTTTTTTCCACGGTCACTTGTTTCCCATTTCATTTGGAAATCATTTTCAGTATCTATCGCATCATTTTTTGCGGATAAATCTCGGACGTGACCCACACTTGCAAGAACTTTGAAGTCAGAGCCTAAATATTTATTAATAGACTTTGCTTTCGATGGCGATTCAACAATTAATACATTCATAAATTTTGGCCCCAAATTTCAGTTTAAAGATAATTCGTCAAGAAATTTTAAAAAAAAGTATATTTTTACTAGGATAATTTAATTTTACTTTCGGTTTTATTTATGAGTCTTTTAATATTTTCGGTATGTTTGATAAAAATAATTAAAGTTAAATAAATAAAGAAAATTAGAATATAAAAATTAAAATTAACAAAAATAAAATAAGCTGGAGCTACTAAAATCCCAATTAAAGATCCAAGAGAAGAGTATTTGCTAACAAAAGCAGTAAGTAGCCATACTAATAAAAATGAAAGTGCAATATGAGGATTAAAACCAAATAAGAAGCCAATATATGTTGCAACTCCTTTTCCACCTTTGAATTTTAACCAAACGGGATAAATATGACCTAGAATAGCAAAGTGACATAAAAGTATTTTATTCAATAAAGATATATCTTGAAAATACATTTGTAAAATTAAGAATGGAAGAAAGCCTTTAAAAATATCAAAACAAAGAACAATGAATGCTAAAAATTTATTTCCTGTTCTTAAAACATTAGTCGCACCTACATTTCCAGAACCAATATTTCTAATATCTCCCAAGCCAAATAATTTTGTAAAAATTAATGCAAAGGGTAATGATCCTATTACATAAAACAAAATGATTAATGATAAATTAGTTTCTAAAGTCATCTCTATTTTTAATAACTAAGTCTAGGCATGCCATTCGTACTGCAACACCCATAGCGACCTGTTCTTGTATTAAGCTCCTGGTGACGTCATCGGCAAGTTTTGAGTCTATTTCTACGCCACGATTCATTGGGCCTGGATGCATGACAAAAGCATTTTTTTTAGCATATTTAAGTTTATTGTAATCTAATCCATATTTTTTAAAATATGTCTTTTGATTTGGCATAATTTTTCCAACTATTCTCTCTTTTTGAATACGTAGCATCATAACAATATCACAATTTTGTAATCCCTTTTTCATTTCCGTATAAACATTCACAGGAAGTTTTTTTAAACTTTTTGGTAACCATTCCTTAGGACCAATAACATTAATTTTTGCTCCTAGCTTTGAGAGTATTATTATGTTTGATCGCGCAACACGACTATGCAAAATATCACCACATATAGCAATTTTTAATTTTGAAAAATTTTTAAATTTATTTTTTATAGTAAGTGCATCTAATAACGCTTGTGTAGGGTGTTCATGACTTCCATCACCAGCATTGATTACAGACGCGTCTACTGTTTCTGAAATTTTTTTACTAATTCCTTCCTCTGGATGTCTAACAATTAAAACGTCAGGGTTCATTGAATTAATAGTAGTCATAGTATCGAGTAAGGTCTCTCCTTTGTTAATAGAGCTATCTTTTACAACTACATTAATGAGATCTGCTCCCAACCTCTTAGCAGCAACTTCGAAACTTGTTCTTGTTCTTGTTGAATCTTCAAAGAAAAGATTAAATATTGTTCTTCCTTCTAGAACATTTATTTTTTTTATTTTCCTTTTATTAAAAAATATATATTTTTTAGATTCATTTAAGATGTGCTCAATTTCTTTCTTGTTTAAGTCAGCTGTTTCTACTAAATGAATTTTTTTAAAAATATTTTTTGTTCGTTTTAATTTTATATTTGTTTTTGAAGAAATTGATGAATAATATTTTAAAGCTATATTTTCTGCATCTTTAAGAATTTTTGAACCTGTAGAGGATCTGATCGCTTTTAATTTAGGCAATTTAACTTTCATTTGCCAATATTTTGAATTTTCTCTTTTATATAATTTTATATGTCCTGACTTAAGTAGTTTTGAAATCATATGTGTCAATAATGTGTAAGTATGTGTAAACTAATTTTTTAATTATTTCTATACCTATCTAAATATCCTTGTAAAATATAAGCAGCCGATTGCTGATCAAGTTTATTTTTTATTTTTGTTTTACTCATATTGGATTTTCTCATTTCTTTAAAAATTACGTCTGATGAAAATCTTTCATCCCAAAGAGCTGTAGGTTTTTTAAAAAAGGTTTGAAGATTAATATTAAAATCTCTTACTAATTGACTTTGTTTATTTTCACTATTATCCAGACTAATTGGTAGACCAAGAATAAATCCACCAATTTCATACTCTTGCAAAATATCTTTCATGATGTTCAAATCTTTGTTAGTTCCTTTTCTTTGGATAATTGAAAGCGGTGTAGCGATTATTTTTGATCTATCACTTATAGCAACGCCAATCGTTTTAGTTCCTAGGTCTAGACCTACAAGTATTTGTGATGTATTAAGGCCATCGATTAAATTATTTTGATCATTCATATAATGGAGCTCATAAATTGAAGATTGACAAAAATACAATAAATAAAATTGCCCGTCTATCTAGAATAAAGTTAGATGATAAAGAATCTGAAGATTATATTAACGATCTTAATTCCATTTTAGACTGGGTTGAACAATTAAATGAAGTAAATACTGAAAATGTAGAACCATTAAGTAATATATCATCATCTATTTTACCAAAGAGAGAAGATGTATCTAAAGATGCTAATTCGAGTGATGAAATTCTTGAAAATGCCCCTGATAAACTTGAAGGGTTTTTTGCAGTACCAAAGGTGGTAGAATAATGCCTAAACCATCTTTGAAACAAACATTAAAAGATCTTGATACAAAAAAAATATCAATAAGAGAATTAAATCAGGATTATTTAAAAAGAATTAAGGAAAAAGAAAACTTAAATGTCTTTATTCATTTTAGTGAAGAGAATGTTTTAAAGCAGATAGATAACTTGGAAAAAGATAATTCAGCAAAAAAATTAAAAGGTATTCCGATTGCAATAAAGGATCTATTTTGTACTAAAAATATGCCTACAACAGCAGCTTCAAAGATTTTAGAAAATTTTAATCCAACTTATGAATCATTTGTTACTCAAAAATTATTAGATGAAGGATCTATTTTTGTTGGTAAAACAAATCTAGATGAGTTTGCTATGGGTTCCGCAACTAATACAAGTTTTTTTGGAAATACTATTAATCCCTTATCAAAAGATGATGAGCCTTTGGCTCCTGGTGGATCTTCCGGTGGTTCTGCAGCTGCTGTTGCTGCAGATTTATGTTTAGGCGCAACTGGAACAGATACAGGTGGATCAATAAGACAACCAGCTAGCTTCTGTGGTGTTGTTGGTATCAAACCAACATATGGTTTATGTTCACGATGGGGTATAGCTGCATTTGCATCTAGTTTGGATCAAGCAGGAATTTTTTCTCATAATGTTGAAGATGCATCATTATTATTACAATCAATTGCTGGATTTGATCAAAGAGATAGTACAAGTGCTAAAGTAGATATTCCAAATTATTTTGAAAATTTAGACGATGATCTAAATGGCAAAACTGTTGGTATACCAAAAGAGTATTCTATTGATGGTACACCAATGGAAATAAGTCAGATATGGGAAGATGCTATCAAAGTTTTAGAAAAAAAAGGTGTAAAAATTAAAAATATTTCACTTCCTCATACGAAATATGCACTTCCCACTTATTATATAATTGCTCCTGCTGAAGCTTCCTCAAACTTAGCTCGATATGATGGAGTAAAATATGGTTTTAGATCTGATGAAATTGATTCTCTTGATGAAATGTATGAAAATACAAGAGCTCAGGGTTTTGGAAGAGAAGTAAAAAGAAGAATTTTAATAGGAACATACGTATTATCTGCAGGCTATTATGATGCATATTATCTTAAGGCTCAAAAAGTAAGAAAATTAATAGCCGATGATTTTAATAAAGCTTTTAAAGAGTGTGATTTTATAGTTACTCCTACTGCACCAAGTGCTGCATTTCCTTTAAATGAAAAACAAAATGACCCTATAAAAATGTATTTAAATGATGTGTTTACGGTTCCTGCTTCTTTAGCAGGCTTACCTGGTATTTCAATTCCTTTTGGAGAAGATAAAAATAATTTACCACTAGGTATTCAAATATTAGGAAAACACTTTGATGAGCAGCAAGTATTTAATGTCGCTGTATCTCTAGAAAGATCATATGAATAATTTAATAAAAGGTGAAAAGCACGATTGGGAAATGGTAATCGGTCTTGAAATTCATGCTCAAGTAAAATCAAATTCCAAATTATTTTCTTCATCATCAACAAAATTTGGCTCTTCACCAAATAGTCAAGTATCTCTAGTTGATGCTGCTATGCCAGGAATGTTGCCAGTAATTAATAAGTACTGTGTAGAACAGGCAGTAAAAACTGGAGTTGGTTTAAACGCTAAAATTAATAATTATTCTGTTTTTGATAGAAAAAATTACTTTTATGCTGATCTGCCACAAGGATATCAAATTAGCCAATATAAATATCCAATTGTTGGAGAAGGAAAAGTTACAATTGATTTTAAAGACGGTACATCAAAAGATATTAGAATTGTAAGATTACATTTAGAACAAGATGCTGGTAAAAGTTTACACGATCAAAATCCTTCAAAAACATATGTGGATCTTAATAGATCTGGTGTTGCTTTAATGGAAATTGTTAGTGAACCTGACATTAGAACACCTGATGAAGCTGGTATGTATATATCTAAAATTAGATCAATTTTAATGTATTTAGATACATGTGATGGAAATATGCAAGAGGGCTCATTAAGAGCTGATGTAAATATTTCAGTAAGAAAACCTGGTGATGAATATGGAACTCGTTGTGAAATTAAGAACTTAAATTCTATAAAGTTCATTAAACAAGCTATTAATTATGAAGCAAAACGACAAATAGAAATATTGGAGTCTGGCGGTTCTATTGAACAAAATACAATGCTCTTTAATACATCTACTGGCAAAACTAGACCAATGAGAAATAAAGAAGAAGCTCATGATTATAGATACTTTCCTGATCCAGATTTACTACCACTTGAAATTTCTGATGAAGAAATTGTAAAAATTAAATCATCAATACCAGAGCTTCCAGATGAGCTTAAGAATAAATTTATTGAGACTTATAAATTGTCTAATTATGATGCTTCAGTATTAACTGCAGAGAAACAAACATCTGATTATTTTAATGAAACAATTAATTCAGATGAAGAATTAAAAAATCATGCAAAAATAGTTGTAAATTGGATTACTTCTGAATTGTTTTCATTATTAAACAAAAATAATCTAGATTTAAATAACTCTTCAGTTTCACCAGAAAACTTAGGACAGCTTATAAAGTTAATTTCTACAAATGAAATTTCTGGCAAAATTGCAAAAGATGTATTGGAAGATATGTTTTCTTCAGGAAAAACAGCTAGACAAATCGTAGATGAAAAGGGTTTGCAACAAGTTACAGATCAGGGTGAAATAGCAAAAGTTATTGATGAGGTCATTGCAGAAAATCAAAAAATGGTCGAACAGTATCTTGCTGGTAAAGATAAGCTATTAGGTTTCTTTGTTGGCCAAGCTATGAAATTAACTAAAGGAAAAGCTAATCCAAAAATGTTAAATGATATTTTAATGCAAAAATTAAATAAAAAAAATTAAACGCAAAGAATAACATCTATAAGTAACAATTATAAATGTTAAAACTATCCAAATTATACTTCCTTTGTATTTTTCTGCCGCTCTCCAAATTCCAATAGAAATAAATATTGTCCAAATAAAAATAAAAATTTTTGAGATTAGTGCAAGATTAGTAAAATCTAAAAATGGTATTTGGGAAACAGAGCTATCTGTATTAAAAAAATAAATTTCAAGATTAAATATAACAAGCAAAACAATACCATTTAGTAGTTCACCAACTAACCAATAGGATTTCCAGAGTTTTATTTTTCCTTCAAAAAAATCTTTTATTATATTTGTATTAGTCATTTTTATTTATCTTTAATATTATAATTATTCATAAAATTTTAATAGTAATTCAACACTCTTAAATCACTTATTGGGTATTTTTAATGTATAAGAAGTCCACAAAGAATGCCATTTAGCATAATTATCTTTTTTCTTATTACTGCCTTCAATTATAACAACACTTTCAATTAGATATTTTGTGTTTTCTTTAAATAAGTAATCAAAATATCCACCCTCGTTTGTTCTAACGTATTCTTTTTTAAAATAACCATTATTTAAACTCATAATAGAAACCTTATGATCAGCAAGTATTTTATTTTTATATTCTAATAGAATTCTCTTACTTTCATCTAAATTTTTAAGAGGATTTTCTAAAAAAATTAATTCTAACTCCATATTTGTATCGATATCTTTACCATCAAAATTTTCCACGCTAATTAATGACTTTGCATATCTTTTGTAACTTTCAAAAAAATTATCTGGATAATTATTTTCCTTATGTTTTTGAGTTAAGTTTGAATACCCTTTTTTCCTTGCAAATATTTCAAATTTGAATAATTTTTCATATTCAACATATTTAGTCACTGACTCAACCTGTATTACATTTAATCCTTTGGACATTTTTTTAATATTAAGAGCAGGAATATCACCTAATCTGCCTTTAATTTTAAATTTACCATCTTTAGAATGGAGGTATGAAATTTTAAAATATTCTTTAGTAAATGGTATTGGTGATCCTTCAAAATTTTCCCCTATAAATATATTTGCCTTAGCCTTTTCATTATTTGATAAGTGGTAATTTTCCGGATCAATCCAAAATTCATGACTTAAAGAGATTTTAGATATTGAAGTTAAGATAATAATAAATATTAACTTTTTTATATAAAATTTCATCATGTTCTCTTTTATAAAAATATTAAAATTTTATCTATTTTTAATTATATTAGTTTTTTTAAGTATATTTTCAACATCTTCTAATAGTCATGAAATTAAGCCATCTATTGCAGATTTTACTTATGATGAAAGTTATTTGAATTTTAAAATAAGATTAAACGCTGAATTAATATTATCTAATATTGATGCATCTACTGTTTCTAATACAGACTCTTCATCACTAAGTGAAATTTATGATAAATTTAGAATTCTTAGCAAAAAAGACCTTGAAGAAATGTTTCAAAATTCTTGGAGTGAAATAAGTTCTAAAATTGATATTAAAATTAATAATGAAACAAAGAAAATAAATTTAATTAAAACTGAAGTTGATGATATAAAAAATTTTGAAATAAGTAGAGATACGCACGTTTATTTTAGAGTTTTATTGGATGAAAGTTCCGAACAATTTACATTTAGATGGGTTAAAAACTACGGCCCAATTATTTTAAGAGAAAATAATAATAACAAATTAGAAGATGAATTAGTTACAGAATATTTACAATCAGGAATTGAATCAAGTCAATTTTCATTTAAGGAAAATAATTTTAGTAAAACATTTAATAGCTTCGTAAAATTTTTTGTTTTAGGAATTCAACATATAATTCCAAAAGGGTTAGATCATATTTTATTCATATTTGGACTTTTTTTATTTTCATCATCTTTAAAAAAATTAATTTCTCAAATAACTATCTTTACTATCGCTCATTCAATTACCCTTATATTTGTTTCTTTATCTTTAATGAAAATCAATCCTCAAATTGTTGAACCTATTATTGCACTTTCTATAGTTTATATCGGATTAGAAAATATTTTTAAAAAATATATAAAAGAATATCTAAGATATGTTGTAATTTTATTTTTTGGATTACTTCATGGTTTAGGGTTTGCATTAGTTTTGAGTGACATAGGTTATAGGAGTGCAGACTTACTTATAAATCTTGTATCTTTTAATATTGGTATTGAAGTAGCGCAAATATCTATAGTGTTGGTTTTATATCTTTTGATTGCGTTAAACTTTGCAAAAAATAAAAATTATAGAATATTTTTTCAAGTTCCATCATCATTATTAATTTCTAGTATTGGGTTATATTGGTTTTTTGAAAGAATTAATTTTATATAATAAAGTTATGTATAACTTTTGACTATTATCCCATTTAATCTCATGATATTGTTCTTTATAATTTGATAAGTTGTATTGTAAAATTTATTAGTTTAACTGGTTAAATGAAATTGATATAGGAGACATCGACATTGAATAAACAACAGGAGAGATGGGTGAGTGGCTTAAACCACAGGTTTGCTAAACCTGCGAAGGGAGTAATTCCTTCCGAGGGTTCGAATCCCTCTCTCTCCGCCACATAAATGTTTAAAGGAAGCATACCAGCAGTTATTACACCATTTGATGGTGATGAAGTAGATTATGATTCATATACTAAAGTTTTAAATTATTTAATTGATAATGGATCAGATGGGCTAGTACCATGTGGAACTACTGGTGAGTCACCAACTTTATCTCATGATGAGCATAAAAAAATTATTGAAGAAACAATTAAAATTGCAAATAAAAGAGTTCCAGTTATTGCTGGTACTGGCTCAAATAATACCAATGAAGCTATAGAATACACTAAACATGCAGAAAGTTCAGGTGCTAATGCTGCATTGGTTGTTACACCTTATTACAACAAACCAACTCAATCTGGTTTATATGAACATTTCAAAAAAATTGCAGAAAAAACAAATATTCCAATCATTATTTATAACATACCTGGTAGATCGATAGTTGACATGTCAATTGAAACTATGGTCGATTTATCAAAACTTAAAAACATCATTGGTGTTAAAGATGCAACTAATGATCTTTTCAGACCATTGCTTACTAGAAAAAAAATGCAAAGTGAATTTTGTTATCTTTCAGGCGAAGATGGAACTGCATTGGCTTATTTAGCACAAGGCGGCCATGGCTGCATTTCAGTTACAGCTAATATTGCACCTAAATTATGCTCAGAAATGCATTCTGCGTGGCGAGAAGGAAATTTATCAAAAGCTCAAGAAATTAATCTAAAATTATCTTCATTACATAATTCATTATTTATTGAGTCTAGCCCTGGGCCGGTTAAATATGCAGCATCTTTATTAGGTTTATGTAAAGAGAAAACTAGATTGCCTCTTACAGATATAAAAGAAACAACAAAGAAAGAAGTTGAGTTTAATCTAAGAGAATTACAACTCTTATAAATGAAAATAATTTCTGGTAATAACAGAGCAAATTATAATTATGATATTTCCAATAAAATAGAAGCTGGAATTGTACTTACTGGAGCAGAAGTTAAATCTCTTAGAATTAATACAGGATCAATTAGGGGATCATATATAATTGAGCAAAATGGTGAATTATGGCTTACAAATTCTTTTATAAAAAAATATTCAAATTCTAATGATAATAATTATAATCCAAGTAGGAATAGAAAATTACTTGTAACTAAAAAAGAATTTAACAAAATATCTGGATCTATTAAACAGGGTGGATTTTCAATAATTCCAATAACTCTATATTTTTCTGATAATGGATATGCTAAATTGACATGTGGTATTGCTAAAGGTAAGAAAAAAATTGATAAAAGAGAGTCTATAAAGAAAAGAGATTGGAGCATTAAAAAGCAACGATTACTTAAAAAAAATTAAAGTATTTACTTTTATAATTTGATCACTATAAGCCTTATATGGCAAGAATTACTGTTGAAGATTGTATAGATAAATTTCCTAGCAGATTTGAGTTAGTGTTAGTGGCAGCAAATAGGGCAAGGAAACTTCATTCTGGAGAAGAACCCACTCTGGAAAGAGATAATGATAAAAATACTGTTGTTGCACTTAGAGAAATTTCACAACAATCAGTTACAATTGATCAACTTAAAAATGACTTAATTTTAGAATACCAAACATCAACTTTTGAAGAAGATACAGATCTTAATGAAAATGAAGAAGTAACTCAAGATGAAACATTAAATGAAGACGGATTATTGGATGATGAAAAACTAATTGAAGATCAAAATATTAATTTGACAGAAGATGAAAAAAATTCTGAAGATTTATTAAATAAGAATTCTGAAAGTAATATAGATAATGAGCTTATTAGTTCAAATCCTGTTTCTGAAAATTTAGATGATTTAGAAAATTAAATTGCAATTTTTTAAATTTTTTTAAAATGATTGACGAAATTTATAAAGAGTTAAATAAATTAATCTCATATTTAAAAGATGATGAAAAAGGTAAAGTATATAAAGCTTTAAAATTGAGTGAAGCTGCTCATGGTAACCAATTAAGAAAATCCGGTGATCCATTTATAACCCATCCATTAGAAGTTGCAAAAATTCTAACTTCCTTAAGATTAGATGGAGATTCTATTGTCGCGGGCTTATTGCATGATACTTTAGAAGATACAAATATTAAAATATCAGAAATCAATGAAAATTTTGGGTATGAAATATCCAATCTGGTTCAAGGATTAACTAAAATCAGTAAATACTCATTAAAAGTAAATAACCAAAAATTTGGAGAAAATTATAAAAAATTAATATTGGCAACTACAGAAGATTTAAGAGTTATTTTAATCAAACTTGCAGATAGATTACATAATATGAGAACAATAGAATTTGTTAAAAATGAAAATAAAAAAATTAATACTGCCCTTGAAACATTAGAAGTTTACTCTCCTCTAGCGCAAAGACTTGGTATGAAAGAATGGCAAGATGAATTGGAAGACCTTTCATTTAAAGTAGTAAATCCAGATGCAAGAAAATCAATATTGGATAGATTAGAATATTTAAAATCTCAAGATGAAAATATTATTGATGAAATAAGATATGAATTAAAAAAAACTTTATTACAAGAGGACGTCGTATGTAAAGTTGAAGGGAGAAAAAAAACACCATATTCCATTTGGAATAAAATAAAAAATAAAAATATAGCATTTGAACAACTATCAGATATTATGGCATTTCGGATTATAACAAATTCTACTCGAGAATGTTACAGATGTCTTGGCATTATTCATAGAAAATTTCCATACATACATGATCGATTTAAAGATTTTATTTCTACCCCTAAGTCTAATGGTTATAGAGCTCTTCATTCATCAGTTATGGGCCCAAAAAATAAAAAAATTGAAATACAATTTAGATCAAATGTCATGGAGCAGATTGCTGATTTTGGTGTAGCAGCTCACTGGAAATACAAAGATCCAAAAAAAATAAAAGAAAAAGATGCAAAGGAATACCAATGGGTTCATGATTTAATTGACTCTATGAATTCTTCTAGTACCCAAGACGAATTAATAGAGAACTCAAAATTAAAAGTATTTCAAAATGATATCTATGTTTTTACACCAAAAGGTGATGTAATTGAGCTTCCAAAGAATGCAACACCAATAGATTTTGCATATTCCATACATAGTCAGATTGGTGATAAGTGCGTTGCTGCAAAAATTAATGAAAAGTTACAACCTTTAAAAACAATCCTTAAAAATGGCGATCAAATAGAAATTATAACATCTGAATCTTCTCAACCATCTCCTTTATGGGAAAGATTTGCAGTTACTACTAAAGTAAAATCTCAATTAAGAAGATTTATTAAATCCAAGAAAAAAGATGAACATATTTTATTTGGAAAAGATATTCTATATTCATTTTTTAAAAAGGAAAATTATGAGATTAATGAAAAAATTGAAGAGCAAATAAAAAATAAATTTAACTTAAATTCAATTAATGAATTATTTGAACTTCTTGGATCTGGTTCTATAACATCCGCTGCTGTATTGAAAAAAATATACCCAGAATATAAATATAAGCCAAATCTTAAATTGAATTATAAAAATGAGAATTATGTTCAGCTTAAAGGATTAACAGCAGGAATGTCATATCATTTAGCTGGTTGTTGCTCACCAATTCTTGGTGATAATGTTGTAGGAATAGTTACTGCTGGAATAGGTGTTGCAGTCCATACAGTCGACTGTCAGACACTACTATCATATCAGGATACACCTGATAGATGGATTAATGTTTCATGGGATTCTAAAAATAAAATTAATTCACTATCAAATTCTAGAATTATAGTTGTTCTTAAAAATCAACCCGGTAGCTTGGGAAAAGTCACTACCCTAATAGCTAATAATAATGGAAATATTTCTAATATAAATTTTTCAGTAAGAAAAAAAGATTTTTTCGAAATTATAATAGATATAGAAGTAAGAGATGCTTTACATTTACAAAATATTTTAGCTGCATTAAGAATGGAGCCACAAGTATCATCGATAGAAAGGGTTAAGGGTTAGAATGATTTTAGGAGTTGGTATTGACATCATTGATATAAACAGAATTAGAAATGTTATTAATAAATATGGAAATAAATTTAAACAAAGATGTTTCCATGAGCATGAAATACTTCGCTCAGAATCAAAAATCAATTCAGTAGAATCATATGCAAAAAGATATGCTGCCAAAGAAGCTTGTGCCAAAGCATTAGGGACTGGTTTGGCAAGAGGGATTTTTTGGAAAGATATTGAGGTTAAAAATAATAAATTTGGAAAACCATATATAGTTTTACATAACTATTCAAAAAAATTTTTAGATATTAAAATTTCAAAATTCTCTAAAATTGAACTTTCACTTTCTGATGAGAAAAATTTTGCGATAGCAAATGTAATTATTTTTAAATGAGTAGAAAATTTTTTAATAATTTGAAATCTATTCTTTTCGCAGTACTTATTGCTTTATTAATTAGATCTTTTTTATTTGAACCATTTAACATACCCTCTGGCTCAATGAAGCCAAATTTATTAGTTGGTGATTTCATTTTTGTCACAAAATGGAACTATGGATATTCTAAACATTCTCTTCCTTTTTCTTTACCAATAATTCCAAGTAAAATTTTTGAATCTAAGCCTAAAAGAGGCGATGTTGTAGTATTTAAAACACCTCAAAATAATAGAACTGATTATATCAAAAGAGTAATTGGATTGCCTGGCGATAATATTAAAATTGAAAACGGCATTATTATCATTAATGGGGAAGAAATTATTAGAAAAAAAATGCCAGATTTTATAGATAAAGACGAAAACACAATTCATTTAAGAGCAAGAAAATACAAAGAGTTTTTTTTTAATTTAGAATTTGAAGTCTTAGATTTAATAGATGATGGTCCTGCAGATAATACCAGAAGTTTCAATGTTCCTGAAGGTCATTTTTTTGTGATGGGAGATAACAGAGATAATTCGCAAGACAGTAGATATATAAATTCAGTTGGATTTATTCCTTTTAGTAATTTAGTTGGAAAAGCGCAGTACATTTTCTTTTCTCTTGAAAACTCAAGATTTTTAGAAGTTTGGAAATGGCCGAATTCTATAAGGTATGATAGAATTTTTAAAAAAATAAAATGATTTCTAAAAAGAAAATTTATGATTTTGAAAATACAATTAACTATACCTTTAAAAATAAAGAGTTACTTAAACAAGCTTTAACCCATCCAAGCTTTCATAATGAGAAAAATAAAAAAGAAATAGCTTATGAATTTGAAAGATTAGAATTTTTAGGTGACAGAGTTCTGGGATTAATAATAGCAAACCTTTTGTTTCATAAATATAGAAATTTTTCTGAAGGAAATTTATCCCGTAAATTTTCTTACCTAGTTCAAAAAAATTTTCTTTATCAAATATCCAGAGAATTATTTCTAGAAAAAAATTTACAATATGGTTTCAAAAAAAATAATAAAAAATCAATATCCTCGATATTGTCTGATTCTGTAGAATCCTTAATTGGGGCTATATTTATTGATGGTGGTTATACAGCTTCAAGCAAATTTATTAAAAAATTTTGGATAAAATACTTGGATATTGAAATTTCCAAAACTTTAGATCCTAAAACTACTCTTCAAGAAATATCTCAACAAAAATATAAAAAACTTCCTGAGTATAAGACAATAAAAAAATCAGGTCCATCCCATTCTCCAGAATTTACAATTTCTTTAAATGTCCTTGATCTTAATAAAATAATTGCTAAAGGATCTTCTATAAGAGAAGCAGAAAAAAATGCGGCCAACAAGGCACTAACAATAATTAATGAAAAACAGACTACTAAAAATTAGTTTAGTTGGAAAAACAAATGCTGGCAAATCAACATTAATAAATACACTAGTAGGAGAAAAAATTTCTATAACAAATAAGAAGATTAATACTACAGAAGTTTTAATTTCTGGCATTTTAAATATAAAAGAAAATCAATTAATTTTTTATGACACTCCTGGGATTAGCAATCTTCATGGAAACAATGTTAATAATCATAGTTTTAAGCAAAATTTATGGGAAGCTTTAAATGATTGTAATATTATTTTGTATATTATTGATTCAATAAAAATAAATTATAAAGAAATAAAAAAAAATTATTTAAAACTTTCAGAGTTAAATAAAGAAATTTTTATTGTTTTTAATAAAATAGATCTTGTAAGTAAAAATGATTTACTTCCAATTACTAAAGAAATAAGTCACAATTTAAATACTTATAATTTTTTTTATATTTCTGCTAAGTTACAGAAAGGTATTGATATTCTTAAAAAATTATTAGTTAAAAAAACTCTTGAGAAAAATTGGCTTTATTTACAAAATGAAATTTCTAACAAAGATGATCTATTCATATCAAATGAATGTACAAGAAATGAAATTTTATCTCAATTACACAAAGAGATTCCGTATAGACTTAAAGTTCAAAATTGCATCTTTAAATATTTAAAAAATGGAGATCTAAAAATTAAGCAAGAAATTGTTATTAACAATAATAGATATAAAAAAATTATACTTGGTAAAAATGGCTCTAAAATAAAAGAAATAAGAGTGAATTCCCAGAAAACACTCTCAAAAATATTTAATAAAAATGTTCACCTGTATATAAATATAGTAATCTAAATGTTAAAAAAATATAAAGGAATATTAGTTTATTCTAAAATATATAAAGAAAATGATTTGTTTGTTAAATTTTTATCAAACGAAGATGAAGTTATATCAGGAATTGTATATGGAGGACAATCAAAGAAAAAAAAAAATATTTTACAACTTGGTTTTTTTTTAAATTTTAATGTTGTTTATATAAATAACAAACCTCCCTCTATATCC
>CACNND010000016.1 GCA_902621725.1 uncultured Alphaproteobacteria bacterium | reverse complement strand
CAACAGGAATTGCAGGACCAGATGGTGGCACAAAGTTAAAACCAGTTGGGCTTGTATATATTGGAATTAAAATAAAAAAAAATAATTATATTTTTAGAAAAATATATAAAGGAAATAGATTGGATATACAGAGAAAAACGAGAGATTTTATATTTAGAAAAATTAATCAATTAATCTAAAATTTCATCAGCGCGAACTTTGAATGATTCTATCATTTTATTTTCAATTAAAGGAAAAAATGCTTCTGCAATTTTTTGATGAAAAAATCTTTTGAATTCAAATTGAACGTTAAAATGAATTAATGTTTGGTTTTTTTTTAATGATTCAAATATCCAATTGGTTTGAAGATCTTTTAAAGGCCCTTCAATATAAGTTGTACTAATTGACAATTTTTTTTTATCAAATACAACATGTGATCCAAAAGTTTGAGGCATAAAATATTTGTACCAAACAACCATATCTGCATAAATTTCTTTTTCAGTTTTTGAACGTACTTTCATTGCAGAACACCAAGGTATAAAATAAGGGTAACTTTCAATATCTAAAACAATATCAAAAAGACCTTTTGCGTCGTGATCGACTATCTCCTCCCTATTTGATGATTTCATTGAATTGAATAAAGTTTATTTTTCCTATTTTCTTGCATGATTTTAAAATCATCAGATGCATGATAACTAGAGCGAGTAAGTGGTGATGATGCAACCATTAGAAATCCTTTTGCGTATGCCATTTTTTTGAATTCCTCAAATTCTTCAGGAGTAATAAATTTTTCTAGCTTAGCGTGCTTTGGTGTTGGTGGTAAGTATTGTCCTATAGTAATAAAATCAACATTAGCTGCTCTCAAATCATCCATTACTTGATAAACCTCTTCTTTAGTTTCGCCTAAACCAACCATTAGACCTGATTTTGTAAATATACTTGGATTTTTTTCTTTAATTTGACTAAGTAAATTTAAACTTACAAAATACCGTGAACCCGGTCGAATTGAAGGGTACAACCTTGGCACTGTTTCTAGGTTGTGATTAAAAACATCAGGTAATTTTTTTGATAAAATATCTATTGCTTCAGGTTTATTTTTAAAATCAGGTGTTAATATCTCAATTGTACAATTTGGGTTTAAAGATTTAATTGAATCTATCACGTTAATAAAGTGTAATGCTCCACCATCAATTAAATCATCTCTGTCAACACTAGTAATAACAACATGCTCTAAGTTTAATTGTTTAACTGATTCAGCAATTCTAATAGCTTCACCGTGATCAATAAAATTAGGTTTACCAGTTTTAATATTACAAAATGCACAAGCTCTAGTACAAATATCTCCTAGTATCATAAATGTTGCATGTTTTTTTTGCCAACACTCCGCTATATTTGGACATGCTGCTTCTTCGCACACAGTTACAATTTTTTTTTCTTTTAAAAGCTTATTTGTTTCTTTAAAAAATTTTGAAGTTGGAGCCTTTACTCTAATCCAACTTGGTTTTTTTGGTATTGAATTTGATTTGTTTTTTATTTTTTCAGGATGTCGTGGTCCACTCATAAGGGTTAAATAACTTCCATATCCAAGCTATTCAACCATATTTGAAAAGGATCTTCTAAAATATCGCTAAAATCTTTGAGTAATTTTGCCGCAACGGCACCATCTAATGATCTGTGATCTGCTGAAATCGTAGATTTCATTGTATGCCCTATTTCAATATTGCCAGTGTTAACAATGGGTTTTTCAATTATAGATCCAATTGCAATAATACTTGATTGTGGCGGATTAATAATTGCTTGAAATTCTGTAATTCCAAACATGCCCAAATTAGAGATAGTTATAGATCCTCCACTATACTCTTCTGGTAATAATTTATTTTGATTAGCTTTTTTTACTAGTGATTTAATTTCTGTTGAAATTTCAGCTAATCCTTTTGTGTCAGCTTCTTTGACAATAGGAGTAATCAATCCTTCTTTCAAAGCTACCGCAATTGCAATATCGATATTTTTATATTGATGAATTTTACCATTTACCCAAGAAATATTTGTCTCTGGATTTTTGGCCATTGCCATTGCACATGCTTTAACAATAAGGTCATTAAAAGAGATTTTGACATCACTATTTAAATTAATTTTTTTTCTTAAGTTTATTAGCTTATCCATTCTTGTTTCGATAGTAAGATAAAAATGTGGAACCTCATTTTTTGTTTGTGTAGTTCTTTCAGCAATTATTTTTCTAATACTAGATGGCTCAATTACAGAAATATTTTCATCATTAATATGAAGTTCAAAATTTTGAATATCTTTTTTTATTATCCTACCATCAGGTCCAGACCCTTTGATAAGAGTTAGATCAATATTGTTATCTTTCGAAAATTTTTTAACAAATGGTGAAGCAAAATTACTATTTTGTTTAGTGTTTGAATCTTTACTTCTTTCTATTATTTGACTTTTGTCTACTTCAGTATTTAATTTAGGTGTTTCTGAAACTTCATTTTTTTCTTCATTGCTTACAGTTTGATCTTTATCATTATAATCTTCTAATCTTTCATCTTTGCTACCATTGATTAGAGCAATGACAGAATTAACCGCAATTTGTTTATCTGGTGTTGTATTAATTAAATGTGTAATTTCTCCCTCATCAACTGCCTCAACTTCCATTGTTGCTTTATCTGTTTCAATTTCAGCTAATATATCTCCAGCTGAAACAGTATCACCAATATTAACTAACCACTTATTAATTACACCCTCTGACATTGTGGGTGATAATGCAGGCATTAAAACTTTAATTGCCATTTATTTTATGTAACTTACTTTTTTTGCAGCATTTATAATGTCATCAACTTGAGGAAGATATAATTTTTCTAAGCTCAATGCGTATGGCATTGGAACATCCGCACTATTAACTTTTATGACTGGTGAGTCTAAATAATCAAATGCATCCCTTTGAACAATATTTGCAATTTCAGAACCGACACTACCAAATGGCCATGACTCTTCGACAGTAATCAGTCTATTAGTTTTTTTAACTGAATTTAAAATTGTTTCTGTATCCAAAGGTCGTAAAGTTTGTAAATCAATAATTTCTGTATCTAAATTGTATTCCTCTTTTAGTCTTAATGCAGCTTCTTTTGATTTCTGCAACATTATTGAATACGTTACGATCGTTAAATCTTTTCCTTCTTTTTCTATATTTGCTTTTCCAATTGGTATTGAGAAGTTAATGTCATTATTAACGGGGCCCTTTAATCCATAAAGAATTTCATTTTCTAGAAAAATTACGGGATTTGGATCTGATATTGCAGATCTTAATAAACCTTTTGCGTTATAAGGAGTAGATGGCGCAATGACTTTTAAACCTGGAACTTGAGAATACCAGGAAGAAAAATCCTGACTATGTTGTGCAGCAACTTGGGCCGCAGCACCATTAGGTCCTCTGAAAACAATTGGGCAATTAATTTGTCCGCCAGACATGTAAAGTGTTTTTGCAGCTGAATTTATAATTTGATCAATTGCTTGCATGGAAAAATTAAAAGTCATGAATTCTAAGATTGGTCTCAATCCCTTAAATGCTGCCCCAACTGCTAATCCGGTAAATCCATGTTCGGAAATAGGAGTATCTAATACTCTTTCTTTTCCAAATTCTTGAAGAAGACCTTGTGTGACTTTATACGCACCTTGATACTCGGCAACTTCCTCTCCAAGTATGAAAACTTTATTATCTTTTCTCATTTCTTCGGCCATTGTGTCTCTTAGTGCTTGGCGCATAGTAATTTCTTCTGAACTTAAATTTCTATCTTCTTCTATTTTAGGTGATGGTGTATCGATTATATCATCTTTCTTATTCTCAGTTTTTGTCTCAATATTTTTTTCAATTTTCTTTTCTTCAATCACTTTTTCAACGGGATGCTCTTTTTTTAATTCAATTTTTTCATTTGGATCACCAATAATAGCTATGGCTTTATTTACTGGAATATTTACCTCCCCTTCTTTAAATAAAAGATCAAGAACAACACCTTCATCGACCGCTTCTACTTCCATTGTGGCTTTATCAGTTTCAATTTCTGCAATCAAATCACCAGCTTTAACAGTATCTCCTTTTTTTATTAACCACTTAGATAGGTTTCCTTCTGTCATTGTTGGCGATAAAGCTGGCATTAAAATTTCTGTGCTCATAATTTATAAATAAACGTCCGTATAAAGCTCACTGCCCTTTGGAAAAGGACTGTTGGTTGCAAATTCAGCAGCATTTTTTATTTCTTCTAAAGTATCTTTATTAATTTTTTCAATTTCATCATTAGTTGCAATTTTTTTCTTTAGTATTTCAGATTTAACTATTTCAATGGGATCAGTTTGCTTATAATTATCTAATTCTTCTTTCGTTCTATATTTTGCAGGATCAGACATTGAATGTCCTCTATATCGATATGTTTGTACTTCAATAATATAAGGTCCATTTCCTTCCCTAACATATTTACCTGCTTTATCTGCTGCTTCTATAACTGAAAATATATTCATTCCATCTACCTTCTCACCAGGAATACCAAATGCCTCACCTCTTTTATACAAATCTAATCCGGCAGCAGCTCTATCTACAGATGTACCCATTCCATATTTATTATTTTCAATAATATATAAAACAGGAAGCTTCCATAAAGCAGCTAAATTAAAAGCTTCAAAAACTTGTCCATTGTTCATCGCTCCATCACCAATATATGTTCTGCATATATTTTTCTCTCCATTATATTTGTGTGTGAATGCAATACCTGTTCCAATTGGCACTTGCGCTCCAACAATACCGTGACCACCATAAAAATTATTTTCTTTAGAGAACATATGCATCGAACCGCCCTTACCAGCAGAATAACCATCTTCTCTACCAGTCAATTCTGCCATAATACGTTTTGGATCTAATCCTCTAGCAATCATATGGCCATGATCTCTGTAAGTTGTTACAACTGAGTCATTCTTATCAATTGTCATTAATATGCCGACAACAACAGCTTCTTGGCCAATATACAAATGACAAAAACCACCTATTTTACCCATTCCGTAAAGTTGAGCTGCCCTTTCCTCAAATCTTCTAATCTTGAGCATAAAAGAGTACATCTTAATATAATCTGCTTTTTGAAGTTTCTTCATATGATAGTCTTTAATTATAATTAGGGTGATTTTTTGTCAAATAAATCAATCTATTCTATAATTATAACTGTTTCGTTTTCTGAAGTAAATCCTGTAACTTTCCTAAATGTCTCATCTAAATAGTCTAAATCTATAGTATTTGGTTGTAATCTTTTAATTCTATCTAAGTAGAATTCATTTTTCTTTTTTAAGGAAATATATTGTTCATTGAATTGAGCATTAAGATTTTTAAGACTGAAATATTTCAGCAAACCCCTCTCACCATTTACAAGAAAATAAAGCAGGTAAATCAATAAAAAAAAAGTGAACAAGAAAGATAAATAAAAATAAAATTTATTTTTTAAAACTAATGATTTGTTCATTTTCTATATAAATAGCATATTTAAGTTCGAGACTGTCAATTATTATTTAAGATAGAAGATCCAGCATACTTTGCTTTACTTTGTAATTCTTCCTCAATTCTTAACAATTGATTATATTTTGCCGTTCTATCTGTTCTCGATAATGATCCTGTTTTAATTTGACCTGCTGAAACACCAACTGATAAATCAGATATTGTCGTATCTTCAGTTTCACCAGAACGATGTGAAATTATAGTAGTGAAATTATTTTCTTTAGCTAATTTGATTGACTCTAAAGTTTCTTTTAGAGTTCCTATTTGATTTACTTTAACTAAAATAGAATTACCTGCACCCTCTGATATACCTTTTTGTAATCTTTTCTTATTCGTAACAAATAAATCGTCACCAACCAACTGAACTTTTTTTCCTATTGTTGATGTTAAATTAGACCAACCATCCCAATCATCCTCTGACATTCCGTCTTCAATAGAGTAGATGGGATAAGCGTTTACCAATTTCTCTAAATATTTTATCATCTCATCAGAAGACAAAAGAATTTTTTCTCCTTGTAAATCATATTTATTATTTTTGTAAAATTCAGTCGAAGCAACATCAAGTGAAAGAAAAATATCTTTTCCAGGTTTAAAACCTGCATCCTCCACTGATTTCAAAACGGTTTCTATGACTTCGCTAGAACTATTTATGTTAGGAGCAAATCCACCTTCATCACCAACATTAGTATTTAAGCCTTTTGATTTTAAAAGTGACTTTAATGAATGAAAAATTTCACAACCATATTGAAGTGCTTCTGAAAAATTATTTGCGCCAATAGGAGCTACCATAAATTCTTGAATATCAACATCGTTATCTGCGTGTGAGCCTCCATTAATAATGTTCATCATTGGAACTGGAAGACTCATTGTGTTTTCTTTGCCAAGAAAAGAATACAATTCATGACCTTCAGAAGAAGCTAAACATTTTGCAAAAGCTAAACTTGCTGCAAGGGTTGCATTCGCACCTAGGTTAGATTTATTTTCCGTACCATCAAGTTGTAATAGAAAATCATCAAAAGAAGAAATATCTTCAAATGATTTTCCAACTAGTTCATTTGAAATTGTGTCATTGATATTTCCTACTGCTTTCAAAACTCCTTTACCTTTATATTTAGATTTATCATTGTCTCTCAACTCTAAAGCCTCATGTACTCCAGTAGATGCTCCACTTGGAACTGCGGCTCTTCCAAATATAGAATTTTCAAGCTCTATATCGCATTCAACAGTAGGATTTCCTCTACTATCTATTATTTGTCTTGCTTTTATGTTTGTTATTTTAGGCATTGTTTTTAACTATATTATCAAATTGTTTAAGTTGAATTAATAAATTTTTTAAATCTTTTATATTAATCATGTTTGGTCCATCACTAGGTGCATTATCTGGATCATTATGTGTTTCTAAAAATAAACCAGCAACACCAATAGATATAGCAGCTTTGCATAAAGAGGGAATATGCTCTCTTTGACCACCACTTTTATCGCCCATTCCTCCTGGCTGTTGAACAGAATGAGTTGCGTCAAAAATTACAGGATACTCATATTTTTTCATAATATCTATACCTTTAAAATCATTTACAAGAGTATTATAACCAAAAGTTGTTCCTCTTTCAGTTATCATAATGTTTTTATTATTTGTAGTTTCTATCTTGGTAAAAATATTTTTAACATCAGCCGGGGATAAAAATTGACCTTTTTTAACATTAATAATTTTATTTGTACTACCTGCAGCTAATAATAAATCTGTTTGACGGCATAGAAACGCAGGAATTTGTATAATATCGATAATACTATCTTTATTTAGTTTATTACATTGATCTTCATTATGAATATCAGTTAGTATTGGTAAATTAAAATTAGTTTTAATTTTTTCAAAAATTTTTAATGCATCATCAAGCTTGACACCTCTATCACTTTTTATACTTGACCGATTTGCCTTATCAAAGCTAGATTTAAAAATTAATTTTATATCAAGATCAGAGCATATCTTATACAGTTCCTCTGCAATCATTAAGGAGTGACTTTCATTTTCTATAACACATGGACCTGCAATTAAAACAAATGGTAAATTATTTGAGATGGAAAAACTTTTTAGATTTATATTAATCATTAATAGCTGCCTTTATAAATGATACAAAAAGAGGATGAGGATCTAATGGTCTTGATTTTAACTCTGGGTGAAATTGAACTCCTATAAACCATCTATGTTTTTTACTCTCAAGCACTTCTGGTAATAATCCATCTGGGGACATACCACTAAAATAATAACCTTTGTTCTCAAATTTTGATAGAAATTTCTGATTTACTTCATATCTGTGTCTATGTCTTTCACTAATTACTTTATTTTTATATATTGAAAAGATTTTTGAATTTTTTTTCAAAATAGCTTTGTATGCCCCAAGACGCATTGTTCCACCCTTATCACTGTTTTTATCTCTTTTTTCGATCTTATTTTTATTTACCCATTCTGTCATTAATCCTACAACTGATTTAGTGGTTTTCTTAAATTCAGAAGAATGAGCGTTTTTAATTTTTAAAACATTTTGTGCTATTTCAATAACTGCTAACTGCATTCCAAGACATATTCCAAAAAAAGGAATATTGTTTTCTCTGGCATATTTAATGGCATTAATTTTTCCATTAATTCCACGAATGCCAAAACCTCCTGGAATTAAAATACCATCACAACCTTTTAATTTTTTAATTAGACTATTGTTGTTCTCTTTTTCAGAATTAATCCATTTAATATCTACATCAGCAGAGTTTTCTATTCCACCATGTACCAATGCCTCATTTAATGATTTATAACTATCTTTAAGATTTGTGTATTTTCCTACTACTGCAATTTTTACTTTATGTTTTCTTATTTTAATTTTTTTTTGAAGATCGATCCAAGGCTTTAAATTTAGTTTGTGATTTTTTGGTTTATAACCTAATTGCTTAAGTAAAGCTTCATCCAAACCATATTTGGAATATAATGAAGGAACTTCATAAATTGATTTAGCATTCAACGCAGGAATTACCGACTCTTTTTTAACATTACAAAATAAAGATATTTTAGAAATTGAATCCTTATCTATTGGTTGTTCTGATCTACACATGATGATATCTGGTTGAATACCGGCATTAAGGAGTTCTTTAACTGAATGTTGAGTAGGTTTTGTTTTTAACTCACCTGCTGAGCTTAAAAACGGAATATAAGTCATATGAATTAATGCTGAGGAAATATTTTTATCATTTCTAATTTGTCGTATTGCTTCTAAAAATGGAAGGGATTCAATATCTCCAACTGTTCCTCCAATTTCATAAATTGCAATATCTTCATTTTTTAAATCACTATTAATAAATGATTTTATTTCATTAGTAACATGAGGGATAACCTGTATAGTTGACCCAAGGTAGTCTCCCTTTCTTTCCTTCAAAAGAACATTTGAATAAATTTTTCCAGATGAAACGCTATCAGATTGCTTAGCGGATTGATTTGTAAATCTTTCATAATGACCAAGATCAAGATCTGTTTCCGCCCCATCATCTGTAACATATACTTCTCCATGCTGATATGGACTCATTGTTCCTGGATCCACATTTAAGTATGGGTCTAACTTTCGTATTCTAACTTTAAATTTTCTACTTTTAAGGAGTGTTGCGAGAGAAGCTGAGGCTATACCTTTTCCAAGAGATGATGCTACTCCACCCGTAATAAAAACAAAATGCATTACGGAATACCCTGATACATAATGGGAGGAGTTATAGCAAGATAATATTAGTTTTTATTCAGGAATAGATGGTTCTTGCTGAGAAGATTCTTCATTATTAATAGAAGGAAGAGACTCTAGCACGTTTTTTTCGGAGCCAATAGATGCGGTGATTGTTAGAACTACACTCATAACCATAAATAAAGTGGCAGTTATTGCTGTTAATCTCGAAAGAAGGTTTGCAGAGCCTCTAGCAGACATCATGCCGCCAAATGTACCTCCACCCAAACCTAAACCTTCATTGTCAGAACCTTGCAGTAAAACTAATATTACCAAGGCTACTGCAAGTATAAGTTGAATAATGATCAATGTAGTCATTTTGTGTTCTTATATTTAATAAGTGATAATTATCAAGATATAATTAAATTGAAATCATCTACTTCCAGAGATGCGCCTCCAACTAAGCAGCCATCCACATTGCTTAAACTATTAATTTTAGCGGAATTTGATGATTTTACTGAACCGCCATAAAGTACTTTAATTTGATTAAATTTTGGATTTAAATTTTTTATATATGAATGCACTTCTTCAATTTCTTCAAACGTTGGAGTTAAACCAGTACCAATTGCCCATATAGGCTCATAAGCAATTATTGTATTTTGAAAATTGGCTGTTTCTGGGAGACAGTTACTTATTTGTTTTTTTAAAACTGTTTTTGTTAATTTATTCTCTTTTGCTTCTAAAGTTTCACCTACACAAATTACAGGAATGATTTTGTTTTCAATTAGATTTATAGCTTTTTGCTTAATTGATGAGTTTTCTTCGTTAAAGTGTTGCCTTCGCTCTGAATGACCAACTAGACAGAACTTTATATTTTCTTCAGACAACATATGTGCTGAAACTTCACCAGTAAAAGCTCCTTGATTATATGTTGAAACATCTTGGGCGCCTTTGAATAGATTGTTTGGATTACTAATAAGTCGACTTAAGAAAATATTAGGGGAACAGATTACGATACATTTTTCAGAATTAATTGATAATTTTTGATAATATTGATCAATAAATTCAATATTTCCATTTAATTTCCAATTTGCAATAAAAATTGAAGAAAAATTACTAAGATTTATCATAATTACTTTTATTTATATGAACTAATATTATAGAAGCAATAAAAATTCTATGAGATCATTAAATAAAGGTTGGATTGGTATAGCTTTAGTCATATTATTTGGTGCGAGCTTATTTTTTTTCAGAGGTTCATCAAGATATTCGAATCTATTTAATTCAGACAATTTTGTAGCTAATATCTCTGGCACCCAAATATCTACTAC
The DNA here is from genome assembly GCA_902621725.1 of uncultured Alphaproteobacteria bacterium. GTDB lineage: Bacteria > Pseudomonadota > Alphaproteobacteria > HIMB59 > CACPNW01. The sequence goes on along the minus strand of CACNND010000016.1, from coordinate 7,488 downwards.
TAAATTTACTAGATCTCTAGAAATGAATATTGCTCAGTTTTCTCAAATGATGGGTGATAAACTAACCCGAGAGCAAATAATTGCTTTTCAGATTCATCAATTAGTAATGCAAAATTTAATTAATAATGCAATTTTTGAAAATGAATTTGAAAATTTAAATTATATTTTGGATGATTCAACTATTGCTAAACAAACAAAGAAAAGGTTTCCAAATCTATATCAAAATAACAAAATAAATGATGATGCTTTAAATAGTTTTTTAAAACAACAACGCTTGAAAATTGAAGATTTAGTAAATATTATTAATTATGAGACTAGAGCAAGTGTGTTTGATGATTTATTTTTTAATAAGAATTATCCATTAGAACTTACAAAAAAAATTAATTTATTTGATAATCAAAAAAGAAAAATTAATTTTTTAAAAATACCTTACGCAAACATAAATGTACCTAATTTGAGTAAAGAAAAGTTTAAGATTACTAGTCCTGAAATAATTGATTACTATGAGGAAAACTTTGATAGCTATATGTTTAGTGAAAGAAGAGATGTTTCTTATTTGTTACTAGATAAAAACAAATATAAAAATAATTTTATTCCAAGTGAAAGTGAAATTAGAAATTATTTTGAAAATAATAAAAATCTTTTTAGAACTCCAGAAAAAAGAAGTTTTAAACAATTTAATTTTAAATCAATAGAAGAAGCTAAAAACTTTAAAAAAGAAGTTGAAGGACTTACAAATGAAGATATTGTGGAATATGCCGCTAAAAAAAATATAAAGTATAATACATTTGAAAATTTAGATAGTAATCAAGTTTTAAGTGATTTATCAAATGAAATATTTTCAATAAATATTAATCAGGTATCTGACGTAATTACAACCACATTAGCAAATCATATTATTGTTTTAGATAAAATCACATCACCAAAAGAACCAGGTCTTAATGAAGTTTATGATAATATTGTAAAAATATTGACAAGTGTACAGTTAGACAATTTCTTCAATGATTTAAAATTAAAAATTAATGAACAAATCTTGGATGGATATTCATTTACTGAACTTGCGGAAGAAAACAATCTGCAAATAAAGTCTTATAAAAATTTTTCTCAAAATAGTAGCAATGAAATTAAATTGGAAAATGAAATAAAAAATTCGTCTTTTAATGTAAATAAAGAATTTATCAGTGATATATTTGAATTTGATGAAAATATTTCTTATATAATCTATGTTGAACAAATATATCCGCCTGAAGCTAAAAAAATTGATGATGTATTTGAAAGTGTTGTTTCTGATTATATAAAAACTAAGAAAATAGACTTTGCAAAAGAAGTATTTGATAAAAATGAAAAAACAAATTTATCAAATATTAATTCAGTTTTTAATCAGAGCATAGAACAAGATATTTTAGATATAAAATCAAACAAATTTCCAAGAAATCTTATAGAAAATATTTTTGATATAGGTCTAAATAAAGTTACATTTTCAGTCGATGATGAATATATTTATTTTGCTGAAGTGAATAATATAGAAATAAATAATATTATTGAAAATTTATCTGAAATAAACTTGCAGGCAGAATTTAAAGAGGCTTTTGGAAGAGAGATTATTAAGACAAAAAATATTTCAATTAATGAGGAATTAATTAGTGGTCTTTTATCTCAATATAAATGAGTATTGAAAAAAAAAATTTTATAAGCCAATATAACAAAGGCTTGCCACAAATATTAAAAAAAAATCTTATTGCTGATATTGAAACGCCATTTTCATCTTTATTAAAAATTAGTAAATCAGAAAAATATTCCTTTCTTTTAGAGTCAGTTGAAGGTGGGAGCAAAAGAGGACGTTATTCATTGCTTGGTTGTGATCCAGATTTAATTTGGAAAGTTGAAAAAGGTAAGGCAAAAATTAAGTATTTGGATCATAATTTTGATTACAAAATAGATCAAAAGCCAATTCATAGTCTAAAAGAACTTGTAAAAATTTCAAAATTTAAAAATAATGAAGTTGATGTTCCTTTTCCAACTCTCGTTGGATACTTAGGATATCCAATGATACAATACATTGAAAATATTAAACTTAGCAATAAAGACAATATAAAAATACCTGAAGCAATTTTAATCAGACCAAAAATAGTCGCGGTTTTTGATAATATTAAAGATATTATTTCCCTTATGACAGTTACTTATCCAAGTAAAAAGATTTCAGCAGAAAATGCCTATAGAAAAAATAAATTACTTATTGAGAAAACAATTAAGAAATTAGAAGAGAGTATTTTAAAAACTACACAAAATAAAAATAAAAAATCTAAGTTAAAATTTAAATCAAATTTCAAAAAAGAACAATTTTATAAAATTGTAAATAAAGCAAAAGAATATATTAAAAATGGAGACATTTTCCAAGTTGTGCCTTCACAGAGATTTGAAACAAAATATAATTTAAAGGCAGTCAATCTTTATAGATCGTTAAGACGACTAAACCCATCCCCTTATTTAGTAAATCTTAACTTTGATAAAATTGGCCTTGTTGCATCTAGCCCAGAATTAATGGTTCAATTAAGAAACAAAAAAGTTACGATAAGACCAATTGCCGGAACAAGAAAAAGAGGAAAGAATGCCTCTGAAGACATGTTTTTATCTAAAGATTTACTTAATGATAAAAAAGAACTCGCAGAACACTTAATGCTTTTAGATTTAGGAAGAAACGATGTTGGTCGAGTTTCAAAAAAAGGAACAGTGAGCGTTACTGAAAAGATGATTATAGAATATTACTCTCATGTAATGCATATCGTTTCAAACGTTGAAGGAAAAATTGACAATAATTTAGATGCTCTAGATGCTTTAATGGCTGGATTTCCAGCAGGTACAGTTTCTGGTGCTCCAAAAATAAGAGCTATGGAAATTATAGAGGAACTTGAAAATTTAAATAGAAGTTTTTATGCTGGTTGTATGGGTTATTTTGATTCTAATGGAGACATGGATACCTGTATTAGTTTAAGGACTGGGCTTGTAAAAGATAATAAATTATACATTCAAGCTGGAGCTGGAATAGTTTATGACTCGGTCCCAAAAAATGAACATCAAGAAATTTTGAATAAAGCTGGTGCTTTAATGGCAGCTGCAGAGGATTCATACAAATTCGATATATGATATTGCTGATAGATAATTATGATAGTTTTACTTACAATGTAAAACATTACTTAATGGATTTAAATCAGAAGGTTATTGTTTTTAGAAATGACAAAATTTCTATAAATAAAATTCGTAAATTAAAACCTAAATCTATAGTTATTTCACCAGGTCCATGCACACCAAATGAAGCAGGTATAAGTCTTAATATCGTAGCAGATTTATCAAAACAATTTCCTATACTTGGTATTTGTTTAGGACATCAAACTATTGGTCAAGCTTTTGGAGGCAAAATTGTTAAATGCAAAGAAATTATGCACGGAAAAGTTGATACAATTAATCACTTTGGCCACTCTATATTTAAAAATGTAGAAAGAAAATTTAAAGCAACTAGATATCACTCTCTTATAATTGATAAAAGAACTATGCCTAAAGATTTTTTAATTACTGCTGAAACAAATAATAAGATCATAATGGGTATTGCACATAAAAAATTACCAATATTTGGACTACAATTTCATCCAGAAAGTATAGGTACTGATATGGGTAAAATTATTTTAAAAAACTTTTTAAACTTAACAAAATAATGGATCAAAATTTAATTTTAAATAAAATTCTCGAACAACAAAATCTGAACATTGAAGAGAGTATGTATATATTTAATAAAATTATGAGTGGAGAATTAGATGATATTAAAATTACATCAATACTCATTGGCTTAAAGTTAAAGGGCGAAACGAAAGAAGAAATTATTGGTGCAGCTAAAATAATGAGAGAGAAATCTCTAAAAATAAACTCTCCTAAAAATACAATTGATACTTGTGGTACTGGAGGAGATATGAAAGACACATTAAACATATCAACAAGTGCAGCAATAGTTGCTGCAAGCGCTGGTGTTACTATAGCAAAGCATGGCAATCGTTCGGTAAGTTCAAAATCAGGCTCTGCAGATATGCTAGAAAAAATAGGTTACAAGATTTCAAATAATTTAAAAGATTTAGAAAACTCATTATCAAATAAAAATTTTTGTTTTTTATTTGCCCAAAATCATCATTCTGCCATGAAGAATGTAATTAACGTTCGTAAGAATTTAGCTACAAGGACAATTTTTAATTTATTAGGTCCTCTTACTAATCCTGCTAATGCAAGTAAACAGCTTCTAGGAGTCTATTCAAGAGATTTAGTTTCTATGCATTGTAATTGCTTAAAAGAACTAGGCTCTGAAAAAGCTATGGTTGTTCACGGACTGGATGGTTTAGATGAAATAAGTTTATCAGACAATACTCTAATAAATGAATTGAAAGATAATAAAGTTCTGGAATATAGTTTTGATCCGAGAGACTATGGTTATGATTTAATTAAATTAGAAGATATAAAAGGTGGAGATCCAGAATATAATGCAAATTGCTTTAACAAAATGATTAACGGTGATTACAGAGAATTTCAAATGATTGTAGAAATAAACGCAGGAGCGGCAATATATTTATCCAATTTAAGAAATAATCTAAAAGATAGTTTTGAATTAGCAAAAAAAACAATTGAGGAAGGAATTACAAAAAATTTTGTAAACTCACTAATTAATGACTAATATACTTCAAAAAATTTGTGAGAATAAATCTAAAGAATTAGAAGAAACAAAAAAAAGATGTTCTTTTAAAACATTAGAAAAATTAATTTCCTCAAAATTAGAGAAACGTGACTTTAAAGATAAATTAATTTCATCTCAAAAAAATAAAAAAAATTTTATAATTGGTGAAGTAAAAAAACAAAGTCCAAGTGCAGGTGAAATAATTTCAGATTACAAGCCAGAAGACATTGCTATTTTATATGAAAGATCAGGTGTTGGAGCATTATCAATTTTAACAGAAAGTAAATATTTTTTTGGAAATATTGATCATTTATCTCTTGTTAAAAAGAGAACAAATTTACCTATTTTAAGAAAAGATTTTATTATCGATAAATACCAAATTTTAGAAAGTAAGATTTATCAAGCAGATTGTATTTTATTAATTTTATCAATACTATCTGATCAGCAAGCAATGGAATTTATAAGTTATGCAAATGAATTAAAATTAGATTGTATTATAGAAGTTCATGATGAAGACGAACTTAAAAGAGCAATTAAATTAGACTACCCTGTTATAGGCATTAATAATAGAAATCTTAAAAGTCTTGAAATTAATTTAAATAACTCAATAAATTTGAATAAAAATTTAACAAATGATTATATTTTAATTGCAGAGAGTGGCATTAAAAATTCTAATGATATAATAAAATTTAACTCAACAGGAATATATAATTTTTTAATTGGAGAAAGTTTGTTAAAGTCTAAAGATAAAGAAAAGAAAATTGGAGAATTACTCTTAAATGAATCATATTAATAAAAAAGGAAATCCTTATATAGTTGATGTATCAAATAAAGATATCACAGAAAGATTAGCAGTTGCTTCTGGAGAAATTAAATTTGATAAAGTAACATTTAAAAAAATAAAATCATTTGAAACAAAAAAGGGAAACCTTGAAAAAACTGCAATAATTGGTGGCATTATGGGGGCAAAAGAAACTTCTAGATTGATACCGCTTTGTCATAATATTGCAATCAACCACATAAATATTGAGATTATAAAAAATGATAAAAAATTTAGTTTTATTGTCAAAAGTACAGTTAAAACAAATTCAAATACTGGTGTAGAGATGGAGGCATTAACTGCAGTTACAATTAGCTGTCTTACGATTTATGATATGTGTAAGTACTTAAATAAAAAAATTAAAATACAAAATATACATCTTGTTTCGAAAACAGGTGGTAAATCTAATATTTAACTAACTGAAAAATATAGATTTTTATATTTGTTCTTGTTTTGATCTTTAAGAACATATATAGAACTATTATGCTTACAAAAAAACAAAAAGAGCTATACGATTATTTAAAAAATTACATTTCAAGTAATGAAATCTCACCTTCTTTTGAGGAAATGAAAAGTGCAGTTAATCTGAAATCAAAATCAGGTATTCATAGATTAATTACAAGTCTAGAAGAAAGAGGTTTTATTAAAAGATTAAAGCACAAAGCAAGAGCAATGGAAATTATAAATAAAGATAATAGCACAGATGAAAATTCTTTATCAAATAGCATTAATATCCCATTAATTGGCGCAATAGCTGCAGGTGAAGCAATAGAAGCCATTGAAAATGCAAATGAATTTGTTTCAGTACCCTCTTCGATGACATCACCAAATGCTAAATATTTTGGACTAAAAGTAAAGGGTCTATCTATGATAGATAAAGGAATATTTGACGGTGATATTGCTGTAATAAAAAAGACAAATAATGTTGAAAATGGAAAAATTGCAGCCGTAATAACACAAGATAATGAGGTTACTCTAAAAACTATTAAATTTGATAGAAACAAGGTCTTATTAATACCCGCTAATCAAAGTTTTCAGACAAAGGAATATGAAGCAGGTGAAATCCAAGTCCAAGGGACTTTATCTGGTATTATAAGAAAATATAATTAATAGTTTATCTTAATTTTAAGATGACTATGTTAAAAACACGATTTGCACCCTCTCCTACTGGGAATCTACATCTTGGAGGTGCTAGAACAGCTCTAATTAATTATATTGTAAGTAAGAAATCAGCATCATCTAAATTCTACTTGAGAATTGAGGATACAGATCATGAAAGATCTAAACAAGAATACACAGAGAACATAATTAATTCTTTAAAATGGCTTGGGCTTAATTGGGATGGGGATATTCAAGTTCAGTCCAAAAGATTATCAAGACATCAGGAAATTGCAAAAGAATTACTACAAAAAAAGCGAGCATTTAAATGTGTATGTTCTGAAGAAAAAATAATTCATCAAAGAAAATTAATTAGAGAAAATAAAAACTATTCTAAAAAAATATGTATTGAATGTAAATATGATAATGTTATTCAAAGTAGAGATAAGGATTTTGTAGTAAGATTAGATGTGCCAGATGAAGGAAATTTAAAAATTAAAGATACAATTCAAGGAGACGTTTCTGTAGCAAATTTAGAGTTAGATGATTTCATTTTACTAAGAAAAGATCAATCACCCACTTATATGTTATCCGTAGTAGTTGATGATCATGATTTAGGAATCAATTATATTATTAGAGGCGATGATCATTTTATTAATACTTTTAGACAATACTACATCTATAAATTTATGAATTGGGATGTACCTCAATATGCTCATATTCCTCTTATTCATGGAGAAGATGGAACAAAATTATCAAAAAGACATGGGGCAGTTAATATTTTAGATTTGAAAAATAATGGATATTTAAAGGAAGCTATTATTAACAATCTTATACTTTTAGGTTGGTCAAATAATAA
>CACNND010000015.1 GCA_902621725.1 uncultured Alphaproteobacteria bacterium | reverse complement strand
ACATCTAGCACCAGAATGCTCAATAATATATTTATAGTCATTCGTTGTGCTTGTTGTATAAGCAGGCACTGAAATTGCTCCTATGGACATTATTGCTAAATCAGTTATTTGCCATTCAGGTCTATTTTCAGATAAAATTAATACTCTATCTCCTTCTAAAATACCCAGATCTTTTAAGTATGTTGCTAAACTTCCGACTTGTTCTTTTACTTGTGACCAACTTAAAGAAACATATTTATCATTCTCTTTCTTCCACAAATATGGTTGATCTTTTAAATTATTTGCTTGATGATAAAATATACCCGGTATGCTATTAAACTCGTCAAAATTAACAATCATGCTTTCTGTCCTCCCTACAAAGCTCAGATATTAGACCTATATCGAAATAGTAAAATATGAAACAAAAAAATTATCAAAATTTAACAAAAAATACCCTTGGCAAACTACCAATTTGGAATTTAAAGGATTTGTATGAATCGCCAAAAGCGAGGAAGCTTAATAATGATTTAAATAAGCTTAGAATATCGACTAAGAAATTTGAGAAAAAATACGCATCCAAAATCACCAAGATTAGTTCCAATCAGCTTTTAAAAGCCATCATAGAGTTAGAGGATATTGATACAAAAATAGATAAAATTATGTCTTATGCACATTTATTAGTTGCAGAGGATGGTAACAATGAAAAGAATAAAATTTTTTATCAACAAATGCAGGAGCAAATAACAAATATTGCTTCCTCAATTGTCTTCTTTAGTCTTGAAATTAATGAAATATCTGAAAAAAATTTAAAAAAAATTTATGCTGATAAAAAACTCAAGATTTATAAAAACTGGATAAAAAATATTCGAAAATTCAAACCTTATCAATTGGATGTTAAAACAGAAAAATTACTTCAAGAAAAAAGTATTACTTCTAGATCAGCATGGGTTAGACTATTTGATGATACGATTGCCTCACTTAAATTTCCCTTTAAGGGAAAAAATTTATCTAGTGCTGAAATTTTTAATTTTCTTTCTGATAAAAAAGAAGCAAATCGTAAAAAATCAGCTGAGGTAGTATCTGCTGTTTTAAAAGATAACATTACTTTATTTACATCTATTACTAATAATCTTGCAAAAGACAAATCAATCAATGATAAATGGAGAGGATTGCCAAATCCAGTCAGTTCAAGAAATTTATCTAACGTTGTTGAAGATGAAGTTGTAGAAGCCTTAAGTGAAACAATAATAGATAATTATCCAAAAATTGCTCATCGTTATTATAAAATAAAATCTAAATGGCTAAAAAAGAAATCTTTAATGTATTGGGACAGAAATGCACCTCTTCCTTTCCAATCACAGAGTATTTATTCCTGGAAAGATGCAAAACAAATTGTAACTAATGCTTATTCAAATTTTGATAAGAGAGCAGGAAATATTGTAAATAAATTTTTTGATAACTCATGGATACACGCTCCAGTAAAATCAGGAAAATCTCCTGGTGCGTTCGCTGCTTCTACTGTTCCATCAGTTCATCCATTCATACTTGTTAATTATCAAGGCAAAGCAAGAGATATAGCTACGCTTGCTCATGAATTAGGTCACGGAATCCATCAATATTTAGCAGGACAAAAACAAACTTATTTTAATTCTTCAACTCCGTTAACTCTTGCTGAAACAGCAAGTGTTTTTGGGGAAATGCTAACTTTTAAATCTCTTTTATCTATTACGACAAAAGAAAATGAACGTAAGGGGCTTTTAGCAAACAAAGTCGAAGATATGCTAAACACTGTTGTAAGGCAGATTGCATTTTTTGAATTTGAAAAACGTATTCATCATCAAAGAAAAATTAAAGAATTAAGTGTTGATGAGATTTGTGGAATTTGGATTGATGTTCAAAAGAAAAGTTTAGGACCATCAATAAAATTTAATGATGATTACAAATATTTCTGGAGCTACATACCCCATTTTATTCATTCACCATTTTATGTTTATGCATATGCTTTTGGTGATTGTCTTGTTAATTCTCTTTTTAATGTTTACGAGAGCAAACTCCCTAAATTTGAAGACAAATACATTACTTTGTTAGAGAGCGGTGGTAGTGACACATATGATAAACTATTGAAGCCTTTTGGATTAAATCCGAAGAAAAAGGATTTCTGGCAAAAAGGAGTTAATGTTATTGAGAATTTGATTGACCAATTAGAAGAATAAAATTGATGAAAGATAAAGAAGCAAAGTCTCTAACAAAACAACTTACTAGGTATGCTAAAGTTGGTGGTGTTGTTGGAAAATTAGCCACTAAACTTGCAAGTCAAAGATATTTAGGTGTTAAGTTAGATAAAGAAAAACACGCTTCAGAAATAAGAGCTGCTCTTGGAAGTATTAAAGGGCCATTAATGAAAGTGGCACAATTATCAGCAACTATACCTGACTTACTTCCTGATGAGTACGCGCAAGAACTTATGCATTTACAATCTAATGCTCCGCCGATGGGATGGTTATTTGTTAAAAGAAGAATGGCCGCGGAATTAAAGCAGGACTGGCAAAAAAATTTTATTGAGTTTGATAAAGAAGCAACAAGAGCAGCCTCTCTTGGACAAGTTCATAAAGCTAAAATAAAAAATGATGATATAGTCGCTTGCAAACTTCAATACCCAGATATGACTTCAGCAGTTAGTGCTGATCTTTCACAATTAAAAATGATTTTTTCAATTTATCAGTCCTATAATAAAGCGATCAAAACTGATGAAGTATACAAAGAAATTACTGACAGACTTAAAGAAGAGCTAGATTACGAAAGAGAAAAAAAATTAATGGCTGTATTTAGAAATATATTTTCAAATATAGATTTTGTTCATGTTCCAAAAACCTATGATAAATTATCTACAAAGAGATTGCTAACTATGAGTTGGCTAGATGGTGAACCTATTTTGAATTTTAAAAAATCTGATAAAGAAACAAGAAATACATTAGCGGCTAATATGTATAAAGCCTGGTACAAACCATTCTTTGAATACGGAGTGCTTCACGGAGATCCACATTTAGGAAACTATTCTGTACAAAAAAAAGACCTTAGTATTAATATATATGACTTTGGTTGTATGAGAATTTTTAATGGTAATTTCATTCAAGGTGTAATTGACTTATATTTTGCTCTTCAAGAAAAAGATAATTCAAAAGCAGTTCATGCATATGAGCAATGGGGATTTACTGATATTACAAAAGAGAAATTAAAAGTATTAAATAAATGGGCAGGATTTTTATATTCACCTTTGATGGAAGATAAAGTTCAAAAAATACAAGAAAGTGACAGTGGTATATATGGAGCACAAATTGCATCTGAAGTTCATCAAGAACTTAAAAAACTAGGCGGTGTTAAACCTCCAAAAGAATTTGTGTTCATGGATAGAGCAGCAGTAGGACTAGGTTCAGTATTTATGCATTTAAAAGCTGAAGTTAATTGGTATAGAATATTCCATGAGCTCATTGAAGATTTCAACTCAAAAAAATTAATGAAAAACCAACAAAAAGCTTTAAATTTAGCTGACCTATCAATATAAGAACTCATGCTCTTATCTGCCATTAAAGAAAATGATAACAATGAGACAAGAGTCTCCATCTCCCCTGAGTCAGTAAAGCTTTTTTCTAGACTGGGTTTTGAAGTTATAATTGAAAATGGAGCGGGAGAAACTTCAGGATATCAAAATTCAAATTATGAAGAAGCTGGAGCAAAAATTGTTACTAGATCTGAATGCTTGAAGGCTGATGTTTGTTTATGTGTTAGAATGCCAAGCACTGATGACATAAATAACTTAAAAAGTAATTCATTACTTATTGGAATTTTAAACCCTTATGAAAATAAATCTGAATTTTCTAATTTAAATAAAAACAAAATATCATCATGTTGTATGGAATTAATTCCTAGAATAAGTAGAGCACAAAGTATGGATGTTCTATCATCCCAAGCTAACTTGGCGGGGTATAGAAGTGTAATTGATGCAGCAGAGCAATTTGGAAAGGCTTTTCCAATGATGATGACTGCTGCTGGAAGAGTAAATCCAGCAAAAGTTATGATACTTGGTGTAGGAGTTGCTGGTTTACAAGCAATTGCAACAGCAAAAAGACTTGGCGCAGTAGTGTCTGCCACTGATGTAAGAGCAGCAACTAAGGAACAAGTTGAAAGTCTTGGCGGAAAATTCATAATGGTTGAAGATGATGAGGCTGAAAATGCTGAAACAGCAGGTGGTTATGCAAAGGAAATGAGTGAAGATTATCAGAAAAAACAAGCTCAATTGATAGCTGATACAGTTTCAAAACAAGACATAGTAATTTGTACAGCTCTTATTCCTGGCAAAAAAGCTCCAGTTTTAATCACAGAAGAAATGGTTTCTTCGATGATACCAGGTTCAGTAGTAATTGATTTGGCTGTGGAAGCTGGTGGTAATTGTCCTTTAAGTAAAATGAATGAAATAGTAGTGCATAATGGAGTAAAAATCGTTGGCTATGGAAATGTTCCTGGAAGAGTGGCTAAAGATGCTTCAGCACTTTATGCTAAAAATATTTTTAACTTCTTAAGTTTATTAATAGATAAAGAAAATAAAAAAATAAATTTTGATTTTGATGATGAAATAATTAATTCTGTTTTGCTAACGCATGACGGGGATGTAAGATTGGAGCAATTTAAGTAATATGGAAGCACATTCTTCAGAAGTTTTTGTTATAGGGCTAACAGTATTTTTCTTAGCTTGTATTATCGGCTATTATGTAGTTTGGTCAGTTACTCCTGCATTACATAGTCCATTGATGGGTGTGACAAATGCTATTTCAAGTGTCATCATAGTTGGTGCAATACTCGCAGCTGGTCCTCAAGGTTTTGATACTTCTAAAATATTTGGATTAATTGGGGTTGTATTAGCTTCAGTTAACATTTTTGGAGGCTTTCTCGTAACTTATAGAATGCTTTCGATGTTTAAGAAAAAAACTAAAAAAACAAAGGAAAAAAAATAATGTCTTCTAACATGGTTGCGATATTATATTTAATTTCTGCGTTATTATTTATCTTTGCTTTAAGAGGTTTATCTCACCCTGAATCTTCAAGAATGGGTAACATTTTTGGCATCATTGGAATGATTATAGCGGTGTTCACAACTCTAATGTTCAAATCAGTTCTTAGTTATTATGAAATTGGTGCGGCGATACTTATTGGTGGTGCTATAGGTTCATTTATAGCTCTTAGAATTGAGATGACAGCATTACCTCAATTGGTAGCGGCTTTTCATAGCTTAGTAGGTTTAGCTGCTGTATTTGTTGCTGCTGCTGCATTCTATGATCCCGTAGCTTTTAGTATTGGAAAAGTTGGTTCGATTAAAACCGCTAGTTTAGTTGAAATGAGTATTGGGACATTTATTGGTGCTATCACTTTCTCTGGTTCAGTTTTAGCTTTTGGAAAATTACAAGGTACAATTTCAGGAAAGCCAATAGTATTTAAGTTCCAGCATCTTATAAATGCACTAATTTTCCTTCTAATTATTTTCTTGATTGTATTATTTGTAATTAATCAATCTCCAACAATCTTTTGGACAATAGTCATTGTATCAATATTACTCGGATTTCTTGTAGTAATTCCTATTGGTGGAGCTGACATGCCAGTTGTTGTTTCTATGTTAAACTCTTATTCAGGTTGGGCAGCTTGTGGCATAGGATTTACCCTAAGTAATAATCTCTTAATTATAACTGGTGCTCTTGTTGGAGCATCTGGCGCAATATTGAGTTACATAATGAGTAAAGGGATGAATAGATCCATTATTAATGTTGTTCTAGGAGGTTTTGGTGGTGAACAAGACACTAGTGCTAATAAGGATAATTCAGACAAAATTGTTAAACAAGGTAATGCAGAGGATGCTGCATATATAATGAAAAACGCAGACTCTGTAATTATTGTACCAGGATATGGAATGGCTGTAGCACAAGCTCAACATGCTTTAAGAGAAATGGGTGACATATTAAAAAAAGAAGGAATAGAAGTAAGATATGCAATACATCCAGTTGCTGGAAGAATGCCAGGTCATATGAATGTTTTACTAGCTGAAGCCAATGTTCCTTATGAAGAAGTTTTGGAGCTAGATGAAATTAATCATGATTTTCCTATGACAGAGGTTTCTTTTGTTATTGGAGCAAATGACGTAACAAATCCAGCTGCAAAAACAGACGAGTCCTCTCCTATTTTTGGCATGCCTATATTAGATGTAGAAAAATCCCAGAGCGTTCTATTTGTAAAACGTTCAATGGCAACTGGTTATTCTGGTGTTGATAATGAGTTGTTTTATAGAGATAATACAACTATGCTATTTGGAGATGCTAAAAAAATGTGTGAGGATATTGTAAAAAGTCTTTCTGCTTAATCGTTATTTCTTTTTGCAGACTTCCTAGCTCTTCTTATATTTTCTTCTTTTTCTCGAGCGCGTTTCAAGCAAGGTTTTTCGTAATGTTTACGTAGTTTCATTTCTTTATACAAACCTTCGCGCTGCATTTTCTTTTTAAGCATTCTAATTGCTTGTTCTACGTTATTATCTTTTACGTTTACAAAAAGTGTCATTGGGTCGGGCTAGTAACATAAACTTATATTATTTGCAAACGGATATATTGAATTAATCTATTGGTATATTAAAAAAAATACTTATATTTATTATGTGTCCATTCTCAAAATATCAAAAATTGGTCATCCCATCTTGCTAAAAGAATGCTTTGAGGTAAAAGAATTCTCTTCAGATTCTCTAAAAAAAATAGTTTATGATATGTCTGAAACAATGCTTGATTATAACGGTATAGGTTTAGCTGCACCCCAAGTACATATTCCAAAGAAAATAATAGTATTTCGTAATCCTGATAACGAAGAGAAAGATAAAATTGAGATAACACCATTAATAAATCCTAGTTTTACACCCATGGGCAAAGAAACTGAGGATGATTGGGAAGGCTGTTTATCAATTCCTGGTATGCAGGGTTTAGTTAGAAGATTTAAAAAAATTAAATATTCTGGATTTGATCTTGATGGTAAAGTAATTGAAAATGACGTCGAAGGCTTACATGCAAGGGTAGTACAACACGAGGTAGATCATTTAAACGGCATTTTGTATACATCGCGCTTAGCACATAAAAATGCTTTTGGTTTTGAAAAAGAAATAACTACATATTGGAAAAATGAACAAAACAGAAAATAAAAAAAAAGAAGATATTCTAAAAAAAGCAAAAAAAATTGTATCAATTGAAGGTTGGTCATCAGAAATATTTTCAAAATTACAAAAACAAAATATAGAAAAAAATGATTTATTTTATTTTTTCCCCGATGGATATAAAGATTTATTAGAATATGCTTTACAAAATATTAATGAAAAACTTGAATATAAATTAAAAAAAATTAATTTAATTAATTTTCCAATTAACAAAAGAATAAAAAAAATATTATTATTACGATTTGATATATTAAATGAAGATAAAGAATTTTATAAAAAAACCTTTAACCATCTTTTGCTACCCACAAATAACAAAATATCCAAAAAGAGTTTATATAATTCAGTAAATACAATGTGGTATTTAGCTGGAGATAATTCAACAGATTTCAATTTTTATACAAAAAGACTTATTTTATCAGGAATATATACCAATGCCTTATTCGTTTTTTTTTCAAAAGAAATGAAGCATGTTGAAGAAAATATTGATAAAAATCTTAAGAGAATAACAAAAATTCCAAAAATTAAGGAAAGAATATCTTTTATTAAGGATAACGCTCCTAAATTTTTAAAAAGTTTTTTAGCTTAAGCTATACTATCTGGTTCTAATTTATTTTGAATTTCTAATATTTTATCTTTTAGGATTAATTTTCTTTTTTTTAACCTTTGAATTTGTAAAAAATCTACAGTATTTTTTTCTTGAAGCCTAATGAGTATTTCATCAAGATCTCTATGTTCTTGTTCAAAATTTTTTAAAATTTCTATAAGTTTGTTTATGTCATCCATGAAAATAAATAAGTAAAAATATAATAATAGTATATAAACGCCCTGTGGTAAAAAAAATAGCAATATTAACAAGCGGTGGAGATTGTGCAGGTTTAAATGCAGTAATTCGAGCTGTTACCTTGAGAGCATATAATAAGTACAATTGGGAAGTTTATGGAATTAAAGATGGAACATTAGGCTTGTTGAAAGAGCCACTGGACGTTATTAAATTAAATCCTCAAAATTTTGAGGGTAGCTTAATGAGAATGGGTGGAACTTTTTTGGGATCAAATAATAAAGGCAACCCTTTTAAAAAAATTATAAGGAATGGAAAAAAAATTGACTCATCAGATTTAGTTATAGAAGGTTTTAAAAAATTAGGAATAGATGCACTAATAGGTATTGGCGGAGATGGAAGTTTAAAAATCCTACAAAGTATTACAAAAAAAGGAAATATAAATTTTGTTGGTATTCCAAAGACTATAGACAATGATGTAAAGCATAATGAGCTTTCTATTGGATATGATACTGCAGTAGATGTTGCGACAAATGCATTAGATATGCTTCAACCAACAGCTGCTAGCCACAGAAGAGTAATGATTTTAGAAGTAATGGGCAGAGATGCAGGTCACATTGCTTTGAATGCAGGAATAGCTGGAGGAGCAGATGTTATTTTGATCCCCGAGATTCAATATTCTATAAAATCTATTGCTGATCATATTGAGAAACTTAGATCTAAAGGAAGAAATCATGCATTAATCGTCGTTGCAGAAGCTGTAAAAAAAGAAAACGGTAAAAAAGCTACAGTGAAATATGTTGATGGAGAGGTGCGTCTTGGAGGGATTGGAAATTATCTTGGTGATGAAATCTATAAAATAACAGACTCTGAAACAAGAGTTACAGTTCTAGGACATGTTCAAAGAGGTGCTCAACCAACTCATAGAGATCGTTTAATTGCAAGTGCCTTTGGGGTTTATGCTGTTGATTTAATTGCAAAGAAAAAATTTAACAGAGTAGTTGTATGGAAAGACAGAGGAGTACAAGATTTGATGCTTAGTCAAGTTGCTGGATATTCAAAAACTGTTCAAAAAAATGATCCTTTGATTAAAGTAGCTGAAGGACTTGGAATTTATATTGGTGAAACAAACTAAAAATTCCCTAATTTTTTCCATATATAAAAATATATTCTGTAAGGTAATATCCTTGTAAATTTAAAAAAATAGACAATTAAAAAGGGAAAAATTATTTCAAATTCTTTACCTTTAGTTAATCTATCAAATATTTTTTTTCCTGCATATTCAGCACTTTTTAAAAAAGGCATTTTGAAGCTATTTTTTTTGGTTGCTTCGGTATCAATAAAACCTGGACATATGACTCTAACATTAATGTTCAACTTTTTGAAATCAAAATACAAGCTTTCACTCAAGCTTAATTGAGCTGCCTTAGATATACCATACGCCCCAGCTGTTGGCCAACCTCTATATCCCAACGGTGAAGAAATAATAGCAATCGTATTATTTCTATTTTTCATAACATCTTTTAATTTGTTAACACAATATAAAGTGCCTTTGATATTTACATCTACTAACAATTCGTAGTTTGAAATATCAAATATTTGATTTTTGTTTGGACTATAAGCTGATGCATTTAATAATGCTATATCAATTTTACCAATATTTTTTTCTATAGAATTAATCGTTTCATCAACATTATTTTTTGAAGAAATATCACATACAATAGCATGAACTAAATTTTTATTATTATTTAATTCTAATTTTTTTTTTGCAGATTCAAGTTTTATTTTATTACTTGAAGAAATTACAACTTGCCAATTATTATTTATAAATTCTTTTGCTGTAGCAAAACCAATACCTGAAGATCCACCAGTAATCCATATAGTTTGCAACTATAGACTCCAATCATTACGAATTATTGTTATAATATTTTTTTTATCATTAGGATTTTTGAATTCCATTTTCATGAGTTCTTTTTCAAAATACCAAAGTGTATACTCAGGGAATGGCCCTTTATCTTTTGGATTTTTTGATGCATTGAAAACATACTTATTAGCTAATATTTCAATGTCATTGATTTTTATTTTTTCATCTTCCAGTTGCTTTACTTCTATAGTTCTTACAATACCTTTTTGAGTATCAAATACTTCTTTTTCATTTAACATTTCAATATTCCAATAATTTAATGGTACTATATTTTTATCTAATTTTAATTGTCCATCCATACCACTAGCAATAAAAAAATTGTCTTCATCATTTCCAATTATTTTATACTCTCGATCATCTTCAAAGTCTGTAAATCCATCTATTGATACAAATTCACCATTTTTCCAAGCTTCTTTAGTTTCTTGAAAAAATTTGTATGCTGGAATAAATAAAACTTTAACATTTATCTTTAAGATTGAATGTATAACGACACTATCTTCATCTTCTATAAATTTAGATGTTAAGCTCCCTATATTTTTCTTTTTTCTAATAACATCAAAGCTAACTTCTTTATCATCAGGTATTGGAAATGGCTGACTAAAAGCGCTAAGAGAAAAAAGAGATAAACAAATTATAAAGATATATTTCACGATTTAATTCTTAATGATGATCTTCCCCCATCTATATGAAATATTTGTCCAGTAATCCAACTATTTTTATCACTCAACAGAAAACTGCCAATATCAGAGAAATCATCACCAGATCCAATTTTAGGTAAAGGATGCATATTTTCAATCGCTTTCTTAATAGTTTCATTATTAAGTAACTTTTGTGTCATTTTTGCGTCTGTTAAACTTGGTGCAATACAATTAACTTTAATCTTTGGAGCAAATTCTGCTGCTAAACTTAAAGTAAGCCCTTCAATGGCACCTTTTGCGGTAGAGACTATCGTGTGATTAGTAAAACCCTGTTTAACAGCAATAGTTGAATAAAGTAGAATACTACCAGTATTTTTAGCTAGAGTTTCTTGATTAAACTTAATTGCATTTACAGCACTAAGTGTATTTATTTTAAAAGAATCTATAAAATCCTCATCTTTAGTCATTTTGAGAGGTTTTAAATTTATAGATCCAACACAAAAAGCAATACCACATAATCGGTCTTTATATTCTTCCGAGATACTTTTAACTTTATCAAAATCTAAAACATCACAAACTTTATATTCGCAACCAATTTCCTCAGATAATTGTTTTAATTCTGTCTCATTTCTAGAAATAATTATTGGATCATAATTATTGCTCTTTAGTTTTTTTGATAATGATTTTCCAATAGAACCCGTTCCCCCAAAGACAAATATATTTTTGTTAGACATTTTTAACCTTTCTAATTTTAATTTGATGATAACTAATTAATAAAGTTGACAATAACAAAATTGAATTAGTTTGATGTAAACTTGCGACTGGTAAGTAAACATTACTTAAAAGAGTAATAATACCTAAAATTACTTGTAAAGTTAGAAAGAATAGAACTAAATATACAAGAGTACTTGAAACGTTTTTATTATCAAATTTAATAAATTTAAAACATATAAATAGGATATAAAAAAAAACAAATATTGATAACCAGCGGTGATTAAAATTTATTGCAACTGTATTTTCAAAAATATTATAAATACCTAAATCATCAATAACGTAATCATCAGGTATAATTTTTCCATTCATAAGTGGAAAAGTATTAAAAGATTGTCCAGAGTTGGTTCCTGCCATAAATCCACCTGTTGCAATTGTGATAAATATTAAGATTACAGCAATTAAAATATAAAATTCAATTGTTTTTGGGTTAGATAAAAAACTTATAGTAGAAGAATACCTGTAATCCATTGCTATCCATAATAGTATAGAGAAAATTATAAGAGCATTTAAAAGATGAAAAGTAAGTCTATAAGGGCTTACGTAAGGATTTTCAGTCAAACCACTCTTTACCATCCACCATCCAATCACTGCTTGAAACAAACCAAACACAAAGACAATACCAAGCCTTATATATAGTGACGATTGAATTTGCTTTTTAAAACTAAAGTAAATTAATGGTATTAAAAAGACAATTCCTATGGCTCTTGCAAATATTCTATGAAACCACTCCCACCAAAAAATATATTTAAACTCATTTAACGTCATATTTTTGTTAACTATTTTGTATTCTGGTGTTTGTTTATACATTTCGAATACAACCAACCAACTTTCTAAACTCAGTGGAGGAATTACACCTAAAATTGGACGCCAGTCAGTCATAGACAGTCCAGAGTCGGTTAATCTTGTTAGGCCTCCTATTACTATAATTAATAAAACCATTGCGGTTATTGTTAATAGCCATATATAAATCGCAGGATTATAATATTTTGAAGTATTAGCGTAATTCATTCAGAACATATATAATCCCTAGAAATAATAAAAAAAGTTGTTATTTTTCACATATGACAGAAAAAACTGATGTAGTAATTATAGGAGCAGGTCCGGTAGGCTTATTTGCTGTATTTGAACTAGGTCTTTTAAATATAAAATGCCATTTAGTTGATAATTTAGATAAGGTTGGAGGTCAGTGCGCTGAATTGTATCCAGAAAAACCAATTTATGATATTCCTTCAAGACCAGTTGTAACAGGACAACAACTAACTGACGAGTTGATTAAACAGATAAACCCGTTTAAACCTAAATTTCACCTTAACCAACAAGTTGAGAATATTGCTAAAACAGATGATGGTTGGATTGTGCAGACTAATATAGGCACAAAAGTTGAAGCAAAATGTATCGTTGTAGCCGCAGGAGCAGGAAGCTTTGTGCCCCGAAAACCTCCAATTGAGAATATTGAGAATTTCGAAAACAAAAATGTTTTTTACGCAATTCGAGACAAATCAATATTTAACAATAAAAAAATCTTAATTGCAGGAGGAGGAGACTCTGCTTTGGATTGGACAAATGAACTATCTAAAGTTTCCAATGTAACTCTAATACATAGAAGAAAAGAGTTTAGGGCAGCACCTGATTCTGTCTCAAAAATGCAAGAATTAGAAACGAAAGGAAAAATTAAATTTTTAAAAGGTCAAATAAAAAAGATTTCAAAGATTCAAAATAGTAAACTAATGCTAGAATACGAAAATGATGATGAAAGATCAAATATTGAAGTAGATTATCTTTTACCTTTTTTTGGTTTAAAAATGGAACTAGGTCCAATTGCAGAATGGGGTCTAAACTTACACGAGAACTTAATTAAAGTGGACACTGAAAAATTTGAAACGTCTACACCTTCAATCTTTGCGATTGGTGACATAAATTGGTACCCAGGAAAACTTAAGCTTATTCTATCAGGATTTCACGAGTCTGCCTTAATGGCTCAAGAAGTATTCAAGTATTGCTTTCCTGATAAGAAAAACATTTTTAGATACACAACATCTTCCAAAGAACTTCAGAAAAAACTAGGCGTTTAATGCCAAAGTTAATAATCACAGATAGATCAGGTAAAAAGTCTGAAATTGAATATGATAGTAATTTTACATTAATGGAAACCCTTAGAGACAATGGCTACGATATTGAAGCTTCGTGTGGAGGATGTTGTGCTTGTGCTACATGTCATGTTTATATTGATGATAAATGGATAAATAAGTTGAAAAATATGGATGATGATGAAGAATCTATGCTGGATCAAGCTTTTGATGTTAAAAATAATTCAAGATTATCCTGTCAAATTGATCTATCTGAAGAACTTGATGGGTTAGAAATAGAAATAGCACCAGAATAGTATTGACATAAATTAATAATTTGTATACAAACAGTTTGTATAAAAACTATGGCAGACACTTCTCTTAACGAGAATAGATTAGCATTATTAATATGGCAAACATCAAACTTATGGCAATCTAAAGTAAGGAATAAATTAAAAGAGAGTCAAATCACATTAAATGAATATCTTATTCTCGAGACAATTTATTTATTACAGCAAGAAAACATAAATATTACTCAACAGGATATATGTAAAAATGCATCTATTGATAGATCAGTTGTTAGTTTACGTGTTTCTAAACTAGAAGAAAAGAAGTTAATATCGAAACAACAACCACAAGATAAAAGATCTGATAGTTTAATTCTAACTGAAGCAGGAAATGATTTAATTGATAATATTATTGATAATATTATAGATTTAGAAAATGAATTATTTAATAAATTAGGAACTGAAATTTTTAATTTCACAAATTCATTAAAGTTGTTATTGGGTAAAAAAATTAGAATTAGAGCAAAATTAAATGATTGATCAAGAATTAGTACAATCCTTAAAAGCTTGGCCTTTTAAAGAAGCATTACAAATTATAAAAAAGAATGGTGGTTTACAAAATTTTAAAATTCCATCTAAAGGTTATGTATTACTAGAAACTGGTTATGGCCCCTCAGGTTTACCTCATATAGGAACCTTTGGTGAAGTTGTAAGAACATCAATGGTAAAAAATGCATTTAGCTCTATAATTGATTGTCCAACAAAACTGATCACATTTTCTGATGATATGGATGGATTAAGAAAAGTTCCTGAAAATGTTCCAAATAAAGAAATGTTAGAAAAATTTATAGGTAAGCCACTTACTTCGATACCAGATCCATTTGGTAAATTTGAAAGTTTTGGACATCATAATAATGCAAAACTTAGAAGTTTTTTAGATGAATTTAATTTTGATTATGAATTTGTTAGCTCAACAGAAAAATATCAAAATGGAGATTTTAATGAAACAATATTAAGTATATTTGAAAACTACACAAAAATATTAGATATTATTTTACCTACCTTAAGGGCAGAGAGAAAAGAAACTTATAGTCCATTTCTCCCAATAAGTGAAAATTCAGGTGAGGTTCTTCAAGTAAAAATTGAAGAATATAAAATGGATACAAAAACAATTATTTACAAAGACCCATCTTTAGACAAGTTAGTTGAAACAGAAGTAATTAATGGAAAATGTAAGTTACAGTGGAAAGTTGATTGGGCAATGAGATGGATGTCGTTTGATGTTGACTACGAAATGTGTGGTAAAGATCTAACAGAAAGTGTTGATTTAGGTTCCAAGATTTGTAGAGCATTAAATAAAAAACCACCTACTAATCTAATTTATGAAATGTTTTTAGATGAAAAAGGTGAAAAAATTTCTAAATCAGTTGGAAATGGTATTAGTGTAGATGAGTGGCTGCGTTATGCTTCTCCTGAAAGTCTTGCACTCTACATGTTCCAAAAACCAAAATCAGCAAAGAAACTTCACTTTGATGTAATTCCTAAAACTGTAGATGACTACCTTTCTCATTATAACTCTTACTCTAAATTAGATAAAAATAAACAGTATGATAATCCGATTTGGCATATTCATTCAGGCAAACCGAAAGAATTCAAATCAGAAATAAATTTTAATACCTTAACTAACCTAGTTAACGTTTCTAATTCTAAAGATAAAAAAGTAATATGGTCTTTTATTAATAAATATGATGATAAAATCAATGCTGAAAATAATCCTGAATTTGATCGTCTCATAGACTTTGCACTAAATTATTATGAAGATTTTATTTTACCTAAAAAGAAGTTTTTAGAGATTGATAAAAGTAATAAAGATGTATTTATTGATATAATTAATGTTTTAGAAAATGAAGTTACTAAAGATAGCTCATCTGAAGATATTCAAACATTGTTATACGAAGTAGGGAAAAAGCACGAATTTGAAAACTTAAAAGATTTTTTTAAACTTGTATATCAAGTTATGCTTGGTCAGGAACAAGGCCCTAGATTAGGATCATTTTTTAAATTATTTGGTTTAAGAGAAACTATTGATTATCTAAAAAAATTAATAGATAACTAATTTATTGTACAACAGTTCATTAAAAATATTAAGGTTATTACCTCCTGAGTTATCTCATACTATTACAATAAATTTTTTAAAATACTTCAAAATAAGACAAAAAAATATCGAGGATTCTATTCTATCACAACATTTAATGGGTTTAGATTTTACAAATCCCATAGGGCTTGCTGCGGGTTTTGATAAAAATGCTGAGGTAATGCATTCAATGTTTTCATTTGGTTTTGGTTTTGTTGAAGTTGGAACAATTACTCCAGAGCCACAAAATGGAAATATTAAACCTAGAGTTTTTAGACTCAATGAGGATAAAGCAATTATTAATAGTCTTGGATTCAATAATAAGGGTATCAAAAAAATAAAAAAAAATTTGATTAAATATCGAAAATCATACTTAAATAACAAAATTGTTGGCGTTAATATTGGAAAAAATAAAAATTCTATCAATGGCATTAATGACTTTCTTGTTGGGATTGAGGAATTGGGAGATTTATCAAGTTATATTACAGTTAATATTTCTTCACCTAATACGATTGGATTAAGGGATTTGCAATTGAGAGGAAATTTAG
Organism: uncultured Alphaproteobacteria bacterium; assembly: GCA_902621725.1. Classification (GTDB taxonomy): domain Bacteria; phylum Pseudomonadota; class Alphaproteobacteria; order HIMB59; genus CACPNW01. Next base: position 4,562 of record CACNND010000015.1, on the reverse strand, counting down.
AAATATTAATTAAAAAAATATTAAATAAAAGAGATCAAATTAAAAATATTAATAGTAAACCAATTCTAATAAAAATTTCTCCTGATTTAAATGAAGATCAACTTAGAGATATAGCTTTGATTTCGCTTGCAAATAACATCGATGGATTAATTCTTACAAATACAACACTGAAAAGAGAAAAAAATTTAATCTCAATAAATAAAGATAAGATTGGTGGCTTAAGTGGTAAACCTCTATTTGATAATTCAAATGTAATTTTAAAAAAAATGTTTGAATTAACGAATGGTCAAATTCCATTAATTGGTGTTGGGGGGATTTCTAGTGGAAAAGATTGCTATGAAAAAATTAAATCTGGAGCTTCTTTAATACAACTTTATACAAGCTTAGTATATTCTGGCCCTAATTTAATTAATAATATAAAAAGTGATTTAATAGATTTAATAAAAATTGATGGATATAAAAATATTTCTGAAGTTATAGGAAAATCTGTCTAGAAATGAAATTTATTACCTCAATCAAAGAAATTATTAATTTATACGATAATTATATAATTGATCAATGGGGCGTAATGCATGATGGATCTCTTGGGTATGAACATGCAATTGATGCAATTAATTTTCTAAATAAAAATAATAAATCTTTGTTTATTATTTCAAATTCCTCAAAAAGATCAAAATCATCATATGAAAATTTACCCAATCTAGGTTTTGATCAAAAATCATTTTTAAAATTAGTAACTAGCGGTGAGATGATTTGGCAATTATTAAATAAAAAATTTTCAAAATACTCACAAAAAAAAAATTGCTATCATATTTATGATGAAACTAAAGAGGATGGAATTGATTTTAGAAAGGGATTAAACTTTAATTTTGTAGACAAAATTAATGAAGCAGATTTAATCTTGGCTTGTACACCTTTTATAAAACTACAACCAATTGATTATGTTCCTTTATTAGAAATCGCAATTGATAAAAATTTAGAGATGTATTGTGCTAACCCCGATCATGAAACAGTATCAAGTAAAATTAATGAAAATACTTTTTGCATGGGTGCAATTGCAGAAATTTACAAAAAAATGGGAGGTAATGTAATTATTAAAGGCAAACCAGACATAAGTATATATACTGAAGCTACAAAGCTTGCTCATTTAGATAAAAAAAGAACTTTAGCTATTGGTGACTCATTATTTCATGATATTAAAGGTGCTAATAATTTTAAAATAGACAGTATCCTAGTTCAATCAGGGATCCATAAAGATCCAATTTTAATAAATAACTTAATTAAAAATCATAAAATCGAACCAGATTATATAATTGATAATTTTAATATTTAGAGTACTTGACAAAATAATTATAATAATTACATGCAACAAATATGTCAATGCGATGCGAATTAACTGGAAAATCTTTTCAAACTGGCAACAATGTAAGCCATGCAAAAAATAGAACAAAAAGACGCTTTAAGCCTAATCTTCAAAATATAACTTTTTTTAGTGAGTTATTAGGGCAAAAATTTCAGTTAAAAGTTGCTGCAAGTACAATTCGTACAGTAGAAAAAAAGGGTGGTTTAGACGAATTTCTTATCAACACACCAAATTCAAAATTACCTTTTAAAGCAAAGAAGCTTAAAAAAAATATTTTATCATTATCTAATTAAATTCTCATAATGGGTTTTTTCTTTGAGTTAACAAACACATTAAATTTTTTTAGCACTGAACTAATGTGGTTCATAATGCTTTTTTTTTGTTTTTTTTCTATACTTATTTTTTTAAAAATATTTGGGTACGTAGGTATATATATCTATTCTGCATTAGCAGTAATAGCAGGAAATATACAGGTTTTAAAAACAGTAGATTTTTTTTATTCTCCTGAACCAGTAGCTTTAGGTACTATTCTTTTTGCATCAACATTCTTATGTACAGATATTTTATCTGAATATTATGGTAAGGAGAAAGCTAGAGTAAATATTTTAATTGGTTTTAGTGCATTTTTATTTATGACATTATTAATGGTAATTACCATTGGATTCAAACCATCAGACGCTGATTGGGTTCAAGAAAGCTTATCAAATGTGTTCACTCCAATGACAAGATTTTTCATAGCTAGTATGATAGCATATTTAATAAGTCAATATTTTGATGTTTGGTTCTTCAACTATTTGAAACAAGCTTTATCAGCTAAGTCTCTCTGGTTAAGAAATAATCTATCTACAATTACATCCTCTTTGGTTGATAACACTGTATTTAGTATATTTGCTTGGATTTTATTAAATCCTGAACCAGTAAGTATGTATAATGTCATAATGATTTATATTTTAGGCACCTATCTTCTTAGAATATTTATAGCTCTACTTGACACTCCTTTTATTTATATAGCTAAGTTTTTTATCCCAAAAACTAATGACTAACTTTTCTTGGAAAGTTAAAAAAACAAATAAAATTAATAAAGCAAGAACAGGTAAAATTTCAACACCGCACGGAGATATTAAAACTCCAGCATTTATTTTTTGTGCAACAAAAGCTGCACTAAAATCTTTTACTACTAATGAAGCAAAAAAAAATAATACACAAATTATACTATCTAATACATACCATTTAATGCTTCAGCCAGGTAGTGAGCTAGTAGCTCAACATGGAGGTCTTCATAAATTTACGGGTTGGAATGGTCCTATGCTAACAGATAGCGGTGGTTTTCAAATATTTTCCCTTGGACATGGCTCAGTTGCTGATGAAATAAAAGGGAGAAAAACAAATTCAAAAAATAAAAAAACTTTAATTAATCTCAATGAAGAGGGTGCATTATTCAAATCTTATATAGATGGTTCTATTCATATGTTATCTCCCGAAAAATCAATAGAGGTTCAAAGAAATCTTGGAGCAGATTTCATCTTAGTTTTTGATGAATGTACTCCTTATAATGTAGATAAAACATACACATCTGATTCTATGTTAAGAAGTCATAGATGGTCTCTAAGATCAATCAATGCATTTAATTCTAAACTTAATTATAGTCCTAAAAATGGTTCAGCTGGTAGACAAGAAATCTATGGGATAATTCAAGGCGGTATTTACAAAGATTTAAGAGAAGAAAGTATTGAATTTAACACGGAAAAAATCAATACTTTTGGAATTGCTATTGGTGGAAGTTTAGGATCAAATAAAGATGAAATGAAAGATATAGTTCATTTTACTTCTTCTAAATTAGATAATTCTCATCCAGTACATTTACTAGGTATTGGCGATCCAAGAGATATATGGGATTTTGTTGAAGATGGTATCGATACATTTGATTGTGTAAGCCCAACTAGAATTGCTAGACATGGATCAGCATTAGTAAAAGGAAAACAAGGAAAAATAAATTTAAAAAATGCTAAATATAAAAATAATTTAAATCCAATTGATAATCAATGTAATTGTTATACCTGCAAAAATTTTACATTAGCTTATTTATACCATCTTTTTGCTTCACAAGAATTACTAGGATTACAACTTCTAACTAATCATAATATATATTTTATGAATAACCTTATGAAAGAAATTAGAAATTCGATTGATAATGATAATTTTGCTAATGCAAAAAAGAGATGGTTAAATTCTTAATTATCTAAATTAAATGTTGAAGATAACTGATTTAATAATACTTCACCCAACTGATCTACATCCATTATTGTTACAGCCTTACTATAATATCGTGAAACATCATGACCAATTCCAATAGCAATTAATTCAATTTCATCTTTTTTTTCTATCTCACCAATTATATCTCTCAAATTTTTCTCTAAATAATTACCTGGATTTACAGAAAGTGTTGAATCATCAACTGGCGCACCATCACTTATAACAATAAGAATTTTTCTTTTTTCCTTTCGAAACGATAATCTGTTATATGCCCATGATAAAGCTTCTCCATCTACGTTTTCCTTTAAAATTCCCTCTTTCAACAATAAGCCCAAATTTTTCTTTGATCTTCTCCATGGTGAGTCTGCAGATTTATATATAATATGTCTTAGATCATTTAACCTCCCAGGATTAGAAGGTTTTCCATTTTTAATCCATTTTTCTCTTGAGTTACCTCCCTTCCAAGCTTTTGTTGTAAAGCCTAATATTTCAGATTTGATTAAGCATCTTTCCAGTGTTTTTGCTAAGATATCTGAACACAGTGCAGCAACAGTAATTGGTCTACCTCTCATTGAACCAGAATTATCAATTAGAAGACTAACAATAGTATCTTTAAATTCAATTTCCTTTTCTATTTTATAGCTTAATTTATTATTTGGGTTAGCAATTATTTTAGCTAATCTTGATGTGTCAAGAAAACCTTCTTCCATATTAAAATCCCAATGACGATTTTGTTGAGCTAAAAGCTTTCTTTGAAGTCTATTCGCGATTTTAACAATTAATGGTTGAAAAGAAAATACTTGTTGATCAAGATTTCTTCTAAGTTTCTCTAGTTCTTTATTTTCACAAAGCTCCTCTGCGCTAATAATTTCATCAAAATCATAATTATAGACTTTATAATTCTCTAAACTATCTAAAATTTTTTTATCAAGGAAATTATCTAGTT
>CACNND010000014.1 GCA_902621725.1 uncultured Alphaproteobacteria bacterium | reverse complement strand
CGTGATTTCATTTCACTTGCAGCCTTATTAGTGAAAGTGACAGCTAAAATTTGTCTTGGTGTAGCTAATTTTTTAATAAGAATATTAAGTATTCTATAGGTTAATACCCTAGTTTTTCCACTACCAGCGCCAGCTAAAACAAGAAGTGACCCATTAGTTTGTTCTACAGCACTTCTCTGTTCTTTATTTAATAAATCAAGATAATTTTGAGAATTTTCTGTCATTTTTTTGCTATAATAGAGATATATATAATGTAATTTATAAACTATATTAAATAATAGTTTAAATATTAGTGATTAGTCTATGAGTAAAAAAATTATAATTCTATTTTTTATATTTTTCAATTTATTATCCTATAAAGCAGTTGCTAGTGAGGCTGATCAGGTAAATACTGATTCTGAGGACTTTGAAACAACCACGATAGAAGACGAAATATATGATCCTTTTGAACCTGTAAATAGAGCTATATTTAGTTTTAATAATGTAGCCGATAGAATTGTTTTAGAACCAATTGCAAAAGGCTACAAAAAATTACCTTCTCCAATACAAAGTGGATTAAATAATTTTTTAAGTAATTTAAGAGCTCCATTAGTTGTTGTAAATCAATTATTACAAGGTCAGGGTGAAAACGCTTTTCAATCTTCAGGAAGATTTATTGTTAATAGTACTGTAGGTGTATTTGGATTATTTGATGTAGCTGAAAAGATTGGACTTGAAGAAAAAGAAGAAGATTATGGACAAACACTTGCAACTTGGGGTGTTGGAGATGGTTTTTATATAGTACTTCCATTATTTGGACCTTCAAACCTAAGAGATACATCAGGCATGGTATTAACAATGTTAACAGATCCAATTAATGCATATGCTGTAAGTGAAGGAGAAGCCTGGCTAGTACCTATGAGAACTGCAGTTAATGCTGTTGATACAAGATCACAAATAATTGATGAAGTTAATGCATTAAGAGATAATTCAGTAGATTATTATGCAGCAGTAAGAAGTTCTTATTATCAAAACCGAAAGGCAGCAATAAACAATGTGGATGACTCAGAATTAACACCGCTACCCCTTATTAGCATCGAATTTGAATAATGAATTTTAAGTTAATTATAATTTTTTTTATTATCTTTATCTCAAAAAATTTATATTCTGGTGAAACTTCAGAATGGCTTAAAAGAGAAATAGATATTATTCTTGAAGCTTATAAAAATCAAAATCTTTCAAATGAAAATAGATTTCTTCTAATTGAAAAAACAATAAATAATAATTTTGCAGGTACAGGTATTGCTAAATTTGTTGCAGGAGAAGCTTGGAAAAAATCAGATAAAAATACAAAAAAGATTTATATCGATAATTTTAAAAGACATCTAGCTTTAAATATAGCTTCAATGATGCAAGGATATTCAGATCAAACCTATGAATTAAGAAAATCAAAATACGATCAAAAAAATCAAGTTACTCTAATTGATATGGAGATATTTTCAGATACTGGTTCAGTTGTAGTAACATGGCGAGTAAAAGAATCAAAAGATAGGTTTTATGTTATTGATTTAATTGTTGCAGATATTTCATTGGTAGTAACAAAAAGATCAGAGTTTAACTCAATGTTAAAAAAAGTTAATAATGATCTTTCAAAATTTAATGAGGTTTTATTTGATCAAAATCAAATAAGTTATCAAAAAATTACTGAATAACATCATATAAAATTCTTAATTATAGTTTTAAATTTTTTATTTCTTCTTCAGTTAATATTTTAGGTTGATTTGGAGTAGTAGATAGTTGATAAGCTTTGTTTTCCTCAGCGGATTTTATAATTCCATCCATTACCTCTAGAACATGGAGAGATAATTCAAGAGAACATCTTGCTTTACGATTATTAGATATAGAATCAATCATTTCTGAGAGACCTATTCCTCTATAATTAGCTTTTTTATTACCGTCTCCATCACTTTTATTTGGAATACCTAACAACATATTATCGTTATTAATTGTTTCCCATTCACTATCTTTTTTGGAAATTAATAAATCACCACTAAAAAAATTTGGATCAGGAACTATCATTGAGCCATCAAGTCCATAGAGTTCAATTGTAGAGTGATTATTTTTCCAAACATCCCAAGTGCAAAAAAACTGAACTTTTGCTTTGTTTTGAAACTCTAAAGAGCCCATCAAAGTTGTTGGTGTTTCAACTTTAATTTTATCACCATATCTTGGTTGACTAGTTATTGTTCTTTCATTTGTAGCAGTACCACTAATTGCATTTATTTGCTTTACTGGTCCAATTAGGTTTACTAATTGAGTGATATAATAAACACCAACATCAAAAACAGGTCCTGCTCCAGGTTTAAAGAAAAAATCTGGATTTGGGTGCCAGTGCTCCATTCCATGAGACATTAAATTAAAAGTTCCCAGAACAATTTTACCTATTTTATTATCTTCAATTAATTTTCTAGCTCTTTGCCCAGCTGCTCCTAAAAATGTATCTGGAGCACAAGCAACATACAACCCTTTTTCATTTGCTAGTTTTTGTATTTCTAAACCTTCTTGAAAATTCATTGCCAATGGTTTTTCACTAAAACAATGCTTGCCATTAAAAAGTGATTTTGTGATAATTTCTTTATGGGCTGCAGGAATTGTTAAATTAATTACTAAATCAATTTCATTATCTTCTAGAATTTCGTCAACAGATAACGCTTTAACATTATATTTAGATGCAGCATTAGATGCGGCTTCTTTATTGATATCAGCACAAGCAACTATCTTAAAATTGTTGAATATATTTTGACATTCAAAATATGTCTCAGAAATATTTCCACAACCTACAATGCCAATATTCATTCAATTGATGCTAAATATTCTAAAGATTTAGTTGTGTATTCTTTATAATCTTTTGGATCATCATGTTCTAAAATAAAAACCTCACATGGTGTTTTTTTAACTTCTGAAATTAGTGTTGGCCAATCTATAAAACCTTCTCCAACAGCAGATTGCTCATCATGTTCTAATAAATTTTTACTTTTATCGTAAAAATCTTTTAAGTGACATCCGATGATTTTATCTGAATATTTTTGTATCCAAGGAACAGGATCTGCACCACCAACAATTGTCCAACCAAGGTCAATTTCTAGTTTTAAATTTTCATTTTGATCCATCATACATTCTATAGGTAGCTTACCACTTGGCAGAGGCTTAAATTCATAAGAGTGATTATGATAACCAAGTGTTAATCCTGCATCTTCAAAAATACTAACATTTGAAGATAATTTTCTTCCAAAATCCATCCATTCTTCTTCATTCATATCAAATGAATTTTTAAACTCAGCATCTTTTCTTGCTGGAGGAGCTGGTACAATAATATGTTTGATATTGATTTTTTTTGCACGATCAATGATATCACTTGTATCACTTAGAGATTCAAAACCAACATGAGTTGACTTAGATATAATATTTGATTGATCCATCATCAATTTAAATTCATCAATATTTATTGACTCTAAGCCAAAAAGTTCAATATTAACGATACCTGACTCTGATAAAAATTTTAGTATCGGTTCATATGGTTGAAAGTGTCTAGTAGTATAAAGTTGCATTGAAACATCTTGTGTATTCATATTAAATCCTCTCCTCAGAATTTCTATCAAATATTGAAGATTTATTTATATCAAAGGAGATACTTATTTCATCATTTAAATTAAAATTTGAGTTTCCTTCCAACCTTATAGATATTGGATAACCCTCAATACTAGTCCAAACAAGAGTATCTGCACCCATAGGCTCAACTAATTCAACTTTACAATTAATAGAATTTTCATTTTTTTCTATATTTATATTTTCAGGCCTAATTCCAAATATAACCTCGTGATCATTCATCAAATTATTTATATTTTCATATTTAGAAATATCAATTTGCTTTTTACCAACAATTATTTTTTGACTTGATTTATCAAAATTAGCTTTTAGAAAATTCATACTAGGAGATCCAATAAAACCAGCAACAAATAAATTGGCTGGCTTATTATAAATTTGCTTTGGAGTATCTAATTGTTGTATTAATCCATCTTTCATAACTGATATACGGTCTGCAAGAGTCATAGCTTCTATTTGATCATGAGTAACGTAAATCATAGTATTTGATAAGTCTCTATGAAGTTTTTTAATTTCATAACGTAGTTCAGCCCTTAATTTTGCATCAAGGTTACTTAAAGGTTCGTCAAATAAAAAAACTTTTGCATCTCTAACCAGAGCTCTACCAATAGCAACACGCTGCCTTTGACCTCCAGAAAGTTGAGAAGGTTTTCTTTTAAGTAATTCATTTATTTGTAGAAGATTTGCTGCTTTTTTAATTTTTTCATTGATTAAATCTTTTGCAGTACCCATCATTCTTAAGCCAAATGATAAATTTTTCTCAACAGTCATACTTGGGTACAGTGCGTAAGATTGGAAAACCATTCCTATATGTCTATCTTTTGGTTCTTTCCATGTAACGTTATCATCTTCAATCCAAATCTGTCCATCTGTTAAATCCAAAAGACCGGCTATACAATTTAATAAAGTAGTCTTTCCACAACCTGAAGGACCAAGCAAAACCATAAATTCTCCTTCTTTAATATCAAGACTTAAATCATTCAATATTTCAGTTTTTCCATAACTGAAGGATATATTTTTTACTTCAACACTATTTTTCATACTCATCCTTTTATTGCCCCAGCTGCTATTCCACGCACAAACCATCTTCCAGAAATAAAGTATACAAAAAGAGGAACTAGAGAAGTTAAAATTGTTGCTGACATATCTACGTTGTACTCAGCAACACCATAATCTACTTGCACAATATTATTTAATTGAACTGTCATTGGTTGGTTGTCTCTTCCTGCAAAAACCAAACCTAGAAGAAAATCATTCCAAATTCCTGTAACTTGAAGAATGACAGCTACGATAGTTATAGGAGTAGACATTGGAATAATTACGTAGAAAAATATTTTTATAAAATTACCACCATCTATTCTGGCAGCCTTAAATAGATCTATTGGAAGACTTGAGTAAAAATTTCTGAAGATAAGCGTTAGAATTGGCATACCAAAAATAGTATGCACAAGAATAATACCTGGTAGTGACGAATAAATACCTAAGAAATCTTCTATTTTTAAAAGTGGATACACCATTACTTGATAAGGAATGAAGGCACCAAACATGCAAAGCCCAAAAAAGAAATACGCTCCCTTAAAACGCCAAAAAGCTAATGCATATCCATTTAATGCACTTAAAGCTACGGATACAATTACACTGGGCACAGTTATCTTTATGGAATTAAAAAAACCTGGTTTCAATCCCTCACATACAAATCCTGTACAGGCTTGAGACCATGCTTTTGGCCAAGCATAAAAACTAAGTTCTTTTGGTAGATTTAAAATATTAGCAGCTCTTATTTCATCCATATCTTTAAGAGAAGTGATTATCATTACATATAAGGGCATTAAAAAAAATAATGCACACATAATTATAAAACAATACAAACCTATTCTTCCAACAGTAAGGTGTTTTGGTCGAGGACCTTTAGGAATAGTAGACATTAGTTATTTGCGTATTTGTTTCTTAGATAAAATTCATAAAAAGCCCAAGGAGCAAGGATACATACAACTGAAATAAACATTATTATAGAAGCTGCAAAAGCTTGTCCCAAATTTGCTCGACTAAAAAAATTCTCCATTACATACATTGCTGGTGTTGTTGTAGCATATCCTGGTCCACCAGATGTGAGAGCTAAAATTAAATCATAGACTTTTACTACACCTGCCGCAATCAAGACAATGGCAGTTACTACCATAGGTCTTAACATTGGCAAAATTACAAAAATATAAGATTTCCATTTAGCTACACCTTCAATACTAAGTGATTTCCAAATATCTTCATCAATTCCTCTAAGTCCTGCTAACATTAATACCATTACAAAACCTGCGCCTTGCCATACAGCGGCTATACATACAGCATAGATAGCAAGATCTCTATTTACCAACCAGTCTAACTCAAACCATGTCATACCCCACATATGCATTGAATTCTCGAGACCAAATGTTGGGTTTAAAACCCATTTCCAGACTAAACCAGTAACAACGAAAGACATGGCATAAGGGTATAAAAAAATTGTTCTAAATAAACTCTCACCTCTTATTTTTTGATCAATTAAAACTGATAATAGAAAACCAATGATCAGACACCCAATTGTAAATACAAAACCATAAATAAAAATATTTTCAACAGCTACATCCCATTTTCTTTGTTTAAATAATCTTTCGTATTGATCAAAACCAACATAGTTCATTACTGGAACTAATTTCGAATTTGTTAGAGAATAAACAAAAGAATAAATAATGCATCCAACAAAGACAGTTAAAGATATAACGATCATCGGTAGCAGTGCTATTTTTGCAGCTATATTTCTATAAAAAGGCATAAAATGTTAAATGGCAGGATAAATTAATCCTGCCATTTCGTATATATTTAAAGTCCGCTTGTTAAAACGCCTTCTAAATCGTCCATTACTTGAGCAACAGTGTAATTAGGATCATTTCTGAATTCAGAAATAATATCACCCCATGCAGCAGTAAATGCAGGAGTATTCCAATCATCACTTTCTCTCATAATTGCATCTGGATTTTGAATTAAATCTAAACCCATTTGCATACAAGCATCAGCTGCAGAAGTATCAACGTCAAGTCTCATAGGAAGAGAACCTTTAGCATTGTTAAATTTAGCTTGTACAGTTGGATTAACCATCATACTTGCCATTGCTAGCTGAGCATCTTTAACTTTTGGATCATCATTTTTAGGAAAAACAAATACATCACCACCAAGAGCTACATATTTTTCTTTACCAGGAATTACACAAGAATAATCAACCATTGCTTTTTGTCCAGCAACAGCAAATTCACCTCTTGCCCAGTCTCCCATAACTTGCATTGCAGCTTTTCCTTCGATAACCATAGCTGTAGTATCATTCCATAATCTTCCAGGAGAACCTTCATCTGTGAATTGATTTAATTCTCTGTAAGTATTTAGAACTGATTCAAATCTTCCATCTCTAAATGCATCTAGATCTTTATCTCTATAAATTGATTGCATTAGAGGAAAGCCCATTATTGAAGATGCAACAACATCAAACATACCAGACTCTTGCCATCCCTGACCACCTAGTGCCAATGGAATGATTCCAGCCTCCTGAATTTTTGGAGCCCCAGCTAAAAATTCCTCAAAAGTTTGAGGCACTGGTAAACCAACTTGATTGTAAACATCATTGTTGATCCACATCCATTGCCAACTGTGAATATTTACAGGTACACAATAAAATTCACCCTCAAATTCACAAGTTTCAATTAATTCAGGTGGATATATAAAGTCTCTCCAACCCTCAGCAGAAGCAACTTCTTCAAGCGATTGAAGTAAACCTTGTTCAACTAAATCTACAAATTGTTTTGATACATTAAACTGTGCTGCAGTTGGTGGGTTTCCACCAATAATTCTGTTTACAGTCGTTCCTCTTGCATTATCACCACCTGTAATTGCTGTGTCAATCCAAGTATTACCCATATCTTCCCAAGCTTTCGCAAATTCTGAAATTGCAGCTTGCTCTCCACCAGAAGTCCACCAGTGAATAACTTCAGCTTCCATATGACTACCAGCTTTGGAAACATTAGTAAAAGATAGGGGTATAAAAATAGTTAATAATATTGAAAAAATTTTTTTCATTATTTTCCTCCCTTTTTTTAAATAAATTGACATTTTAGTAAAACGTTTTACTTGTCAAGCCAAATTATGTTATTTATTCAACAATCTAATTTTGCCTCAAATGAATAAAAATAAGAGAATAAATATTGTTGGCCTGGCTCAAAAACTTGGTTTATCCGTGAGTTCTGTTTCTAGAGCATTAAATGGTTATGACAATATATCACAGAGTACGAAAGATAAAATCTTTAGAACTGCAAAAAAATATAATTATTTTCCAGATTTAAATGCAAAAAGATTAGCTTCTAAAAAAAATGACACAATTGCTTTCATATCTGCAATAGATCCTGATGCGCCAGATCATGTTGTATTACAGTTTCTTGCAGGAATAACTCTTGGGATCAAGAAAACTAACACTGAATTAATTACAAAATTTTGTTTAAATGAAGAAGAGGAAATGAATTATTTTAAAAACCTTATTTCTACAGGTCAAGCAGATAAATTTATTTTTTATAGAATAAAAAAAAATGATGAAAGAGTAAATTATTTAAACCAAAGAGGTATTAAATTTGTCACATGGGGTAGAACAAATAAACAAACAGAGCATGCTTGGATTGATCTAGATAATCGTAAAAGCATAGAGATTCTAATGAACAAACTTTCAACTAATGGACATAAAAGAATTGCATTTATAAATGTACATCATAGTTTTAATTATGGAGCACAGAGGAAAAGAGCATACGAGAGTTCTATAAATAAATTAAAACTTAAATCCTCTAAAGAATATTATCAAGATAGTTTAATTGAAACTGTTGAATCAGGATCAGCAATGACTGGTTATTTATTAAGTCTAAGAAATCCGCCTACTGCAATAATTTGTTCTCATCTCCGTTTTTTTACAGGGTGCCTTTTAAGATGTCAGGAATTGAAACTAGAGGTTGGAAAAGATATCTCTGTTGTAGGTTTTAATGATCAAGATAGTTATTTGAGTTCACAAAACCTAACATATATTTCTCATCCCTTAATGGAAATGGGTAAGCAATCGGTTAAGATATTGCAAGATCTTGATCAAGATTTCTCTGTAAACAAAGTATCAACTTTAATTGAGCCTATATTGAATGAGGGCACAAGTGATAAAATTAAAAAATCTAAGTTAAGATAAATTTAACCAATTCATTTCTTCTTTTGTTAAAATAATATCTAAACAAGGTAATGTAGTATCAAGCTCATTAATTGTTCTAGGTCCTATTAAGGCAAAAGATGGAAAAGATTGGTTTAATGTCCAACTTGCTGCAATATTATTTGCAGAGCATCCTTTTTTTTCTGCTAATTCAATAGCTCTTTTTTTTCTCTCCCTATTATCATTGCTATCATAGCAACTTATAGGTCCACTAGAATTTTCGCCAGGCTTTCTCCAAGATGACTCAGCTTCTGTAATTTTTTTTTCTATTTCATTTGTTATTTTATCATCTAAAAAATACCCTCTTGCTTGGCTTGACCATGACATATGAGATTTTTGAGTAGTATTAAGATAATCTAAAATTTCATTATCATTTGATGATAAACATCCATTCCAAAGTGGATTAATCATCTTAGCAAGAGCTAAATTATTATTTAAAATAGACATTTCCTGTTTATTATTTTTTTGCGCCCATTCATTTCCCTTTTTGAATCTTTCAATAGTCCAATTAGAACCTCCAAATATTTTGATTCTCCCTTTTTCTTTTTCTTCATTTAAAACATCAATAAACTCATCAACTGGATAATCATTATTATCTCGATGCATAATATAAATGTCCACATAATCTGTTTTCATTCTTTCGAGAGAAATAGTTAACTGTTTTGAGATAGCTTCAGGGTTACAGTCAGGTGTGTGAGCGCCTTTACCTAATATTAGAACATCCTCTCTATTGTTATTTGTAAGCCATTGTCCAAAAACTTTTTCATGATTTCCGCCACCATAAATATATGCTGTATCGAACATATTGCCGCCAACTTCAAGCCAATGATCCCATAACTTTGAAGCTTCATTAATATCATCTTGGTTATCACATCCCATTACAAGTTTAGATATGTCTTTGTCTATTCCTTCTATTCTATCGTATTTCATATTTCATCCTGAGGTAATTTATAATTTACTTTCTCTCTCCAAGTATCAAGAGCTTTAAGATTGCCTAATGTATCTTCCCAAGTCATTGCTGGATGAGGAGGTTCAGTTTTTTCTTTTGCAATACATTGACTCGCAAGTTCTCCCTCAAAGAAAAAGAGATGTTCAGGTCCTTTGACATCAACTATTTCTTCATTATCATTTTTATTTATAATAATTTTTGCATGGTATGGACCACCATCTCTACCAGGTATCCAAGGGTCTGGTAATTCAATTTTACCCTTTGAACCAATAATAACAGCATTATTTTTCATTGTTTCTCTAATGGCCGTAGATATTTTAGCTTTTATACCATTTTTAAATTCTAAATTTGCATGAGCAATTTCATCGACACCTGTTTCTCCTATTTTTGCTTCAGCATCTAAAAATTTTGGTTCTGAAAATTTATCTCCTGTTGCTACTCCTGCTATTAGTCTAGAAAAAGAAATTGGATATAGCCCAACATCAAGTATACCACCGCCTGCTAAATTTTTATTAAATAACCTGTGATCAGGTATAGTCTTACCCATATCAAAACCAAAAGAGGTTTCAACAGATATTACATCTCCTATTATTTTGTTTTTAATTATATCAACTAGTTTTGGAATTTGTGGATGGCAACGATACATAAAGCCCTCCATATAAAAAACACCAGCTTCTCTTACCGCATCAATAATTTTCTTTCCTTCACTAAAACTTATAGCTCCAGGTTTCTCACAAAGAATGTGCTTGCCTTTACCAGCAGCTTTTATTGTCCATTCAGCATGTAGAGTATGAGGTGTGGAAATATATATAGCGTCTATGTGTTCTGAATTTATTATATCTTCATAAGAATCAAATCTAAAATCAGGATGAATATCATATTTGTCCCCAAAATTTTTCCTGCGATCTTCACTTTTACTCGCTATGCTAACTAATTGTCCAGAATAGGAACCTTTTAATCCATCAGCAAAATTATTTGCAATATTTCCAGGGCCAATGATACCCCATTTAATTTTTTCCATTTTATTTATTATTAGGTGTTAACACATTTTGATGAGGCATAACTATTTTTTTTTGAAATTTTGATAGTCTTGATAAAAGGTCTTTAGATGGTCTGTATGGATGCCTAAAGAAACCCCAAGAAGGTCCATATCTATAAACAACTATTCTTCTTTCACCTTTATTTATTCTTTTTGCTGATCCATGACAGAGTGAGTCAACAAATAAAAGAGCATCTCCAGCTTTCATATAAACTTCTTTAGCTCCTGTCATTCCTTCTGCTGAAGATACTTTGCCTCCCTTTAACATTTTATTATCTTTAAATTCAGGATGTACAATATTTGATTTATGTGAAGATGGAATTATAACAGTTCCACCATCACCTGGACCAATATTTGTTAGTGCAAGAAGAATATTTACTTGTGAACAATGAAATTTTCCATTTTGATATCTATAATGATTTCTTTGCAAACCCTCAGGATTGCCGGAATGAATACCAATAGCTTCACCAGGTCCACGAATATTGGCAAAGTTTTCATCAATAAAAAGAGGTCCATGAAGATGATCAAAGGTACCCTTTCCTCCAATAAAATGTAACATATGATTTATCCATGATGGATGGTCAATTAATTTTTCAAATGGTTTTCCAGCTTCATAAATTTGCTGAAGATTTAAACCCTCTTTTCCACCATAATTATGACCATGAACATAGCCTGCCCATTCATCGTTTTTAATATTTTTTAACTTATCAAGAATATTATTAAGATCTTTTAGTTCTTTTTTATTTAATGCATTATTTATAATAAGATATCCATTTAAATCAAAAAGATATTCATCAAGTTTTGAAATTTTTTTCATTAAAGTATTGTGAAATAAAAAATTTATTTTTTCAATAAAAAATTTTAATTTATGACTGCTGTAAATTCTCCAGATTTATATTTTGTAGCCATTGCTCCAAGGGAAATTGAATTAATAGAAGAAGCATTTCCTGCAGTTCCAAATTCTTGCAATCTATTTTTAACAACTTCTTTCATAGCATCCTTAGAGAGTAATAAATATTTACGAGGATCGAATTGTGAAGGTTTCTCATGGAAGTATTTTCTTACTGCTGCAGTAGCAGCTAATCTTAAATCAGTATCAACGTTAACTTTTCTTACGCCATGTTTTATGCCTTCTTGAATTTCAGAAACAGGTACACCGTATGTCTCTTTAATTTTTCCACCATATTCATTAATAGTTTTTATTAAATCTTGTGGAACCGAAGATGAGCCATGCATAACTAAATGCGTGTTTGGAAGTCTTGAATGTATTTCTTTTATTCTATCTATTGCTAAAATATCTCCAGTTGGTGGTCTAGAAAATTTATAAGCACCGTGGCTTGTACCAATAGCAATAGCTAATGCATCAACATTTGTAGCTTTAACGAAATCTGAAGCTTCATCAGGATCAGTTAATAGTTGATCATGATCAAGTTTACCTTCAGCACCAACTCCATCTTCTTTTTCACCTGTTCCAGTCTCTAAAGAGCCTAAACAGCCTATCTCCCCTTCGACTGAAACTCCTAATGCATGAGCCATATCAGTTGTTTCTTTTGTAACTCTTACATTATATTCAAAATCTGAAGGAGTTTTTTGGTCATCTAATAGCGAACCATCCATCATCACAGATGTAAAACCAAGTTCTATGCAGTTTTTACAATCTTTTGGAGAACCACCATGGTCTTGGTGCAAAACTGTTGGAATTTCTGAAAATTCATCCATTGCTGCTTCAACTAGTTTTTTCACAAAGATTGGTCCAGCATATTTACGTGCAGCACCTGAAGCTTGAAGTATTACGGGACTATTTAATTCTTTAGCCCCTTCCATTATAGCTCTAATTGCTTCTAAATTATTTACATTGAATGCAGGTACACCATAATTATTTTCAGCTGCGTGATCTAAAAGTTGTCTAAGAGAAATTAAAGACATTGAGTTCTTTTATATTTTAAGAATTTAATTGCAACTAATTATCCTTTTACTGCTCCAAATGTTAGTCCTTGGATAAATTGTCTTTGCAAAATAAAGAACATGATTACGGGAGGTAATGCTGCAACAACCGATCCTGCTGAAACTAAATTCCAAGCAGTTGTCCACTGACCTCTTAATACATCTAAGCCAACAGTTATAGGTTTAACTGTATCACCCTGCGTTAAAATTAAAGCCCAAAAATAATCATTCCAAATAAAAGTAAATTCTAATACGCCTAATGCTGCAAGAGCAGGTATTGTTAAAGGAATAATTATTTTTCTATAAATTGTCCACTCTGTAGCTCCATCAGCTCTAGCAGCTTCAATAAGTTCAAATGGTAGTTCTTTAATAAAATTTCTTAAAAAGAAAGTACAAAAACCTGTTTGAAAAGCAATATGGAAAATAATTAGACCCATATGACTATTATACATACCTAATTCTATAGATATATTTCTAACGGGTATCATGAGTATTTGATATGGAACAAAATTTCCTGCAATAAACATTGCAAATACTAATAAGTTTAATTTGAACCGATGCATAGCGAGCGAATAACCTGCAAGAGAACTCAAGAATAATGTTCCTATCACAGTTGGGATTGTAATAATAAGACTATTAAGAAAAAAACCTGCCATTTTTCCATCTGCAAATACTTCAGCGTAATTAGAAAGAAATGCTGTTTCTTTTGGGAAAGTCCAGTAATTACCTGCAAGAACATCTTCAAAAGTTCTAATCGAAGTAAGCATAACAGCGATTAGTGGTAATAACCAAATTAAAAGAGTGATTACAAGTATAACTCTGTATCCAATATTAATTTTTAAAGAATAATTTTGAATTGGTGTTGGAAACATTATTTTTCTGACCTTTCGTTTTTAAATAAACGATACAAGAACCAAGCAATATAAATGTCCATTATTAAAAAAAGGATAGTTGCTATAGCTGCACCGTATCCCATTCTGTAATTAAATAATGCCTCTTGATACATCTTATATGCTAAAACTTCTGAACTACCCCAAGGACCTCCAGCTGTCATAACAGCTATTAAGTCAAATGCTCTAAGTGCACCAACTAATGTTACAACGATAGCAATTAGAGTTGCAGCTCTTAATTGTGGTAATACCACATGCCATAACATTGTAAATCCAGATGCTCCATCTATTCTTCCAGCTTCAATCATTTCACGACTGACACCAGTCAAACCAGTAATATACAAAATCATTGTGTAAGCTATACCTGGAAAAAAGGATGCTATAATTATTCCATAAGTTGCTAGATTTTCATCTGCTAAAAAAGGTATTGGATCTAAACCAAAAAAACTTAAGACATATGCTAGAGCTCCATACTTAGGATTATAAAACCAAGTAAATATAACTCCTATAACAACAGCATTTATTACGAAAGGAAAATAAAATAATGATTTAATATATCTTATACCTAAAATTTTTTGATTAACAAATAGCGCTAGTGCCAAACCAATTGGAATTGCTAGTAAACTAAAAACTAGCCATTTTATATTATTAAAAAGAGATACGTAAAATTCGTCATCATCGGTGAATAAAGTTATATAATTTTTAAAACCAACAAACTCCCAGTTAGGTTTTCCCGTACCTCTTACTCCATCCTTATCCATTCCATTCCACTCATGAAAACTAACCCATATAGAATCAAAAATAGGATAAATTACATAAACTAAAAAAATAAAGATTGCTGGTGCAAGAAAAAGAAAGGGGGCTAATTTTAACTGATTACGTTCCCAGAATGTCATTTAATTGTAATATCTCTTTCTATTAATTTTATATTATTAAATTTAAATAGTAGAAAAATAGAGGTGTAAAGTTACACCTCTATTTAATATTTATTTTATAATGCTCCGTGAATTCTAGCTCTTTCTTTTTCTAGTCGAGCTCTAATTTTATCTTCACGGTCAGGTTTAACCATAAACTCTTGGAAACCTTCCATTGCTGCACTTGCCATATCTGGATTTGAATCTCTATCCCAGAATTGAGCAATATCATCAGCAGCTGCAAGCATTTTTGCACCCATTATTGAAAATCTATTTTCAGGTTTTGGAGCATTTTTGTTAGGACTTAACATACCTGCAATTTTTGCCCATTCACCAGCTGCACCTGCATTTGACATGAATGCTAAGAATTTTTTTGCATCCTCAACATTTTTTGCACCTGCAGGAATATGCATAGTATCAGTTGGCGCATCTTCAGCTACTCCCACACCTTCGTAGATTGTAGGGAATTGGAAGAAGTCCATTTGATCACCTATACCGGCAGCTTCAAATGTTGGTACATAAAAGTTCCCAATTAAGTACATAGCAGCTTCACCATTGATTTGTGGTGCTTGTGCATCTTGCCATGAGAAAGAAGCATGATCTTCAAGGAAGTATCCCGGATCAATTAATTCTCTCCAATGATCAAATACTGCATCTAATCTTGGATCTTCATAACTTACTTTACCAGCAGTTAAATCCATATGGAACTGATAACCATTAATTCTTAAGTTTAGGTAATCAAACCAACCACCTGCAGTCCAAAGAAATTTTGTACCAATAGTAATTGGAGTAATGCCATTCTTTTTAAGCATTGCGCAAACCCATTTAAATTCATCCCAATCTCTAGGAACATTTAAACCAAGTTGATCAAAAAGATCTTTTCTGTAGTACACACCCCATTGGTAGTAACCCCAAGGAACACCATATTGTTTTCCATCTACAGTTAAAGAACCTTTTGTTGATGCCATTAAATCATTTAATCCTGCATCATCCCAAACATCACTAACATCCATGAATAAATTTTGATCAACAAAAAATTTCATTCTGTTTCCAGCAAACCAAATTGCTACGTCTGGAGACTCAGCAGTAAGAAAGTTTCTTATTGCTGTTTTATAAGCTTCGTGTTCAAATTCATTTACAACAACTGTTACTTCTGGATGAGCAGCTTTAAATGCTTCAACGTATGAATTGAAACCTGCCATCGAGGATTCACCTGACTGGTTAGAGTTAATTACTAATGTACCAGCAGATGCTATAGTTGAGGTAAATAAAATTACTAAAGTTAATAATTTTTTCATTTTTCCTCCCGAAAATTAATAAGTTTTAGTAACATATCAGTATATTTTTAAAATACTTAATTTAAGCAATTAATGGGAATTTGGTGGGCCCTCAGGGACTTGAACCCCGGACCACCCCGTTATGAGCGGGGCGCTCTAACCAACTGAGCTAAGAGCCCTAAAAAGCCTTATATACAAAAAAAAAATTTAGTAATATGGTTTTTTTAATTATACATAAATTTAATGACTAAACTAACTATTATTGGTGCAGGTAGCGCAGTATTTACAAAAAATATAGTAACGGATATTTTATCAATTGATCATTTTAAGAATATAGAGATAGCTCTTCATGATATAGACCCTGTCCGACTAAAAGCATCACATGATTTATTAAATATAATTTCAAAAAAATTAGACGCTACTCCTAAAATAACATCTCACACAGATAGAAAAGAATCTTTAAAGGGATCAGACTTTGTACAAACCACAATTCAAGTTGGTGGTTATAATCCATCTACAATTATTGATTTTAAAATTCCAAATGAATTTGGTTTGAAACAAACTATAGCAGACACTTTGGGTATCGGTGGCATAATGAGGGGACTTAGAACAATTCCTGTTTTGCTAGATATTGCAAAAGACATAACAGAGATTTGTCCAAAAGCTATTTGGTTACAATACGTTAACCCTATGTGCTCAAATATGATTGCAATCAATAAAGCATTTCCTGAGCTCAAAATAATGGGATTATGTCACTCGGTACAAGGAACTGCTGAAATGTTAGCAAAAGATTTAAATGAAGATATCAACAATATCGAATATCTATGTGCTGGTATAAATCATATGGCTTTCTATAAAAAATTTGAAAAAAAAATAGAGGGAAAAGCTAATGAGGATTTATATCCAAAATTAAAATTATTAGCTGACAAAATTATAAATAATGAAGAAGAGTCTTCCAGAAGCAATAAAGTTGATAATGAGTCTAATAAAATTCTCTATGAAAAAGTACGATACGAAATTTTAAAAAGATTTGGATACTTTGTTACAGAATCCAGTGAACACTTTGCTGAATATGTGCCATGGTTTATCAAAAAAAATAGAAATGATGTAATTGAAAAATATAAAATTCCTATAGAAGAATACATAGATAGATGCGAAAATAATATTAAATTATGGAATGATTTAGAAAAAGATATGTCTCCAATTTATGATCAGCCACTTAGCAGAAGTAATGAATACGCATCCTATATTGTTGATGGGATTGTAAATGGTAATGAGATTACAATAAATGCAAACATAATGAATGAGGGATATATAGAAAATTTACCTTTAAATTGCTGCGTGGAAGTTCCTTGCATTATTAATTCAAATGGATTTATGCCACAAAAAATTGGAAAATTACCAGAACAATTAACTGCTTTAATGAGAACTAACATAAACGTTCAAATACTTACTGCAGAAGCTGCACTAACTAAAAAAAGAGAGCATATTTATCATGCAGTTATGCTTGATCCATTAACAGGTGCAAATTTAACAATAGATGAGATATATGATATGACTGACAAAATGATTGAAGCACATGGCAATTACTTACCTCAATATAATTAATGGCTAAACTAACTGTTAAAGATTTATTTGATAAAAAAGGAAAAGTTAAGTTAACTGAATTATATGTAACAAATGCTTTGGAAGCTTATGCTGCTGAAAAAGCAGGAATAGATATCCAAATTGTATCATTTAAAAAAGAAACTCTTAGAACTGGAGTGCCAACAAATAGATGGTTTAGAGATGCCCATATAAAGGATATTCGAGAAGCTGCACCAAATACTTTTATGATATATGGTCTTGGTCAACTGTCATCGCCTGAAAAAGCTATCGATGCTGCACTAATAGCAAGAGACAATGGGGCAGATGCAGTATACTGTGGAAATAGTCCAAAATATATAGAGGCTCTTCGTAATGAAGGTTTGCCAGCAGTCAGTCATATTGGTCTAATACCTTATAAGAGTACATGGACCGGTGGCTTTAAAGCTGTTGGCAAAGATGCTGTATCTGCATTAAAAGTTTATCAAGATGCAATTGCTTACGATAATGCTGGTGCTATAGGACTTGAAGTAGAATGTGTACCAGACCGTGTAGCTGAAATAATTACCAAGAAAGTTAATTTACTTACATTGTCAATGGGAAGTGGATCAAAATGTGATGTTGAATTTTTATTTATTCAAGATGTTATTGGCACAAATACAGAAAGAGTACCTCGCCATGCTAAAGTATTTAAAGACACAAATAAATCTTATGAGAAACTCTTAGATGATACAATTGAAGGAATAAGAAGTTTTGTGCAAAATGTTAATACAAAAAAATTCCCAACTCTTTCAAATATTATTGAAATTAAAGATGAAGAATTTGAAAAATTTTTAAGTAAGATTAATTAAATTTTTATTTTTAACAAATCGTGACCAATAATTGGATTTCTACCAAAATCTTTTTTAACAATTTTTCTTAAACGTGAGATATTAAATTTTGTTGGAACAAAATGAGTTAACACTAATTTTTTACATTTAGAGAGTAAAGCAACCTTACCAACTTGCGAAGAAGATGTATGGTATTTTTGAACGTTATGTAGAGTTTTCTTTGTTCTCATCTTATTAATTTCTTTAATTTCACCTTCAACATAAACTTCATGAAGCAGCACATCTGAGTTTTGAGCATATTTAATTAGATTTTCACATGGTCTAGTATCTCCACTTATAGTTAGTTTTTTTGATTTATTATAAAATGAAAAACCATAAGCATATTTTACTGGCTTATGATCTACTTCAAAATATTTAACTTTAATATCCTCAAAAGAAATACTGCCAAACTTATTAAATTCTGCTATTTTTATATCAAATGCTTTAACTGATGATCTAGCTTCATATGATATTCTTTGCTTTCTTTCATCAGACCATGCATCCATAATTTTTTTAACAAATTTTTTTGTACCTTTAGGTCCATATATTTTCCAAGGTTTAATTCTGTATGAGTGCCATGATGATATAATTAATTGATAAAGATCAACAACGTGATCAGAGTGAAGATGAGTTAAAATTAATGCATCAATATTTGCTGATGATACTTTTGCTTGATTTAAACGCTGTGTTACACCTGATCCACAATCTATTAATAATTTTGTATGTCTAGTGCTTACTAAGTTTGAGGAACCACATCTTTTGTAATCAACGCTTGGACAACCAGTTCCAAGTAATGTTAAGTACATTATTCGTCTAAGAATGTTTTAAGTTTTCTTGCTCTAGTTGGATGTTTTAGTTTTCTTAAAGCTTTAGCTTCGATTTGTCTTATTCTCTCTCTTGTAACACTAAATTGTTGACCAACTTCTTCTAATGTATGATCACTATTCATTCCAATTCCAAATCTCATTCTTAAAACTCTTTCCTCTCTTGGTGTTAAAGAGGAGAGAATTCTTGTTGTTGTATCTCTTAAAGAACTTTTTACAGCAGCTTCAATTGGTATTAATGCATTTTTATCTTCAATAAAATCACCTAAAGAACTATCTTCTTCATCTCCAACAGGAGTTTCTAAACTAATTGGTTCTTTAGCAATTTTTAACACTTTTTTAACTTTTTCAATTGGCATATGCAGTCTCTCAGCTAACTCATCTGGAGTTGGTTCTCGACCTATTTCAGACATTATTTGTCTAGTTGTTCTTACAATTTTGTTGATTGTTTCTATCATGTGAACCGGTATTCTAATTGTACGTGCTTGATCGGCAATAGATCTTGTAATCGCTTGTCTAATCCACCAAGTAGCATAAGTAGAAAATTTATATCCTCTTCTATATTCAAATTTATCTACTGCCTTCATTAGACCAATATTACCTTCTTGAATTAAATCTAAAAATTGGAGCCCTCTATTAGTATATTTTTTTGCAATGGATATTACTAGTCTAAGATTTGATTCTATCATTTCTTTTTTAGCTCTATTTGCAGATTTTTCACCTTGTTGAACTGTACTTACTATTCTTCTAAATTCACTTAAGGGTAATTCAGAAGCATCTTGTATTTCTTTTATTTCCTCAATTAATTTATTAATTTCTATATGGTTTCTATTTATAAATTTTTCCCAATTTTTATCTTTTAAAGATAAAAGGGTCTGTATCCAATTCTTCTCAAAATTAAAATTTAAGTATTGCTCAATAAAAGATTCTCTTTTTACTCCAGAAGTAGATGCCATCCTTAACATTTTCCCTTCTCTAAGAAGTAATTTTTTATTTAGTTCGTAGAGTGCTTCCATTAGAGCTTCAATAGTTGTAGAATTGAAATGGACAGCTTTCATGGCTGAAACCATTTCCTTTTGTACTTTTTTATATTTTTTCTCTAAAATTAAGTAACTTTTATTATCTTTTTTATCAGCATTTATTAACTCTAAACTATTTTTTTGTAACTTTTTAAATAGCTTTGTAATATCATTAAAATCGCTCAAAACTTTTGGTTTAAGTTTTTCTTCCATTGCAGCTAAAGAAACATTTAAACTGTCATCTTCATCTTCTTCCTGATTTTGCGAGTTTCCATCATTGTCAATTTCAGCATCTTTTTCACTTGAACTAGATTTATCCTTTTCTTTATTTTCTTTAGTGCCTTCAATTAATTTAAATGTGTCTTCCAATTTATTATCTGAAATATCTGACATGTCGTATGTAGCTTCCAAGTCTACAATGTCTCTTAACAGCATTGTTCCATCTTTTATTGCATCTTTCCAATTAATTATTGATCTTATTGTCATAGGACTTTCGCATATAGCTCCAATCATTTTTTCTCTGCCTGCCTCTATTCTTTTGGCAATTGCAATTTCTCCTTCTCTACTTAATAGTTCGACTGCTCCCATATCTCTAAGATAAAGTCTAACTGGATCATCTGTTTTTCCTGTTTGTTTTTTTTCCTCATTTTCAGATGCTTCATCTGAATTTTTATCATTTTCCTTAATCTGAGATTTTATTTCCTTAGCTTCCTCTTCAGAATATATTTTAATGTTCTGACTGATTAGTAAGTCTTCCAACTTTTTTATGTTTTCTGGTAATCTGAATTTTTTTGGAATGGCTTTTTCTATAATTTTTTTTGTATAAACGCCATCAACTTTATATTTGTCTATAAGTTTTTGAATTATTTCTTTTATTTTTTCTTCAAAAGTCAATTTAGTTTTTTTGACTTTGTTAAGTGTTTTATCTTTAGTAGTTTTTTCTAATTTAGGTGCTTTTTGATTTTTTTTCTTAATTAAATCTAATTTTTCTGACT
>CACNND010000013.1 GCA_902621725.1 uncultured Alphaproteobacteria bacterium | reverse complement strand
AGATGAAGGAGAAAAAATTTTAATATTATTTGAACTAATTTTTTCTTTATTTAATATTAATGAATGAGCATTATGATTTTCATTGCTTAAACTAAAAAAATTTTCTAATTTTATAATCGTTTTCTCACTAAATAAATTTGTACCTAATGAGTTTTCTCTAGTTGGTAAAAACATTTTATTCGGTAAAGGAATATATGGATTATCATATTCTTTATAGGATTGCACAATTTCTATAGGGTCTGAAATCAACTCATCGATATTTATTTTCAGGTCATTTAATTTATTTACAAAAGAAGTGTTTGCACCATTTTCTAGCAATCTTCGCATCAGATAAGGAAGGAGATCTTCATAATTGCCCACTGGCGCGTAAATTCTACATTTAGAATAATTATTATTTAAATTTTTATTAAAATAATCATTTAGAATATCAGCCATTCCATGAATTCTTTGAAATTCAAAATTTGAATTTTTTCCTACTTCTTCAATAAACGCTATTGAATGTGCATTATGAGTTGCAAAAGCGGGAAATATATTTTTTTGATACTTCAACATTTTAATCGCACATGCCATCCAAGACAAATCAGTTATAGCCTTTCTTGTAAAAACTGGATATTTTTCAAGCCCCAATTCTTGTGCAGCTTTAATTTCACTATCCCAATAGGCTCCTTTTACTAAACGAATTGGTATGACTTTATTATTTTTTATTGCTATATTGTTAATCCAATCAATAGTATAGAAAGCTCTTTTCTGATAAGCCTGTAAAGCTAAACCTAGCCCATTCCAATTGCTAAGCTCCTTTGTTTCAATTAATTTCTTAAATATTTTCAAAGATAATATAAATCTTTTGTCCTCCTCAGCATCTATACACAATTGAATATTTTTCTTTTTTGCAAGAAGTCCTAACTCAATCAATTTTGGAATTAATTCATTTTCTAAATCTTTATATTTATGTCTTTCATATCTTGAGTTTAGTGCAGAAAGTTTTATTGATACTCCGTTAGAATATCTCACATCTTCATCATTAGATAAAATATCACCAGTGAACTCGATACTTTTTTTATACTCTTGGAAATATTTTTCAGCATCTTCTTGTGTTCTCGCACCTTCTCCCAACATATCAAAGGAAAAAATATTATTTTTATATTTTTCTGATTTTGTAAATTTAACTGCTTCTTCCATTTTAGATTTGAACACAAACTGTTTTGCTAAAACCATCACAGCTTTTCTAATTATACTTCTAAAAACAGGTTCTGAACTTTTCTTTAAAAGGCTTTTGTAATTTTCTTCTATTGAGCTTTCATCAAATTTATTTCTTTTTAATATATTCCCAGTTATTAAAAATGCCCATGATGAAGCATTCACAAATATACCTTTATCAAAACCAGTATGTTTTTTCCAATCTGTCGATGTAAACTTATCTTCGAGAAGTCTATCAATAGTTTTTTGATCTGGTATTCTAAGTAAAGCTTCTGCTAAACATAAGAGAACAGTACCCTCCTCAGTATTAAGTTTGTATTCTTGTAGAAGATTTTCAATAGGACTCTTAATTAAACTAATAGATTTTCTAGACTCCCTTACAATTTCTAGAGCTCTATTATTTATCTGATCTTTTTTATTTAAGTATTCTGGTAACAAGTAATCCATCATTCTTTTGACTATGACAGATTCTTCAAGACACGTTATATTATCAATTTCTATCAATTCATTATTAATTATTTGATCCATGTGTTTTAAATACTTTATTTAATGAAACTAAGAATATAATATTATCACAAAATTTTATTAAAAATAAAAAAAATTTTAAGTTTATGCTCAGTAATGAAAATATATTAGAAATTATAAATATTTCTGTAGATGCAGGTGAAGTAATATTAAATTATTATAATGAAAATGTTGATGTCATTTATAAAGATGATGAATCGCCTTTAACAAAAGCAGATCTAGCTTCACACAAAATAATTACTGACTCGATTAAAAAAATTACACCAGATATTCCAATACTAAGTGAAGAAGAATTTATTGATTGGAAAATAAGAAAAAAATGGAAAAAATATTGGTTAATCGATCCTCTTGATGGGACCAAAGAATTTATTAAAAAAAATGATGAATTTACAGTTAATATAGCACTAATTGAAAATAATAGACCAATATTAGGTGTGATTTACACACCAGCCTTAAATGAATTATTTTATTCAATTAAGAACTTTGGATCATATAAAATATTAACTAAAAAAAAATTAAATACACTTAAAGAAGCAAAAAGAATTTCAATTAATAAGAAAAAATCAAATAAAATTAAGATTGTTGGAAGTAGATCTCATTCAAATCCTATACTTGATAAATGGGTTAATAAGAATTTTAACGAATTTGACATTTTACAAAAAGGAAGCTCTTTAAAGTTTTGTTTAATTGCAGAAGGATCTGCTGATATTTATCCCAGATTTGGTCCAACTTCTGAATGGGATATAGCAGCGGGACATATAATACTTGAAGAAGCTGGTGGAAAACTTAAAAGCATCGACAATAAAGAAATTTTATATAATGAAAAAGAAAATATTCTTAACCCTGAATTTTTTGCTTACAGCAATATTGACTTTGTAATTTAAAATGACTTTTAATCATTTAAAAAAACTTGAATCTGAGAGCATTTATATAATTAGAGAAGTAGCGGCTGAGTTTACAAATCCTGTCATGCTTTATTCAATTGGAAAAGACTCTTCAGTTATGTTGCATTTAGCAATTAAAGCTTTTGCTCCAAATAAAATTCCTTTTAAACTTTTACATGTAGACACGACTTGGAAATTTAAAGAAATGATAAAATTTAGAGATCAAACTATTAAAGAGAATAACTTAGATTTAATAGTACATATAAATCAGGAAGGAGTGAATAATAAGGTTGGACCAATAACTCACGGCTCCAAAACACATACTGACATTATGAAGACTCAATCATTAAAACAAGCATTAAACAAATATAAATTTGATGCTGCATTCGGAGGAGCAAGAAGAGATGAAGAAAAATCTAGAGCTAAGGAAAGAATTTTTTCTTTTAGGGATACAAATCATCGATGGGATCCAAAAAATCAAAAACCTGAATTATGGAATTTATTTAATACAAAAATATCAACTAATGAAAGTGTAAGAATATTTCCATTATCAAATTGGACAGAAGTTGATGTGTGGCAATATATATATCAAGAAAATATTCCCATTGTTCCCTTATATTTTGCAGCAAAAAGACCTGTAATAAATAGAGATGATATGTTGATTATGGTAGATGACAATAGATTAGAAATAAAAAAAGATGAGAAGATAGAAGAAAAATTAATTAGATTTAGAACTCTTGGTTGCTATCCCCTAACTGGAGCAGTAGAATCTAAAGCATCAAGTATTGAAGAAATAATTATAGAATTATTAGAATCAAAGCATTCTGAGAGGCAAGGAAGATTAATAGATTCAGATCAAATAGGATCAATGGAAATAAAAAAACAAGATGGTTATTTCTAATGGATTTAAAAAAATTTTTTATTAATCAAAATTCCAAAAAGCAACTTAAAATCTTAACTTGTGGTTCCGTAGATGATGGTAAATCAACTTTAATTGGAAGACTTCTATTTGATTCTAAAAGTATTTACAGTGATCAGATTTCACAGACCAAATTTGAAAGTGAGAAATATGGTACTCAAGGTAAAGAAATAGATCTCGCATTACTAATAGATGGTTTACAAGCTGAAAGAGAACAAGGTATAACAATCGATGTAGCTTATAGATATTTTGAAACAGAAAAATGTAAGTTTATAATTGCAGATACACCGGGTCATCAAGAATATACAAGAAATATGGCTACCGGTGCATCTAATTCAGACATTGGTATTGTTCTAATTGATGCAACTAAGGGCATATTAGATCAAACTAGGCGACATACTTTCATTCTATCACTGTTAGGAGTAAATCACATTGTAATAGCTGTAAACAAAATGGACCTTTTGAATTATGATAAAAAAAA
Source organism: uncultured Alphaproteobacteria bacterium (assembly GCA_902621725.1). GTDB lineage: Bacteria > Pseudomonadota > Alphaproteobacteria > HIMB59 > CACPNW01. The sequence goes on along the minus strand of CACNND010000013.1, from coordinate 20,558 downwards.
TTTTGAAAATATTGTTCATTCATTTGAAAAACTATCTAAAAATTTTAATTTTTTATCTAAAAGATATATTCCAATGTCAGCACTTATTGGTGATAATGTTTTTTCAAAATCAAAAAAAATGCCTTGGTATGCTGATGAAACATTAATTAGTATATTGGAAAGTTTTGATATTGATAAATCTTCTATAGATGAAGAATTTTCTATGCCTATTCAATGGGTTAACCGATCAAGTTCAGATTTTAGAGGATATAGTGGAACAATCTCTTCAGGAAAAATTAATATTAACGATGAAATCACAGTAGTATCATCAGGAGAGAAAGCGAAGGTTCGTAAAATATTAACTCCCGATGGAAATGCAGAATTTTCATTTGAAAATCAAGCAGTAACTATCTCTCTAGATAAAGAGATAGATATTTCTAGAGGAGATATAATTACTACTGATCTAGATAAAATTAAAATAGCAGATCAATTTTCAGCACATTTAATATGGATGCATAAAGATAACATGTTGCCTGAAAGAAATTATATATTCAGATTTATTAATTCATATATAAACGGCAAAATCACAAATCTTGAATACAAAATAAATATTAATTCTTATGAAAAAATTGCAGCAAAATCTCTAGAGTTAAATGATATTGCATATTGTAAAATTGCTTTGAGTAAGCCAACTTTTTTTAAATCTTATATTCAGAATAATCAGCTTGGAAGTTTTGTAATAATTGATCAATTTAATAATCTAACAGTCGGAGCTGGAATGATTGATTTTGAGCTAAGAAGATCAAGTAATATTTCATGGCATGATATGACAATAGATAAGAATAAAAGATCAACATTGAACTCTCAAAAACCCTGTGCTTTATGGTTCACAGGACTTTCTGGTTCAGGTAAATCAACTATTGCAAATATTTTAGAACAAAAATTACATCAACTTAATAAAAGAACATACTTATTAGATGGGGATAACATTAGGCATGGATTAAATAAAGACTTAGGATTTACTGATGCTGACAGAGTAGAAAATATTCGAAGAGTCGCTGAAGTATCAAAATTAATGACTGACGCAGGATTAATAACATTAATTTCTTTCATATCACCTTTTAAATCTGAGAGAAGAATGGCAAGAGATTTATTTGATACTAATGAATTTATAGAAATTTTTGTTGATACGCCTATAGAAGAATGTGAAAAAAGAGATCCTAAAGGATTATATAAAAAAGCAAGATCAGGAAAACTAAAAAATTTTACAGGTATCGACTCTGATTACGAAATACCTTTATCTCCAGAAATAAAATTAAAAACAGTTTCAAAAAAGCCTGAAGAATTAGCTGATGAAATTTTAAATTATATGAAAAAAAATAATATTATTTAATTTTTAATTTTTTAGCAGGTTTGCCATATTCTACATTTAAACCACCATATCTTCTCACTCTAACATTACATTGTTCTGCGTGACCAATAAATCCCTCAAGGTGTGAAAGTCTAGATCCATATTCTCCAATAAGTGTAGCTGCTTCATCGGTTGTAATTTTTTGATAAGTGTGGGTTTTAATGAACTTACCAACCCATAAACCACCAGTATATCTTCCAGCTTTTTTAGTAGGAAGAGTATGATTGGTGCCTATTACTTTATCACCATTAGCAACATTAGTTCTTGTTCCCAAAAATAGAGCTCCATAAGATGTCATATTTTCTAAAAACCAATCATCTTTTTTTGTCATCACTTGTACGTGTTCTGATGCTATTTCATTTGCTTTAGATAACATCTCCTCATAGGTGTCACATAAAATAATTTCTCCATAATCTTTCCAGCTTGTACTCGCTGTTTCTTTAGTAGGTAATATTTCTAAAATTCTTTCAATCTCTTTAAATGTTTCTTCTGCAAGCTTTCTTGAGTTTGTTATCATAACCGCTGGAGAATTATATCCATGTTCAGCTTGTCCTAATAGATCAGTTGCACATATTTCACCATCAACAGTTTCATCAGCAATAACCATTGTTTCAGTTGGACCAGCAAATAAATCGATACCAACTCTGCCATACAATTGTCTTTTCGCTTCAGCAACAAATGCATTGCCAGGTCCGACAAGCATATCTACAGGTTTAATAGTTTCTGTACCAATAGCCATAGCACCAACTCCTTGCATTCCTCCTAAAACATAAATTTCGTGAGCACCACCCATTTTCATTGCTGTTACAACTGCTGGATTTGGTTTACCTTTAAAAGGTGGAGTAGTAGCTACAATTCTTGGCACCCCAGCAACAGAGGCAGTAACAACTGACATATGTGCGGAAGCCACCATTGGAAATTTACCGGCTGGAACATAGCAACCAACTGCTTGTACAGGTATATTCTTATGACCCAGAATAACACCTGGGTGCGTTTCTACTTCTATTTCACTTAAAGTTTTTAGTTGTGCTTCAGCAAATGTGCGCACTTGTTTCTGAGCAAATTTAATATCTTCTTTATCATCATCAGATACTTCACTGATTAATTGATTAATTTGATCTTCATTTAACCTAAAACTATCTGGTGAATAGTTATCAAATTTTTGAGATAACTCTCTAATATGTTTATCACCTTCTGACTCAATTTTACTTAATGTTTCCTCGACAATTTTTTTTACTTTATCATTATCTTCAATTCTTTGTTTTTCATCTAATCCTTTTTTTAAATATTCAATTGCCATGATTATTTTTTATGAATTAATTTAAAGATATCAATACCTATTTGATCGAGTATGTGTGCTATATCAATTGGTACCCAATTTTCCCTAATAAGTCCTTCATGATGTAAATAAAAATCCATAACTCTTATTGTGACAGCTTTACCAGTACCTTGGTAGCCTAGCCACTCATTAGAACCATGTATACACTCAATACTTTGCCAGCCTGATGTCATTGAATAATTACCATCAGCTATTTCTATATAATGACCAATTTTCCAATAATCTCTCTCTTTAAATGTAAACCTAAAAGGTAATTGATGATGATCAACATATCCTTTTAAACCTCTTGCTGTACCAATACCGCAAGGTCCGTACCACATCATTTTAGGATGCCAGAATTCTTTTTGAGGATGATTTAGTAATTTATCTCTAACGTATTCATGCGTTGATCCAGGATCTGTTTCTGGTTTTATATTTAAACTTCTCTGCATTGTTAAAGCTTGATTCATCGAATTGATGGACAACTCATCATCCATATTTTCAAATGTTGTACCATCACCGGTTATAGGACCAGGCCACATTCCTTCTACTCCTAATGATTTATTTATTGGCCAAAATCCTGCCTGACGAATAAAATCTAGAGTATCAATCAAAATATGTGATTGAATGATTTTATTATCTTTAATTTGATGCGCTTCACATATTCTTAAATGTATAGTTTTGCCATGAGCAGGAACATTAAGCCATGGATTAACAAAAGTCCCAGTTAAATGAGCTATTGTTGAAACAAAAACTGAGTTTTGAAAAGAACCCCCAAGAATTAGGTTATCCCTTCTCTCAAGATCAGGAAATGCATTTAAAAGCGGTTTCCATAATTTTTCTGTTATTTCAGAAATGCCTTTTAAGTCATTAAGTGGATGGAAGGTTCTTATTTCTGCATCATCATGATACGCATCACTAATATTTTTATTAATATTTTCTGAATTGGATTCAGCTATATTTTTTAAAAGAATTCTGATTTTTTTTTTATTTGCTATATTTATCTTTGGATTTAAATTAATTACTTCAGTGCTTCCTTCTTTTTTTATTCCAGTATTAAAATTTTCAATTTCTGTCATAATTTACTTAGTTTCAGTTACTCACAGTTTAGGCTCAATATTTAATTGATTTATTCAATATTTTGAATAATATTCATTAAAAATGCATAAAATATAATTTTTCTTAATATGTCAATAAATATAGAAAGTCGTCTTGCGAGATTTAATGATTTAATACCAAGTAAGGTTCCTTTTGTTGAGGGTAAATTAAAAGGACATCAAGATAGATTGAATTACTCATTAGTGGGTCCTGGCGTAAGTGAAGATTCTAAACAAAATGTAAAAATTGCTGAGGAGCATGGGTTTAATATTGGGGCAGTAAGTGCTGCACCGATGAATGGTTCTGGGCTTCATAGTCATACAACAGCTGAGGTGTTTATTATCTTTTCTGGTTCATGGCGTTTTTATTGGGGACCAGATGGAAAAGAGGGTGAGGTTATTTTACATAAAGGAGATGTCGCTTCATTTCCTACTAATATGTTTAGAGGATTTCAAAATGTTAGTGATCAACAAGCATTAATGTTTGTAGTTTTAGGTGAAAATGATCCTGGAGTAATTACATGGACTCCTTCATTGTTAAAAAAAGCAAAAGAAACTGGAATGGTTCTTTTAAATGATAACTCTCTTATTGATTTAGAAAAAAATCAAATACCTGATGGTAAAAAAGCAATAGAACCAATCACAGATAATGAATTAACACAATTTGATCATTACACTTCCGAGGAAATTGAAAAATTTGTAATTCGTTATGCAGATCAAAAAAATTATTTTCTAGATGACCAACATTATAATTCAAATTCTATTTTAAATTATCTAGATGATTTCACTATTCATAATAAAGAATTTAAACCATATATTAGTCATAAAACTGGATTTGGACTTACTCTTCTTGAAGGTAATAATGCTCATATCCATTCTTACACCTCATCAAAATCTGAAGTTTATTTATGTTTGGAGGGAGAATGGGAAATTACATGTAATGATAAAAAGGTGTTAATTGGCCCTAGAGATGCCTTCTCCCCTCCAAAAAACTCTACAAGAAGCCTTAAAAATATAAGTAGCGATAAAGGTAGCATTTATATAGTGCGCCAAAAAAATTAAAAGATGCAGGGTTTTGATCAAAAATTTAGAGATCTACCCGATTATATACTAAAAATTACATATCAAATTTGGGAAGACAAGGATGTTGAGTCAATAAGAGAATATTATGCAAAAGGAATTCCAGTTAGGTCCCCTGCTGGAGTTGTGTATGGACCTGATGCAGTTGTGAAAGCAACTTATGCAACTTTAGAAGAATTTCCTGACCGTCAACTGTTAGGTGAAGATGTTATATGGATAGGTAATGAACATGATGGGTATTTATCTTCGCACCGAATTTTAACTAGAGCAACCCACTTGCATGATGGGGTTTATGGAAAAGCAACAGGAAAAAAACTTATTTATAGAGTAATTGCAGATTGTGCATGCAAGGATAATCAAGTGTATGATGAATGGCTTGTTAGAGATCAGGGCGCAATCGTAAGACAACTTAATTTAGATCCAAAAAAATATGCAAAACAAATAATTGATAATCAAGGGGGTGTTGAAAATTGTGCAGTTCCTTTTAACAAAAATACGCCTTTGGATTTGAAATATTCACAATTAAATTTACCGGAAAAAAATTCAGGTTATGAATATGCAGAAGTACTAAAATCTATATTTAATAAAGATATTAATATAGTTGATAAAACATATGATAGAGCAATAAATCAAGAATTACCAGGGGGATTGAAAGCTTACGGAGTTGAAGAAGTAAAAACTTTTTGGACTTCTCTATTTTCATCATTTCCTGATGCAACATTTTCAATTGATCATGTTAGCTTTTTAGAAGAACCAAATCAGTACAGAAAGGCAGCTATTAGATGGTCGCTCAATGGTGTTCATTCGGGTTCGGGATATTTTGGAGTACCTAGTCAAGCAGCAGTTCATGTTATGGCTATATCACATGTTGAATTTGGACCACGAGGCATTAAAAATGAATGGATTTTATTTGATGAAACTGAAATTTGGAAACAAATTTTGATGAAAACAGGATAGCTAAAGATTGAACACGAAAATTTTAACAACACATGTAGGAAGTTTACCTCGTTCTAAAGCTTTATCAGAATTACTTTTTGCAAAAGATAAGGGAGATAGTTTTAGTGAAAATGAATTTGATAATGTTGTAAAACAAAATGTAAGTGACATTGTCAAAAAACAACTTGATACAGGTATTGATTTTGTCAGTGATGGTGAAATGAGTAAAATTAGTTATGCTACATATGTCAAAGATAGAATTAATGGTTTTTCTGGTGAAAGTGAAAGAAGAGCACCGGCTGACTTAGATGCATTTCCTGAATATAAAGATAAAATTGCTAAAAGTGGTGGAACACCAACTTATACCCGACCCTGTTGTACTGGAGAACTCTCAATTAAAAATAATGATGATCTTTTAAAAGATATAAATAATCTATCTTCTGCATTAAGTGCTAATAATCATACTAAGGGCTTTATGAATGCTGCTTCACCAGGAGTCATAAATGTTTTTTTACCTAATAAATTTTACAAAAATGATGACGATTACCTAAGTAAGCTTAGCGTGATTATGGCAGAAGAGTATCAACAAATTACTTCTAATAATTTATTCTTGCAAGTTGATTGTCCAGATTTAGCCCTAGCAAGGCATATGAATTTTAAAGAATTAGATGAAGAAAGTTTTTTGCTGCGAGCAGAAAAACAAATAGAAGCTCTTAACCTTTCACTGGCATCAGTTCCACAAGACAAAATTAGAATGCATATCTGCTGGGGAAATTATGAAGGACCCCATACTTTTGATATTGGTTTGGAAAAAATTTTACCAATTGTACTTAAGACAAAAAGTAAATATTTATTAATTGAGTCTTCTAATCCAAGACATGCACATGAATGGAAAGTTTTTGAAAAGATTAAATTGCCACAAGATAAAGTTATTGTGCCTGGTGTTATTGACTCTACTTCAAATTTTGTTGAACACCCGGAAGTTGTTGCTGATCGGTTAAAACAATTTTCTACTTTTGTCCCAAAGGAGCAAATTATGGCTGGTACAGATTGTGGTTTTAGTACTTTTGCTGGATTTGGAAAAGTTGATGAAAAAATTTGTTATGAGAAACTAATTTCGTTAGTTAAGGGCACTCAAATAGCATCTAATACGATTTGATTTAAAATAAAAAATTAGTAACAATTTTATTAAAAGTTTTTGGTTTCTCTAGCATTACAAAATGAGAAGAATTTTTAATTTCTGTATAAACTGAACATTTTATTTTCTTATTTAATTCATTGTTCATAATATTAGAGGATAGTTTATCATTTTTGCCACGAATAATAAGAGTTTTTGATACAATCCTATTTAGTTTATTTAATTGATTAGGTCTTTTTAGAATCAAATTCGTTTGGTCTAAAAAAGTTTTATACCCTAATTGTTTAGCCATTGAGTAAACAGTATTTTGGTATGATGTATTTTTCAAATCTTTATTAGAAAAATAGGAACTATAGTTTTTTTGATAAAATAATTTTGCAAAGTTATCTTTACTTAAGGTTGTTAATGACTTTTCTAAAAGCAACTTTCTTTTTTGTGAAATATTTCTTGCATTAGTGCCTATTAAAACTAATTTATCTAATATTTCTGGATACTCGATTGCTAATTTTATTGCAATAAATCCTCCCATTGAAAAACCAATAACAGAAATTTTTTTTTTATTTTTGTTTATGATTTTTTGTACAGCATCATCAACTGTAGCAATATTCTTTAGAGAAGGAATGGAAACATTATATCTTTTTTTTAGAATAGATATTTGTTCATCCCAAATGTTTTTGTTACACATGTATCCAGGGATTAAAATTACTTTACCCAATTTCTATCTAGTTGTATTTCGATAAATAAATTTACCCTGAATTAAATGATTGATAGGCTCTAACTCTGGATCCTTAATGTTATCATCTATTATTTGGGTTACAAGTTTAGACATTTGTCTTACTGGTTGTCTAATTGTTGTTAAATTATATGAATGCCAATTTGCTGAAGATATGTCATCATATCCAATTACCTCTATCTCTTCTGGTATATTAAGTTTTGTATTTTTTTTAATATAATCAACACAACCAAAAGCCATAATATCATCAGCACAAAACAATGCTGTAATATTATTTTTTAAAAGTTTTTTTGCTGAATCTAAACCTCCTTCATATGTAAAATTTCCTCTTTCATGAAACAGTTTAATTTTGTCTAAATTATTTAAATAGTTTTTGAAACCTTTACATCTTTCTTCACTTACAAATGATCCAATTGGTCCTTCAACCATTCCTATTTTAGTATGCCCATTATTAACGAAATGTTCTGCCGCCGCTTCTCCACCATACTTATGATCACAAGCTACAGAACTCAGTGTAGGTATTTTCCAATTTCTATTAAATGCAATAAGTTGAATTTGTTTGGCTAAACAGTTTTCTACAAACGCATCAGTAGGCTTAGTTGCTGAAACAATCGCAACTAACTTTTCTTTTAAGTAGGGTTGAATTAAATTATCATCTAATTCCTCACCATCATCAGTAGTAATTAATAAAATTCTATACCCTGATACTCTTAGAGCTTCATGTAATTCGATAAGCACTTCAGGATAATATCTATTCGTAATATATGGTAATATAACACCAACTAAACCTCCCTCATCTAAACTCAGAGAATTAGTTGAAAAGGACTGTGGTTTATATCCTAGTTTTTTTGCTGCTTCGATAACTCTCAATTTTGTTCTATTAGAAATGCTTGCTCCTTTTGTAAAGCATCGTGAAACAGCCGATTGTGACACACCTGCTAGCTTTGCCACACTACTTGATGTTGGTAATTTTGCTTTCTGAATGTTCATTTATCCACTATTAATTTATTCATTACATTGCATATTAATTCAAAGTAATGCAATATCATTTTAAGAATTATAGTTATATACATACGCGTAAAAAAATTGTTTTTTATACGTAATATATGGAGGAAACATGTTTTTAAAAAAATTAATTTTAGGTGGATTAACAGCACTTTTCTTCAGCTCATCTTTGTTTGCGGCTGATTGTGGTCCTAATGGACAATCCATCCGAATTTTAGCAAGTGATTTTCCAGCAATTCACGCAATAGCAAATTCTGCTGAAAGCAATTGTGCAGGATCTGCTTCTGAATTCACTCGAAATCATACTACTGAAGCGCGCCAAATAATGAACGCTGCTCAAACACCAGATCCAGCAGAGTATACATCAGTGATTGTAGCTAACTCTACCCTTGTTCAGTTAATGAATGATGGGCTAGTTAGACCATTAAATGACCTAGTTGAAAAATATGGTGGCAACTTAAAATCTAATCAACTTATAACTATTGATGGTAAAATAATGGCTATAGCATTCATGGCTAATTCTCAGCACATGTATTATAGAACAGATATTTTAGATAAAGCTGGAGTTGATGGAATGCCAGCAACTTATGATGAAATAATTTCTGCTGCTGAAAAAATACGTTCAGCTGGTATCATGGAGCATCCACTTGTAATGAATCTTAAAGTAGGATGGAATGTTGGAGAAGTATTTAATACTATATACTTAGCACATGGTGGAGAATTCTTTAAGCAAGGTAGTGCAGAAGCATCTATTAATAACGCTAAAGGTATTGCGGCTCTAGAAACAATGAAAGCTCTAGTTGAGTATGCTCATCCTGATCATTTAACACAGGCATCTGATGATACGCAAGGATTATGGGAAGCTGGTCAAGCTGCAATTGGCTTTATGTGGGGTTCTCGTGGAGGAGTTATACTAGATAATGAAGGTTCTTCAGCTGAGGTGACTTCAAATACTGTTCTATCTGCAGCTCCAACTGTTACTGGTGGCTCAATACCAGGAGCAACTTTATGGTGGGATGGAATAACTATAGCAACCAACGTGTCTGACAGTGAAGCAGAAGCAACGTTTGCAGCACTTGTAAGTGGTATGACTTCAGAAATGGTTGCTGCTAATAATGATGATGCAATTTGGTTAATTGATGGTTTTAAACCTGGTCCAGCTGCAGCAGGAGTGTCTGCAACTGCTCAAGGCGGCGCTAAATCTTATCCAATGTTTGCTCAAATGGGATTATTGCACAATGCATTAGGTGCAGAGCTAGTTGATTTTTTAAAAGGATCAGAAAGTGCTGAACAAGCACTTAGTGATGTAGAGGCTGTTTATGAAACAGCTGCTAAAGATGCAGGTTATCTGTAGTCAATAAATATAAATCAGTAAAAAGGGGTTTTCAAATTTGAAAACCCCTTATATCTTTCTATGTAATTTAAAATAGCATAATGAAGCACAGCACATTCTTATTATTTACCCTTCCTTCATTAAGTGTAATGTTTTTATTTATTGCAATACCTATAGTTTCTGTTTTTATTCAATCCCTACATATAGAACATAAACAAGTAATAATTGTTTCAGAAAATTGTGATCCTTTTGGATGTGAGACAACAACATCTGTGGATACTGAAGCTTCTACGAAGTTAAAAGAAAAAGCACCTCTTGGTAAATTTAATGGATTTAAAACGTATTCAAACAGAATGCATTTTGCATTTGATGAAATAGGAGAGGCTTGGAATAGCTCGGATAGTTTTATAGCTTTTGTAAAAAAAATATATAATTACCCCTTATATAGAGCGCTTAGCTTTACTCTTACTTACACCTTTGTAGTTACCCCGTTTGTTTTATTTCTTGGTTTTTTAGTTGCTCTTGGAGTCAATAATCTTCCTAAGTTGTTAAAAGGTCCAACAATTTTTGCATCTCTTCTTCCAATGATAGTTACACCTCTTGTTGGTTCATTGATATTGTTTTGGATGGTTGATGGCGATGGTGTTATTGGAGCCACACTCCAAAAAATATTTAATGATAATTCTCTGAGCTTGAAAGCGTCACCTGTGCTTACCTGGGTCATGTTGATGGTCTATGGTATATGGCATTTGATGCCGTTTAGTTTTATTGTTTTTTATGCAGGTCTTCAAACAGTTCCTCATGAAACAATTGAGGCAGCAACTATAGATGGTGCATCTAAATTTCAAAGAACACGCCATGTCGTTATTCCTCATTTAATGCCACTTGCTATTTTTATAACTTTAATACTTTTAATGGATAATTTTAGAGTGTTTGAACCAATAATAAGTTTTAGAGCAGAAGCCCACGCTACCTCAATATCTTGGTTAATATGGAATCATTTGCGAGAAAGTGCTTACCCTCTATATAATGCAGCAGGAGCAACATCTATGATTACTATTTTTTGCGTAGGAATTTTACTTTTGCCAGTGCTAATTCGAACATGGAGAGATTTTAATGAAAAAAATAAGGGTTAGAAATTTATGAATACAAAAATTGAAAATAAATTAACCCCAGTTCGAATTATTGCTTTTGTATTCGTGGCTCTCTGGTTGATTGTTGCTATGTTTCCTTTTATCTGGACATTGTGGGGGTCTTTTAAAGTACAAGCTGATTTTTTTTCAAAAGCTGACTGGGCAAATGCAATATTTGGCTTTCATACTGAAAAACAAACAGGTAATTTTTTTACTATTGATGGATATTATGGCTCTTGGATAGAAGAGGAATTTTGGCGCGCTGTTATTAACACAAGCATAGTAGTATTTTTTACAGTTTTAATTTCTCTTACATTTGGAACTTTAGGAGGCTATGCTCTTGCAAGATCTACTTATCGATATGCCTTCTGGATTTTAATGGCAGGTCTTATTTTTCGTGCGATGCCTCATATGACTTTAGTTTCAGGATATCTTCAACCTTTTTTTGCATGGAATGTTTGGGGAATTTTACCTACAACAATAATTGTACTTGTTGCAATTAATCAGCCTTTTACTCTGTGGATGTTACATTCATTTTTTTTAAATATACCAAAAGATTTAGATGAAAGCGCTATGTGCGATGGCTGTAATAGATTTCAAGCATTTAGATATGTGATCATTCCTATAATGTGGCCGGGTGTAATAACTACTGGATTATTTAGTTTCCTTCTTGCTTACAATGATTTTACAGTTACATCTATGTTGCTTTCAGATGAAAATGAAACAATGATCCCAGCAATTGCTAGCTTTTTAGGTACCGTACAGGAAGAAGGTAAAGTAATGTATGCTGTAGCTGCCGTTGTTTCAGCAACTGCTCCATTATTCTTTCTTGTAATGTTTTTTCAAAGACAGATTGTTAGCGGATTAACAGCTGGAGCAGTTAAAGGTTAAAAATTATGAAACCTGAAGAGTTAAAAAAAAATTTTGAAAATTATCAATTAGCTACTCAAAATTTTAACAAAAATTCAATAAAAAATTCTCTAGTTAAATATTTTTCTGAAAATTCGGTGTTTCATTTCTGCTATCCTTTTGGAACATTTAATGGTTTAGATAAATTTTTAACTAATTGTATAAACCCCCTTTTAGATAGCATTCCTGATCTTGAAAGAAGAGATATGATTGTTATGGCAGGCACAACACCTGAAGGTAAAGATTGGTTAGGCACTATGGGCAATTATATGGGAACTTTTTTAAAATCATTTTTAGATATTCCGCCAACAGGAAATTTAGTTCATATGCGTTATCATGAGTTTTTCCAAATAGAAAATAATCAAATTATAGAAATGCAATCAATTTGGGATCTACCTGAATTGATGATGCAGGCAAATGCATGGCCAATGAGTCCTCAGCTAGGATCTTTTTTATGCACACCATCTCCTATGACAGGAGACGGTTTAAAGATAGAAGGTGATGGATCAAAAAATTTTGACATTGTAATAAATATGCTTCGAGATATGGTTTTACACCCTAGTAATCCAAATCCACAAGTTATGAATTTAGATAAATATTGGCACCCCAGATTTAATTGGTACGGACCAGTTGGAATTGGCACAGCAAGGGGTATCGAAGGATTTCGCCATTGGCATCAAATACCTTTTTTGCGTGCAATGCCTGATAGAAAGGGAGGCTCATCAAATGATAGTTTAAAAAATGAGGGGTTGCAGGATATGCAAACACATTGGATATATGAAGGCGATTATGTTTGTGAAACTGGTTGGCCAAATATGCGATCTACAATTTCTCAAGATGGATGGATGGGTATTGCTCCATCAAATCAAATTATAGAAATGCGGAGTTTAGATTTTTGGAGATTAGAAAATGGTCTTATCAGAGAGAATTGGGTTTTAGTAGACCTTCTCGATGTTTACCAGCAAATAGGTGTTAATGTTTTTGATAGAATAAAAGAATTTAACAAAGCGAGAAACATTGGAGATATTAATATTTCTAAAGGACTTGGGTCAATAAAATAATAAGTTATATGATTTCTTGTTCCATAAAATTGAAAGGATAAAATGGAATATAAAGCAATATTATTTGGCTCAATAGGAACTTTAATTGAAACATCAGATTTGCAAAGAGAATCATTTAATGAAGCTTTTAAAGAAGCTGGACTAGATTGGTATTGGGATCAAGAGGATTATAGATTATTGCTTAAACAATCGGGTGGCACAAAAAGAATAGAGGATTTTGCAGAAAAAAATAATGTTAATGTAAATGCTTCACAAATTAGAAATAGAAAAACAGAAATCTTTAGCTCGTACATTATTCAGAATAAACAAAAATTAAGAAAGAGTGTTGATGAAATAATTAAGTATACAAAAGATAATAATATTAAACTTGCTTTCTCAACTTCTACAACTTTAAATAATGTCGATGCAGTATTTGAAAGTCTTTCCGGTCAAATTTCAAAAGAAGAATTTGAATTCATTGGTAATAAATCATTTGTTAAAAATGAAAAACCACATCCAGAAATTTATAAAGTTACATTGGATAAATTAAATTTACAGCCAGAAGATTGTCTTGCAATAGAGGATACTGAAGAAAGTAGTAATTCTGCCGTAAGTGCTGGAATTAAATGCATTGGGTTTCCAGGTGATTACCATTTGGAAGATAGTTTTCAAATGTGTATTAAAAAAATGAATTTATTAGATCAATCTATTTTTTCATTGTAAATAATCAGATCAAATGTTTCTAAAAAATTTTAATGTAAAAAATAAGACTGCTCTTGTGACAGGGTCAGGCAAAGGCATAGGTAAAGCATGTGCTATAGCGTTAGCAGAAGCAGGTGCAAATGTAATTATTCTTAGTCGTACAGAAAAAGATCTATTAATTGTTCAAAACAAAATTAAAAAACTCAAAAAGAAATGTAGTTATTATGTGTGTGATGTAACTAATTTAAAAGAAATAAAAAAAATATTTTCTAAAATCAATAAATTAGACATATTAGTAAATAATGCTGGCACAAATAGACCTGAATATTTCACCAAAATTAAAAGAAAAGATATGAGTGAAGTGGTTGATCTTAATATTAAAGCATCATTCGATATTGCTCAATTAGCTACAAAAGTTATGCTTAAGTCAAAAAATAGAAAAAAAATTGGTGGATCAATAATAAATATCTCTTCTCAGTTAGGTAAAGTTGGAGCTCCTCTTAGAAGTGTTTATAATATGACTAAGTTTGGTGTTGAAGGTCTTACCAAAGGGATGGCTATTGATTTGGCTAAGCACAACATTAGAGTTAATTCCGTTTGTCCTACATTTGTGGAAACCCCAATGGTCAAAAAATTTTTTAAAGATAAAAGTTTTAAAAAATCCGTAATTGAAAACATACCTTTAGGAAAAGTAGCAACAGAAAGTGATATTGCTAGTGCTGTAGTGTATCTTGCTTCAGATGCTGCATCAATGATGACTGGTTCATCACTAGTAATTGATGGAGGATGGACAGCTAAATAATCAAAATTTAATTTTCTTTATTTATAAAATAAGTTGCTACGATTACGATTACACCACCAATAAAAGTAATTAAAGTTGGTATTTCATAAAAAATCATAAATGTTAACAACACACCAAATACAGGAAATAAAGCGTAAAATGGAAATACTCTATTAACAGGATACATCCTATACAAATAAAACATCGACATGTGTGCAGCAATTGAAACAAAGATACCTGAATGCAATATTAATAACCATGACTGAAAACTAATATTTTTTATTTCGTTTATCGTTTGTCCTTCAAATATTGATGATGAAATAATTAGTAATACAAATCCAACTAGTCCCATTACCGCATTTGTGAGAGTAACTTCTAAATCTTTTAGGTACCTGGAAAATACTTGTGCACTAGCATAGAAGAAGGCCATTAATGTAATTAAGAATAATGCAAAAATTTCATTTCTTATTAATGGATCAAAGCCCAATAAAATGATGCCAAAAAAAGAAATAAATATTAGTACCCATTTTTTAATACTTACTTTCTCTTTTAAAAAAAATGAGCTTAATAATATTGCAAATGGTACAGCCAGTTGAGAACCAATTATTATTGGAGAAACTATGTTTGCTTCATTTAAAGACAATGTCATAAAAACATTTGCTAAAAAACCCATAGAGATTGAAAAAAAGAGAAGTGGTAGCCAGTATTTTTTTTCAGGAATTCTAAATCTCCAAAAAGGTGAAAGGCATATAAAAACCACTAACATTCTTAAACTTCCCATTAATAATGGGGGTACATTTTCATTAAAAATAACTTTCTGAACTGGATAGGCACTTCCAAATAAGAAAGTGATTATTAAAATTAAAAAGTAATGTCTCAAAAGCATTTGATTTAAAATTTATTTATTAATTATTTGCAGCAACAACAGCTGCCATAATTGATGCAAGTTTAGAATATTTACTATCTGCTCTACTAGGAACTACAACTGGTACTTTACCACCAATTACTATTCCTGCAGCACATGCATTCATAAAATAAACCATTATTTTAGATAAAGAATTTCCAGTTTCTAAATTAGGCACTAACAGTATATCAGCATCACCAGCAACATCATTTTTGATTCCTTTTACTGTAGCCGCTTCCTCAGAAACAGCATTATCAAAAGCAAGCGGTCCATGAATAAAAGCATTAATTTTTTCTTCTAACGCAAGTTCCATAACTTTTTTGGCATCAACTGAACTTGGCATACTGTCAATTGGATCTTCTGTACCTGATAAAATTGCCACTTTTGGTTTGTTGCTATTTAATTTGTTATAAAACTGAACAGCATTTTTGAGAATCTGTAATTTAATATCAATTCTTGGTAAAACATTCAAGGCACCATCAGTGATAAAAAGCGGTTTTTTAAGCTGCTGTGTAGTCATATGCCAGATATGACTCAATCTTCTACCATCAAGTAAATTAAATTCTTTTTTTAAATAAGAGCGCATTAAAATGTCAGTATGAAGATTCCCTTTAATTATAATTTTACTTTTATATCCATTAGAAATTTGACAAGCTATTAAAGCACTATCCTCTTCATCTTTAGCCTCTACAATATTAAAATTTGAAATATCCAAACTTAAATTTTTTGCCGTTTCAGCAATTAAACTTTTATTTCCAATTAAAGTTGGATCGATGAGGTTCATATTTTTACCTTCAATTACAGCTGATAATATGCTTTCTTGATTGGGGCACACAACAGCTGCTGGTATGTTAGGGGTCTCTAAAGCTTTACTTTTAAGATCTGCTGGTAATGTGCTCATATTTGGTACTCTCTCTATACCACTGCTACAATTTTTCCTATGATATTTCTTTGTTGTGTAAGAAATATTCTTTGATTTATTGATAATTTCATATACTCATCTTTAATAAGGAAAAAAATGGACTTAGAAAAAAGAACTGAAATACCTAATTCATTAGAAGAACATTGGATGCCATTTACATCTAATAGAGACTATAAAAATAGTCCAAGATTAATGGTTAAGGCAGAAGGTGTTTATTATACTGATCATTATGGAAATAAATTAATTGATGCTAGCTCAGGATTATTTTGTAGTCCAGCGGGTCATTCAAGACCAGAAATAAGAGAAGCAGTATCAAAACAATTAGAGCAATTAGACTATGTTCAACCATTCCAACAAGGTTTTGGTGGTTCATTTGATTTAGCTAGAAAAGTTTCAAAACATACACCCGAAGACTTAAATAAAATATTTTTTACTATTTGCGGTTCATCAGCTGTTGAAACAGCAATTAAAACAGCCATAGCATATTTTAAAGCAAAAGGAGAAGGTCATAGATCTCACATAGTAGGAAGAGAAAGAGGTTATCATGGAATGAATATTGGAGGAATTTCTGTAGGCGGAATGATTGCTAATAGAAAAACTTTCTCAAATATTCTCATGCCAAATGTACACCATCTAAGACATACTCATTTACCTGAAAATTTATTTGTAAAAGGCGAACCTGAAACAGGTGCTGATCTAGCAGATGATCTTGAAAGAATTGCTGGTAACATAGGTGCTGAAAATATTGCAGCATGTATTGTAGAGCCAGTAGCAGGATCAACAGGAACTTTAGTTCCACCAAAAGGATATTTAAAAAGACTAAGAGAAATTTGTGACAAACACGGTATTCTTTTAATTTTTGATGAGGTTATTACCGGTTGGGGAAGAATGGGTGCTCCATTTGCAGCTCAAGCTTTTGATGTTTGCCCTGATATTATGACAATGGCTAAAGCAATTACTAATGGTGTCGTACCTTTAGGAGCAGTAGCTTCACGTGATCATATCTATGATACTATTGTTGATGCTTCACCTACAGGAGCTATAGAATTTTTTCATGGTTATACTTATTCTGCTATACCTGTTTCAATGGCAGCAGGTTTAGCAATGCAAGATATAATCGAGAAAGAAGATTTATTTAATAGAGCAAAAGATATGTCTCCTTATTTCTTAGATGGTTTATTTACTTTGAAAGACTTAGATATCATTACTGATATAAGAGGATATGGAATGATGGGAGGAATTGATATTAAAATGGATGAGCGTTTAGGCAAAGCTGGATATGCTTGTTTTAAAAAATTATTTGAAGCAGGCTTAAGCTTGAAAGCAACAGGTGATTGTTTAATTGTTGCACCTCCATTTACTTGTGAAAAAAAACATATTGATGAGATAATTGAAAAATTAAGAACAGGTATCTCAAACTATATGCATGACAGATAATGAAAATAGGTGTTCCCTCTGAGATTAAAGCTCAGGAGTCTAGGGTTGGGCTTACTCCGCAAAGTGTTAAAGAATTAGTAAAGAATAAACATACAGTTTTAATTCAAAAAGATGCTGGTATTGGTGCCGGATTTTCCAATAGTGATTATGAGTTATCAGGTGCAAAAATTGTAAATTCAGCAGAGGATATTTTCAATGATTCTGAAATGATTGTAAAAGTTAAAGAACCTCTAATGAATGAAGTAGCAATGATAAGAGAAAACCAAATTTTATTTACTTATTTACATCTTTCAGCAGCTCCAGAATTGACAAAGGGTTTGATTGATTCAAATTCGATTTGTATAGCTTATGAAACAGTAAGTGATCATAATAATAAGTTACCACTTCTTGCGCCTATGAGTGCTGTAGCCGGCAGAATGTCGATTCAAGCTGGTGCTTATTCACTTGAAAAACATAAGGGTGGAAGTGGTTTACTCTTAGGGGGTGCTCCTGGGGTTCAACCTGGAAATGTCTTAATTTTAGGTGGAGGTGTTGTAGGTGAAAATGCAGCAATAATTGCTACCGGAATGCAAGCAAAAGTTTTCATCGTTGATAAATCAGAACAAAGATTAGAAGAATTACAAGAAAAATTTGGTGATAAAATAGAACCACTACACAGTGATAAAATAAATCTAAAAGATTATATTTCTGAATGTGATTTACTTATTGGTGGCGTACTTGTTCCGGGCTCTAATGCTCCAAAGATTATAACTAAGGACATGATAAAAGAGATGAAAAGTGGATCTGTAATTGTTGATGTTGCAATTGATCAAGGTGGTTGTGTTGAAACTAGTAAACCAACAACTCATGCAAACCCTACATATGTTGTTGATGATGTTGTTCATTATTGTGTTGCAAATATGCCAGGGGGAGTTCCTAGAACTTCTACTCTTGCTTTAAATGCAGTCACTTTGCCATTTATTCAAAACTTAGCTTCTAATGGTTTTAAAGAAGCTTTAAAAAATGATAAAAATTTTATGAATGGTTTAAATATTTTTAAAGGGGCTGTTACATATAAAGCTATTGCTGATGATTTAAATTATGATTATGCTAATCCAGAAACTTTAGTCCACTAGAAACTATTAGAAGCTTCTACCATTATCTTTAATTTTGTTTTTGCCAAATCTCTAGGTAAGTGACCAAGACCGCAATCAGGAGCGACAATTAATTGTTCCTTATCAATAAACCTTAATGCATCATTTATTCTTGAGACAATTTCTTCTTTAGTCTCAACTTGAGAGCTTGCTATTTTTACTAAACCAAAAATAACTTTTGTTTGTTTAAAATCTTTTAAAAAATTTAAATCATTATATCGATGAGCATCTTCAATAGAAACTGTATCTATAATTGACTCATCTAAAACTTTACTAATTTTACTGTAAGAATCTAAAGGTGCTTTTGGATAATCTACTGCATTTAATTTATCAGGATAGCCACAACAAATATGAGTGATTTTTTCAATACTTTGATTATTTATATCCTTAAAACATCTCTCTAAATTTTTGATTCCAAATTTCAGGGCATTTTCAGGTTTTCTCGCAAACAACGGTTCATCGACTTGAATATATTTACATCCCGCATCAACTAGTCTTTTAATTTCTACATTAATGGCATCAGCTAAATCTTCACCCATATGTTCATCTGAATCATAAAATGTATTTGCTATGGTATCTGTTATAGTCATTGGTCCAGGAATAGTAATTTTTAAATCTTTATTGGTTAAACTCTGATTTTTTTTCCATTCTTCAACTAAAAAAGATTCTTTTGCTTTAACTTTTGAAGTTATTGTTGGTAACCAGCATTTATAATTTCCTGTTCTAGCAACTTTTTCTGTGAGATTTGTAAAATCAATTCCTTCTAAATATCTGCAATGATAGTGAATATAATTTTCTCTTCTAACTTCACCATCGGTGAGGATATCAATACCACATTCTTCCTGATCACTAATTATTTCTTTGGTAGCTTTATTAAATAACTCTTCAACATTATCGCCCATTTTTTTTATTTCATCTTCGTAAAATTTAGTAGGATATTCTGTATCTGTACCACCAGAGGCATTAAACCAATCAGTTATTTTTAAGTAGCTTGGTTTTGGATAGGCGCCTATAACAGTCGTTAACATATCTTTATTATTCCATTTTTCTGCTAAATGGTCCAGAATTTGTATTAACACCTGAACTGGAAAGTTTAGTGTTTGATAATTGTCGCTCCTGATGAATCATGCGGTGACTTAATAATTTTGATACTAGTTCATGTTTTATATCTTGAAATTCTCTTAAGTCTGATAGATCATTTATTTCCTCAGGATCTTTTTCTAAATCAAATAATAAACATGGCAATGAAGGAAAATGAACATATTTCCATTTATTATTTCTAATGACCGATAGATTACATTGTTCGGGCGCTAATTTTTTATCTTTAACAAATGAAGTACTTTCTCTAAAATCATAATCAAAAATAACATATTCTTTATTAGATAATTTTTTGTATTTATTATTGATATTATGCATCAGTGATTGACCATTCCAATCAATGGGGATGTCACCATCAAGCCACTCTAAGATTGTAGGAGCAACATCTACTGATTCTGTTAAATGGTTAATTTCTTTTGGATTGTTTTTAGGCACACAAATAAATAATGGAATTCTATAAGAGGAGTCC
>CACNND010000012.1 GCA_902621725.1 uncultured Alphaproteobacteria bacterium | reverse complement strand
AAATCCAAAATTATTATAGGAAAACATGGGAAACCGGCAATTGTTGGAAAACAACTTAATCAATTAAATTTATTTTTAAATGAAAGAAAAAAATTCAAAGACGACATATATACAAATTATCAGGTAAATTAATGTTTACAGGTATTATTCAAGATTTAGGAACAATAAAAAACAAAGATTTGGGACTTTACCAAATATCTACAAATCTTGATTTGAGTAATTGTAAGGAGGGTTCTTCAATTTCTTGTAATGGAGTTTGTCTTACAGCAAAAAATATAACTCAATCAAACAACAATTCATTTAGCTTTGATGTGAATATAGGAGAAGAAACCTTGCAAAGAACAAATCTAACTAATTCTATTTTAAAAAATGAAAAAATTAATTTAGAAAAATCACTTCAGATAGGTGATGAAATTAGTGGTCATTTTGTTTATGGTCATGTTGACACCACAACTATTGTCAGAGAAATTTTAGAACTTGAAAATAGTTGGGAATATTATTTTGAAAAAAAATTTAATAAAAATAATAGGTTTGTTGTAGAAAAGGGATCTATTTCAATAAATGGTATTTCTTTAACAGTAGCAAAAGTAGAAAATAATACATTTATGATTTCTGTAATAGAACATACATTTAATCATACTAATTTAAAATTTTTAAACAAAAGTGATCAAGTTAATATTGAATTTGATTATCTTGCACGTTTTATCCTTAACAATGAATAAAGATAATATTGAAGAGTATCTATCTTCTATTGAAGATATTATTGAAGATGCAAGAAATGGAAAAATGTATATTCTTGTTGATGATCCCGATAGAGAAAATGAAGGCGATCTAATCATTCCCGCTCAATATGCGAACCCACAAGCTATTAATTTTATGGCAAAACATGGAAGAGGATTAATTTGTTTAGCTTTAACTAAGGAAAGAATAGAAGAATTGGAACTTCCCTTAATGAATCCAAATAACATAAAAAATGATTTAACTGCATTTACTGTTTCTATTGAGGCAAAAGAAGGGGTGACTACTGGAATATCTGCAGCTGATAGAGCTCATACCATATCAGTAGCTGTAAACAATAATAGAAACAAGAATGATCTTGTTTATCCTGGACACGTTTTTCCTCTTATGGCTTGGGATGGCGGAGTATTAGTACGTGCTGGTCATACAGAAGCAGCAGTTGATATTTCAAAACTAGCAGATCTAAATCCTTCTGGTGTTATTTGCGAAATTATGAGTGAAGATGGTTCTATGGCTAGATTACCAGAAATTATTAAGTTTGCAAAATTACATAATTTAAAAGTAGGAACTGTGAGTGACTTAATTAAATTTAGATTTAAAAAAACTAAAATTGTCGAAAAGATCGCCGAAAGGCCATTTGAAAGTGAGATGGGCTCGCAATTTACATTAAATGTTTTTCAAAATTCTATTTCTGATGAAAAGCATTACGCTCTAGTAAAAAATCTAGGAGATGTAAATGAACCTGTGCTTGTTAGAATGCACAGATTGGATATCACTAAGGATATATTTGAAGAAAAAAATATTTTTGGAAGTGAAATTAAGTCTGCCTTTCAACTTATAGAGAAGAATGGATCAGGAGCTATAGTTTTAATAAATAGTGATATGTCACCAAATATACTTAAAATGTTCAATAAAAGAAAAAGATCAAAAAATAAATTAGAACTAAGAGAATATGGCGTAGGCGCTCAGATTTTATCATTACTGCAAATAAATAAAATTATATTATTAACAAACAGTAAGAAAAGAATTATTGCCTTGGATGGATTTAATATTGAAATAGTTGATCAGAAAAAAATATGAATAATAAAATTCTAATAGTTTCAGCAAATTATTATAAAGAAATATCGAAAAATCTTGAGTTGGGTGCAATCAATACCCTTAAAGAAAATGGTTATGAATATGAAGTTATTAATGCTCCGGGCTGTTTTGAAATTCCCTATTTAATTAAAAAAAATATTGATACTTTTAAAGGATTTATATCTTTAGGGTGTATAGTTAAGGGTGATACTTATCATTTTGAAATTATAGCTAATGAAACTTCTAGAAAAATTATGGATCTAACTGTTGCATACAATGTTCCAATTGGATTTGGTATCTTAACTTGTTACGATTTACAGCAAGCAATAATAAGAAGTGATATTAATCAAAAAAATAAAGGTCAAGAAGCTGCGTTAGCCTGCATACAGTTATTGAAATAAAAATGCAAAATTATACCAAGTCACAAACAAGACTTGCTTTTGTACAATATATTTTTCAGAATGAATTCTTAAATAATTTAAGTGCAGAAAATATTGAAGAATTCCAAAAACATTTTTATGATACTAACATTGCTGTAATAGATGAGAAAAAAGAGTTTAAACTTAAATTTAACAAAAATTTTTTAAATAGACTTTTTGAAAGCTTTAGGAATAATATTAATAAAAAAACTATTCATGAAGAGTTAAATCAATTTATTGAAATTAATAGAAAATTTGAAAAGTGGGATAATGTCTTAAAATCATTAATATTTGCAATTATTACAGAATTAATAATTACCAAAAAAAACAAGGTTAAAATTGTACTTAATGATTATTTAAATATTAGTAAAAGTTTAGTTTCACAAAAAGAAACAAAGCTAATTAATGCAATAATACAAAGATACATTGATAAATATGAAATTGATAAAAAATAATTTATCTGAAAAATTTATTATTAATAAATATTTTAAAAAACTCAATTTTAAAAGAATTGGCACTTTTGATTTTGAAAATGATGGAGCATATTTATATTTTAAAAATAAAAATTATAAAATATCAATAACAACTGATACTATTTTAGAAGATGTAGATTTTTTTTCCAATGATGATCCTAAATCTATTGCTCAAAAAATAACAACAGTTAATTTATCTGATACTTTTGCAATGGGGGCAATTCCTCATTCTTATGTAATAAATTTACTTTTGCCGTATAATATTAATGATAAGTGGTTAACTAAATTTTCGCATCAATTAAAAAAAATACAACTCAAATATGGATTCTATTTGCTTGGAGGAGATTTATCTCATTCAAATAAATTAATTATATCATCAACATTTTTTGGTTATATAAATAAAAATGTAGAAATTTTACAAAATAAAATTAATTTAAACGATGATATTTTATTAACTGGAAACATTGGTGAGTCAAGAATTGGATTAGATATTTTAAATAAAAAAATTTTGATAAATGCAAAATTAAAAAAATATTTTATTAATAAATATTTATTTCCTTTGCCCTGTGAACTAGGACCTAAAGTTTCTAAATATATTTCCTCAATGAAAGATATCTCTGATGGTTTGATAGGAGATTTAAATGATATGTTGAATGATAAATTTGGTGCATTAATTAACATAAATGAAATTCCTTTAAGTACAAAAGCCAAAAAAATTATTAATTTAGAAAATGGTATTAAATTAGAAAAATTGTTAAATGCGGGCGATGATTATGAGCTGATAATTATATCTAATCAAAAAAATAGAAACAAAATTTTTAATATTGCTAAAAAAAACAAAATCAAAATTTCATGTATTGGAAAAGTCATAAGAAAAAAAGGTATTCATTTCGATTCATATGTAGACATTAATAATAGCAAGAAATTTGATCATTTCAGCTAAAAACTTGATTTTTGTCATAGTTTCTGACATATCACCAAAAATTTTAAGGAGTTTTCAATGACAACACTGCAAATATTAATTGTTTTATGCGGTCTGGCAGCCGTTCTTTATGGTCTAGTAACATCTAGGCAGATTTTATCGCTAGGTTCTGGGAATGATAAAATGCAAGAAATTGCTAGTGCCATCCAAGAGGGTGCAAGAGCTTATTTAAACAGACAGTATATGACAATTGCATTTGTGGGCGTTGTTATTTTCATACTCATATGGATTGTTTTTGATTTGGCTTCAGGTATTGGTTTTTTGATTGGAGCCTTTTTCTCTGGTGCTGCAGGTTATGTAGGCATGAATATATCAGTTAGATCAAACGTGCGCACAACACATGCAGCAAGTAATAGTCTTGCAGAAGGACTATCAGTATCATTTAAAGCTGGTGCAGTAACAGGAATGCTTGTTGCAGGATTTGCATTGCTTTCAATTGCAGTTTTTTACTTTATTTTGCATAATTCAGGATCTTTCCCAGGAAGAGAGATTGTAGCTCCTTTGGTGTCATTAGGCTTTGGAGCATCTTTAATTTCAATTTTTGCTAGATTAGGTGGAGGTATTTTTACTAAAGGTGCTGATGTTGGAGCTGATTTAGTCGGTAAAGTAGAAGCTGGAATTCCTGAAGATGACCCAAGAAACCCTGCTGTAATAGCAGATAATGTAGGAGATAATGTTGGTGATTGCGCTGGTATGGCTGCAGATCTTTTTGAAACTTATGTTGTTACAGTTGTAGCTACCATG
Source organism: uncultured Alphaproteobacteria bacterium (assembly GCA_902621725.1). GTDB lineage: Bacteria > Pseudomonadota > Alphaproteobacteria > HIMB59 > CACPNW01. The sequence goes on along the minus strand of CACNND010000012.1, from coordinate 21,758 downwards.
GTTTTAGCTTCTATTTTTTTTATAGAAAATTCTTACACGATGATGATTTTCCCTTTAGCTATTGCAGGAGTTTGCGCTTTAACTAGCATTATTGGAACTTATTTTGTAAGACTTGGCAAGAATAATAATATTATGGCGGCTCTATACAGAGGATTTGCTGTATCAGCTATTTTATCAGCAGTTTTGTTATATTTTGTTACTGACTACATAGTTGGTCTTGACAGTGTTTTAGTGGTTGACGGAAGCTCAACTCAGTTTACAGGAATGTCACTTTTCATATGTGGTCTCTTAGGTTTAGTAATTACTGGATTGATAATATGGGTTACTGAATATTATACAGGTACCAACTATCGACCTGTTCAAAGCATTGCTCAATCTTCAACAACAGGTCATGGAACAAATGTAATTCAGGGACTCGCAATTAGTTTAGAGGCAACAGCTTTACCTGCTTTAATTATTGTTGCTGGGATTATTTCAACTTATTCCTTAGCTGGTTTATTTGGTATAGCAATTGCAGTTACTACAATGCTTGCACTTGCTGGTATGGTTGTTGCTCTAGATGCTTATGGACCTGTTACAGATAATGCAGGTGGTATTGCAGAAATGTCAAATTTAGATGAAAATGTTAGAAAGACAACTGATGCACTTGATGCTGTTGGTAATACAACAAAAGCTGTAACAAAAGGTTATGCAATTGGTTCAGCAGGACTGGGGGCTCTTGTTTTATTTGCAGCTTATACAGAAGATCTTGATCATTTTGCAAAAGACCCTAACAGTCCTCTCTATGGAATTGAAGTTTCTTTTGATTTATCAAATCCTTATGTAGTTGTTGGATTGCTTTTAGGTGGATTACTACCTTTCTTGTTTGGTGCCTTAAGTATGACAGCCGTTGGTAGAGCAGCAGGTTCAGTTGTACTAGAAGTTAGAAGACAATTCAAAGAAATCCCTGGTATAATGGAAGGTAAGGGCAAGCCTGAGTACGGCACCTGTGTTGATATTCTTACTAAGTCAGCCATTAAAGAAATGATAATACCGTCAATGTTACCTGTATTATCTCCAATTGTTGTATATTTCGTTATTTTATTTATCGCAGGTCAATCTGCAGCATTATCTTGTTTAGGAGCGTTATTACTAGGCGTAATAATTACAGGGTTATTTGTTGCAATTAGCATGACAGCTGGTGGCGGTGCATGGGATAATGCAAAAAAATATATTGAAGATGGAAATCATGGTGGAAAAGGTAGTGAAGCACATAAAGCTGCTGTTACCGGGGATACAGTGGGTGATCCATACAAAGATACAGCTGGTCCTGCAGTAAATCCAATGATTAAAATTACTAATATAGTGGCCTTATTATTATTAGCTGCAATTTCTTTATAAATTAAATTAAGGAGAGGTTGGTAATTCGTTTTGCGGACCAACCCCTCCAAATACCTTTTCAATTATTCCTTGATTAACTATTTCATTATCAGTTTCATCTTTTATTAGGTTTATATCTTCATTATTTTGTAAATCATAAACTGTATTTTTTATTATTTCATTGTTTTCATTAAATTCAAATACAAACACGAAACTATAATCTGTTTTTTCATTAAATGCCGATTTTTTTGTTTTTTTTTCGGTAAAATAAAAAAATTTATTTTCTATAGGATCTTTATAACTTGGCATTCCAAGTTTATCAATAAGTGTTGATTTATTTTTAAAATTTATATTTGCTAAATCTTCTTGATTTATTATTTTTCCTGAATAGATAGACTGACTTGAGCAACTATATAGAAAAAGAATAATATTTAAATAAACAACAATCTTTATCATAAAATGATATTACAATATTTTTTTAAAAAAGAAAATAAGGATAAAAAAATAGCTAAATTAATTTACAATGATCTTCTAAAAGCTAGCAATTCTTTTTTAATGAAAAATGAATTTTTTTTAAATAAAAATTATAATACGTCTTTTGAGCTTGTTTCAATTTTTTTAATTTTTTATATTAATAAAAATATTTTTAATAAAATTAAAAATTATCAAAGAATCAATGATAATCTTATTTCAATTTTTATCTCTGACCTAGACGAATCCTTAAGAACAAAAGGTATTGGAGATATGTCAATAGGGAAATATGTAAAATCATATGTTAAGAAATTTTATTTTAGATTAAAAAAATTTCCAAAAAAAAATCATTTAGACTCAAATGATATATTAAATTATTTAAAAATTTTTTATTTTATTCATAGAAATGATCAAAAAAATGCTTCTTTGCTTATTTTAGAAGTTTTTAAAAAAATAGAAATTAGAGATATGTAAATATTAAAATTTAATAATTTTGCAAAATTATCTTGCAAATATTATATTTTCTAATACATGAGCAATATGGCTGTTCCGAAAAGAAAAACAAGTAAATCAAAAAAGAATATGAGAAGATCTCATTTAGGCTTAAAAAGCAATAATATTGTTTTAGATAAAGAGTCTGGTGAACCTCGTTTACAGCATCATATTGATCTATCAACTGGCACTTACAGAGGTAGGCAAATTATTACTAAAAAAACAAAGCAGAATAATTAAGTATTATGTCAAATAGACAGACTACTATTGCAATTGATGCAATGGGAGGTGAGAAAAGTCCTTATAAAGTATTAAAAGGATCACATATATTCTCCTCTAAAAATCCAGATGTAAAACTAATGTTTTTTGGTGTTGAAGATGAAATTATTTCAGAAATAAATAAAAATAATTTTACCTTTAAAAATTATGATATTTTTAATACAATTGAAAATGTTAAAGATGATGATAATGCCAATACAATTCTAAGATCAAGAAAAAATAGTAGTATTTATAAAGGTTTAGAATTTTCAAAAAATAAAGTCAATTCTGGTTTTGTTTCAGCGGGAAATACTGCAGCTATTATGATTTTATCAAGATTACATATGGGAATGATTGAAGGTATTGATAGACCGGCGATTTGTTCATTAATTCCAAATAAATTAAATTATTCAATCATGCTTGATTTAGGCGCAAATGTTACAGTGTCTCCGTCTAATTTGCTTCAATTTGCTCTTATGGGTTTTTGTTATTTTTCAATTATTAATAAAAATAAAAAACCTAAAATTGGTATATTAAATATTGGAACTGAAAATAATAAAGGTTTAGAATTTTTACAAGAAGCCTCAGATCTTATATCTAAAAGTTTTTTAAAAAATTTTTTTATTGGATTTATAGAACCAAATAAAGTTACATCAGGAGAATGTGATATTATTATATCTGATGGTTACACCGGAAATATAATGCTTAAATCAGCCGAAGGCATATCTCAATTTATTATGTCAAATTTAAAAAATGTATACAAAAAATCATTTTTAAATAAATTATCATACAAACTTATAGAAAGAGATTTACTTAAATTAAAAGATATGGTGAATCCTGAGATTTATAATGGAGCAACGTTAATTGGCTTAAATGGTATTTCTGTTAAAAGTCATGGTAATGCTAGTCCAATAGCTTTTTCTAATGCTATAAATCAATGTAATAAGTTTATTATAAATGGGCTAAATAAGGAAATAATTAATTCAATTAAAAATTTATGAATATAAAAAAAAATATTTCAAGAGATGAAATAGCTTATTCGATAAACAAAGAGTTTGGTTTTGCAAAACAAGAATGTCTTAATTTAGTAAATGATATTATTGATATAATCATTGAAGGTTTAATGTCTAATGGTATTGTAAAGATACATAATTTTGGAACATTTAAAGTTAAAAGAAAGAAAAGTAGAATTGGTAGAAATCCAAAAACAAAACAAGAAGTATTAATTAATGATAGAAATGTAATAGTTTTTAAAGCAAGTAAAATTATACTAAAATACTTAAATAAAAATTAAATAAATGAAAAAATATCTTAATATTAGAGAGGTTTCTCAAATGTTAGATTTAGAAGAATATACTATACGTTACTGGGACTCACATAATCCCAAAACTAATAAATTAAGATTTGAAGGCTTATCAACAAAATCTAAAAAGGGTACTAGATATTTCAATATTGAAAACATCAATAGATTAAAGCAATTAAAAGAATTATTGTATGATAATGGAAAACAAAATTATACTCTCAATCTTGCCAATAAATTAATGATAATTAATAAAAAAAAGCCTGGTTTAGATAAAAATTCTATCAAAAATGAAAGTTTAATCCAATCTGATAAATACGAAAAAATTGATCAGATTCTTAATAAAATGAGATTTTTGTTAAAAGAATCTTAAGAGTTTAATTTTATTTAAAAAATATATATATATATCAATAATTTAACTATATAATTTATACAAAAAAAAATTCAAAATTATTTATTTTAACTGTTTAACTTATCCGTCAATTAAAATATATGAACCACATCTTATTGGTAATAGACAAACTATAAGGAGTTTTTATGTTAAATAAGACTAGTCTAATAGGCATCATTGCTGCAACTATAGCATTTATTGCTGTTCCAGCATTAGCTGCCGATACTTTCTTAGGTGAAGGTGATTTCGTAGGTATTACATTTTGGATTGTATCAATCGGGATGTGGGCATCTACAATTTTCTTCTTTTATGAAGGGATGAGAGTTTCTTCTAAATGGAGAACTTCAATGGTTGTTGCAGGGTTAATTACTTTTATTGCCGCTGTACACTACATGTATATGAGAGACTTTTGGGTTGCTACAGGTGAATCTCCAACAGTATATAGATATATTGATTGGATTTTAACTGTTCCACTTCAAATGGTTGAATTCTTTTTAATTCTAGTTGCTGCCGGCGCAGCTGTTTCTAGTGGTGCTTTCTACAGATTGCTCATTGGTACACTTGTTATGATAGTTGGTGGATACCTTGGTGAGGCAGGTCATATTTCAGTATTGCTTGGTTTCATTATTGGTATGATCGGTTGGGCTGTAATCATTTGGGAAATTTTCCGAGGTGAGGCAAGTCAAGCTGCTACAACTAAAGAATCAGTAACATCTGCATTTAATGCAATGAGATTAATTGTATTAGTAGGTTGGGCAATTTATCCACTAGGATATGTGTTTGGTTTAATGATGGGGTCAGTTGATGCTGATACTCTAAACTGGATCTACAACCTTGCAGATTTTATTAATAAAATCTTATTTGGTTTAATTATCTGGAATGCTGCTGCAAAAGATTCAGCAACTGCATAATTTTACCTATTAAATATTATGAAAAAACCCTCTGTTTAGAGGGTTTTTTTTATTAAATTATTGACTTAATTTTTCAATATATGTATTTGGGCACGCGATGAAAACATTCTCTCTTAAAAAAAACGATATTAAGAAAAAGTGGGTCTTAATTGATGCCAAAGATGCAGTTTTAGGAAGACTCGCCGTTATCTCTGCAAATATTCTAAGAGGTAAAAATAAGCCTGAATATACTCCTAATCAAGACTGTGGTGATAACTTAATTATAATCAATTCTGATCATGTTCATCTTAAGGGTAAAAAGGCAGATAATAAAATTTATTATAGACATACTGGATATCCAGGAGGGATAAAAGAGTCAACTCCTAACAAAATGAAGGAAAAAAACAAATCTGATGAAATGATAAAACTTGCAATAAAAAGAATGATTCCCAGAGGGCCATTAGGAAAATTACAATTATCTAATTGCAAAATATATAGAGATGGAAATCATAAGCATGAAGCGCAAAACCCTCAAACTATTGATATAGCATCAATGAATATTAAAAATAAAATTTAACTATGGAAAATCAAGATAATCAAACTGAAAACATTTTAGATAATAAACAAAGAGCTTACGCTACTGGAAAAAGAAAAAATTCTATTGCAAGAGTTTGGTTGAAAAGAGGAAGTGGTGAAATTAAAATCAATGGAAAACCTCTTGATAAATACTTTTCAAGACCTGTTCTGCAAATGATAGTTAACCAGCCTTTAGATGTTGTGAAAGCAGAAAATTCCTATGAGATTATGGCTTCCGTTAAAGGTGGAGGACTTTCTGGTCAAGCAGGAGCTATCAGACATGGAATTAGTAAAGCGCTTAGTCTTTATGATCAATCAAATAGACCACCTCTAAAAAAGGTTGGTTTTCTGACAAGAGATCCAAGAGTTGTTGAAAGAAAAAAAGCTGGTTTAGCAAAAGCCAGAAGAAGTTACCAATTCTCTAAGAGATAAATTTTCATGAAAGATAAGATTAGAGTGGCCGTTTTAGGCTCCACTGGCTATGTTGGTATGGAGTTAGTAAAAATTTTATCCAATCATTCTTTTGTGGACATAAATTTTTTAGGATCAGAAACTATTCATGGAGATTATCTAAATAATATTGATAATTCAAAAGTATATAATCACCTTCCTCTTTTAAAATCGAATAATAGTTTTAATGCAGAAGATAGTGACTATGTATTCTTAGCTTTACCTCATGCAGTATCTAATAAATATGTAAAAAAATATTTTAATAAGATTAATATAATAGATTTATCAGCTGACTTTAGATTAGATAATATTGATGTTTATAAAAAAAATTATGGAAATGATCATGTTTGCAAAGAGTATTTAAACGATTTTATTTATGGTCTTGCTGAAATAAATAGAGAAAAAATATTAGGTTCAAAAAATATAGCTGTCCCTGGATGTTACCCAACTTCTATTTTATTGCCATTAATACCTTTAATAAAAAATAAATTAGTCAATACTGAAAATATAATTATAGATTCGAAATCAGGCTATAGTGGAGCAGGAAAGAAATTTGATATCAATAAAATGAAATCAAAAATTGATTATAATTTTTATAATTATAATACAAATAATCATAGGCATATTGCTGAAATCAAACAAGAACTTAATAAGCATAATTCGGAAAATGAAGTAAAGTTTTCATTTAATCCTCACATTCTTCCTAACTTTAGAGGTATGATTTCTACAATTTATTGTGATCTCAATAATAGTATAAAAAAGATTGATATTATAAATTTATTACAAGAATTAGAAAAAATTAATCCTTTTCTAAAGTATATTAAAAATGATGAAACTCTTGATTTTTTTTCTATTCAAAATTCTAATTATTGTAAAATTAAAGTTTTTGATCATTATAGTGAAGATAAACTTATTGTAGTTAGTGCAATAGATAATTTAATCAAAGGTGCTGCGGGTCAAGCAGTACAATGTTTTAATATAGCGGAAAATATTGAAGAAACAGTATCTTTATTATGATTAAATATTTTGTAGTTTTCCTTATATTTTTTTTTATCATTTCATGTGGATATCCAGATATTGATAATGTTCCTGATTTTAAAGATGCTAAATTAACTGATGAAGAATTATTAGAGTATTGTAGTATTTCTAATACTGATAAAAAAGATATAGATAAATGTATTAATGATTATAAAAGTTAAATTTAGTTATGAGTAAACTTAATATAGGTATAGCAGGATTGGGTAACGTTGGATCAGCACTAGTTGAAACAATAGAAGTAAATAAAAATTATTTTTTTGATAAAAAAGATTTAGAATTGAACATAGTTGGAATATCTGCAAGAACAAAAAATAAAAAAAGAAATTTTAATATATCAAATTATACTTGGTATGATGATCCAAGAGAAATGTCTAAAGATGATAATTTTAATGTAATTGTTGAATTAATTGGTGAGGAAAAAGGAATTAGCTATGAAATAATTGAAACAGCATTAAAAAATAAAAAACATGTTGTAACAGGTAATAAAGCTTTAATAGCTAATTATGGAAAAGAATTATTTGAATTAGCTAATACACACTCACTAGCTTTATCATATGAAGCTGCTGTTGCAGGTGGTATTCCAATCATAAAAACGATAAAAAATTCTATAAGTTTAGATAGAATTAATAAAGTTTCTGGAATTTTAAATGGAACGACAAACTACATTTTAACAAAAATGCAACAAGATAATTTATCCTTCGATGAAGTTCTTAAAATTGCTAAAGATAAAGGATTTACTTCTGATCAGGAATCTAAATTAGATATTGGTGGATATGATGCAGCACATAAGTTAACAATACTATCAACTCTATGTTTTAAATCAAATTTAAACTTTAATAATAATTATATTGAAGGAATATCAAATATTAAAATCGAAGATATTAAATTTGCAGAAAAATTAGGATATAAGATAAAGTTAATATCTGAAGCCTGTATAATTGAAGGAAAAATTTCAAACTTTACTTCACCAAAATTAGTTTCAATGAATAATCCCTTAGCAAGTGTTGATAATGCTCTGAATGCGGTTAATATTGAAACTATTCATTTAGAAAATTTATTTTTAGAAGGTCAGGGAGCAGGAGGTATGCCAACAGCTAGCTCAGTATTATCTGATTTATATGATATATCTCAGAATGAAAAATTTGATAATTTGGGTTTTAAAATTGATAAATTACAAAGCTTTGAAAAATATTCGGCAGAAAATGTAATTAATAGTTATTACCTTAGAATAATGACGGAAGATAAGCCAGGTGTTCTTTCATCAATAACAAATTATTTTAGCGATTCTGATATATCAGTAAAAAAAATACTTCAACTACCTGAGGGTTCTGAAACTGATCAACCAATACCAATCATCATAACAACACATAATATTAAAAAAGAAAAATTAAGTAATGTGGTCAATAGAATTGAAAATTTAGAATTTGTGAAAGAGAAAATTACTGTACTCCCTATTCATGATAATTAATTATTGTGAATATTAAAAAATCATTATCTGATAAAATTTGGGAAGAAAAAAAAATAAATTTAAGACACATTCAGAGCTTATCTCAAAAAAAATTTATTTCTGAAATTTTTTCAAAACTTCTAATTTCTAGAGGTGTCTTTGAAGAAAATTACGATGATTATATAAATCCTAATCTTTTAAATAACCTTCCTGATCCTTTTGAACTAAAAGATATGAAAAAAGGAATTCAAAGGTGTATTGAGGCTTTAAAAAAAAATGAAGAGATTGGAATAATTGCTGATTATGATGTTGATGGATCTACTTCTGCTTCAATTTTATATAAATTTTTAAATAATTATACAAACAATCTTGTTTGTAAAATACCTAATAGATTATCAGAGGGTTATGGTCCAAATGTTAGGCTTATGAATGAAATGCTCGATAAAAATATTACACTTTTGTTTACACTTGATTGCGGAACATCTGCATTTAACTCGATTGATTTGCCTAACTACATTGGTATTGATGTTATAGTTATAGATCATCATTTAAGTGAATTTAAACTTCCGAAAGTTCACTCTGTAATTAATCCAAATCGATTTGATGAAAGAAATAATTATAAAGATTTTGCTGCAGTAGCAGTAACCTTTCTTTTTTTAATGGGCTTAAGAAAGACAATTAGAGAATTAAAATTATTTCCAAAAATTAAAGAACCAAATTTAATGTCATATTTAGATTTAGTGGCTGTTGGAACAATCTGCGATATTGTTAATATTAATAATTATAATAGATCAATTGTTAGTAAAGGTTTAGAGCTTATTAGAAATCGAAAAAATAAATCAATAACAAAAATATTAGATAACTCTAATATAAATCATGCACCTTTGGCTAAAGATATTGGTTTTGTCTTAGGGCCACAAATAAACGCTGCCAGTAGAATTGATGATTCTTCTTTATCCTCCAAACTTCTGATATCAAATGATGATTCTGAAATAGAAAGTATTTCTAGAAAACTATTTTTAATTAATGAAAAAAGAAAATTAATTGAACAAAATATATTCAATGAAGCAATTGAGCAAATAAAAGAGCAAGAAAATAAAAAATTTATTATTGTTTATAAAGAGAATTGGCATCAAGGTGTTTTAGGTATAGTTGCCAGTAAAATAGTAGCTCTTTATAACAAGCCAACATTTGTATTTTCTTTTATTAATAATGTTGGATCTGGTTCAGGCAGATCTATAGATCAAATTGATATTGGTAGTATTATTCTTGAGCTTAAGGCTAATGATTTAATAGAAGATGGAGGCGGTCATAAAATGGCAGTAGGTTTAAAAATAAATAAAAAAAAATTAGATAAAATTGATAAATTTTTAGTCAAAAAATTTGCTTCATATCATCATAATTTTTTTGAAAAAAAAATATTTTATGACAGCGAAATTTCTGTAAATCAAATAAACAAAGATTTTTTAGATAATTTAGAATTATTAGAACCTCACGGTAAAGGTAATGAAGAGCCTCAATTTTTAATCAAAGATATAGTAATCGATCAGGTTAAAAATCTAAAAAATAAACATATTTTAATTTTTTTTAAAAATGATTCAGGTGAAAATATAAAAGGTATTTCATTCAATAGTATTAATACTCTAATTGGTGATTATCTTATGAATTTTAATAAATTTAAATTTCATATTTTGTGTTCTATTAAAAAAGATAACTTTTCAAATAGTCAGATGCCCCAAATACTTATCCATGACGTTAAACTAAACAATTAAATAATTTGAAAAAAATCAAAATATCTACTATATACCAATCACGTGTCCCCTTCGTCTATCGGTTAGGACATCAGGTTTTCATCCTGAAAAGAGGAGTTCGACTCTCCTAGGGGATGCCACTAATCTAGGGGCTTAGAATTATTGAACCTACCGACTTCCTTGATTGTAGTAACTCATGAGCTTCGCTAGCATCAGATAATTTAAATTTTTTGAAAATATTAGGCTTAATCTCTTTATTTTTAATTTTTGAAAATAATTTGTTACTACATTGTGTTAATTCTTCTGCATTCCGGATATAATGCATCAATGTTGGTCTAGTATAATATAAACTTTTAGGATTAAATGTACTATGAAGATTGACATCATTTACCATTCCCGAAGATTGTCCAAAAGATACCATTAGTCCTCTAAATTTTAGACATTTTATAGATATATCAAATGTATCTTTACCAACTCCATCATAAACAACATTCACTCCTTCATTGTTTGTAAATTTTAAAACATCACTATAAACATCATTTTGTTTATAATTAATTGTAAATTCACATCCGTTTTCTTTTGCTAATGATGCCTTATTATCAGTACTAACAGTACCTATCATTTTAGCTCCTATCGATTTTGCCCATTGACTTGCAATTAATCCAACCCCTCCCGCAGCTGCATGAAATAAAAAGACTTCATCTTTTTGTAATTTATACAACCTTTCAAAAAGGTATTCGACGGTCATTCCTTGTAGTAATATTGAGGCAGCTTCATCATTTGAAATATATTCTGGCAATTTAACAACTCTGCGAGCATCAAAATCCCTAACTTCACAATATGCACCTATTGGAGGACTAAAAGAGTAAGCTACTCTATCGCCAACTTTTAAGTTGGATACATTATCTCCAATTTCTAGAACTTCTCCTGCTGCTTCTACCCCTAAACAAAAAGGTATTTCTACAGGTAACGGATATATTCCTGTTCTATGATACGTATCTATGTAATTAATACCTATTGAAGTTTGGTTAATCCTTACCATATTTTCTTCAACATTTTTAGGTAAGTCATAGTTTTCGTATTTCAAAACTTCTGGACCACCTAGTTTGCTGACTATAACTCTATTTGGCATAATTATTATTTAAGTTTTTATACACTAATTTGAATTCTTTTAAACATTCTGGATTAGCCAATGATTCTTCATTTTCAATACTTTCACCATTAATTAATTTTTTAATTAAAATTTCAACTATTTTACCACTTCTAGTTCTTGGAATTTCACTTACGGGGTATATTTGTGAAGGAATATGCTTGTAAGAAAGATTAATTTTTATTTCATCTCTTATTTTAGAACTTAAATTTTCATTAAATTCAAAATTTTTATTCAAAACAACAAATAATATAATTTGCGTATCATTTTTTAATTTATATTCCACTGCAACAGTTTCCTGAATTTCTGCAATATTTTCAATTACTCTATAAATTTCTGCAGTACCTATTCTTACTCCTCCAGAATTTAGAGTTGCATCTGATCGGCCATAAATAACATAACCACCATTTATAGTTTTTTCAATATAATCTCCATGATACCAAATGTTTTCATATTTACTAAAATACGAATTAAAATATTTTTTATTATCATGATCGTTCCAAAAATATAAAGGCATTGATGGAAAAGATGACTTACATACTAGTTCTCCCTTTTGATATTCAATTGAATTTCCTTTTTCATCAAATACATCAACATCCATTCCAAGAGCTTTACACTGAATTTCACCACTATAGACATCCATTAATGGATTACCTGTAACAAAACACGAAACTAAATCAGTGCCACCACTTATAGATTCAAGATGAATATTTGATTTAATATTTTGATAAACGTATTCAAATGATTCATTAACCAAGGGAGATCCTGTTGAAGCTAATGTATTTAATTTATTCAATTTAAAGCTTTCCTTAATTTTGATTTTATTATTTTTTAAAGTATCTAAAAATTTTGCTCCAGTTCCAAAATAATTAATGCTTTCTTCTTCTGCTATTTCAAAAAGATGTTTATTATTGGGGATAAAAGGTGATCCATCATATAAAATTATTGTAGCTTTTGATGCTAAAGCAGAAACTAACCAATTCCACATCATCCATCCGCAAGTAGTAAAATAAAAAACTCTATCTTTTTCATTGATATCACAATGCAGTACATGTTCTTTTTTGTGTTGTATTAGCGCTCCACCAGAACTGTGAACAATACATTTTGGAACACCAGTGGTTCCACTTGAATAAAGAATATATATTGGATGATTAAAATTAAACTTTTCAAAATTTCTGTACTCAGTTTCTTGTTTAAAAATGCTGTACAAATTATCGTATTCAAAATCTAGTTGATAATCAGTTTTATTAAATTCATATGGTATTAAAATAATTTTTTCTATACTTGGGATAAAATTTATTACTTCTTTTATAATTTTTGTCGTATCAATTTTTTTATTATTATAAAAATAATAATCTGAAAATAATAATACTTTTGGTTCAATTTGTTTAAATCTATCTATAATTGCTTTTTTTCCAAAATCTGATGAACATGATGACCAAATAGCACCTAATTGTGCTGTAGATAAAAATGAAATTACAGTTTCAGGTATATTAGGAAGTATAGCAGCTATCCTATCATTTTTTTTAATGTTATTATTTTTTAAATAATTTGTAAATTTAAAAACTGCACTTCTAAGCTCTTTCCAAGAGTAGTTTCTTTTAATTTTTTTTTCAGAATGAAATATTATTGCATCATCATCATCATCTCTTGCTAAACAATTTTCAGCATAATTTATCTTACATTCATCAAAAAATTTATTTTTAGTAAATTCTGGTGCTGCTTTAAATATTTTACCTTTTTTTTCACCAACAAAATTTGTGAAATCCCATACATTACTCCAAAATTCATTTTTATGTTTTATACTCCAATTATGCAAGTCAGTATAATTTTTTATATTTAAACTTTTATCTAGTTTATTAATAAACTTATGGAGGTTTGTTTTTTTATTATTTGGAGACCACAACTTTATGTTGTGCATAACAATTTAATTCTTTTTTTGGTCTTCTTTAAGAGATCTAACTCTTACAATAACATCTATATTATGCAATGAAAGACAAGCAGGGATAGAAGGTATATCAAGATTAATATTTTTTGTAGGTATATCATGAATCTTACCTTCATCTTCAATATACAAATGATAATGAGATTTATTATTATTACAATAGAGTGATTTATTTTGATCAACAACTATTTCTCTTATTAATCCTAATGAGGTAAATTGTTTTAAAGTGTTGTAGATTGTAGCCATAGAAATTTTTCTATCTTCTTTTTTTACTTCATCAAAAAGATTTTCAGCAGATATATGCCTGTCACCTTTTTCAAAAATTAATTTAGCTAAAATTCTTCTTTGTTTTGTTGGTCTTATACCACTTTCCTCTATTTTTTTCAGTGCGCGGTTGTAAGGGCTTAGAGGATCAATTACTTTGTTTTCTATTCTCATAATATTATAGTAAGTAATGAATTACATTTTTTCAGCAATTTTTCTATATTTTTTTTTAGGTTTTCTCTTGTATATCTTTCAAAGACGGATTGTTTTTAATAAATCAGGACATCCAGGCGCACCAAAGGATTATAACTTGGATAGTACAGAAGAAGTTTATATTAAAACTGAGGATAACTTAGAACTCTTATCATGGTACCATAAAGGAGATAATTCACTCCCTCTACTTGTTTATTTTCATGGAAATTCTTTTCATATCGGAGACAGAGCTTACAGAATCCAGAGGTATATTAAAAAGAATTGGAGCGTGCTTTTAGTTTCCTGGAGAGGTTTTGGAGGCAACAAAGGAAATCCTACAGAAAAAAATTTATATAAAGACTCAGAAGCTGTATTAAAATGGATAAAAAATAATACTGAATTTAAATTTAAAGAATTAGTGATTTATGGAGAATCACTCGGATCTGGCCCTGCTGTAGAAATAAGCACAAAGTACGAATTTTTATCTATCGTTTTAGAAGCGCCATTTACGTCTATCAATGATATTGCAAAAAAAAGATATAAAATATTTCCAACAAAATATTTAGTTAAAGATAAATTCGACAACTTCAGTAAAATTGATAAAATAACCTCACCATTACTTATTATTAGCGGAAAAAATGATGAAATTGTACCGCATGAACACAGTATTAAGCTATATAATAAAGCAAAAGTTTTAAAAAAGAGTGTTTTTATTGACGAAGCAATACACAATAATCTATACGACTTCGGTATTGAAAAAGACGTTATTAGCTTTAATTTAAAACTATGGAAATAGATCTAACAACATCATATGTAGGCATTTTAAGCCTTATTGTTTTCGTTCTTGCCTATGCTGTTGTGATGGCTGAAGAATTTAGTCATTTAAGAAAATCAAAACCAGTTATTATTTCAGCTGCTGTAATATGGGGTATTATAGCATTCCATTTTTCTTCTGATAAGCAATATGCCAAAGAAATTGAGTATGCGTTAGAGCATAATATCTTGGAATTTGCAGAACTTTTCCTATTTCTTCTCGTTGCTATGACTTATATCAATGCTTTAGAAGAAAGAAAAGTTTTTGATGTAGTTAGATACCAATTAACATCTAGGGGATTTAGCTTTAGACAATTATTTATATTCACAGGTATCATTACTTTTTTCCTTTCTCCTATTGCTGATAACTTAACAACTGCACTAGTCATGTGCTCTGTAGTTATGGCTTGTGGTAAAGGTAATACAAAATTTATATCGATTGGTTGTATTAATATAGTTGTTGCAGCAAATGCAGGTGGTGCGTTCAGTCCATTTGGAGATATAACAACTTTAATGGTATGGCAGGCTGGAATAGTTGAATTTTTTACTTTTTTCAAAATATTTTTTCCTTCCGTGGTTAATTACATAATACCTGCAGCAGTTATGTATTTCTTTATTCCAAATGAAAAACCACAAATTAGCTCTGATAGAGAATATATGAAAAGAGGTGGACGAGTAATTATTTTTTTAGGTTTGTTTACAATTTTTAGTGCTGTTAACTTCCATAATATTCTTCACTTACCTCCAATGCTTGGCATGATGTTTGGTCTTGGTCTTCTTGGGTTATATTCTTTTTACTTACAAATTACACATGATCCATCAGTTGAAGATGAAAAATTTGATTTCTTTAGAAAAGTTTCTAGAGCTGAATGGGATACTTTATTATTTTTCTTTGGAGTAATTCTAAGTGTAGGTGGTTTAGGATTTATAGGTTACCTGACTGTTGTTTCTGAGTTCTTATATATTGGTCTTGGACCAACAATGGCTAATTCTATAGTGGGCGTTCTTTCAGCTATCGTAGACAACATACCAGTGATGTTTGCCGTAATTACTATGAGACCGGAAATGTCAATTGATCAATGGTTACTAGTTACATTAACAACAGGGGTTGGCGGTAGTTTATTGTCAATTGGTTCAGCTGCAGGTGTAGCACTAATGGGACAAGCTAGAGGATATTATACATTTTTTGGACATTTAAAATGGACTCCAGTTATATTTATCGGTTATGTAGCAAGTATTTATCTTCACGTTTTAATGGCAGATTTGCCTTGGTAATTTAAATTATCAATTAATAAAAAAATAATCATACTTAATATTAAAATTATACCAGCAACAAAAGAAGCTTCTTTAAATCTATAAACACTAATCAATTTATATAAGTAAGATGGTAATGTATCAAAGTTTTGATCTTTAAAAAATGATATTATTGTAAAATCACCAAAAGTAATAACTGTTGAAAATGCAAAAACAAAAATTATATTTTTCTTCATCATTGGGAGTAATATAATAAAATAATTACTTATACGTATACGAAAAGTTTGTTGAAAATTTTCAAAATTGAGAAAAATATTTCTCAGGTTATTAAAAAGTATTAATATAGAAAAAGGTAATAAGAAAAGACAATTTATCAAAATCACAACGAAATATTTAAAAAATTGTAGATACCTTAATTCACCTAATACAATAAAATAACCAAGACTAAATATTATTGGAGAAATGATTATTATTGAAGAACTTATTAAAAATATTGATTGCTGAAAAATTATATTTTTATAATTTATTACAAGTATAGATGAAATTATAAACCCAGATATACTAACGATTATTCCTGTAGTAGTTGAGATAATTAGAGAATTAATAAAAGATTCTAAAAATTTTTCATTAATTGAAGATAAATAAATACCATTATTTATAAAATGATAAATTACAGAAAGTATTGGAGAAAAAAGAAAGATAGAAAAAAATACAATTATTAAAAAATCTATTATTTTTATAGCTTTGTGTTCCTTATGAGGATGACTAAAATTAATTTGATCTATTTCAAAAAAATTTGAACCTTTTAATTTATAAAAACCAATAAATAAAAAAATTAAACAAATTAAAATTTGTAAAAAGCTTAGCAAAATTGCTTTATTAAAATTTAGTTCAAAGAGTGCATATTGATAAATTGCTACTTCAATTGTTGAATACATAGGCCCACCACCTAATGCCATTACTATTGCAAAACTTAAAAAACAAAGAGAGAATATTATTGAGAAAACAGTAAAAATATTTTGCCTTATATAAGGTATCTCTAAATTAATAAGATTGCCAAAAAAAGTAATGTTTAGAGAGCTAGATATTTCATAATATTTTAATGGAATACTATTTAAGGATTGAAAAAATAATCGGGTCGCAAATGGTGTATTTAGAAGTATATGCGCAATTAAAATTGCTTTTATACCAAAAATTGTTTCTATCGATAAATTCTCATACAAATTAAAATATGAGTTATAAAAACCATTATTTCCAAAGAGTTTAATAACTGCAAACACTATCAAGACCGTCGGTATTACAAAGCAAAAACCACATAGAGAAATTATAAATTTAATAATTTTTAAATTCTTATGTCTATTTAATGCTAATGCGAATGGAATAGCTAAAAAACAACTTAATAGTGCTGAAAGAAACGCTTGATATAATGAAAAATAGATCAGACGATGTGTATATGAATTTTGAAAAAAATTATAAATAACGTCTAAATCAAAGTTAATTTTTGAAAAAATACCTATGAAAGGTAATAGGATTATTAATCCAAAAAAAAATAGTACTGAATAATTATATTTATAATACAATTTATTTACGAAGCATTAAGCCACTCATCAATCCATTTCTCTTTATTCTTATTAATTTCTTTTGGATCCATTTGAATAAAGTTGGGAACATTTAGTTTGTCAAATGCTTCAGGCAAATTTTTAATATTTATAACAGGGTACATAATATTTGTTGATGGTATGACTGATTGAAATTCTTCTGACAATATAAAGTTAAGAAATTTATTTGCTAAATTTTTATTTTGTGAATTATTTAAAATACCTGCAAATTCAATTGTTATATAATTTCCTTCTTCAAAAGTTGTAGCTAGAATATCATACCTTTCCTCAAACATAATATGTGCAGCTGGAGAGGTAGTATAACTTAAAACCATGTCAGCTTCTCCAGCCATAAAAAAATTATAATATGCATCTGTCCATCCTTTGGTAACTGAAATAATTTTCTTATTTAATTTTTTCCATTCATCTCCAGCTTTATCTCCATATAATGCTTTCATCCAAGTTAATAATCCTAATCCTGGGGTGGATGTTCTTGGGTCTTGAATTACAATCCTAGTATTAGTAGCATTAATTAACTCGTCCATTGATTTTGGAGGTGTTTCTAGATTTGCTTCATTGTATACAAAAGAGAAGTATCCATAATTATATGGAACAAATTTATTACTTTCCCATTTTAATGGTAAATTAATTAAGTTGTTTATGTCTTTGATTTTATGAGATGTAAATAGCTCAGATTGTTCAGCTAAATCAAATAAATTCATATCAAGACCCAAGACAATATCTGCCTTGGAAGTATCGCCTTCTAAAATAACCTTATTTAATAATGTTGCGGCACTATCTACAGTAACAAATTCTACATCTGCATTATGTTTTTCTTCAAATATTTTTTCAATTATGGGTCCAGGACCCCATTCTGAAACAAAAGAGTCGTAGGTATAAATAGTTAGTTTCTCAGCATAGATTGAGAAAGACATAAATAATGTAGTAAAAAAAATTAGTATGGTTTTCATATTTCCTCCGCTGGCATTATCCAGATCAGGTTAAAAGGGTATAAATCTCAGCATTTAAGCACCCCTAAAACTATTATAATAAATATTATTTTAGAAAACAAATATAAAAGAATTGTTTTTAAGTTATTTATGAATATAACAAATTTTTTCGGGGAGTAGCGCAGCCTGGTAGCGCACCTGGTTTGGGACCAGGGGGTCGAAGGTTCGAATCCTTTCTCCCCGACCATTACTTAAATTTTCTTCTTTATAATTGTCATTTTTGCTTTAGAAAAATTAAATGGATTTAAAACTAATATATGGAAACATGAGAGCTCTCTGTGAAGCTCCCCAGATGATGCTTCATTATGCAGATATTCCATATGAATACAAAATGGTTTGGGATCATTATGGAAGTAGCTGGGCAGAAGTTAAAAAGGATATTATTTTTAATAGATTACCTATTTTAATAATAAATGAAGATAAATATATTTGGCAAAGCAATACAATTATTCGATATCTCTCTAATTTAACAAAAACAAAACCTTCCAATGAATTTCAATTGGCATACTGTGATGCTGTCTTTGAATCAACTCATGAAATGTTTTCTCCTTTGAATCCAACTATAAATATGACTTTTGGTGAAAAATATAATTCTAATAAAAAGAAACTTTTAGAAGATATTTTACCAAATTCTTTAAATAATTTTGAAAAACTTTTACAAAATAGTTCAGGTAATTTTTTTATAGGCAATGATCCATATTACTGTGATTTTAATGCCTATCATCATTTTTCAATGTGCTTAATATTAGATAAAAATATTTTTTCAAATCTTCCAAATATAAATAAATTTATAAATAATTTTAAAGAACTTAATAATATTAAAAAATATCTAGATACTAGACCAGAGTTAGTAGAACTAGGGGAGTCACCTCACTTTCTAATTGATGGAAAAAAAATTCCTACTGGTTTGAACCCAAATAAAAAATATTAAATTATTTAGATTTTTAATGTTTAATTTTTACTCTTTTATATATATTAAAGATTTTGTTATCTTATTAAATAACATACCTATTTTAAAATACATATATCCAAATGCTAAAATCTACAGTTAATCAATTTGCAAATTCCCTAGGTTTAAATAAAGATGAATATATTCCAAAAGGAAAAGCTTCCTTTTCTCTTTTTAAAATTGAAATTCTATCTGGGTTAACTGTTGCAATTGCACTTGTTCCAGAAGCAATTGCTTTCGCATTTGTAGCAGGTGTAACTCCACTTTCAGGATTATATGCTGCTTTTATTGTTGGATTAGTTACTGCAATTTTTGGTGGAAGACCTGGAATGATTTCAGGAGCAACAGGAGCATTAGCTGTAGTTATGGTTTCATTAGTATCGGAACATGGAGTTCAATACTTATTTGCCACTGTAATTCTGATGGGAATTTTACAATTTCTTGCAGGAATTTTTAAATTAGGAAAATTTATGCGAATGGTTCCTCAACCTGTAATGCTAGGTTTTGTAAACGGTTTAGCTATTGTAATTGGTTTATCTCAATTGCATCAATTTCAAATATATAACTTTGATGGAACGTTTACATGGATGTCTGGCGAGGTGCTTACATATTCTTTAGTATTAGTTTTTTTAACCATGTTAATTATATGGTACTTACCAAGGGTTACTAAATTTATCCCATCTACATTAGCTGCAATTCTTTTAGTTACTTTTCTAGTTTTACTTTTAGATTTACCTGTTCCAAGAGTAGGAGACTTAGCAAGTGTAGCAGGAGGACTACCAAATTTTTCCATTCCAACAGTTCCACTTAATTTAGATACTTTTTTCATTATCTTTCCTTACGCAATTATTTTGGCTGCTATTGGATTAATTGAAAGCTTGTTAACTCTTAATCTTGTAGGAGAAATTACTAACAAAAAAGGTGGAACTAGACAAGAATGTTTAGCTCAAGGTGTCGCTAATGGTATCACTGGCTTTTTTGGAGGTATGGGTGGTTGTGCTATGATTGGACAATCAATGATAAATGTAAAATCAGGGGGAAGAACAAGAATTGCAGGTATATCAGCAGCAATTTTTTTACTGATTTTTATTCTATATACATCCAATTTAATTGAACTTATTCCAATTGCATCATTAGTAGGAGTTATGTTTATGGTTGTAATTGGAACATTTGCTTGGAATTCTCTTAAATTATTATTTGTTATTCCTCGATCTGATGCACTGGTAATTATTTTAGTAACTGTCATAACTGTCTTAGAAGATTTAGCTGTGGCTGTAGTTGCCGGTGTTATTATTAACGCTTTAGTATTTGCATGGAAATCTGCTTCAAGAATTAGAGCAGTTGAGCGAGAATCAAGAACTGAAAAGAGTGCAAAGGTATATGAAATTGAAGGACCTCTTTTTTTTAGTTCAACCAATAGTTTTTTAGAAATTTTTAAACCTGCTCAAGATCCTGATTTAGTTATAATAGACTTTGCAAATTCAAAAGTAATAGATCAATCTGCCTTAAAAGCTATAGAAGACATTGCAGAAAGATATTCAAAATTAGGTAAAAAAGTAAAATTAAGACATCTTACAAAAGATTGTCATCAACTTTTAAGAAAAACAGGGCAATTAATAGTAGATAGTGATGATGATCCAGAATATGGTATAGCTGTTGATTATGACGTTAGGTTAGGCATTTTTGGAAAATAAATCTTCATTTTTTTCTTAATGAACTATAATCTATTAATTTTTGCTTACTCTTTTCCACATATTAAGACCAAAGATTTTTTACAAGTATGCTACGAACTAAAACTTAAACCAATTGTAATTGCTGCACCATTTAAAAAACTCAAGAGAATAAATAAAAATAAAAAAATTAATTTTCCAGATGTTCTAGATGCTAAAACTTTATGTAAAAAATATGAATTTAAATATTATAAGATAGATCATTCAGATTATAAAAAAATATATTCAATTATTACTAAAAATAAAATTAATATAGGTTTAATTAGTGGTGCAAGGATACTAAACAAAAATATAATAAAATTATTCAAATTTGGAATAATTAATTATCATCCTGGAAAATTACCTGAAAATAGAGGATTAAATACTTTTTATAATTCTATAAAAAATAATATTAGACCTGCTGTGACTGTTCATTTTATAGACGAAAATA
>CACNND010000011.1 GCA_902621725.1 uncultured Alphaproteobacteria bacterium | reverse complement strand
TATAAGCATCATCTTCATATGCAATAATTTTTGGTATATTTAAATTTTTAAACTTTTCATGTTTTTCATATGTATCAAAATCAAATAAAACAGCTGAAAGATTTGATCCTAATATTTCTATTATGTTTTTTTTAAAAAAAAAATAATCCTCATCTTTAAAATTATTTTTTTTTTGATTTATAATTTCTTTTAGACTCGTTCCCTGGTCTATTGCTAATGCAAAAAACTTTTTATTAATTAACACATCATTAATTAATTCTTTTTGATGCATCATAAGTGAAAATAGGGAACTGATGAAGGCTCTAACCATAATTTTCTCATTTCTTCACTAGAATTTAGTAAAGATATAGAAAATCCTCCACTATCTTGAGTTGTGATGTATTCATTAATTAAAGGTTTAAATATTTGAATATTATATTTTGATAAATATTCTTCTAAATCATTAAATATTATTAATAATTCCATTAAAGTTGTAGACCCTGATCCATTAACAAATGGTATAACTATATCGCCCGATTTGTAATTAAAATCGTCAAATATTTTATCTAACATAAATGAAATAATTTTTTTAGATGATTGAATTTTTTGCCTACCATATCCAGACTCTCCATGAACACCCATTCCTATAAAAATTTCATCTTCTTCAATTGTGAAAATTTTTTCTCCAGTAATTGGAGATGTGCCAGGACTTATTGCAACTGATAATGTTCTTGTATTATCAACAATTTGTTTTCCTAGACTTAGTAATTGTTCAATATCAGCACCTTTTTCAGATAAGGCTCCAAGTATTTTATAAACAAATGTTGTACCTGCCCCTCCTCTTCTTTGATCTTCATTTCCTTTTGGTGCAGAAGCTATGTCATCATACATAATTAAACATTTAGCATTTATATTTTCATCTTTAGCCATTTCTATTGCCATTTCTCCATTCATTACATCACCAGAATGATTAGAAATTAATAATAAAATAGAAGAATGATCCTTAAAAATTTTAATTCCTTCAAATATTAAATCACCTGATGGAGCAGCAAAAATGTCTCCAACAATATTAGCATCAAGCATACCTTCACCAACCCAACCTACGGCAATAGGCTCATGCCCAGATCCATTTCCAATCAAGATGGGCACTTTACTAAATTGTTTTTTATTTTTTCGACAAATAATTCTTTTATTTATTTCAGAAAATTTAACTCTGTCTGAATGTGATTTAACATAACCACTCAACATATCATCAACAATATTTATATTATTATTAATTATTTTTTTCATTATTAATTTCCTTAAAGAATTCTTTTAATATTATAGAAGTTGAATATGCGCCTGGATCTATTACACCAACACCTTTTGAATCCAAAAACTTTGCTCTACCAACACGAGCTTCCAAAGATTTAGTGTATTCAAGAGATTCATCAATTTTTTTAATTATTTTATCAAGATCAATAAGATTATTTTCAATTAATTCTTGATGAATAGGTATATAAATATCTAAAAAGCTTTTATCACCAAAATTTACTTTTCCTCTTGTTTGTATTTTAGTTATAGTATTTGAAAAAGTAGTTAAGATTGAATTATAAAGATCGTTTAAATTTAAATTGCCTAATTCTTTAAAGAAGATTGTCATCAAAATACCAGAAGCTCCTCCCATAGATACTCTCATCAATTTCGAAATTTCATTCATAAATGATATTGAATTATTAAATTCATTATTTGTACTAAAATGAGATACAGCTTCCTCTAATCCTCTTAATATTGTTGTACCGTGATCTCCATCACCAATCTCTTGATCAAGCATATTAATTTTTTGATAATTTTCTTTAATTATTAAGCAAGCGTTAGTTATCCATTTTTTATGAAATTCTATCATTTAATAAATTTCTTTAAATATTCATAAGACTTTTGAATTGCATCAAAAGGATTATTTTCAATATTTCTCCATGTAAATAAATCTTTACTTGTCTCTTGGTTTGATTGAATAAACATTTCTAAAGTAACATTACCAGAATAATTTATTGTATTTAAAGTTTCAAAAATTCTATTAAAATTTAATTCCCCTGAACCAGGTATACCTCTATCATTTTCTGCTACATGAAAATGAAAAATATTATGATTTGCTTTGAGAATTGACGCGCACATATCTTTTTCTTCTATATTCATATGATAAACATCTAACAATAAACCAACGTGAGAATGGTTGATCATAGAGCATAATTCTAAACCTTCATCAACAGTGTTAATAAAGTCAGTTTCATATCTATTTAGAGGCTCTATTCCTAATTTAATATCTTTATCTTCTAAAATATCTGTTAATCCGATTAGAGTATTTGATGAATTTTTATATTTAAGAGATTTATCTTTTCCATAATTATCACTTATTCCCCATGCAGTGTGTATAACCCCAGATAAAATTTTAGAACCCATAAGAGAAGACAAATTAATAGCCTCTATGAGTTTATCCTTACCTCTTTTTCTAATATTTTGATTATTACTTGTTATATCTTCATCTTTAGACAAACCTGTTGTGCATGTAATATTAATATCTAGGTCTTTACTTAATTCACCTATTTCCATAGCTGATTTTTTGTTTTGACCTAGTAATGATACTTCAACCGAAGAGTAACCAGCATCACTACAAAGTTTAATATAAGGAGTAATATCCTCTGACCAATTTTTAACAAATGTTGCTGAATGAACTCCTAATTTCATTTAAGATTATTTAATTTTTTAAAAAAATCGTTAAAAATCTCATCTCTATTAACACCAAAGGCCTCTCTAATAAGATGATTGCTATCATTTTTAATCCAGTACAATTCATTATCAAGAGATGAGGAATTAATAATTTTTGTTGGTACCCAATTTGGATTTATTAGCCAAGCAATATTAATAACATCCCATATAACCCATGTTCTCCAACTTTGATCTAAAACACCTCTTTGTTTATGCAAAGGGTTATTTGTGTATAGAAAATATAAGTAATCACCTATTTCCCCTCTTCCTTTTACAAATTCTTTCATATCGGGTAATGAAAGAGTTAACTGTGCCCCCACATTGAAACCTGGCAAATAAACATGTGCGACACCACATTCAAAGAGTAATTGAGATGCCAAAACATCTTGAACTAAATTCAATGAGTTTTTATTATTATTAAAACTGTATGTAGGAAAACCAGATGTCCAAACAACTACTAAATTTTTAATAATTTCTGGATTTGTTAAAAGTGCTGAAGCGATATTCGTAAGACATCCTATTGCACAAACATAAATCTTTTCATTTGAGTATTTTTTACACATATCTACTATGAATTTACTAGATTCAGTTACTATTGGTTCGTTATAATTTTCTAAATATTTAGGTGAACCTCTAAACACCATTCCTTCATGTTTAATATTAAGTTTTTTAAATACAGTAATTATTTCTTGATAGCTTTTTTCAACTCCTTCTTCTGGTGTATCAAAATAAATATCATTTGGATGAATATTTGCATCTATGAGTCCATTAACCCAAGATCTATAATCAGAAACTATATTTTCTTTAGTATTATCAATAGTTTTATTGTTAGATATTATATCGAATGCTTCTATTAATTCGTCTTTATGATGTTGGAAAGAATAAGGCTCAGCAGTAACTCCTAATAGGTCAATTTTATCTTGTGATAATAATGTCCATGCTAATGCAAATTGATCATCTATTTCATTAGCGGTATCTGTATCAAGTATCATTTTATTTTTTCCACTTGGTAACGATAAATTGTTAAGCAAAATTTCTTTTGATAATTTTGGGAATTTATCTAAAATTTTTTTAGGAACTTGCATGAAATAAAATATTTACTTTAATTTTTTAAATTTATACATCTTTTAATTTTTTAACAGCATCAATTATTTTTTTTGTTGAAGGAATATAAAAATCTTCCATTGGTGGACTAAATGGTACAGGGGTATGAGGAGCAGTTATTTTAATTACTGCAGCTTTTAAATCTGAAAAACATTTTTCCGAAATTAAAGAAGATATTTCTGAAGCCAAAGAACATTTAGGGTTTGATTCATCAACAACTATAACCTTACCAGTTTTTTTGACTGATTGAAAAATTAATTCTTCATCAAGTGGAGAATAAGTTCTTGGATCAACTATTTCACAGCTAATATTAATTTTTTCTAATTCATTAGCTGCTTCTTCAGCAAATAAGTTCATTCTTTGAATGGCAATTATAGTAACATCACTTCCTTCTCTTCTTATTCTACCTTTACCAAGTGGAATGGGTTTTAAATCATCAGGTACTTCACAACTTGTCATATACAATCTTTTATGTTCCATAAAAATTACTGGATCATCATCTTTAATTGAGGATAGTAAAAGACCTTTGGCATCATATGCATCATATGGCGCAACAACCTTTAGCCCTGGTATATGAGTATAAAGACTATAAAGAGTTTGTGAATGTTCACTACCTGCGCGAAATCCTGCACCGACTACAGTTCTTACAACCATCGGTACTTTTTGCTTGCCACCAAACATGTATCTCACTTTAGCAGCTTGATTCATCATTTGATCAAAACATACACCTGCAAAGTCAACATACATTAATTCCACAATAGGTCTTAAGCCTGTCATTGCAGCTCCAATAGCGGCACCGAAAAAACCTGCTTCTGCAATAGTAGTATCTCGAACTCTTTCGCCACCAAATTTAGTATAAAGTCCCTGAGTAACACCAAAAGGTCCCCCCCATGCATCTTGTGTACCTTGATATTGTTCTCGACCTTTACCTCCTGCAATATCTTCACCCATCAAAATAACATTTTTATCTTCTTCAAATGATTGAACTAATGCATCATTAATTGCATCTTTAACTGTTTTTATTGTCATGTTTTAATTTCCACTGGATAATTTACATATACTTCTTCAAGTGCATCCTCTGGTTGAGGCCAAGGTTGGGTATCAGCAAAATCAAATGCTTTATCGACCTCTTCTTTAGCTTCGTTAATAATTTTTTCTAAATCATTTTTGTTTAAATCATATTTTGATGAATTTTCTTTTGCTAATTTTATTGGATCATTTTGTCTTGCTTTATCAATCTCTTCTTGCGGTTGATACAGTTGAGTGTCACCTTCGTACTGTCCAGAAAATCTGTAGTTTTTAAATTCTAAAAATATTGGAGTATTTTTTTGTTTAGCTTCACTGATAGCTTTTTTTGTTATATCGTAAACTTCAAATACATTATTACCATCACCAATGTATGAGAGCATATCATAAGCTTTTGTTATATCTGATAACTCTTTTGTATTTAAATGCCAATCAGTTGCAGTAGCTTCCGCATAACCATTGTTTTCACAAACAAAAATCATTGGTATATTCCATAGCTTTGCTAAACCTGCAGCCTCATGGAAGGCTCCATTATGAATTGCTCCATCACCAAAAAAAGATACACAAGTTTTATTACTCTTATTTATTTTTTCTTGTAAAGCTGCTCCTAAAACTACTGCTGGACCAGCTGCAACAATTCCAAATGAACCTAGCATACCTTTGCTAAAATCACTTATATGCATACTTCCACCACGCCCCTTACAAATACCAGTTTTTCTTCCATAAATTTCAGAAGTAATTTCGTTTAATTCACAACCTTTAGCTATAGCATGACCATGGTTTCTATACGTACTTGATATCCAATCATCTTGATTTAATGCTGCCATTACTCCTACACAAATAGCTTCAGAGCCTATACATGTGTGAAGATAGCCTGGTACTGTTTTCTCTTTAGCAATTTGTTTTATTCTTTCTTCAAAAAATCTAATCGTGAAGATTTTTTTATAGATCCAATTAATTTTCTCTTTCTCAATCATTTCATGAAAATACTAACGTTTAATATTAAAATATAGAAATAAGATTTAACTTAAGATTAAATAATTGACAATAGATACATTATATCATTTAGTATAATTCGGATATGAAGGAAGTATTGACAATTGGTTTTGTAGCTACAGCAATTAGTCCTTACTTTTCAGAAGAACAACAAGTAAGAATAAAATCTGAAAATCATCTAAAAAAAATCATTGCAGAATATGATGCTAAATTAATTTGTTTCCATAAAACTATATTTTCAAAAGAGGACTCAGTAGAGGCAGAAAAATTTTTTAAAAACAAAATTGATTTTTTAATACTACAAACAAGTTCATGCAGTTCAGGAGAACAATTATACCCTCTTTGTAATATTACAAATAAAATGGGTTTATGGGCAGTTCCAGATCTTGAAAATGAAGGTGATGTAAAATTACACTCTTTAGTTTCAGTAAGTCATTATTTAGGAATAATTAAAAAAATACTTCATGAAAAAAAAATTAAAACTAAATGGTTTTATAATTATGGTGATACTGATGAATTTAAAAACAAGTTTTTGATTACTTTAAGATCATTGGTAGCAGATAAAAAAATTAAACAATCAAAAATAGGGTTAGTTGGTGGTATATCTCCAGGTTTTGACAATATGATTGTCGATAATAAAAAAATAAAACAAAATATTGGATCAACAATTGAAGAAACAACAATTAAAGAATTAATTTCACTAGCAAAAAGTTTTGATCAATCATTAATTGATGAAGAAATAAAAAAAATAAAAAATGCTGCATCTTCAATCTCAGTATCTAATGAAGAATCATTCAATAAAGTCACAAGAGTATATTTTGCATTAAAAAAAATGAGACATGAAAATAACTGGGACTCTATGGCAGTCCAATGTTGGTCTCAGTTTCAAGAATTATATGGAATTGCTCCTTGCATGGCTTATGGTTGGATGGGTAGCGAAGATGGTATTGCGGTATCTTGTGAAGGAGATGTTCAAGGTTCATTAAGTATGCTATTATTAAATTACATATCAAGCAGTGATAAATCATCTACACTTTTAGATCTTGCAACATTTGATACTAAAGCTGATGCCGTATTAATGTGGCACTGCGGAGTGTCGCCAAGACATTTTGCGAATGAAGATGGAATAAAATGGGTTGATCATAGTACGTTAGGAAGAAAAACAGATAAAAAATATGGCATTGCTGGTGATCAAGTATTTAAAGCTCAAAATTCTACAACAACATACTTAGGAAATAATGCTGAAAGAATATTAATTATAAATTCAGAAATTTTTGAACATAATAATAAAGGTTTTGATGGAACAAGAGGATGGTTTAAAGAAACAAAATTAAACAGATCTCATATTTCGGCAGAAAACCTTATAAATACTCTAAATATTATTGGACATGAACATCATTATGCTGTCAGTCAAGGAGATTATAGTAAAGAATTATTAGAATTTGCAGCTTGGAATGATTTAAAGCTTGTAGACGAGATTCCTTTAGTAGATTATATTTCACCAAAGGATAATGAATCAAATTAAATTATTATTTGATTCTATATATTAGGAGGAAAGATGAAAATTAAACTTAAATTTCTTACCTTAACATTTATAAGTTTATTTTTTTCAAAATTAGTATTTGCTGAAACTGCACCTGGATTTAATTCATGGGATGATGTTGTTAAAGCAGCTGATGGCGGACAGGTAAATGTGTACATGTGGGGTGGATCAGACGCTATCAATGGTTTTGTTGATGACTTTTATGGAGTTCCGTTAAAAGAAAAATATAACATAACTTTGAACAGAGTTCCTTTAAAAGGAACAGTTGACGCTGTGAACCAAGTACTGAGTGAGAAAGAAGCTGGAGTAACTGGCGATAATGGAAATATTGATTTGATTTGGATTAATGGAGAAAATTTCTGGACATTAAAACAAGCTAATCTTCTTTATGGACCATTTGCTGCTGGCTTACCTAATAGTGAATTTGTTGCTTGGGACAATCCAGCAGTAAATTTAGACTTTGGAAGACCTGTTGAAGGTATGGAAAGTCCATGGTCTAGTGCTCAGTTCCATTTTATGTATGACTCAGCTAGAAATAATTATGATGATATGCCTCGTAGTTATGCTGAATTAAGTAATTGGATAGCAGAAAATCCTGGAAGGTTTACTTACATAAGACCTGGTAAAGGTGGATTTGTTGGTACTAGATTTGTAAAACAAATTTTCTTTGAGCTAAGTGGTGGACATGCGCAGTGGGTAGGTCCATTCAATCAAGAATTATATGATAAGTGGGCTCCAGAAGTTTGGAAATTATTAAATTCTTGGGAAAAAGATCTTTGGAGAAGTGGAGAAACTTATCCGAAAGATAATGCAGAAATGCATAGTCTATTTGCTAATGGTGAAGTTGATTTAGACTTTACACAATCTCCAAGAGGTGCTGGACCTACAAATACTGCCGGAACAACACCTCCAACATCAAGAGCATTTGCTTTTTATGAAAATATGATCGGAGATTTCAATTATTGGGCTATTCCTTATAACGCTCCTAACAAAGCTGCCGCACTAGTATATGCAAACCTAGTATTAGAACCTGAACTACAAGCTGCTCAAGTACAACCAGCAAATGGTTTCTGCTGTGGTTGGGGTATTAGCACGGCTAAAGTTACAGATGCTGCAGGAAAAGCTGCAATAGCTGAAGCTCAAAATAATCTTGGAGATGCCGCTGAGGATCAAGACATCCTTGCTAAGGCTCTTGTTTCTGACATTGCTGCAGAATATCAAGATTTAATTGAAGCTGATTGGGAAGCAAACGTACTTTTAAAATAAAATAATATTTTATTAAGAAAATGGGCGGAGAAAGATTAAAAATTATCTTATCTTTAACTCCGCCCCTTTTAATTATTTTTACTCTTTTTTTTGGAGGAATTTTTTATGGATTTTTACAAAGCTTAGGGTACCAACCTGCAATTGGAAAATATGAAATAAATTTTTCAGCGTATTACAATGTTATGTTTTCCGAAAGATATGCAAAATTATTTTGGACTGGCTTAGGATTAAATTTATGGGTGAGTTTTGCTAGTACTTTTTTAGCAGCAGTTTTTGCTTTGTTTGGTGCTCTAGCAATAAGAAAAACATTTTTTGCAAAAACAATTTGTAACTTTATATATTCATTAAACTTGCCAATGCCTCATTTAGTTGTAGCAGTTGGCATTATATTCGTATTTTCTCAAAGTGGTTTATTAGCTCGTTTAGCATCTCAAATTGGATTAATTGGAAGTCCAGGAGATTTTCCCGTATTAGTTAAAGATAAATATGGTTTAGGTATTATTCTTGCTTATATTTGGAAAGAAGCAGCATTCTTTTTTATAATTTTAATGTCAGTATTACAGTCTTTAGGAGAAAATTTTGAAGAACTTGCTCAAAGCTTAGGAGCAAATAGATGGCAAAGATTTCGATATGTTATTTTACCCTTAGTTATGCCAAATCTATTTTCTGCATCAATAATAGTATTTGCTTTTAGTTTTGGTGCATATGAAGTTCCAGCCTTGCTAGGTGTAATTTATCCTCAAATGTTACCGGTTATGGCATTTGAATTTTTCTTGAACCCTGATCTTAATGCAAGAAGTGAAGGGATGGCATTAAGCATTATTATTGCAATAATAGTAATGATTTTAGTTGTATTTTATTTTTGGTTAACTCAGGCAAAAATTAGGAAAGATTAATGAATAATAATTTAAAAAAAATAAATATATATGCAATTTATTTAGGTGCAATTATTTTAATATTACCTCTTATAGCCTTCTTTATTAATGCATTTTCTTTTAGATGGTTTTATCCTCAAGTTATTCCAAAAGAGTTAAGTCTACAAGCTTGGGTAAGATTAAAATTAATACCTAAACCTGGTCAAAGAACCTTCGAAGGCTTTATAGAACTTTGGGCATCTAATCCTGCAGTTATCAAAGCATTATTAAACAGTTTAAGTATTGGTTTCTTAGTGACAATTGTTTCAATAATAATTGCATTACCTGCTTCAAGAGTTCTGGGTTTATTAAATTTTAGATTTAAAAAACTAATTATTTTTATTATGGTCTCGCCCACTATCCTTCCTCCAATAGCTTTTGTTTTAGGGCTGAATATCAATTTTATATCATGGGGTTTTTCAGGTAATTATTTTGGAGTATGTTTAGTGCATTTAGTACCTATTATGCCATACGTAGTTCTTACTATGACTGGAATATTTGCAAACTATAACCCTGACTTTGAACATCAAGCAAGAACTTTAGGGGCAAATAAAACTAGAACATTTTTATTAATTACTTTACCTGCTATAGCTCCAGGTATGGTTGTTGCGGCATTATTTGCATTTTTAGTTTCATGGAGTCAGTATCTTTTAACATTTTTAATTGGTGCGGGAAAAGTTATGACATTACCACTCCTTGTTTTTTCTACTGCTTCATCAGGGAATCCAGCTTTAACAGCTGCAATATCAATTATATTTATTTTTCCTGCTATATTGATATTATTTTTTACATCCAAATTTGTTTCTGGTGAATCTGGAGCTACTAGTGGATTTGGGAAAATATAACAATGAGTAAACTAAATATTAAAAATTTAATCAAAAGTTTTCCTAGCATGGATAGACCAGCAGTAAATAATGTAAATTTAGATATTGAAAGTGGAGAACTTGTTGCATTTCTCGGACCTTCAGGTTGCGGTAAAACAACTATTTTGAAAATGATCACAGGATTGTTTCAACCTGATAGTGGAGATATTATTCTTGATGAGCAATCACTATTAAAAATCCCAACTGAAAAAAGAGGGGTAGTTATGGTTTTCCAAAATTATCTTTTGTTCCCTTATATGAATGTAAATGAAAATGTTGGATTTGCATTAAAAATGAAAGGTGTAGATAAGAATATAATAGATCAAAAAGTAAAAGAAATGTTAGAACTGGTAAAATTACCAGATATTGGGTTAAGAAAGCCAAAACAGCTTTCTGGAGGCCAACAACAAAGAGTTGCGCTAGCCAGAGCATTGATATCTAATCCCAGAATATTGCTTCTAGATGAACCGTTAAGTAATCTTGACGCGCACTTAAGAGATGAAATGCGAGATTTAATTGTGACTATTCAACAAAAATTAAAAGTAACAACAATATTTGTAACACATGATCAAGAAGAAGCTGTTCTTCTAGCAGATAAGATAGCTTTAATTTTTGATGGCGAATTACAAAATTTTACTTCTCCAAAAAATTATTATGAAAAACCAAAAAATATAAAAGCTGCAAAATTTTTTGGTGGAGTTAATTTTATTAATGCAAAGAAACATAATGATAAACTATCTACTAATATTGGAACAGTTCATTACAAAGGTGAAAATTATACAGATTTAAATGAAGATAATATAATAACTATTAGACCCGAAAATATAAAGTTAAGTAAAAATAATGATTTCAATGATAATTCATTCAAAGGCTTAATTAAATCAGTTATATTTTCAGGAACTCATACTAGATACAAAATTATAGTAAAAGATTTAGAATTAGAATGCTCATTACAATCTGTAGGATTACAGGACATAAAAACAGATGATACAATTTATGTTCATTTACCCAGTGATAAAATATGGGCGATGAATGAATAAAAATATTGCAACAATTTCTTTTTCAAAAAATAATATACTATCAAAACTTTCAAAACATATGTTTGGAACTAATCTGGAACATATTGGAGATGCAATTTATAGAAATGGAATTTGGGCAGAGGTAGTAGAAAATAGAAAATTTTGTGGTCCTGATAAATTAGTTTGGAACAATGGTTTAGAAAATGATCATTTAGATTTTGGCATTGTACAGCCCTGGAAAGGTTATAACGCTTCTGCAAAACACGTTATGTACGCACATTCTAACTCAGAATATATTGTAAAAGGTGAAGAGATTATTAGTAGATACGGGAGTGGCAAACAATCTCAACAAATTACTATTCGAGAAAAATCAAAAATACAAAGAGGTATTAAGCAAAAGATTAATATTATTGACTCAGAAGATGAATACGAATTCAGTATTTATTTCAAGGGTGAAAATCAGAAAGTATTTATAAATATTGGAGAAATAAATTTTACATTTAATTCAAATAAAAATTGGAAAAAAATTAAAAAAACATTTACTTTTAAAAAAAGTAATAGCCTAAAAACCCTATCTATCTCTATTAAGTCTGGAACAATTTTTATTGCAAACTGTTCATTAATGCCAAAAAATACAATTTTTGGATTTAGAAAAGATATCACAGAAATGATTAAAGAATGGAAGCCAAGTTATATTCGTTGGCCTGGAGGGAATTTTCTTTCAGGTTATAATTGGCAGAATGGAGTTGGAAAAAAAGATTATCGCCTTCCCTACTACGATCATGCTTGGTATCAATGGGAGTATAATGATGTAGGTACAGATGAATTTATGAAATGGTGTGAATATATCGGAAGCGAGCCAATGATTACCATCAATACTGGTGATGGTACTATTCAAGAAGCAAAAAATTGGATCGAATATATGATTGGATCAATCAACACAAAATATGGAAAATTAAGATATAAAAACGGTAGAAAAAATCCTTATGAATTAGAAACAATTTTTATAGGAAATGAAATGTTTGGGGGATGGCAAATTGGTCATACAGATCCAGTTACTTATGCAAATAAATATAATGCTTTTGTAAAAGAGTTAAAAAAAATAAATAAAAAATTACGATTTATTGCGGTTGGTGCTTGTTCTGATCATTTTGGGCATTGGAATGAGTTTGTATTAAAAAATATTAAAGAAAAAATTGATGAATTGAGTGTCCATTATTATTCAATAAGAACCGAGAAAGATAAAAAACATCCAAATTATAAAACACGTTATATTCCAACGGTTGCTGCAGCAACAGAAGTTAGATTAATGTTAGATAGAACGATAAGAGAAATAAAAAAATATTCCAATAAGAATATTAAAATAGCCTTTGATGAATGGAACACTTATGTAGAAGCAACTCCACCTCATTTTATTGAAAATTATAATATTGCTGATGCAATTTATGCTGCTTCACTTCTTAACGCCTGTATAAATAGAGGGGATATAATAACCAACACTGGTATATATCATTTGATAAATGTAATGGGTAATTACCGAATAGAAAAAAAGAAAATTTGGAAAACTCCAACAACACTTGTTTTAGAACTTTATACAAAATTTCATAAAGGTAAAATTTTAAAATCAGTTGTTAATTCTTCAAATTTTGTTTCTTTTAAATTAGGTAAACAGCCTGAATATAAAAATAATAAACTCATTGACTCTGCAGTAACAATGAATGGAAAACATATGTGTATGTCTGTAGTTAATAAATCAAGTTCAGACAAAATACTTTTAAAAGTTCCATATCTAGATATGATTGCTGAAAATTATTGTATTGAAGGATCTAATAAAGTTGACCTTAATACTTATACAAACACTTCAAAGGTTAAGATCAAAAAAAATTCCTTAAAAACAAGTAAAGGATTTTTAATACTACCACCGCACTCGATTAGTGTTGTGCTTTTTAATATATAACCTACGTTTTTTTTAAATTTAAGAGCTTAAAAGAGAATTAAGGTGATTGAAATAAAGATTTTAATGACTACTTATTCACATTATGGATAGTTATTTAGAATCAATAATTAAAAGAGATCCTGCAGCTAGAAGTAAATTAAGCATAATATTAACTTATCCTGGTGTAAAATCTGTATTTTTTCATAAAATAGCAAATCAATTATGGAATTTAAATTTGTACACTCTTGCAAGAATAATATCTCAATTTAGTCGTTTCTTAACTGGAATTGAAATTCACCCGGCTGCAAAAATAGGTAAAAATCTTTTTATAGATCATGGGATGGGAACTGTAATTGGTGAAACAAGTGAAATCGGTGATAATGTTACACTTTATCATGGCGTAACATTAGGAGGTATCAGTCCTGCAGAAAATTCGAAAGATCAAAGAGATACAAAAAGACATCCAACAATTGAGGATAATGTAATTATTGGTTGTGGTGCAAGTATTCTTGGTCCAATTAATATTGGAAGTTGCGCAAGAGTTGGAGCTAATACAGTGGTATTAAAAGATGTTCCTCCTTATGCAACAATGGTAGGTAATCCTGTTAAAAACATTAATATTAATAAAGATACTTCATTCAACCCATATGGTGTAAGAGATATTGATGATAACAAATAATGTTACTGAATTAATTGGTAACACTCCTTTAATAAAATTAAAATACCCCTCAGAAATTTCAGGTTGTGAAATATATGGTAAGGCTGAATTTATGAATCCAGCTGGTTCAGTAAAAGATAGAACAGCACTTGGTATTATCGAGGATGCAGAAGAAAAAAAATTATTGGAACCAGGTGGAACTGTCGTTGAAGGCACTTTTGGGAACACAGGAATAGGCTTAGCATTAGTTTGTAATGCAAAAAATTATAATCTAGAAATTGTAATGCCCAACATAACCGTTCAATCTAAAAGAGATATACTTAAAAATATGGGTGCAAAACTTCATTTAGTTGATGCTAAACCATATTCTGATCCTGGCAATTATCAAAAAGTCTCAAAGCAATTAGCTAAAGATATTGAAAAACAAACAGGTAAGAAAACTTTTTGGGCTGGTCAGTTTGAAAATTTAGCAAACTACAAATTTCATGAAAAAACAACATCTGCAGAAATTTTTAAACAAACAGATGGTAAAATAGATGGTTTCACATGTGCAATTGGAACTGGAGGAACTTTAACTGGTGTTAGTGTTGGATTAAAATCAAAAAATAAAAAAATTATTATCGCTTGTACGGACTCACAAGGATCTTCAATGTTTAATTATTTTACTAATGGTAAACCAGAAAAAAAAGGTGAAGAATCCATAACAGAGGGCATCGGACAGGCTAGAGTAACAAAAAA
The DNA here is from genome assembly GCA_902621725.1 of uncultured Alphaproteobacteria bacterium. Lineage (GTDB taxonomy): Bacteria > Pseudomonadota > Alphaproteobacteria > HIMB59 > CACPNW01. The sequence goes on along the minus strand of CACNND010000011.1, from coordinate 11,807 downwards.
TTTAGAAAATTGTAACGTAGACCAATCATTTTTTGTTTCTGATCAAGAATGTATGGAAATGCTATTTAAAATTATGAAAACAGATGGATTATTTCTGGGATTAAGTTCTGGGGTAAATATATGTGGTGCAGTAAAACTAGCAAAATCAATGGGTATGGGTAAAAAAATAGTAACAATACTTTGTGATGATGCAAATAAATATTATGATAAAATGTTTAATAAAGAATACTTATTATCCAGAAATTTACCATACGCTGATTGGATGTAATTATGAATACTAAAGATAAAAAATTTAATTCTAAAGTAATTCATTCAGGTCATGGCGCTGATGAAACTACAGGTGCAGTAATGCCCCCTATTCATCTTTCATCGACTTTCAAGCAAAATTCTCCTGGAGACTTTACTTATGAATATGCAAGAACAGGAAACCCAACAAGAGATATATTAGAAAAGTTATTAGTTGAATTAGAAGATGGTAAATTTGCTTATGCTTTCAGCTCAGGTATGGCTGCAATTTCTGCATTATCAGATGCTTTAGGGAAAAATTATTCAATTATTTGTAGCGATGATGTTTATGGTGGAACAAGAAGAATTTTTGATAAAATTAAAACAGTAAATCAAGATGTGGAAGTAACATATACTGATCTTAGTAAAGAAAATAATTGGCAAGGTCACCTAAAAGAAAACACAAAAATGATTTGGGTTGAGACACCCTCCAACCCATTATTAAAAATTATAGATATAAAAAAAATTAGAGAAAACCTAAAGGATGATAATATTATTGTTGTTTGTGATAATACTTTTGCATCACCCTACAATCAGCAACCATTAAACAATGGAGCTGATGTTATTATACATTCGTCAACTAAATACCTTGGTGGGCATTCTGATATAATTGGTGGTGCATTAATTATTAATGATAATAAAATTTTAGCTGATAAAATTAAATATATTCAAAATGCAGTTGGTGCTGTTCCCAGTCCCTTCGATTGTTATTTACTTATACGATCAATTAAGACACTTGCTGTAAGAATGGAGAGGCACAATAACAACGCCTTAGAAATTGCAAATTATTTATTAAAACATCCTAAAATTAAAAACGTTTTTTATCCGGGATTGGAAAATAACCCTAGTTATGAAATTGCAAAAAAGCAAATGACTGGATTTGGAGGAATATTATCAATTGAATTAATGGGTGATATTAGTTCAGCAAAAAAATTTCTTGAAACAATTCAAATATTTACTCTAGCAGAAAGTTTGGGTGGAGTTGAAAGCTTAATTGAGCATCCAGCTATAATGACACATGCATCTATTGATAAAAAAATTAGAGATGAATTAGGAATTTCTGATACCTTAATCAGACTTTCAATTGGCATTGAAGATATTTTAGACTTAAAGAAGTCTTTAGATGATGCTCTAAAAAATATTTAAATTATTTTTTTCAAATCTGGAGGTGAATAATTAGGACCCTTCATCACTTTACCGAATTCATTATAAATTGGCTTACCTTCCTCTGAAAGTTTACTCATATTACTACGATGAACTTCGTTAAAACATTTGTCTAGATCTATACCAAAAGCAGCACCTGCTCCGTATGTTACAACTAAAATATCAGTTAATGCATCAGCAACTTCAACGATATCATTATCATTAATTGCATCTTTTAATTCATTAAATTCTTCATCAATCAATTTTTTTCTTAATTCGACAATTTTATTTTCTGGAAATTCAGCACTAGTTTTTACTTCTTGACCAAAAGTTGTCATAAATTCTTTTACTTTTTCAAAATTTGTCATTTTATCTCCCAATAATATTTATTTATAAAAAATATCGTTGTAAGTCACAACTATAAAGAGAAAAGATATTATTGTTATCCCCACAGCTAAATAAACTCTTGTAATAAACTCAGGAAGAGAGTTTGAAAAAATTCTTCTAATAATAAAATACATTATATGACCACCATCTAAAAGAGGGATAGGAAGCAAATTAAATAACCCCACAAACAAAGAAATAATAATAAATAAAAATAGAACTCCTCTAACCTGATCTAGCATCATTTGATCTGCATTTTTAACGATCCCTATTGGTCCAGCTAACTGATCTCCTAATGTATTTTCTTTATAAGATTGTTGAAGAAATGTAAAAGAAGCAGCATAATATGTTGGTATAAATAAAGATGAGTTTTTAATTGAATCAATTAAATTATACTTATCAATAATAGGATTTTGAGGTGAAGATATTCCGATAATATACCTATTTAATTCTTCATTAAATTTTAGATCAAAATTTTTTTCAATTATCTGATTATTTCTTTCTATTAAGATATTTATTCTTTGGTTATTTGCAATTGCTTTTGGGATATCAGAAAACTCTTGAATACTAATATTATTTATTTCAAGTATTCTGTCTCCTTCTCTAAGATCATTTTCAAATGCTGATGAATTTTCACTAACTGATCCAATAATCGGCATTAAACTAACAATTCCAAAAAAGAAAAATATGCAGAAAAGAGCAAACCACGCACTAAGAATATTAAAAATACTTCCTGCTAAAAGTACTAATATCTTTTGAAAAAGTGTAAGGGATTGAAAGGATCCTTGTTCATCGTTAGGGTTTGGAGAAAATATATTATCAAGACCTTTAATTTTTACATATCCACCCAATGGAATTGGAGATAATTTCCATGTAGTGCCATTTCTATCTGTATATTTTAAAAGAGGCTTACCAAATCCAATTGAAAAATCAGTAACTTCAGCTTTAAACAATCTCGCAACTATATAATGACCATACTCATGAATTGCGACCAGCACTAAAAAAACTAAAATAAGATTAATATAAATCATACTTATTATTAAATTAATATTTTAATTAATTGATAAATAAAAATTATCCTGTTTTAGCCTCTTCGTATTCATCAATTGGAGGACAAACACAAAATAAATTTCTATCACCGTATACATTATCAATTCTACTAACTGGACTCCAGTATTTATTATTTATCAAATAAGCATGCGGGTAGGCAGCATCTTTTCGGGAATATTTGTGATCCCAATTGTCAGAAGACACTTCTTCAATGGTATGAGGGGCATTTTTTATGGGATTATCTACTTTATCAAATTTACCATCTCTAATCATAGTAATTTCATTGTGAATAGAAATCATTGCCTCACAAAATCTATCTAGTTCCTCTTTTGATTCACTTTCAGTAGGCTCAATCATCAGAGTACCGGGAACAGGAAAAGACATTGTAGGTGCGTGAAATCCATAATCGATTAGTCTTTTAGCAATATCTTCGTCTGAAATATTTAATTCTTGTTTAAATGGCCTGATATCAATAATAAATTCGTGTGCCACCATATTATTCTTACCAGTATATAAAATAGGGTAATAATTTTTTAATCTTTCTTTAATATAATTAGCATTTAAAATTGCAACTTGAGTTGCTAATTTTAAACCATCGTCACCCATCATAGAAATATAGGAATATGAAATAGGTAAAATAGATGCGCTACCCCAAGGAGCTGCAGAAACTGCCTCTTGAGTTGTTAAACCAATTTCATTTTTAAACATGGGATGTCCCGGAGCAAAATCTGCTAAATGTTTTTTTAATCCTATAGCTCCAACTCCAGGCCCACCTCCTCCATGAGGTATACAAAATGTCTTATGCAGATTCATATGACATACATCAGGTCCAAATTTACCTGGTTTAGCTACACCAACCATTGCATTATAATTAGCGCCATCAAGATACACTTGTCCTCCAGCATCATGAATTTTTTTACAAATCTCAACAATACTTTCCTCGAATACACCATGTGTTGATGGGTATGTAATCATTAAAGCAGATAATTTATCTCCTGCTTCTTCAATTTTTTTATCTAAGTGAGTTAAGTCAACGTTACCTTTATCGTCACAGTTTACTATTAAAATATCCATACCGCACATCTGTGCACTGGCCGGATTGGTTCCATGAGCACTTTTTGGAATTATACAAATGTTTCTTTTAGTATCTGAATTTTTTTCATGATATTTTTGAATAGCTAATAAGCCAGCAAACTCACCTTGTGCTCCTGCATTAGGTTGAAGTGAAACTGCATCAAAACCAGTAATATCTTTTAACATCGATATTAATTCACTCATCATTTCATTATATCCCTCACGTTGATGGGGTTCTAAGAATGGATGCGCATTTGAAAAACCTGGTAAAGTAATTGGAAGCATTTCAGATGCCGCATTTAATTTCATGGTACAAGATCCAAGAGGTATCATTGATCTATTTAACGCAATGTCTTTATTTTCTAGTTTTTTTAAATATCTCATCATTTCTGTTTCAGAATGATAGATATTAAATACTGGATGAGTTAAAATATTATCTTTTCTTTCTAAATCACTTTTAAAAATTGAATTTTCAATTTTGCCCTCGATCTCTTCAGCATATATTTCAGTATTATTTTCATTAAAAAATTTAATTAAATTATCTACATCTTGTAGTGATGTAGTTTCATCTAAGGAAATTGAAAAATGATCATCATTTACAAATCTAAAATTGATACCATTATCTATAGATTTATTTACCCAGTATTTAGATTTTGAGTCTTTTACTAATAAGGTATCAAAATAATTTATAGATTTTACTTCAAAATTTAATATCTCTAATGATTTTTTTAGATATCTAGACTTATAATGAATATCATTAGCAATATTTTTTAATCTAGTTGGACCATGATATATTGCATATGAAGCAGATATAATTGCTAATAAGGCCTGTGCAGTACATATATTACTTGTAGCTTTTTCCCTTCTAATATGTTGCTCACGCGTTTGAAGAGCCATTCTGTAAGATCTTTTATTAGTACGATCAACTGAAACGCCAATTAGTCTTCCAGGTATCATTCTTTTGTATTCATCTAGTGTTGCAAAGTATGCTGCGTGAGGGCCTCCTAGACCCATTGGAACACCAAACCTTTGTGTACTCCCAACAACTATATCAGCTCCAAAATCTTTTGGTGATTTCATAATTACCAAACTCATTATATCAGCTGCTATGATTGATAACGCATCGTGAGATTTATTTATTTTTATTAAATCGTTGAGATTTGCAATTTCTCCGTATGTATCTGGATTTTGAATTAAACAACCAAATGTATCATTATCTGGATTATCAAATATAATTTTTATACCTAGAGGCTTAGCTCTTGTTTTTAAGACAGATAGTGTTTGTGGATGGCATTTATTCTGAACACAAAAAGTAAACTTTGTACTTTTTTTAATTTTAAAAGCCATCATCATAGCCTCAGCTGCCGCAGTACTTTCATCAAGTAAAGATGCATTTGCAATATCCATTCCAGTCAAATCGATTATCATTTGTTGAAAATTCATTAACATTTCCAACCTGCCCTGACTTACTTCTGGTTGGTAAGGTGTGTAAGCAGTGTACCATCCTGGATTTTCAAGAATATTTCTTAAAATAACGCTAGGAGTAATAGTATTATAATAACCCATTCCAATATAAGTTTTTTTGAAATTATTTTTTAAAGATAAAAGTTGAGTATTAATTTTATTAAACTCTTCAGACATCCCAGGTCTAAATTTAAGTTTGTCTTTAAAAATGATATGATTTGGTACAGTTTTTTCAACTAATTCATCTAATGAAGAGCAATTTATTAATTTGAGCATTTCTCCAATATCTTCATTTCTAGGCCCTATATGTCTGCTTACAAATTTATCTATTTCAATCATCTATTGTTCCAAAAATTGTTTATATTCATCTTCTGACATAAGTTCAGAATATTGATTTGAATCAGAAATTTTCATTTTAAAAATCCATCCCTCATTTTCTGCATCTTGATTAATAATAGCAGCATCATTTTCTAGATTATTATTAACTTCAATTATTTCACCATCTATTGGAGCATAAATATCAGAAGCTGCTTTTACAGATTCAACGACGCATATTTCATCTTTTGCTTTTACTGAACTTCCAACTGAAGGTAATTCAATAAATACAATATCGCCAAGAGATTCTTGAGCATGATTGCTAATACCAATTGTAGCAATTTCATTTTCAATTGAAACCCATTCATGATCTTTTGTGTATTTTTTTTCACTCATATATGCTCCCATTTTTTTTATAATTTTTTTTTACAAAAGGTAGATTATTAATTTTTACTAATTCTAATTTTTTTCTAATTTCACAAAAAATTGGATTATCAGTATTGAATTCAGATATTATATAACCAATAGCAATAGATTTGTTTAGATTGGGAGAAAAACATCCACTTGTAATTTTGCCAATTTCATTGTTATTATTATCAAATAATGTCATTCCATCTCTTAGCATTGATTTACTGGTACAAATTAAACCTATTTTTTTATTAGATAGTTTATTTTTTAATTGATCGGATAAAACTTCATTTCCATTTAAATTTTCATCTTCTAATCTTTCTTTATCTAAAGCCCATGATAAACCAGCTTCAATTGGTGTAATTTTTTCATTTAATTCATGGCCATATAAACTTAATCCAGCTTCGAGTCTTAATGAATCTCTAGAACCTAAACCACAAAGCATTGTATTTTCATTTTTAAGTAAAAGATTAATTAAATTTTCTGCACTTTCATTTGGAATAGAAAGTTCAAAACCATCTTCACCGGTATAACCTGATCTACTTACTATTATTTCATTGTTATCGTATTTACTTATTAAAATATCAAAAAAATTCATATTATTTGGAATATCAATAATATTTTTTAAAACATTAATAGAATCAGGTCCTTGGATTGCGAATAAACAATTTTTTTCATAAATTTTTTCTGCATTAGGAGCACAAGAAATAAATATTGCTTCGTCTTCTTTTTTTCGGGATGCATTATAAACAATATACAAATATGACTTATCTTTAATATCAATATTTGAAATAATTAGATCATCAATAACACCACCATATTTATTGAGCAAAAATGAATAATGCGATCTATTTTTAATTAATTTTTTTAATTGTAATGGAATATATTTTTCTAATTTATGTAAATAAGATTCATTATTTTCAATTAAAATTTGACCCATATGACTAACATCAAAAATACCAGAATGATTTCTAACGTTTTTATGTTCATTAATTATTCCAGTTTTATAATTGATAGGCATGTTAAAACCAGCAAATGGCAGTATCTTTGCACCATTATTTTGATGAAATTTTTTTAGCGGAATGTCTAATGGTAACTGGTTCAAATAAATTCTCCAAGCTACCCCTCTGTCTTTTTACCTGAGAGCTTTTCACCTTCGGTAGAGCTAAGTGCTCTTTTCCAGAGTTTTATTTTAACGGTCCATTGTGCCTGAGAGTTTCCGGGTCGTTGCTCCTTCGGCTCTGAAATTTCAGTATCTCCCGTTAATTATTTGTATACTTTTTTTTATAATTTAACAATTATTTTAGAGGAATTTTATTATCAATTTTTGATTTTTGATAAATTTCTGACATTTTTTGATACTCATCTTTGATCTGATAAATTTTATCTGATAATGAGTCCTCTATTCCTAATCTTTTAATTTCCGATAAAATTGAGTAACTCTCCCAATAATCATTATTAATATTGTATTTACCATCTTTTATCTTAAATACCTCCGTCAAAATTTTAAGATCGTGTGGAATATGAAAACCTTCTTTTGTGTCGGTATAGGAAAAAAAATAGTAAAAATTGTCAAATCCGGCCCAGGTTATAGCTGATAAACACATAGAACAAGGCTGATGGGTACTTATGAAGTAATAATCTTTTGTATTAAATAGTTTTTTTTCAAATAAATTAAAAAGAGTTGAAATTTCTCCATGAAATAAAGGATTTTTGATTTCCTTGTTTGTACCTAGACAAACAAGACTTAGGTCATATTTTTTAACAATAAATCCGCCAAATATTTTATTTCCTTCATTAATTGAAATTTTTGTTAATGGGATAAGATCATCTAAAATAACATCTAAAATTTTTTCATAATTTCTTATCATTATGAAATGTCTGATACTTTATTTATTAGATTTGTCCATAAAACAAAAAAAAAGGACCCAGCAAGCTAAGTCCTTTTTGTGTATCGTGCATTTCCTCCCGATACAATTTAATAATCGTTTCCTTTTATTAAATTGATTATTACCTTTGCGTGTAATAATTAAAAATAATCTATCTATTTGTTATTTATCAATCAATAAAAAAATGTATTTTTAAAACTAATTAATCTTTTTTTGTTGATATGTTTGTTAATAAAATGTGTAAAATTAAATTTGATTATAAATGATTAAGAATTCAAAATTTAATGTCTTAGGAGTTATGACAGGCACATCAATGGATGGTGTTGATATCAGTTTGATTAAAACAAATGGGACTGATTTTGTAAAAATTAAATGTGAGAATTCGTATAAATTTGATAAAAATTATCAAAATACAATAAACAATCTAATATTAAATAAACCAAAAACTAATAATAAAATTAAAGAATATTTTTTAAAAAAGGATGATTTCGTTACAGATATTTTAGAAAAAAAAATAATTTTGTTTCTGAAACAAAAAAAAATTAATAAAAAAAATATCGATTTAATATCAATTAGTGGACAGACTGTTTACCACGACCCTTCAAATAAAATATCTATACAATTAGGAAACGGACAAAAAATTGCAAAAAATCTTAAAATTAAAACTATAAGTAATTTAAGAGATAATGATATTAAAAATGGCGGTCAGGGAGCACCAATTGGATCATACTATCATAAGTTTTTAATACAAAAATTTAAGAAAAATGTAATTATAGTAAATCTTGGAGGTATAGCAAATTTTTCTACAGTAGTTTCAAAAACATTATTATCATCAGATATAGGACCTGCAAATTGTTTAACTGATGATCTAAGCAATTATTTTTTTAAAAAAAAATTTGATAATGATGGAAATTTTGCAAGAAAAGGCAATGTAGATAACAAATTAATTTATAAATTTAAAAGAGATAATTTCTTTAAGAAAAAATTCCCAAAATCATTAGATAGAAATTATTTTAGAAATTATTTTAATGAGCTAATTAAATTGAACAAATATGATGCGCTAATGACTGCTAACTACATGACCTATATTGGATTTAAAGAATTATTAAAAAATAAAAAATTTAAGATTGAAAGAATCTTACTTACTGGAGGAGGAAGAAAAAATAAATTACTCAAAGAAATATTAATGAATAAACTGAATAAAAAAATTGAACTTATTGATAAATATAAAATAAATGGTGATTTAGTAGAAGCTCAAATGTTTGCGTATATTGGCATGAGATCATTTAAAAATTTAGAAATAAGTAATAAAAATACTACAGGTGTGAAAAAAAATTTAAGTGGTGGTATTTTATATTTTCCAGATTAAAGAGTTAAATCTGACCATGTTTTTTTATCAATATTTGAGCCACACAATATCACCATTGTATTTTTGCCAATAAGCTTATTATTGATTTTATATTTTAAAGCAGCAAGTCCAGCAACACATGCGGGCTCAAGAAATAACTTAAATTTTTTATAACAAAAAACCATAAATTTTTTCATTTCATCATCAGAAACAGTTACCATTTCATCAATTACTTCTTTTGCTACATCAAAAGAATATTGCATATGTAAAGGTGCTGAAAGACTATCAGCAATACTATTTACATTCACATTATTTAGTGGTTTGTTAGCTCTTAAACTTTGATTTAAGCCATTAGCATTTTCAGGTTCAACACCAATAATTTTAATCTTAGGATAAAATTGTTTTATATACGATGAAACACCACTTATTAATCCCCCACCTCCAACTGAAATTAGTAAATTGTCAATTTTAGTATTAATTAATTTTAAATATTCTACAATTTCTAATCCCAAGGTGGCACTACCTTGTAATGTCAATGGGCCGTCAAAAGGGTGAATAAAATAGTAACCTTCATTTTTAGCACTTTCAGCATCAAGAAAAGCTTGCTTTGGATTTGTAAAGATTATGTTAGCACCATAATTTTTACAAGTTTGAACTCTATATTTATTTGCACTTTCGTATAAGAAAATTTTATTTTTCAATTTAAATTGATTAGCCACAAATGAAGCAGCGATCGCATGATTTCCAGCACTAACTGCTGTAATTCCTTTATTAAATTTATTCTGATCTTGAGAAATTATATTATTAATAGCACCTCTTGCCTTAAATGAACCAGATTTTTGTAAAAATTCGCATTTAAAAAATAAATTAGTAGAAAAATAATTATCAATATCATCAGGACACTTTAAAAAAGGAGTTTGATTAATAAATGGTCTAATTTTTTTATAAATTTTACTAATATTATCGGCAGATAAATCTTTAGGTATCAAGAAATTCCTCTAATTTCTTTAATTTTATCGTAAGCAATATTAATAGCCGCTAATTCTTTATTAGATTGTTTAATAAATTCTTTAGGCATACCTTTAGCAATTAAATTATCTGGGTGATGTTCTTTATTTAATTTTATCCATTTTTTTCTTATCTCATTATCAGTGCTTGATCTATTCACACCCAATATTTTGTAAGGATCAGATTCACTATTTTTTAAATTTGATTGAAAAATTCTTTGAAAATCTTTTTCACTAAATTTAAACGATTTAGAAATTGATCTTAAAAAATCTATTTCACTAATAGATACCTTTCCATCAGATGCAGCAATATAAAATAAATTATTTAATAATTCTTCCAATAAAATTTTATTTGCTGAAAATAAATCTCCTACTTGATTTGCTATTTGTTTATAGCCATACGTATCTTTTTTTGCTTCATTGAATATTTTTGCAACTTTAGGAATTTCAGATTTTGGAACTTTAAATTTTTCTTTAAATGCTCTGATTTCATCATCTGATACAATACCATCTGATTTTGCTAATTTTGCAGCTAGAATAATAAAACTTAATGTAAAAATTTGTTGTTTTTGATTATTATTTATTCGATTGAAGTTAAATGATGATTTTGATTTAGATCTTCTATCGAAAGCACCACCAGCCATTACACCTAAGATAGCACCTATAGGTCCTCCTAATGCAAATCCTGCTGCTCCGCCTAAAACTCTTCCCCAAATACTCATCTTAAAGATTCAATTATGCCTTTTAATTCATTTATCTCATTTTGAGAAATTTTATTATCTTGATTCAGATCTATAATTTGAAAGAGTAAATTTAATGATTGTTCAATTTCTTCATAGGAAATAACTCCATCATTATTTAAATCGACAAAATTAAAATACATTTCTTCTTCTTCATTTAATTCAGAAGAATATGCAATTGAAGAATATAAAAGTAAAAATAAAAAAAATATTTTTATCCAAACCATCTATACATTCCTATAATACCTGCACCAGCGTAAAAAAATTGTAAAAACAATATTCCATTGTGTTTTAATTTATAGGCCCAGATTCCAATTAACACTGCTGATAGCAATAATAATGAAAAGCCAATAAATTCTAAACCAATGTTAAATGCAACTAGTAGGGAATAAAGGATTGCTGTAGTTACGCCAATCCATTCTAAAAGTTTGTTTGAATTCAATTAAATATTATTTTTTCTTAATATTAATAGCGTTTTCTTTTCCACGGTTTTCACCGATTTCAAATTCAACTGGCATACCTTCTTCTAAAGTATCAATACCAGCAGCTTCTAAAGCTGAAACATGAAGAAAAACATCTTTTCCTCCATCATCATTTTCTATAAATCCATAACCTTTGGTCGGATTAAACCATTTAATTTTACCACTTGGCATATTGTATTCTCCTTATTTATTATTGGGGGATTAAATTTATTTAACTT
>CACNND010000010.1 GCA_902621725.1 uncultured Alphaproteobacteria bacterium | reverse complement strand
TATTTTAAAAACCTCTTCTATATTTTTGGTTACAGCTAAAGCAGCAGCATCGATTTCTTTTAATGCATGTTGATTTTCTTCACTATGCATTATTATAAGAGATTTATTCAAGGCTGATGCATACCCTGCATCAAAAGCAGCATTCCATTGTTTATATTTTTCGCCAAAACGTACTACAACTATATCTGCTTTTTCTATCGCATTTCTAGTCCTGATAGCATTTATCTTAGCACTTTTGTTATCATGCCAAAATTTTTTTTCTTCTCTTCCTAGTATTTTAACACCAACATCATCTGATTGTTCATGATTGGTAGTTGGGCTCGAAAATTCTATTTCTAAATTTTTAGATTTACATTTATCTATTATCTCATCTCGCCAATTAGTATGAATTTCACCAGATAAATAAACTTTTAATTTCATTAATAATATTAACCTAAATATGCTGAGGTTAATACTGGAAAACTTGTAAATCCAAAATTTCCTTCCTTTTCAGATTCTTTTAATTGTTTTCTCCAATCATCTACTTTTTCTTCTGAAACACCTTGGCTTATCGCAAATCTACTTAACATAGTTTCATAAAAAATTGCTGGTGAATTATTATCTCTATTTGTAATTAAATAAGATAAATTTTGAGAATTTATTTTTTTATATCCAAGTTTTTTTAATTTACCATTTAAATCAAGTGGAAGCATTTGATGAAAACAATGCGCTCTAAATGCCTCATGAATCAAATCATTAATTTCTTTTTCTGGTCCATAAAATCTAAAATAGTCCCAGAGAATTGAAACATTAACAAATTTAGAATTAGTTTTAGAAATTCTTTTTATTTCTTTTAAGGATGTATCTATATCTTCAATATATTCTAATGTTTGAGTAGCTGTAATTTTATCACATGAAGCATTTTCTATATTGATATCATCGGCTGTAGTACAAATAAGCTCCACATTATTTTGATGTTTACATTTATCGCTTGCAACATTTAATTGATCTTGACTTGGATCAATTCCTATTACTTTGCCTTGCTCTCCAACAGATAATGAAATTTCTTCGATTAAATGACCACCGCCACATCCAATATCAATAACAGTTTCATTAGTCTCTAAATTTAAGGCATTTACAATAGCTAATCTTCGTGAAACTCCAGCATAACCATTCGCTATTTTTTGTTGAATAATACTAGTTTCATTATCAAATTTCATTTTCTTATTTTTCTTATATATTTATAGTTATATAAAAAATATGTATAAATGGAATATCAAATAACAAAAATATTAATTATTTCTTTTTTTAGCTCGATATTAATTTTGTTATTTTTAAATACAAGATACATTATTTTTTTCAAAAAATTTTCAATAAATAAAAAAATCTTATTAAATTTTTCTATTTATTCTTTTTCTTCTTTAATTTTAATTTTAATTAATTATTGGTTGAGTCTAAATGGATTAACTTCTTTAATAATCTTTAATGCTGCAATCATTACGCTTATATACTTTGAATTAGCTCTATATTTAGAAAAAGTTTTTTGGGATGATTTTTTAGGAAATTCACTCCCTAAATCGATCAATATGCTTATCAGTTTTGTTGTAATGATGAATTTTGGTTATTTTACTCTTATGTTTTACATAAAGATTTTAGATATTGATTATTTTGTCACATAAGTATCATTATAAATTAATATACAAAATACTTACAATTTTTATGAAATAATATTTTCATATTAATTAAATATTTATTATTAATTATTTAGTATGAATAAAGTTTTGTTTGTATTACATCAAAAAACTTCAGTTCCAGGAGATGTAGGAAATAAATTTAGAGATAGGGGATATGTTGCTGAAATATGTAGACCGCCTCTAGGTGAAGAACTTCCTTTAAATATTAACCAATACTCAGCTATAGTTGTATTTGGTGCACCAGGAAGCATAAACGATGAAGATGAGTATATAAATAAAGAATTAGAATGGATAAGCAAAATTATAAAAACTGACATTCCTTATCTTGGAATTTGTTTTGGTGCACAATTATTAGCTAAATGTTTAGGTTCAGAAATTACAACTAATAAAGATGGTATTTCAGAGATCGGTTTTTATAAAATTGAACCAACTGAAAATGCAAAAAATCTTTTTAATTCTCAAAAGATTTTCTTTCAATTCCATTCTGAAGGATTTTCTCTTCCTACAGGCTGTGAGTTATTAGCAAGGGGTGATATTTTTAATAATCAAGCTTTTAAATATCAAAATTGTTATGCTCTTCAATTTCATCCTGAAGTAAATTTTAAACTTCATATTAGATGGCTGTATTTAGTATTATTAAAGAATCCTAAAAAATTATTTGTTAAAGGTGCTCAAAATATATTTGTTCAACTTTATTATCGTTATAAATATAATAAAAATATTTCAAATTGGTTAGATTCATTTTTAGATCAGTATTTTTTAAAAAAAACTTAAATGCTAATATAAGTGAAAATCAAAAATCTATATTTTTCACCTGTAAAATCTCTTTCTTTAAATAATGTAGATAACTTAGAGATTATTAAAAATATTGGTATAAAAAATGATCGGATATTTGCGTTCACTAATAATCTTAATTTTAAAGATATAGAATTTATAAAAAATAACCCTTTAAAACGAGAAATTTATAATTTTTTATCACTAAAAAAATATCCTGAATTAAATGAATATAATTTTTTATTAGAAGATAATTTCTTAATACTAAAATTTGAAAATAAAATAATTTTAAAAACAGATATTGATAATCAACATGAAGTAAAAATCTTATGCAGTAAACTTGAGGATATTTTACCAAATGTAAATAATATTAATTTATTAAAAGATAATATAAATCCTTTTTTCGATACAATGCCAAATAAATCGATATCATTAATAAATTTAAACAGTATTAAAGACTTTGAAAACCTCTCTAATCATAAAATTGAATATGAGCGTTTTAGAGGAAATATATATGTAGAAGATTTAGACAAATGGGAAGAAAGGAAGCTAGTAGGTAAAGTTTTATCAATCAATGATATAAAATTTAAAGTTATTAAAGAAATTCCCAGATGTTCAGCAACTAATATTAAGCCCAAAACTTCTAATATAAATCTTAATGTTCCTTTAAACTTAAAAAAAATATACAACCATATAAATTTAGGAATATATTTAGATCCTTTAAATGATGGTAAAATAAATAAAGGTGATTTTATAAAAATTAATGAATAAATTCTTTTTAAATCATTCAGAAAAACTTACAGGATACCTATTAATTCTTCCTGCTGTTTTAATAATCAGTCTATTTGGAATTTTTCCTGTTTTTTTTGGAATGTACATGAGTGTTCACAAGTGGAAAGTTTTTAAAGGGAGATTTTTAGGATTTGAGAATTACCAAAGAATACTTGGAGACATACCAGCTTTTTGGTTATTTGTTTTGGGATTATTATTATTGATATTGAGTTATGGATTGTGGAGTGAATTTAAAAATAAAGTAAAAAATAAAATCTATTTAGCATTTTTATCTATAACAATATTAGTTATTGGAATAATATTAATTAATATCAACTGGGAAAAAATGCTTTTAACAGGTGATGAAGACTATCTTTACTCTCTTATTTATACTTTTTATTATTCGTTTTTCACTATAATTTTTGAGGTTGGATTAGGATTAATAATAGCATTTGCTCTGTACCAAAAATTAGCTGGTAAACAATTCTTTCAAATGATTTTACTATTTCCTTACATTACTCCAGCAGTAATGGGTGCTGCAGTATTTTTTTTAATATTTGGTAAAGCTGAAAATTCTTTTTTAAATCAGCTAATAGGAATATTTGGTTTTGAGCCTCAAATGTGGTTATTTGATAAAAGACCTATTACTGAAGTTTTATTTGGTATAAAAATAGAAGGTCTACTAGCTGGACCAAGTTTAGCTCTAATGTCATCAATCATATATGGAATATGGTCTTATACTGGCTACTATGCAATAATTTTACTTGCCGGTTTATCAATTATACCCTCTGATTTATATGAAGCTGCAAAAGCAGAGGGAGCTAGTAGATGGCAAACATTTATAAAAATTACCATACCACTATTAATGCCTATTATATTTTTTCTAATGTTGACTGGTTTTATAAATACCTTTCAAGCTTTCAATAGTATTTTTGTTATGCAAACTTCTTCTGCTGGAGATACAATGGATGTTGTTACAATAGAAATTTTTGATCATTTTTGGGGCAGGGTGAAATATGGTTATGCTGCAGCTGAAGGAGTAATTTTATTTATACTTCTAAATATTTTAGCAATATCGCAATATGTAATTTTTAGAAAAAGGTTAAGTTATGACTAGAATTATTAATGCTGAAACTAGGATACCTTATTTAATTTTATTAATAGTTTTTATTATTTCAATTTACCCATTTTTTTACATGATATCAACATCATTGATGACAGCTGGTGAAGCATCAAATCAATATTTATTTCCAAAAAAATTGATGTTTGAAAATTATTATGAAGTTTGGACATCAAATAGATTTCAACGTTATACATTTAATAGCTTAATAATAAGTTCAATAATTGTTATTGGTGTTTTATTAACTAGTATTCCAGCAGCATACTCTTTTGCTAAAATTGAATTCCCATTTAAAAATATCATATTCTATATGTTGTTACTTTCATTGATGATTCCAGAAATCATTACATTATTACCTCATTTATTAATTATTCGAGGGGAAATTATTCCATTGCCATTTGGACCTTCTTGGATGAATAGTCTTCAAGGCTTAACAGTTCCTTTTATGGGAAATATTTTTGTAATTTTCTTATTAAGACAATATTTTAAAAAGATACCAAATGAATTATGGGATGCTGCAAGACTAGATGGATCTTCTCATTTAAATTTTTTACTCAAGGTAGTAATTCCAATGAGTAAACCTATTATTGTGACAGTTTCTTTATTTACTTTTATAATAGCATGGAATAGTTTTGCTTGGCCTTTACTTATATTAACTAGAGATGATTGGTATCCTGTAACAGTTTCTATCTATAGTTTTGTGAGAGAAGTGGGACCTAATTTTAATTTATTGATGGCTGCTTGTTTAATTGCTATTTTCCCAATTTTAGTATTATACTTTTTTACTCAGAAGTTATTCATAGAAAGTATATCAAACTTTGGATTAAAAGAATAAATCAGTAAATTTTTTGTAACAAAACTTTAATTTTACCTCTATATTAATTAATATTTTACGGGGTGATTATGAAATTTTATAAATATATTTTAAATTTCTTCTTAGCTTCTTTATTTTTTATCTCCTCGCAATCATTCGCAATTACTGCACAAGATATTGAAAACGCAGATCCTTCAGGTCAAACTGTTGAATTCTGGGTTCAATATTCAGATGAAAGATTAGATGCAATGATGGCAAGAGCTGAAAGATTTGAAGCTGAAACAGGAATAAAAGTTAATGTTGTTCACAAAGGGCATTACGGAAAAGTTCAATCTGCTATGATGTCTGCTGCTGGAACAAAAGATATAGCAGACGTTGCTAGAGGTTATGGTAACGCTGCCGCAGATATGTACTTAATTGGTGCTTCAATTGATCAAAATATTCTAGCAAATAGTAAAAAATGGGGTGTTTCTCAAGATGATATAGCAGATTGGGGTGCAAACTGGACTGTTGGCTTTTCACCATATTTTGATGGAAATCCAAAACTATTACATGAAGTTGGAAAATCAATAGAGATCCTTTATTACAATGCAGATTGGTTAAAGGAACTAGGTTTAGATGCTCCTAAGACTCCTGCTGATTTTGCGGAAGCAGCATGTGCTGCAACAAATCAAGATTATAGCGGTAAGATGGGTGAAGATGTTCCAAGTTATGGATATGAAATAGATACAGATGCAAGTAACTTTGCAGCATGGGTATTTGCGCATGGAGGTGATGTATTTGACTATGATAATGGTCAGTATATTTATAATGGCCCAAAAGCGATTGAAGCTATGGAATTCATTCAAGGAATGGCTAATAAAGGATGTGCAATAGTTGCAAGAGGTAAATACACTGACCAGCAATACTTAGGACAAGGTTCTGTTTTATTTGCTGCAGGATCTACTTCTGGTATCACATATTTCCAGAAAGCCATTGAAGAGGGTTACAATGGTAATTGGGATGTAGCTCCATTATCATACACCACTAGTGAACCAGTGCTTAACTTATATGGTGGTGGTTTAATTATGGGAAATTCAGGTGATGCTAATAGAATGGTAGCAGCATATCAGTGGATGAAATATATTTCTAATACTGAGAACTCAGCAGTTTGGTCAACTGAAAGCGGATATGGTTTTGTTAGAACTTCTTCTGCAGATCATCCATTAATTGCTGAAAAAAGAGCTGAATTACCTCAATATGATAAATCATTAACAATGGTTAAATACGGAAAAGGTGAACCATCTGTTCCTGGTTACTATTCAGTTAGAGGTGAGGTTGAAAAAGCTTATGCAGCAATCATTAATGGTGATGATATCATTTCAACATTAAATCAATTAAATGAAGATGCTAATGCAATATTAGCTGATGCAACTGCAGAGTAGTTTAATTATTTTACTTTTATTAAGGGTGGTTTATACCACCCTTTTTTTATGATTATTGTTTGTTCTCTTAATGATTTACCAAATGTTTGTGAAAGCATACAGCCCAAATATCTTGTATCAGTAATTGATCCAGGATATGCACCAGAAACACCCAAGGGTGTAAAAAATCATTTAAAGTTAGGATTTGACGATATTATTGAAATTAGCAGCAATAATAAAATATTTCGATTGAATTCTGATAAAATACCACAAATTCTACCTGCTGAAGAGCATGTAAATTCAATAGCTAATTTTACTTCTACATATACTTATGATGAAGATATTGTCATTCATTGTTGGTGTGGTGTTTCAAGATCAATGGCAACAGCTACTTATCTACTATGTAGAGAAAACAAAACTAATATTGAAAATACAATTAAATATATTCGTAACCTTGCACCACATGCAAACCCAAATAAATTATTGATAAATCATTTTGAAAAGAAATTAAATGTAAGCAATCAAATCTCAAACTCATTTTTAAAATTCCCTTATACTAAAACATACGATTGTTCTTCAAATTTTGCACCTGTTACTTTATTTGATATAAAAGACATTGAGAAAAACTAATGAAAGAATACGTTCGAACAATTGCTGATTATCCTGTGGAAGGAATACAATTCAGAGATATTACAACATTGTTGCAAAATGCAGGACACTTTAAACAAGTCATTGATGACATGGTAAAACCATGGAAAAATAAAAAAATAGATGCAGTTTTAAGTATAGAATCACGAGGATTTATTATGGCAGGTGCAATAGCTTATTTTTTAAATGCAGCATTTGTTCCTTTGAGAAAGCCTCATAAACTTCCATTTGATACTTTCAAAACCTCATACGACTTAGAATATGGATCAACTGAAATGCACATTCATACAGATGCATTAGATGATCATAAAGATTTACTAATTATTGATGATCTTTTAGCAACAGGTGGAACCGCACTTGCGGCAGTAGAGTTAATTAAAAAGTTTGAAGACAAAAATATTGTTGGTGCAGGTTTTATAATAAATTTACCAGATTTAAGTGGTGATAAAAAACTAATTGAAAAAGGAATTGAAATACATTCTTTAATGGAGTTTTAAATGAGAAATGCAGTTATTGTGGGTTACAAAAGATCACCCTTCACTTTTGCTCGTAAAGGAGAAATGGCCAATATAAGACCGGAAGACATTCTATCACAAACAATAAATCAATTACTTAATGAAATACCAATTAATAAAAATGACATAGAGGACATTATTACGGGTTGTGCGTATCCTGAAGGAGCGCAAGGAAATAATATTGCTAAAATTGTTTCTTTTATGACAGATATGCCAGAACATGTAGCAGGTATGACAGTTAACAGATGGTGCGGCTCTTCAATGCAAGCTATTCATGATGCAACTGGTGCGATTGCAATTAACTCTGGGGACGTTTTTTTATGTTGTGGTGTAGAAAGTATGACATTTATACCTATGAATGGGTTAACATACGATCCTCATCCTCAATTAAGTAAAGACAATCCAAATGTATATATGTCTATGGGCATTACAGCTGAAAATGTTGCAAAAAAATTTAATATTTCTCGAAAAGAGCAACAAGATTTTGCTATTAGTAGTCATTCTAAAGCTAATTCAGCTAGAGAAACAAAAATGTTCGACAACGAAATTGTTCCTATTAAGAATAATGATCAAATAATTAATAAAGATGGAGGAATTCGTCCAAATACATCACATGAAATTTTAGATGGGTTAAAACTTGCTTTTGATGAAAATGGAACAGTTACAGCTGGTACAGCGTCACCATTAACAGATGGAGCATCAGCAGTAATTGTGTGTGAAGAAGAATATGCAAAAAAAAATAATCTTAATATTTTAGCTCGTATCAAATCTACAGCTGTAGTTGGTTGTCCGCCAGAATTAATGGGCCTTGGCCCAATTAGTGCATCCAAAAAAGCTCTAAAAAGAGCTAATTTATCAATTTCCGATATTGATATTGTGGAACTAAATGAGGCATTTGCTTCTCAATCTTTAGCATGTATTAAAGAATTAAATATGGACATAAATAAAGTAAATATCCATGGTGGAGCAATAGCATTAGGACATCCTTTAGGAGCTACAGGAGCCAGGATTACTGGTAAAGTTGCAAATTTGTTACAAAATAATAATAAAAAGTATGGATTAGCGACACAATGTATAGGTTTAGGTCAAGGTATTGCAACTGTGTTAGAAAATATTAATTAAATATTATGCAAATTTATAAAACACCTCTACGAGAATTTAAATTTTTAATTGAAGATTTTTTAAATCTTAAGGAAAGTGACAAATTAAAAAAATTAGATTTAGAAACAAGCGATTTAATGCTTATAATTGAAGAAGCAGCAAAACTATGTGAAGAAACGTTACTTCCACTCAATCAAAGTGGAGATAGTGAAGGATGTTCATTTAATAATGGAGTTGTGAACGCACCAAAAGGATTTAAAGAAGCTTATAAAACTTTTTCTGAAAATGGTTGGCAGGGACTTAAAGTAAAGGAAGAATTTGGTGGTCAAAATTTACCTTATATTATGAATATGATTTTAGATGAGATGATAAGCTCAGCTAATATGTCATTTGGTCTTTATCCAGGTCTTACAGCAAATGCTATCGATGCAATTGAAAAAAGTGCTAATGAAGATTTGAAAAATACTTATCTGCCAAATTTAACTAGTGGTAAGTGGACGGGTACAATGAATTTAACTGAACCACAATGTGGAACAGATCTTGGTTTAAGTAAAACAATGGCAACACCGTTAGAAGATGGAAGTTATAGCATTACTGGAACAAAAATTTTTATTACATGTGGAGAACATGATCTTAGTGATAATATTATTCATTTAGTATTAGCAAGAACACCAAATGCGCCTCCTGGTATAAAAGGTATAAGTTTATTCTTGGTTCCTAAATTTTTACCAAATGAAAGTGGTGATTTTGTTAAAAGAAATAATGTTGAATGTGGATCAATAGAGAAGAAGATGGGTATTCATGCAAGCCCAACCTGTGTAATGCATTACAATGAAGCTAAGGGCTGGCTAGTAGGCGATATTAATAAGGGAATGAGAGCAATGTTTATAATGATGAATGGAGCTCGTTTATTTGTAGGGATACAAGGCTTAGGTTTATCAGAAACTGCTTATCAATCTGCACTTTATTATTCAAAAGAGCGTTTACAAGGAAAATTATCTTCTAGCAATCAAGTTGCCGATCCCATAATTGTTCATCCTGAAATAAGAAAAAATTTATTGTATATAAAATCTATTAATGAAGCAGTTAGAGGTTTAACTTTATTGGCAGGAAATCACTTTGATAATATTGAAAATTCTTCAGATGAAAAAGACAAGAAGTTATCTGAAAATTTTATAGCACTCATGACGCCAATTATTAAATCATATGCTTCAGATAAATCAGTCGAAAATACAAATCGAGCTATGCAAATATATGGAGGTCACGGTTTTATTACTGATCATGGAATGGAACAATTAGTAAGAGATGCAAGAATTACAACAATCTATGAGGGAACAAACGGTATTCAAGCTCTAGATTTAATAGGAAGAAAATTACAAACTGATAATGGCGCATTATTTAATGAATTTTTTACTATGATAGATAGCTATCAAGGTAAAATTAATAATAATCAAGATATGAAAAAATATATTGATTTATTTATGCCTTCATATGACTCTTACAAAAGTATTTTTGAATATATTAAATCGTTAAATGATGAAAATGAGATCAATTCTCATGCTGTAGAATTTTTAAATTTATCATCTTTAATTTCTCTAGGTTATATTTGGTTACAGTATATAGAGATTTCATTAGCAAAATTAGAAAAGCAAGATGAAAGTTTTTATAAATCCAAAATTGAAACTGGTAACTTCTTTTTAACTAAATTATTAGGTGAAACACAAGTTCTTTGTCAAAATATAAAATCTGGTGGAAAATATTTTAACGATTATAATGATAAGTATTTTGAAACAGCAATCTAATGACTATAAAAATTTATAAACCTTCAAAAACTTCAATGCAGTCAGGTTTCAAAAAAACTAAATTGTGGCTAGCTGAATATATTTCTGAAGTAGAAAAAGTAAAAGATTCTTTAATGGGTTGGAATAGTTCATTAGATACCAAATCCCAGATAAAACTTTTTTTTGATACGAAAGAACAAGCCATTGAATGGGCAAAAAAAAATAATTATCAATATTTTGTCGAAGAACCAAAGCAAAGAAAAATTAAACCTAAAAGTTATGCTTCAAATTTCGATACAAATAGAAAAGAGCCTTGGACACATTAAGTATAATTTCTTTCTTTATTTTTTAGACTATGATAAATGCAAATTATGCGCCCGTAGCTCAGTGGATAGAGCAACCGCCTTCTAAGCGGTAGGTCAAATGTTCGAATCATTTCGGGCGCGCCAGTGAATAAGGAGCTCTATGATACATAATGTTAAATGTCATTGCGGTGCAGTAGAATTAGAAGTTAATAATGATCTTGATATTATTAAACAATGTAATTGCTCAATTTGTAAAAGAAAAAATGCTAAAATGGCAATGGTATCTAAGGAATCTTTATCAATAATAAAAGGAAAAGAATATTTAACTTCATATAAATTTAACACGATGATAGCTGAACATTTCTTTTGTAAAATTTGTGGCATTTATACTCATCATAATAGAAGAAGCGATCCAAATGGTGCTGCAGTAAACATTGGTTGTATTGATGCAATTGATCCTTTTGAATATAAAGCTGATTTTATTGATATGAAGAATAAATAATTTATGTCATTTGAATTTTTAATCTCTAAAATTCAAAAAAATAATTTTTTACTTATAGGTAGAGCAGGAGTAGATATATACCCTGATCCACCAGGAACAAAAACTGAAAATGCCAAATCATTTGTTACTCATCTAGGAGGATCTTCTGCAAATATGGGCGTTCAATTAACTCTGTTTGGAGGTAATTGTAACTTACTCACCAGAGTATCTGACGATGCTTTAGGCAGATTTGCTATTAATCAACTAAATCACTATGGTGTTAAGAATAAATTAGTAAAACTTGAAAAAAATGAAACAAGAATTTCTTTTGCTATAGTTGAAACTACAGTTAAAGATCATCAATCAATTATTTACAGACATAAAGCTTCTGATTTATTTTTAAATAATGATGATATTGAAAACGCTAATATACAAAACTTTGATTGTGTATTAATTACTGGGACTTCTCTAGCAGCTGAACCTTCAAGGAGTGCTACTTTATATGCTTTAGATATAGCAAATAAAAATAATATTCCTGTAATTATGGATATTGATTATAGACCATATACTTGGGAATCGTCAAATATAGCAAAAGAAGTTTATAATTTAGCAGCAAGTAAATGTAGTGGTGTAATTGGTAATGATGATGAGTTTGGAGTGTTAGCTGGTGATTACAATAATGGTTTAGATCATGCTAAACAATTAGCGAAAAATTTAAGCTTAATTATTTATAAAAAAGGTCAAAAAGGCTCTATTACCTTTGCAATGAATAAAGAAATTAAAAAAGGAATATTTCCCGTTAAGCCCTTGAAACCAACTGGAGCCGGTGATGCATTTATGGGTTCATTAATAGGATCAATTTTAAAAGCTAATGATTTAGAAAAATCTATAGAAATAGGTTCAGCTGCAGCAGCTATTGTAGTAACGAAAGTCGGCTGTGCGCCAGCAATGCCAAATTTAAATGAAATTTTAGAGTTTATGAAATATAATAAAATTAATGAAGGAGAATAATATGCATATTCCACCATTTGATAATAAGAACAAGCCAATTGTAGATATTGAAGACATTAGAGTTCCTTTGAATTATTTTAACATAGTAAAATTAAATAAAGATCAATCTTTTGAATATCAAACACCTGGTTATGAAACATGTATAGTACCTGCTACTGGAACAATTAATGTTGAAATTGAAGGAATAAAAGTTGAGTCATTAGGTACTAGAACAGTTGATGTGTGGGATGGAGAGCCAGAAGGTGTTTATGTTCCATCTAATACAAAAGCTCAATTTACATCTTTAGTAGATAATTCAGAAATTTTTATTGCTGGCGCAAAGTATGATAAAACTCTTGAACCATTTGCTGTTAGAACAAATGAAATTGATTTAGTACAGTACGGCTCTGATGATACAAAAACTCATAGAAAAATTAAACATATTTTAGGTGCTAAGCATCATGATAAAGTTGGAAGATTGCTTTGTAATGAACTTTATACTGTAGGGCAGGGAGGTTGGTCAGGGTTTCCACCACATAAACATGATACAGATCGTCTACCTGATGAAACTAGACACGATGAAACATATAATTACAGATTTAAACCTAATAATGGATTTGGTTTTCAGATGTTTCAGCAAGTTGATGATAAAGTTGGTAAAGCTGAACATATAATTGATGGGTCGACCATTATGATTAGAACAGGCTATCATCCATGTGTAGTCGCACCTGGGTATGAGATGTATTATTTTACAATTCTTGGAGGACTGTCTCAAAGATCTCTTGTTCAATTTTTTCAACCTGAGCATGCTTATCAAGTAGAAACAATTCCAGGAATTAAGGATATGATTGCTAAATACAAATAAATGACAGCTGTAAATTTAAAAAAAATTTTAAATGATGCAAATAAAAATAATTATGCTGTAGCAGGTTTAGTTGTACTAGGTTGGGATGATGCCCTAGCTTTTACTCAAGCCGCTGATGAAACTGGAATTCCAATTATTTTGCAAGCTGGTCCTTCATGTAGAGCTCATACACCAATTTCTATATTAGGAAAAATGTTTAGATACTTAGCAAGCCAAACAAAAACGAATATTTGTTGTCATGTTGATCATGGATATACTTTAGATGAATGTTATGAAGGAATTGATAGTGGCTTTACATCTGTAATGTTTGATGGTTCTAAATTAACCTTAAAAGAAAATATAAAAATTAGTAAAAAAATTGCTTCAAGAGCTCACAAACATAATATTTCTGTTGAGGGAGAAATAGGTTTTGTAGGTTATGATAATGGTAAAATTTCAGAAGGTACTAATATTGAAGATGCAGTAACTTTTGCAAATAAAAGTAATATTGATGCAATGGCAATTTCAGTTGGTAATACACATTTACAAACTTCAAAAAAAGCAAGTATTGATTTCAATAAAATTAATTTAATTGAAGAAAAAACAAAAATCCCTTTAGTTCTCCATGGTAGTAGTGGCATTCCTGTAGAGCAAAGAAAAAAACTAGCAAGAAAAACAAAAGTAGCAAAATTAAATATTGGCACTGAAATTAGAATGACATTTGGTGAAGCTTTAAGAAAAAATCTCAAAAATAATCCTAAAACATATGATAGATTGCAATTACTAAAACCTACAATTAAAGATTTAACAAAAGTTTCAAAAAAAATTATAAAGCAAATTGGTCCAAATTAATGAGACAAATTTTTATTGCAGCACTTAAAGAAGAAACTCCAAATCTTAAAGATTTTCACTATTCAGGTGTGGGAAAGATAAATGCTACAATCAAAATTATGGAATTAATTTCAAAATTTCAACCTTATGAAATTATTAATTATGGAACAGCTGGATCAACAAAGCAAAACTTATCAGGATTAGTGGAATGCACAAAATTTGTTCAAAGAGATATGGATTCAAGGGGTTTAATGAACTTTAAATTAGGTGAAACTCCTTTTGATCCTATATCAAAAATTACATATTCTAATGAGGGATATATATGTGCATCAGGAGATAGTTTTGTTCAATCATCAGTAGAAATAGATTGTGATATTGTTGATATGGAAGCTTATTCTTTTGCTAAAGTATGCAAATTATACAATATTAGATTTAAATGTTTTAAATATATTTCTGATTATGCGAATGAAAATTCAAATAATGATTGGATTGATAATTGTTCAAAAGGAGCTAAATTATTTTCTGAAATATATCCTCAATTAAAAACATGATCTTAAAAATACTTGAAAAATTAGGAAGAAAAAAGATTGTATTGGATAGAGGTCCTTCGCATCCAGAATTTCATAAGGCTAAACCATGGATGGAAAGATATTATTTGTTATTTAGAAAAAGACCCAAATGGTTTCCATTTAATATCCTAATTCATAAAATGTTAGATGATGATCATGGTGAAGGAGTTCATAATCATCTTTGTCCTTATATAACAATTATTTTAAAAGGGGGTTATTGGGAAACTACTAATAAAGGTAAATTTTGGAGGTCACCAGGTTACGTTGGTTTTAGATCAGCAGATCATTTACATAGAGTTGATTTAAAACCAAATACAAATACCATGACATTATTTATTCCTGGTCCCTTTGGACTTAGAAAAACTAAAAGAGCTGATTATAAAACAAAAATTTAGTTGTCTATGTAATTTAAATTATTCCGTCGTATATTAATTTACATCCACTCAAAAAAAGCAAAACATAAACAATATTAAAAAATAATTTTTCTGGAATTTTTCTTTGCACAAAGTACCCAATTAAAACACTAATAAAAGCTAGTGGGAGTAAATAGAAAGAAATCATAAGATTTGAAGGTGCTAATAATCCAACGTAATAATAAGGAATCAATTTTACAAGATTTATAACCATAAATGCCAATGTCATTGTGCCAATAAAGGAAATTTTATCTAACTTTAGAGGAAGCATATAAAAGTTAATAGGTGGATTTCCTGCATGAATTAAAAAACTAGTATATCCAGCGATAGACGACCAAAAGTAACCTTT
Source organism: uncultured Alphaproteobacteria bacterium (assembly GCA_902621725.1). Classification (GTDB taxonomy): domain Bacteria; phylum Pseudomonadota; class Alphaproteobacteria; order HIMB59; genus CACPNW01. The sequence continues at coordinate 14,378 of CACNND010000010.1, read as the reverse complement.
AACTTTAGTTGGCCTAAGCAAATAATTATTTTTCTGAATAAATGAAACTAGAACAAAAATAATTGATATAATACCAACCATTATTCTTATTTGATCTTCATTCGTAAACTCAAAGGTTAAAGTCCCAAATAAAATACCAATTATAGATGCTGGGATTATAATTTTTAAAATACTATTTATCCACTTTTTCCAATACAAATAGATTGCTGAAAAATCCATTATTATTAAAAGTGGCAATAAAATACCAGCAGCTTGTAAAGGACTCATCGCAAATGACATAACAGGAACAGCTAACATTGCTATTGGTCCAGGCACACCACCTTTAGATAAACCAAATACGAAAACTCCCAATGATGCAAAAATATAAAAATATAAGTCCATTAATTAAAAATTTTTAATGCACTTTTTATATCTTGTATTTGATCATCAATATCTTCCAATCCACAATACAATCTAATTAAAGTTCCGGTATTTCTGTTTTTAAACTCTCTTTTATCTAGTGGAGGAAAAGTAATAAGACTATCAAAGCCACCCCAGCTGTATCCCAATTTAAATACTTTAAGTTTATTAAAAAACTTTTCAATTTGATTATTTGAATATTTCTTTTTTAGCATAAATGAAAATAAACCAGTGCTACCAGAGAAATCTCTTTTCCATATTTTATGATTTTTTGTGTGTGGTAATGCTGGATGAAAAACATCAGACACAAGATCATGCTCTAATAAATATTTTGCCATTAATAATGCATTATTTTCAATTTCTCTCATTCGAATTTCAAGTGTTGGCAACCCTCTAATTGCTAAATACACTTCTTCTGAACCAGGACATATGCCTAAAGTTTTTGAAGTTGATCTTATTTTTTTGGAATATTTTTTATTAGATGAGACGAAACCGATTAATACATCCGAGTGACCGTTTATATATTTAGTTCCTGCATCTATAATAATATCAATACCTAATTTAATTGGATTACAAAATAAAGGTGAGGCCCAAGTATTATCCATAACAGTTGGTATTTTATTTTTTTTAGCAATTTTTGTAATGAAAGGTATATCAATAATATCGAAAGTTGCTGTACCTGGTGATTCTAAATAAATTAGCTTTGTTTTACTGTTAATTAATTTCTGAAAATTATTAATATTTTTTGTTGGGTGAAAATATTTTATTTTAACATTATATTGTTTGAGGATGTTTTCACAAAAAGTTCTAGTAGGGCTATAAACACTATCATTTATTAAAACCTCATCACCAGATTTTAAAAAGGTAAAAAAAGGAATTACTATAGAGGCCAATCCAGATGGTGATAGTACTGTATCATTGCAGTTATATAAAAAAGAAATACTGTCTTCTAACTGCTTATGAAATGGATTTTTATTTATTCCATAAAATGTTGTTCTATCGTCAAAATTTTTAATATCGTATAAGTAATCTTTAAATGTATTAAAGATCATTGTAGAGCCCTTATAGGTACCAGGGTTGATAAAACCTTTTTGTTTAAGAGGATTTCTACCTATTTTTGTTAATTTTGTTTTTATTTTCATAAACAACTAAATGTTGTATAAGCCAAAATCTTTATACACAAATTATAGTAGGCAATTTTAAGCTTAATAAATCTATTATTGGGATTAACTTATTAATTTGTTATAGGGAAGCAATCTTTGAAAAAAGATATTTAAATAATTATTTAAACGGAGAAAATAATATGAAAAAACTATTATCTATCTTTGCAGTTGTAGCATTTGCTTTCTCAGCAAACGCTGGAACTCTCGATGATGTTAAAAATAGAGGTTTTCTAAAATGTGGAGTAACAACTGGTCTTGCTGGTTTTGCTGCTCCAGATGACAACGGTGAATGGGCTGGTCTAGATGCAGATATGTGTCGTGCAGTTGCTGTAGCTGTTTTTGGAGACCGTTCGAAAGTAGAATTTATTACTACTACAGGTAAATCTCGTTTCCCAACATTAGCTTCAGGTGAAGTTGATATGTTAGCGAGAAACACAACTTGGACAATTAGCCGTGATGTTAATCTTGGTTTTGAGTTCGTAGGTGTAAACTTCTACGATGGACAAGGTTTCATGGTTCCATCTGCTCTTGGTGTATCCAGTGCAACTGAGCTTGATGGTGCTACTGTATGTATCCAAACTGGTACTACTACAGAGTTGAACCTTGCTGACTTCTTTAGATTAAATGGAATTAGCTACGAAGCACTTCCAATTGAAACTAATGATGAAGGTAAAGAAAACTTATTTGCTGGAAGATGTGACGTATACACAACTGACGCTTCAGGTCTTTCTTCAACAAGAGCCGCTGCTTCTAATCCAGATAAATGGGTTGTTTTACCAGAAATTATTTCAAAAGAACCACTTGGCCCACTTGTAAGACATGGTGACCACCAGTGGGGTGACGTAGTTCGTTGGTCTTTAAATGCAATGATTATTGCTGAAGAACTAGGTATTACATCTGAAAACGTTGATGCTCAAACGAGCTCTAATGTTCCTGAAGTACTAAGACTTCTTGGTGTTGAAGGTAACTATGGAGAAATGCTTGAGCTAAGTAACGATTGGGCTTACCAAATTATTAAACAAATTGGTAACTACTCTGAATCTTACGAAGCAAACGTAGGTCCAGACACACCTCTAGAAATAGCAAGAGGTTTAAATGCTCTATGGACTCAAGGTGGTATTTTATACGCACCTCCATTCAGATAAATCTTAACTAAATTTAAAACGGGGGGTTTTAAACCCCCCATTTTTTTTGTATATATTAGCGATGCGATCTAACTTAGGTTTGTTTTCTGATGAGAAATTTAGATCCATTTTTTTTCAAACTTTAGTTGTAGGCTTATTTGCCTTAGGTTTATTCTTTGTAATTAGTACAACTTCTTACAACTTAGAAAAAAGAAATATTGCGACTGGTTGGAGTTTCCTTCAAAATCCAGCTGGCTTTGATATAAGTTTTTCACCTTTTCTAGAATTTAAATCTACTGACACTCACTTAAAAGTTTATTTTGTTGGAGTTTTAAATACTCTTTTAGTTTCTGTTACAGGATGTATAGCCGCAACGATTCTAGGTTTTATATTGGGTATAATAAGATTATCTTCAAATTGGTTATTAAGTCGACTGGTTTATATTTATGTTGAATTTTCAAGAAATGTTCCTTTACTTCTTCAAATAATTTTATGGTATAGCATTTTAATTCAACTACCTCGTGTAAAGCAATCACTTCAAATTCTTGATGTATTTTATATTTCAAACAGAGGATTATATTCTCCAAGACCAATATTTGAAAGTGGATTTTCATATGTATCCATTGCAATTGTATTGGCTTTAATTTCAAGTTTCTTAATAAATAGATGGGCAAAAAAAAGACAAGATAAGACTGGTCAACAATTCCCAGTATTCTCAAGCTCAATTGGATTAATTTTTATTTTTCCATTAATTTTATTTTTTATTCTTGGTTCACCTTTGTCTTTTGAGCATCCAGAATTAAAAGGCTTTAACTTTAAAGGTGGTCTAGTTATTAGACCTGAATTTATAGCAATGTTTCTAGCATTATCAATTTACACTGCAGCCTTCATATCTGAAATTGTTAGAGCAGGTATAATGTCTGTCTCAAAAGGACAAAGAGAAGCATCTGCTGCTATCGGTTTAAAACAAACATGGATAATGAGATTAATTATTATTCCCCAAGCACTCAGAGTGATTGTCCCTCCACTAACAAGTCAGTATCTAAACTTAACTAAAAATTCTTCTTTAGGAATTGCTGTTGGATATGCAGACCTTGTTCACGGTTTTGGAGGAATAAGTTTAAATCAAACTGGTCAAGCTATTGAATGTATGGCAATTGTTATGGCAACTTATTTGTCAATTAGTCTGACAATATCTTTCTTTATGAACATTTATAATAGAAGTATACAATTTAAGGAAAAGTAATGAACCAAATGAATGAAGTTAGAAAACCACCAGTAGCAACAACAGGTATTATTGGTTGGTTACGAATTAATTTATTCTTCAATTGGACAAACTCATTAATAACTTTATTTGTTATTTATTGTTTGTATCAGTTTATTCCTTGGATTTTAGATTGGACAATATTTTCAGCTGACTTTAAATATAATTATCTTGGCGAACAAATTACTAACCAAGAAATGTGTTCACGAAATTTAGATCCTGAAAATGGCGGAGCTTGTTGGGCAGTTATATATGTAAGGTTTTATCAATTTATTTATGGTTTTTATCCAAAGGTTGAAGTTTGGAGAGTGAATGTTGCGTATGTCATGTTAGCTTTAGCGCTGCTACCTCTTTTGTATGCTAAACTTCCATATAGAAAGTATTTCTTATATTTTACATATATCTTTCCTGTAATTGCATATTTTTTACTTAATGGCGGATTGGGTTTTACTGAAGTCTCTACTAACAAATGGGGCGGCCTTCTAGTAACCCTCGTTTTAGGCTGTACTGGAATTGCTTTAGCTTTTCCTATTGGGATTATGCTAGCATTAGGTAGAAGATCTAAATTACCAGTTATAAGCATGATGTGTACATTGTTTATTGAATTTATCAGAGGGGTTCCTCTAATTACTTTGTTATTTTTTGGAATGGTAATGCTACCTTTATTTTTACCAGAAGGAATAGATATGGATGGTTTAGTAAGAGTTCTAGTAGCTGTTACATTATTCCAATCAGCTTATATGGCAGAAGTTATACGAGGAGGGCTACAAGCAATACCTCCTGGTCAATATGAAGCTGCTAAATCACTTGGAATGTCTTATTGGAGAATGAATTTATTAATTATTCTTCCTCAAGCAATTAGAATTTCCATACCACCAATTGTCAACACATCTATAGGTTTATTTAAGGATACAACGTTGGTTATTATTGTAGGAATATTAGATTTATTAGGTATTGGAAGAGGTACTTTAGCAGATACCAATTGGCTAGGTTTATCTTATGAAATTTACTTTTTTGTTAGTTTAGTATTTTTTATATTCACATTTGGAATGTCTAGATACAGTTTGTATTTGGAAAAGAAATTAAAAACAGGTATTAATATGGGGGCTGATTAAAATGAGTGAAGAATCAATAATTTCATTAAAAAATGTTAACAAGTGGTTTGGAGATTTTCATGTATTACAAGATGTAAATCTTGAAGTTAAGAAAAAAGAAAGAATTGTAGTTTGTGGTCCTTCTGGTTCTGGTAAATCTACAATGATTAGATGTATTAATAGATTGGAAGAACATCAAGAGGGTTCTATTGTTGTTGATGGAATTGAGTTAACTGGAAATTTAAAAAATATTGATAATGTTAGGAAAGAAGTTGGAATGGTATTTCAGCAATTTAATTTATTTCCTCATTTATCTGTGAAAGAAAATATAACACTAGCTCCAATTTGGGTAAAAAAAATGCCTAAAGCTGAAGCAGAGGAACTTGCTATGAGGCAGTTAGAAATAGTAAAAATTCCTGAACAAGCTAACAAGTATCCTGGTCAATTATCTGGTGGTCAACAACAAAGAGTAGCAATTGCTAGATCTCTTGCTATGAACCCTAACATCATGCTTTTTGATGAACCAACCTCAGCTCTAGATCCTGAAATGATTAAAGAAGTTCTAGATGTTATGGTTGATTTAGCAAATGGTGGAATGACTATGATTGTTGTTACTCATGAAATGGGATTTGCTAAAACAGTTGCTGATAGAATGGTGTTTATGGATGAAGGTAAAATTGTTGAGGAAGCTAGCCCAGATAAGTTTTTCAATAATCCAGAGAGTGATCGTACAAAGTTATTTTTAAGTCAAATTCTTCATCAGTAATTTAAGAAGACAACAATAAATTAACTCTTCTATTCATTTTACCTTTGTTTTCTATTTTGCCGATTTGAATTTTACCTATCTCATTAGTTGATTTTACATGTGTACCACCACAAGGTTGTAAATCAACATCACCAATTCTAATTAATCTTATTTTACCATTTACTTGTGGAGGTTTTACTGACATAGTTCTTACAAGTTCAGGCTTTTCTTCCAATATACTATTTTCAATTACTTCACTAGTAACGGCATGATTATCTTCAACTAACAAATTTATTTTTTCTTCTAATTCTTCTTTATTTATTTGTTTATCTGGATCATTAAAATCTAATCGACTTTTTTCATATCCAATTTGACCACCAGTTACTCCTAAAGGGACTATAGAACACAACAAGTGCAGTGCAGTATGCATTCTCATATGCTTGTATCTTAAATCCCAATTTATTTTTCCAATTATGTCAGCATTCTCTTCAAGATCTTTGAGATCATCTACAATATTTATTATTTTATTATTTTCTTTAATAGTATCTAAAACTTGTATTTTTATACTTTCAGCTTCTATTGCACCTGTGTCCCCAGGTTGACCACCACTTTTTGCATAAAATGCTGTCTTATCTAACTCAATACGATTTTCTTCTTTCACAATACCTATAATTTTTGCTTTAAATTCTTTAAGGTATGCATCATCTTCGAATAATTTTGTCATAGCGTTTTTTAACAGTATTTTAAAAATATTATATTGACTTTTTTCTCATTCTGAATAAATTAGAACAAAAGTAGAACAAATAATTTTATAAATAATATAATTATTATTTATCAATTATTTAAATATTTTTTCTAATATTATGTCTAAAAAAATAGAAAACCTAATATTTAAAGCTGAATCCAAAGGAGATCAAATAACACCTTATTTTCTTGATACAGTATCTGCAGGTTTTCCATCTCCAGCTACTGATTATATGGAAAACAAACTTGATCTTAATGAATATTTGGTTCAACGGCCAACAGCAACCTATATCGTTAAAGCTAATGGCCCTTCTATGAACGATGCAGGCATATTATCAGGTGATTTACTTATTGTTGATAGAAGTATTACACCTCGTAACGACAATATTGTTATAGCCTCCATCTTTGGTGACCTAACAGTTAAAAAACTGAAAAAGAAAGATCAGTCACTATTTTTAATTTCTGCCAATAGTGAATATCCTAGTATTCAAGTTAAAGAAGAAATGGAGTGTTTTATATGGGGGGTAGTGACATATGTCATACACAAAACTACTTAATAGAAACCATAACTCAGTAAATCAATCTATAGCATTGATAGATTGTAATAATTTTTATGCGTCATGTGAAAGAATATTCAATCCAAAACTTATAGGAAAACCAATTGTCGTACTTTCCAACAATGATGGTTGTATCATTGCACGATCAAAAGAAGCAAAAAAATTAGGGATAAAAATGGGTGAACCTTATTTCAAAGCAAAAAATATTATTGAAAAAAATGATGTTAAAGTTTTTTCATCTAATTATTCTTTGTATGGTGATATTTCTCAAAGAGTGATGGAGACTTTATCAAGTTTCTCTTCAGAGGTAGAAATCTACTCTATAGATGAAGCATTTCTTGGTTTAAATGGTTTTGAAAACTATGAGCTAAACACTTATTGCAGACATATTAGGCAAACAATTAAGAGATGGGTTGGTATTCCAGTTAGTATTGGAGTGGGCCCAACAAAAACATTATCAAAAATAGCTAATCATTTAGCAAAAAAACAACCAGACTATAAAGGTGTGTGCATACTAAAAAATAAAATAGAAATAAAAAAAGCATTAGAATTAACATCCATTGAAGAAGTATGGGGTATTGGAAGAAGATTATCTTTTTTCCTGAAAAAATATAATATTCATAATGCTTATCAATTTTCACACATGGACAGAGGATGGATAAGAAAAAATATGGGTGTAGTAGGAGAGAAGACATACCTAGAATTAAATAGTGTATCGTGTTTAGAGCTTGATTTGGTTCCAAGTGATAAACAAAGTTGTTGTGTCTCAAGGTCATTTAGTCAGCCAATAGAAAAATTATTTGATTTGGAAGAATCAATATCAACTTATGGATCAAGAGTATCAGAGAAGATTAGGGAAGAGGGGTTAGTAGCTGAGTCGATGAGTGTTTTTGTTTTAACAAATCATTTTAATAGAAGAGAGAAACAGTATTCGAATTCAATAAAACTACACTTACCTTTTCCAACAAATAATAGCATAAAAATTGTTAAAAGAGCTCTTGAAGGAATTAGAAAAATATACCGACCAGGATTTCGTTATAAAAAAGCTGGAATTATATTATATGGTCTTAGCAGGCACAATGTAACTAGAGGATTGCTTGATTATGACCGTGATACATCTGATAGAATAATGAATACTATTGATAATATTAATTCTAGATATGGAAGTTCAACGTTAAAGATAGCTTCTGAAGGTATAGAAAAAATATGGAAGATGAAAAGGGAAAATGTTTCTCCATGTTATACAACAAGATTTGATGATTTAGTTCAAGTCAAATGTTGATTAAGCTAATAATTATATAATAACAAAATATTATTATTGATTGCTAATATTGTTGTTAAAAAAAAATTATTATAAAATAAATTAATGGAAAGAGTATTGGAAAAAAAAGAATTAGTTATTTATTCAAAAGCAAAAGTTGCTTGCATGGTTGGAATTGCATTTCCATTGATGATGTGGGTATTCATGCTTGGACATATTCCGATTATTTATGAGAAACTCAATTTATCTGAAACAGGTTGGGGGTTATTCTTGTTGATTTTTGGATCAACACAAATTTTAACTGGTCAAATATGCTCAAGATTATTTACTCCAAAATTTGGAACTAAATTAATGATGTTATTAGGAATACTAATACTTTCAATAAGTTTTTTAATCATAATATTTGTTACAAATTATTTAATATTTTTGATAATTGCCAGTTTGTTTGGAATTTCGTTAGGCTTTATAATGCCTTCAACAAACTCTCATTTAACTTTAATTGAGGAACAAACAAAAGAAATTTTACAACCAATTTTTTGGGCTTTTATGAGTTTAGGGGCTGTAATAGGTGCTTTCTTATCAATTTATTTATTGAGTTTAAATTTTGCAATAACATCTTCTTTTCCCATAATTTTTATTATAGGTTTAATTGTAGCATATATTGTTTATTCTTTTGGATTACCAACTAATAAAGACTATTATGGAAAAGCAGAAAAATTTACATTACCTGATAAAAAAGTTTTAATATTTGGTTTAATTCTATTTTTAGAATTTGGCACAGTTGGAATTATTATGGAGTGGTCACCATTGTGGATGACGCAAGATTTAAATTCACCATTATACTTAGGTGCTCTTATTTTAATCTCCTTTCATTTAGGTGAAATTCCCTCAAGGTTATTTGGGGCAAATTTAATAAATTATTTTGGAGAAGTAAAAATTGGTTTTCATTTAGTATTGATTGGATGTTTTTGTTTATTGCTATCTTTATTAACAATGGATTACTATCTTATAGCATTAGGTGCTTTTTTATTTGGTTTTGCAACTGGAAACACTAATCCAATAGTAATTCGACAAGCTATTAAATCAACATCTGAAAATATTCCTACGACAATAGCTAATCTTATGACATTAGCCTTTTCAGGATTAATGATAGGACCCGGCTTAGTTGGAGTTTCAGCAAAATATTTAGGAATGACTTTTAATATGTATATGTTACCCATTATTTGGGCCTTGTGCGCATTTATTTTTATTAAAAATTTTAATAAATGATTAATGGCTCCCCGGGCCGGGCTCGAACCAGCGACCGATCGGTTAACAGCCGATTGCTCTACCACTGAGCTACCGAGGAACACAATTTTGTTGATAATAAAAAAAAATTAAAAAACAAGAAAAATTTGGAGGCTCGGAGCGGAATCGAACCGCTGTGCAAGGCTTTGCAGGCCCCTACATCACCACTCTGCCACCGAGCCTAAAAAAAATGACAATTATCACTATATTATTTCTAGTCAATTAATGAAAAAAAATTCTAAAGATTAATAATATAATTTAAATAATTGATTATATAATAGGTTTATATAAAGCATCCTTAAGAAATGAGTGAAACATTTGAAATTGCAAGAAAAAATATGGTTGTTAATCAATTAAGACCAAACAAAATTAATGAAGAAAATATCTTACAAATATTTGAAAATACTCCTAAAGAAAATTATTTGGATGTCAGCTTAGGTATGAATTGTTACCTAGATAATAATTTAGATATAACTGAGAAAAGAGGATATCTTAAAAATTTACACCTAGCTCAAATTATAAAATATTCGAAAATTTTACCTAATGATAAGGTATTACATATAGGTGGCTTAACGGGCTACTTTTCTGCTCTAATTAGCTCACTATGTAAAGAACTTCATGTTGTAGAAGAAAATAAAGAACTATTTAAATTATTAGAACATAATATTAACAATACTGATAATACTAATATTAGTTTATTTAATCATAATTTATTAGATGGATTATCTGATAAAGCTCCATTTAGCTTAATTATTATTGATGGACCTATATTTAAAATAACTGATAAGTTAAAGAATCAACTAGCAATAAATGGAGGAAGGTTAATATATATTAAAAAAATATATGATAATTTGGGTAAAGCTTATAAAATTACAAGAAATGAAGATTTGTATTCATCTGAGTATTTATTTGATGTAATGAGTAGTTATCAAATTCAAGAAGAACAAGAGGATTTTAAATTTTAAATGAGATTATTTATATTATTGTTATTACTTATTTATTCTAAATCTATATTTGCTCTATCGATTGATGATTCTGTAAAAAGTACGATTGCAAATAATTTAAAAGTAAAAATTGCTTTTGAAAAACTAAATGAAAGCAAAGAAACTATTGAGGTAGCTATAGGCAAAAAACTTCCAACAGTTACTGGCACAATTTCTGGTACATATAGTAATAATGATACAACATCAGCAGCTGGTGTATCAACAACACCAGAGACTTTTACAGATAAATATAAAATTAGTATTACTCAAAATTTGTATGATGGTGGTGAAAAAAGTTTAGAAATAGAAAGATCAAAAATTATTTACGAAAATGCAGTTATAAACTTTTATAAAACAGTTCAAGATTTATCGCTAACAGCTGTAGAAGGTTATTTAACAGTAATAAATTATGAAAAATCATTAGAGGCTTCCAAAAAAAATTTTGACTCTGTTTCAAGATTTTTAGAAGAAGTAAAATTAAAATATGAATTGGGATCAGCAACCATAACTGAATTGAAAAATGCTGAGAGTGCTTTTTCAATTGCTGAAACAAATCTTTTTTCAGCCGAACAAAACTACAAAGTCAGTTTAAAAACATTTAAATCAATTGTTGGTAAAGAAGCTATTAACTTAGAAGATTATGCAAATATAGAAGAGGATTTGAATTTTGATAACATACTTTCTGAAGTTTATAAGAATAATTTTAATATTTTAATTGCTCAAAATAATATTAAAATTAAAGAACTTGATCTCTCAAAAGAAAAAAGTTCTAATAGACCTACCTTAGATATAACAGCTTCCACTGAGTATTCGGATGGTTCACGAATAGATGCAGGAAGTGAAAATACCAACGCAACATTAGGGTTAACTTTGACAATTCCTATATTTCAGCAAAACATTGATAAATCAGACATTAGAAAAATAAATTCTCAAATTTTACAAACTGAAATTGAATTAGAGGATCTTAAAGAAAGTTTAAATATTGAGGTATCAAATTATTATAAAAACTATTTAGTTAGTAAATCAAATTTAAATACATCGCTATTAACTATAGAGTATGCAAATACTCTTCTAGAAAGCACTCAAGAGGAATACAACCTTGGGACAAAATCTATCACTGATCTAATAGAAGCAGAAACTAATCTTTTAAACGTAAATGTTGAATATTTTAATGCAAATAAAAACTATCTGATTAATTATTTTAATTTACTAGCTTTAGATGGTTCACTGATTAAATTATTTGAGGAGTATCTTCCTGGCTATAATTAGAGTTTTATTAATTTAATTAAACATTTATAATACCTATATGAATACAAAAAATTCTATAAATGAATCTCTTGAAGTCATACGAAGAGCGCTTGAAGATGAAAAAAATGATACAAATAAACATTCTTCATCTAATATTTTAATACTTAATCAAAAGGTTAACAGTGATGGTACAATAAAATTACTTCAAAAAGATGAAGAGATAAATAATGAAATTAATGATATTATAGACCAAAAACTTTCCTATCTTGTAGAAAATAAAATTGAAAAAATACTTGATGAGAAAATCCCAAAATTACTAAAAAATTATTTCGATTCAAAATAGTTACGATGCAGCTTGATAAATTTTTTGATTTTTTAAAAGATGAAAAAAATCTTTATTCGCAATGGGAGCAATCAAATTGTTTTAAACCACAAAAAGGAGGTGAGCCTTATTCTATAATGATGCCACCACCTAATGTTACAGGCAGCTTACATATGGGCCATGCTTTAACCTTCACAATTCAAGATATATTAATCAGATACCATAGAATGAAGGGTATGGAAGTATTGTGGCAAGCAGGGACAGATCATGCAGGAATAGCTACTCAGATGGTAGTTGAAAGAAAATTAAGTGAGTCAAACTTAGATAGACGATCTCTAGGTAGAGAAAAGTTTATTGAAAAAGTATGGGAATGGAAAAAAGAGTCGGGTGGTCGGATAAGTAATCAATTAAGAAGACTTGGTGCTTCTGCAGATTGGTCAAGAGAAAGATTTACTATGGATGAAGGTCTTTCTAATGCAGTTAAAAAAGTTTTTGTTAATTTATTTAATGATGGAATTATTTATAAAGATAAGAGATTGGTGAATTGGGATCCAAAACTTTTAACAGCTATTTCTGATCTAGAAGTAGAGCAAAGAGATACTGAAGGAAGTTTATGGCATATTAAATATCCTATAGATGAAAATAATCATATCATTGTTGCAACAACAAGACCTGAGACAATGTTAGGTGATACTGCAGTTGCCGTTCATCCAGATGATGAAAAATATAAAAATCTAATTGGTAAATTTTGTAACTTACCAATTTCAAATAAGAAAATACCAATCATTGCTGATGAATATGCAGATCCTGAAAAAGGGTCTGGAGCTGTAAAAATTACACCTGCACATGACTTTAATGATTTTGAGGTTGGAAAGAGACATGATTTGGAATTTATTAATATTTTTGATGAAAATGCTAAACTCAACTCAAATGTGCCTGAAGAATTTCAAAATTTAGATCGATTTGAAGCAAGAAAACTAATTTTAAAAAAATTAGATGAAATGAATTTATTAATTAAAGAAGAAAAACAGCAAATGGTCATACCATATGGTGATAGATCAGGTGTTGTTATTGAGCCATGGCTGACAGACCAATGGTTTTGTGATGCAAAAAAATTATCAGTTGATCCAATATCAGCTGTTAAAAATAGTAGTTCTAAATTTATTCCCAAACAATGGGAAAATACATTTTATAATTGGATGGAAAATATTCAACCGTGGTGTATTTCAAGACAGTTATGGTGGGGGCATCAAATTCCTGCATGGTATGGTCCTGATAAAACATATTTTGTTAGTGAAACTCTAGAAGGGGCACAAAATCAAGCAAAAGAATTTTATGGAAAGGATGTTGAGCTTAGACAAGATGAAGACGTTCTAGATACTTGGTTTTCTTCTGCTCTATGGACATTCTCTACTTTAGATTGGCCAAATAAAACGTATGAATTAGATAAATTTTATCCTGGTAACGTTTTGGTTACTGGTTTTGATATCATATTTTTTTGGGTTGCGCGGATGATGATGATGGGTTCTTATTTTATGAAGGAAACTCCATTTAAAGATATTTATATTCATCCTTTAATACGTGATGAAAAAGGACAAAAAATGTCTAAATCAAAAGGGAACATAATTGATCCTTTAGAGTTATTAGATAAATATGGCGCTGATACGTTAAGATTTACACTAACAGCACTATTAAATCCTGGACGAGATGTAAAATTATCTGAAGCAAGAGTTAAAGGATATAAATCATTCACAAATAAAATTTGGAATGCTGGAAAATTTTTACAATTGAATAATTCAATTTTTATAGATGATATTTCAATAGATAGAATTATTTTTGATGCAAACAAATGGATAATAAAAGAATTGAATGATTTGAACACTCAACTTGATAAATTAACTAAAAAGTATTTGTTTCATGAAATAGCCAATAAAATTTATCATTTCGTATGGCATACTTATTGTGATTGGTACATTGAAATTATTAAACAAAATTTTGAAAATGAAAAATTTGCCGATGAAATAAAAAAAGTTTCTGGATGGACATTTATTCAAGTTTTAAAGATCATACATCCAATTATGCCATTTATAAGTGAAAAATTATGGAGATCTTTAGTTGACGATAAATCATATCTAATGAACCAAGTTTTTCAAAATTATTCAACAAATAATTCTTTCAGTAATTCTA
>CACNND010000009.1 GCA_902621725.1 uncultured Alphaproteobacteria bacterium | reverse complement strand
ATTGGTATTGCAAGGGCTTTAGTACTTAAGCCAGAATTTATTGTAGCTGATGAGCCTGTCTCTGCTTTAGATGTTTCTATTCAGGCACAGGTTTTAAACTTATTAGAAAAATTGAAAAAAACTTATAATCTAACAATGATTTTTATTTCACATGATTTAAGCGTAATTGAATTTTTTTGTGATAAAGTTGCAGTTATGTATTTGGGTCATATCGTAGAAATTGCACCAGTATCAAAATTATTTAACAGTCCTAAACATTCCTATACTCGAGCACTTTTATCTGCAGTACCAAAAGTAAAAGGGAAAGATAAAGAAAAAATATTAATTAAAGGTGATATTCCTAGTCCTATTAATCCTCCTTCAGGTTGTGTTTTTCGAACACGATGTCCAAACCCTGGTATAGATTGTAAAGGAGGAAATATTGAAATGGGCTTAATTGAAATAGAGCCCGGACATTGGGTAGACCAGTGTTGTGTTAATTGTAATTAGATATAATTATCCTTAATAATACCTTTTAAAACTTTAAAAACTTTTTCAAAATTTTTAATACTCATATATTCTTTTGGATTGTGACTCCCATTCTTATTTCTTATAAATAACATTAAAGAAGGTATGCCTTGATTTGCAAAAACACTAGCATCATGCCCTGCTCCACTTGCCATAGTTTCAAATTTCATTGAAATCATTTTGGAATAAATTTGAAACTTTTTTATTAATTTTTTATCCATTAATGCTGGTTCTGAATTTGTTTCCTTACCTAAAAAGAATTTTGTATTTGTTTGCTTTTGAATTAATTTAATTTTTTTGATTAAAATTTTTTTGGTATAATCAAGTGTATTTTTTGAATTACTTCTTACGTCTATACAAAAATTAACAAGACCAGAGCTTTTTGCAAAAGAATGCTCCTCACTATCAGTAAAAAATTGACCAAAGGTTATAACTAAATCTTTATTTTTTTTTAGTTGTGCTTTCCAAAAAGTATTCATTTCATTTACTAAATTGGATACTGCAACAACCGAGTCTTTCCTATAATCATAAGGAGTCGCTCCAGAATGTAAATATTCACCTTTACAAAAAGCATCTCTGAATCTAAAACTTCCTCTAATTCCTGTAACTATACCTAGAGGTATTTTCTTTTTTTCAAGCACTGGACCTTGTTCTATATGAGGTTCTATAAAAAATTTAAAATTTTTAATATCGAATTTAATTTGTTTTTTAGATACTTTCTTAGCATTAAAACCTGATTTGTTTATATGATATGAAAGAGATTTTTTAGTATCTGATCTTTTTAAAGAATCTAATAGTTTCTTGTCAAATTTTCCAACTGCAATTTTACTTCCGATATAACTGTATGGAAACCAACAACTTTCCTCTCCTCTTATACCCATAACTGATATAGAATATTTTGGTCTTATGTTATTCTCAAAAAAGAATTTTATTAATACTAAACCCATTATCACACCAGTAAGTCCATCAAAGTTTCCACCATGTTTTTGACTATCTAGATGTGATCCAATGACAATTTTTTTTTTCAATTTTCCAGGGTATGTGGCTAGAAAGTTTCCTCCATAATCAATAATAATATCTTTGGTAAATTTATTTGCTTCTTTTATTAAAAAATCATGTGTTAAGTTTTCACCATTTCCATAAGTATCTCTTATTACGCCAGGATTAGCAAAAGAGATTTTTTTTACAGAATCAAAAAGATATTTTGTGTACTGAATATCATTCATTGAAGTTTTTAATCCAGTGAGATGCTATTTCTTCTCTATTACAAACCCAAACCTTATCTAGTTTTTTTATATGATTTATTATTTTTTCAACTGCAACAATTCTTCCAGGCCTTCCTATTAGTCTTGGATGAAGGCCTATATTTAACATTTTTGGTTTATGAGCACCTTCTTTGTATAAATAATTTATAGTATCACAAACATATTCATAAAATTGATTTGACCCACTAAAACCAGAAGGAAGTTTGAAATGAACATCATTTGTATCAAGTGAATAAGGCACAACTAAGTGTTTTTTCTTATTAACATTAACCCAATAAGGCAAATCATCATTGTAAGCATCGCTATCATATAAGAAGTTTCCATTTTGCACTATAAGTTCTCGAGTGTTTTCACTTGGGGCATATCTACAATACCAGCCTCTTGGAGCTTTATTTGTCAATTTTTGTATTAAATTAAAAGCTTTGTTAATTTGATTTTGTTCTTTTTTTTTAGTTAATTTATAATGCTCTTCCCACCTGTAACCATGACAACAAATATCATTTCGAGATTTTTTAATATAATTACATATTTCTTTATTTTGAAGTAAAGTTAATGCACATACAAAATAGGTGTGTGGAATCCTGTATTTATCAAAAAGACTGGTTAATCTCCAAAAACCTACTCTTGAACCATACTCATAAATTGACTCAATTCCTAAATCTCTTTGATTTTCTCTGTGTCTTCCGCCTGGAACTTCTGAAAGACCTGACTCAGATTTTTTATCTCCAAGTAAAGGAGAATACTCTGATCCTTCTTCTACATTTACTATAAAATTAATAGCTAGTTTTGATTTTTTTGGCCATCTAGGATTTGGACTTGATTGACCATACCCTACTAAGTCTCTGTCAAAAGATTTCATTAATTTTTTTTACCATTCGCCTTCGATTATAGCATAAAAACAACACCAATCCCCTATTGTAACATTTGGTAAAGCTCGCAAACCAAAAAACATTCCATCTTCTGGTGCCTTTAATGTAGATAATTCTTTACCTTGATAATCAATGATTTTTGCAATCTCATCATTTTTTTTCATCATAGTTAAAAATTTAATATTTGGATTAGGAAGAAATATACCACTCTTAGGAGCTAAAAGAGCTTGCTGAAAGCCTTTATATCTTATTTCAGGATAATGCGGTTTGCCTTCAATCATTTTATAATGAGTTAAAATATTTATACATGCTTTTAATAATGTTTGTCCTACTTTGAGAAATGCTCCAGGAGCAGTGGAAGATCGTCCACCTAGCTCAACAGTAAGTGCTGGTTTACCATTTTCAGCCATTACAGCCATTGGACTTTTTGATGTTATATTAGAATACAGACATACTTTCCAATCTTCACCCATTGCTCTTGCAAGTTCTTGTGTTTTATCATCTTTGGCTGCAAACATAGCTTCTGCAAGATAAGAATGAGCACCTCCTGAATGAATAGAGATTTCCATATCAGCATATTTAATCATCCATTCTTTATGAACATGTGCAATCCTTTCACTCAAGTATCCATCTTTTTTTCCAGGATAAATTCTATTCATATCGTATG
The DNA here is from genome assembly GCA_902621725.1 of uncultured Alphaproteobacteria bacterium. Classification (GTDB taxonomy): domain Bacteria; phylum Pseudomonadota; class Alphaproteobacteria; order HIMB59; genus CACPNW01. The sequence continues at coordinate 32,755 of CACNND010000009.1, read as the reverse complement.
AGAAGGTATCTAATGGATTGCCGCGTTCTGCCGCTTCCATTGCGGGTACATTCATAACTGGTATCATAACAATTGAACCTGAAAGATCATCTGGTTTAATTTTTTCTTTTAATAGTGTGCACGTAAGAATACCTTCAGGTTCATCTCCGTGAATACCTCCGTTGATCCAAAAACAAGGTCCAGGTTTTGAACCATTGATAATAGTAACTGGAATTGTTAGTTCGCTTCCACCTGCTAATTTTTCTACAAAAATATTTCCCTCCACTATTCTTCCAGGTTCAGCAATTGCTGATCCAATTTCAATTGTTTTAGACATTTTTATACTCCCGTTACTTTGTGTTTTTTTAATTCTTCTTCTGTGTATACTTGCATAAATTCAATTTCAGTTCCTGCGGCTTCATCATCAAGAAAAGCCACGAAACCCTCTGGATGGGCATGACTTCCATAAACATTACATGCCTCACAAATTCTTAATTTAGCATTATGTTTTTGAGCATGTTCAAGTGCTTTATCAATATTATCTACTTCATAACAGATATGATGGAGACCTTCTCCATATTTCTCTATCCATTCTGTAAATCTTCCATTTTTATTTAAAGACTCACATAGTTGGTACTCGATATCGTTAATATAAAAAATTGCTACTTTTGTTTCTGCTTTCTCCCAGATTACCTTTTCAGTTTTTTCAGAAACTGATAATAAAGATTGATAATTTACAAGAGCCTCATCCACACTTTTGACTGCAAATGCCATATGTTTTATACGAATTGATTTGTCCTGATTCAATCTAGCTCTTTCTCTGTAGTCCATAATGATTTTTTAACAGAGAAAACTGTGTGCCAAAAGTAGAATATAATCAATTTTGTGATGACAATTTCTCAACACTTATTTATAGTATTTAAATGTTATCAATCGAGTACAGATATTTTTATCAATCAGCACTTGATAGCTCTATTAGAAAAGCTTCTCAAAATTTAAATATAAATTCATCAGCTATAGTAAGACAAATTCAAAAATTAGAGGACAGACTTCAAACAAAATTATTTATAAGAAATGCTAGAGGATTAGAATTAACAAATGAAGGAAAATTATTATTTGATCATCTAAAAGTTCAAAATGAGACTAATCAAAATTTCTTATCAGATTTAAAACAAAATAAAACTGCGACTTCTGGAGAAATAAATATTTCTACTGGTGAAACATTTGCTGTTCAATTTTTATCACCTATTATTTCAAAATTTAGAAAACAATATCCAGATATAAAAATAAAAATATCTTCAAGACAGCCTGATACAATTTTAGACAATTTAATTACAAATAAAACTGATTTTGGTATAACATTTACAAAAGATTTACCAAAAACATTAAAGGTACTTTATTTGTATAATTTTCCTATGGGGGTTTTGTGCTCAACTAAGCATATTCTGTCCAATAAATCAGAAATTCTTTTAGAGGATTGTTTAAAGTTTCCTCTAATTTTTCATCCAGGAACAGTTACTTTTTGGAATTCTATACAAAGAGATGTAGGGGAAAAATTATATTCCATCAATCCAAATCTGATTTCAAACTCTTTTTCTTTTATAAAAAACTATTTAATCGAAGATAGCAATTATTTAACTTTTTTTACAAGCGCGGGATCAGTTAAAGAAATAGAAAGTAAAAAGCTAGTATTTAAAAATGTTAGTCACAAATTATTTTTAGATAATAAAGTTGGAATAATAGTTTCAAAGAAACAAAAGTTAAAGAAGTTTACTGAAGACTTTATAAATTTAGTAAAAAAAGAATTTGATAATTCATTAGACTTAACTAATTAAGTGATTCTATTTTTGGCATTAACCTAATTAATTGTTTTGTATAATCATGCTGAGGGTTATTAAACAAACTTTCAGTTTCATTACTTTCACATACTAACCCATTTTTAAGGACAACGATTCTATTACACATCTGTCGTATCACAGGAAGATCGTGACTAATAAACAGCATTGTTAGATGGAGTTCATCTTGAATATCTTTCAATAAATTCAAAATTTGAGCTTGAATACTTACATCTAAAGCTGAAGTGGGTTCATCACAAATTAATAAACGAGGTCTTGTCGCCAGAGCTCTAGCTATTGATATTCTTTGTCTCTGTCCGCCTGAAAACTCATGTGGATATCGATCTAGAGATTGTCGTGTCATACCAACAATATCAATTAAATCATGAATATTTTCTGTTAATTCTTTATTATTAATTTTTTTTTGAAAAAATTTTATTGGTTCAGAAATGATATCTCTAACCTTAAATCTTGGGTTTAAAGAAGAATAAGGATCTTGAAAAATCATTTGAATTTGTCCTCTGCTTTTGTGAATTTGATATTTGTTATTCGAGTTATACAATAACTCGTTATTATATTTAATATATCCATTATTTGGATTCACTAATCCTGTGATGATTTTTGCAATAGTTGATTTACCAGAACCGGATTCACCTACCAATCCAAGTGTTTCGCCTTCAATAAGATCAAACGATACATTATCCACTGCTCTAACAATCTGATCATCAATTTTTTTTCTAAAACCAAATGAAAAAATACTTCCTAAAGATTGATCATCAAATATTTTAGTAACATCTTTAAGTTCTAGTATTTTTTGGTTTTTATTTTCTCTTATGCCCCAAGTTTTAATAATATTTTTTGTAAGATTTGTAGAATTTGAAGTAATTTCTTTACCATCAGGACTAATCAATTTAAATCTGTCAATTTTTTTATTTGTAGGAGGTACTGAAATTACTAAACTTTTTGCTTCAGTAGATTTTGGATTTGTTAGTAATTCTTTAGTTTCACCTTGCTCTACAATATGACCATATCGCATTACAATAACTTTATCTGTAGTTTCTGCTATTACTCCCATGTCATGTGTTATTATTATAACGCCAAGATTTCTTTTCTTTGTTAGATCCTTAAGAAGTTCTAATATTTGGTATTGAATACTTACATCTAAAGCTGTTGTTGGTTCATCTGCAATAATTAAGTCAGGTTGACAACTTATTGCTAAAGCTATCACAACTCTTTGACGCATACCACCACTAAATTGGTGTGGATAGTCCTCAATTCTTTTTTCAGCATTCTCTATTCCAACCTCTTTAAGTAATTGAATTGATTTTGTAAGTGAATCTTGATAACTTAAATTTAAATGAGCCTGAATAGTTTCGATTAATTGATCTTTTATTTTAAATAGAGGGTTTAATGAAGTTTGAGGATCTTGAAAAACAAATCCTATTTTTTTTCCTCTAATGTTTTGAATTATCTCTTGGTTACCTCTCAATTCAATATTGTCTATTTTTATTGAGCCATCTGTTATTTCACCTGGAGGATCAATTAAGTTAATTATCGCATTTGCAATTGTAGATTTTCCAGATCCAGATTCCCCAACAATTCCTAATATTTGCCCTCTTTCCAGAGAAAACTCTACATTTTTACTTGCAACTATAGTTTCCTTTCGTGTTGGATAACTTATGTTTAAATCTTTAACTTCTAAAAAACTCATCTCTTTTTTAATTTTGGATTTAGAGCATCTCTCATCCAATCCCCTAATAAATTAATTGATAAAGCTAGAACAATTAAAAAAATTGCTGGAAAAAAGGTAATCCACCATTCTCCTGAAAATAAAAAATTATTTCCAAACCTTATTAGAGTACCAAGTGAGGGTGTTGTTGGTGGAACGCCAACACCTAAAAAACTTAATGTGGACTCTGTAATAATTGCAAGTGCCAATCCAATTGTAGCAATTACTAAGATGGGCCGAAGTATATTTGGTAAAATATGCTTAAACATAATTAATATATTTGATAGTCCAATAATTCTTGAAGCTGAGACATACTCTTTATTTTTTTCTACTAAAGTTGATGCTCTTGATACTCTTGCAAACTGAGGCCATTCAGAAATACCAATGGCAAAAATCAAAACATAAATCGCCATTTCATCATGCATTGATTGTGAGATAATTGCCCTTGCAATTCCATCAACAAGTAAAGCCATTAGAATACTTGGAATAGTTAACTGTACATCTGTAAGGCGCATTACAATAATCTCATATCTACCACCAATATATCCAGCTGTTATTCCAAGGAATACTCCAAGTATCATAGCAAAAATTATAGATGCAAAACCAACAATAAGAGAAATTCTTGAACCATAAATCATTGTTGAAAACATGTCTCTTCCCTGCTGATCAGTACCTAAAATAAAGCTAAAACTTCCTCCATCCGACCATACTGGTGGTGTAAAGGCATCCATCAAAGAAACTGATGCTGGATCAAAAGGATTATAAGGAGCAACTATCCCAGCAAAAACAGAACAAAAAAGTATAATAAAAAAAATTGTTGAAGAAATTACTGCTAATTTAGAATTAAAGAAACTGTATCCAATATCAGTATCATAAATTTTATTATACGTTTTAACTAGCATTTCTAACTGCCCTCTTCCTTAAGCCTAATTCTAGGATCAATAAAATAGTATGTGATGTCTACAATAAAATTTATCATAACAAATATAAAGGCTACCATGATCATATATGCTGACATTATAGGAATATCGACAAAGTATACTGCTTTGATAAATAATGACCCCATACCTGGCCATTGAAAAACTGTTTCTGTAATAATTGAAAAAGCAATTAAAGTTCCGATATTGATACCTGTAATAGTAATAACTGGAATTAATCCATTTTTTAGAGCATGCTTATAGTTAATAGCACTCCTTTTTATCCCTCTTGCTTTTGCAAATTTAATATAATCTGTTTGTAAAATTTCCATCATCTCAGCGCGAACTAATCTAATAACATAAGTCATTTGAAATAAACTTAATGTAACAGATGGAAGTATTAGTGCTTTTAAACCAGATGTAGTTAAAAATCCTGTAGTCCAAAAACCTAATTGTGTGACTTCACCTCTTCCAAAGGATGGAAGAACTCCTAAAATTACTGAAAACAAATAAATTAACATTATTCCTATAATGAATGTTGGTAAGGAAACCCCTGCTAGAGAAATCACAAGAATAATATTAGAAATAAAACTGTCTCTATGGATACCAGTATATACACCCAAGATCACACCACTGATGATTGCAATTAAAGCAGAGACAAATACTAACTCTAAAGTAGCAGGCATTCTTTCTGCAATTAAGTCTGAAACTTCTCTTTTTAATTGGTATGATATTCCAAAATCACCTTGAATTACATTGCCAATAAAACGTGAAAATTGAACATAAACAGGATCATTTAAACCTAATACTTCCCTAACCTCAGCACGTCTTTCATCTGAAGCATCTTCTCCAGTCATACTATTTACTGGATCACCAACAAAATTAAATAAGGAAAATGAAACAAAAGCTACAACAATCATTACAAGAATAGATTGAAAGAGTCTTTTAAAGAAATAGCTAAACATGGTTTAATTTCTGGCCAGATTACTGGCCAGAAAATATAAAATTTATTAGTTTACGTTTGCAAATCTAAATAATGGCTCGTTGTTCATTCTAATTGGAACATCGACATTACTTTTTGATGCTTGGTTGACAACTTGGTGATGTAAAGGAAGATATGTTACATCATCTTGAGTAATATCCCAAGCTTCAGCAATCATAGCATTTCTTTTATCTTGATCTGTTTCAACACCCATTGCCGCTACTAACTCATCAACTCTGGCATTACTGAAATTAACTTTATTCCAGCTACCAGCACTATCAAATAAGTACGAGTATACGTAATGACTATCAAAAGTTGGAACACCCCAACCTAACATGTACATGTCACTTGTCATACCATTTGCGTCACCTTCTTTAACTTCTGAGAAGTGTTGACTTTTAGTTTTTGCATCAAGAGTTACATCAACTCCAATTTTAGCAAACATACCAATTGCAGCAACACAGATTGCTTCATCATTAATATAACGATCATTTGGACAATCTAGTGTAACCTCAAAACCATCTGGATAACCAGCTTCTGCTAATAGTTTTTTTGATAGCTCTGGATCATAAGGTAATCTTACATCACGTGCAGCTGTATGACCGTTTACACCAGGAGCAGTGATAATTCCTGCAGGAACACTTTGTCCTCTCATTACCTTATCCTTAATAGCTTCCATATCTAAAGCATGGTACATAGCTAAACGAACTCTTTTATCTGCAAAAGGATTTTTACCTTTGATATTAGATGAATTTAGTTCAGCAGAACCTTGATCCATTCCAAAAAATATTGTTCTATTTTGAGGAGTCATTTTTACACCATGTCCAGCAGAAGATTTGATTCTCTCAATATCTTGAACAGGAACAACGTTTGTGTAGTCAATTTCTCCAGATAGAAGTGCTGCAACTCTTGTTGCATCATTTGCAATTGGAAGTAATTCAATAGTATCTACATTGAAAGTACTATCATCGCCCCACCAATTATTATTTTTTTCAAAAACAGTTCTTACGTCCTGTTCTCTAAAAGTAATTTTGAAAGGTCCAGTTCCGTTTGCATTAGAAGCACAATAAGATGTTTCACCTGCATCCCAGTTGTATGAAACTTCACAACCATTTGCTTTTGCCCAATCTTCAGACATAACAAATATCTGAGTTAATTGGTTTAAAAGAATTGGATTTGGTCCATCTGTTACAATCTGAACCGTGTGATCAGTTAATGCTGATGCTGATTTAATACTTTTAATTAAATCTACCATATCAGACGGGGCAGTTTTTGCTCTATTGATACTAAAAGCAATATCACTAGCTGTTAAATCTGATCCATCATGAAATTTTACACCCTTACGAATTGTAAATATCCAAGTGTCATCAGCAGTAGTTTTCCATGATTCAGCAAGCTGAGGAAGTATTTCCATATTAATACCTGGAGTTACTAAACCTTCATATACTTGACGTGAAACCATGTGAGTTGGTCCTTCGTTTTGTGCATGCGGATCAAGAGTTAAAGAGTCACCAGGCATTGACCATTTAATAGTGTTTGCAAATGCTGGTGAGAAAATACCCATGAAAAGCAAAGACAAAACAATGCTTAAAGTCTTTTTCATATTATTTCCTCCATAGAAATTTGATGGTAGACCCATACTACTTCAATGGAAATATTCAATATTATTAGTATTAATAAGTGCTATATTTTGTCATAATTATTAGTATTAATTAAGACATACATTTTAGAGGAGGCTTTATATAGTGAAAAAAATAGAGAAAGCACAAGAGATCTCTAGAATACTAAATCGTATATACAGAAAAGTACCTATTCCTCTTAACCACAAAAATAAATTTGAATTAGTTGTAGCTGTACTTCTTAGTGCTCAATGTACAGATGAAAGAGTTAACCAAGTTACACCAATACTATTTAAAAAAGCTAACACAGCTATAAAAATGACAAAAGTGCCAAAAAAAACAATTTATAATATTATTCGCCCTTGTGGTTTGGCACCTCAAAAATCAAAAGCAATTTTTGAACTATCAAGAATTCTTGTAAAAAAATTTAAAGGCAATGTTCCAGAAAGTTTTGAGGAATTAGAAAAGTTACCAGGTGTTGGTCACAAAACAGCCAGTGTTGTTATGTCTCAAGGATTTGGTCATCCTGCATTTCCAGTTGATACGCACATTCATCGTTTAGCTCAACGTTGGGGTTTAACAAATGGTAAAAATGTTGTCCAAACAGAAAAGGATTTAAAATATCTTTTTCCAAAAAAATCTTGGAACAAACTTCATTTACAAATAATATTTTATGGAAGAAAATTTTGTCAGGCAAGAAGTTGTTATGGTTTGGAGTGTGAAATATGCAAGGTTTGTAATCCAAAGAGAAAAACACCTATTAAAACAAAAAAGTAGTAATTAAAAAGGCTGAAATACAACAAGTATAAGTATAAAAATCAATATTACTGCTGGCGCTTCATTTGTAATTCTAAAAAACTTAGTGGAGTATTTATTTTTATCATTTTTAAAATCATTAAGACATTTTAAACAAAAAAAATGATAACCAGATAATAAAATTACAAATAAAATTTTTAAAAGCAACCAAGTATCAATACCCACATAATGTGTAAGTGTAAAACCTGATATCCACGTCACGATAAAAGCTGGAAACATTATTATTCTGTACAATTTTCCTTCCATTAGTTTGAATGTTTCTGAGGTTTCTTTTGTAATTTCAGGATTAGCATGATTTACAAACAAACGTGGCAGATATAAAAGTCCAGCCATCCAAGCTATGATACTAAAAATATGAATAACTTTCAGAGTATTAAATAACATTATTTAATCCCATACCGCGTGAGGAGGCATTGACATTAATATAGCATCAACATTCCCACCAGTCTCTAGACCAAATTTTGTACCTCTATCATATAATAAGTTAAATTCAGCATAGCGACTACGCTTAACTAATTGTATCTTTTTTTCCTCTTCATTCCACTTCTCATCCTTAAGTTCAATTAAAGTATTTTTGATAAACTGGTGAAAATAATTGCCTACACCTTGGACAAATTCAAAATCTTTTCCCCAATCGCCAGTTTGAAGGTAATCAAAAAATATTCCTCCAACACCTCTTGGTTCGTTTCTATGTTTAAGAAAAAAATAGTCATCACACCATTTTTTAAATTTAGGATAATATGATTTATCATATTTATTACACAAAACTTCTAAACCACGATGATATTTTTTCTCATCCTCAAATATTAAACAAGGTGTAATATCCATGCCTCCACCAAACCATTCCTGAGTGGTTTTAATAAATCTTGTATTAAAATGCATAGAAGGAATTTTAGGTGAAACAGGATGTAAAACAACACTGATGCCGGTTGCATTATAATTTGGATCTTCTTTAGCACCTGGAATAGCATCTCTCATATTTTCGTTAAATATCCCAGAGACGGTAGAAATATTTACTCCACCTTTTTCAATAATATTACCCTTAATTTTACTCATTTTACCACCACCATCACCGTTGTGATCCCAGTTACTTATTTCAAATTGATTTTCATCAATGTTTTGAATAGTTTCAACTAATTTATCTCGTAATTTTTCAAACCATTCTTTTGCAGTATTAAATTTGGGATCAGCAATCATAATGGCCAACCTTGAGTATGTTTTTTTATCAGATTTACAAAAACATCTATATGATCATCGTGATCATTCAAGCAAGGTATATAATGATAATTTTCTCCACCTGACTCCATAAAATATTCTTTATTTTCTTCTTCAAGTTCTTCAAGTGTTTCAAGACAATCACTACTGAAACCAGGAGATATTATATGTATATTTTTAATCCCTTGTTTTGGTAATTCTTTTAATGTTTCACTTGTATATGGCTTTAACCATTCCTCTCTTCCAAATCTACTTTGGAAAGTAGTCATTATCTCATCATCGGATAATCCCATCTGTTCTTTGACCAGTCTTGTGGTTTTAAGACAAAAGCAATGATACGGATCACCATTTGTCAAATACCGTTTGGGTATACCATGATAACTAAAAATAATTTTTTGTGGTTTTGAAGTTTTTTTCCAAAATGACTTTATTGAATTTGACAATGCTTCAATATAATTTTTTTCTTCAAAGTACTGATTGATAAAACGCATTTCAGGTATCCAACGCCATTTTTGCAATACATTTGTTACTTCATCAAATGTACTACCTGTTGTTGCAGCACAATATTGCGGATACATAGGTAAAACTAATAATCTTCTTACTTGTTTTTTTTGAAGTTTTAACAAAGCATCTGGAATAGATGGATTTCCATAACGCATCCCAACTTCAAAAACTATATTTTCATTTTTTGAAGAAAAAAATGATTGGATTTTATTTAGTTGTCTGTTTGCGATATCTAAAAGTGGAGAACCCTTATCAGTCCAAATTTGTTTGTATGCTTCTGCTGACTTTGATGGTCTTATTTGTAAAATTACTAGCTTCAATATAATTTGCCATAAAATTTTAGGTAATTCGATAACCCTAGGGTCTGACAAAAATTGATTAAGATAAACTTTTAGTTCTTTTTTATTTGGAGCATCTGGAGTGCCTAGGTTAGTAATTAAAACACCAATTTTTTCTTTACTCCCGTGCTCATAATCTTTTTCACCTATGTATTTAACCATATCTATTAGCTAAATTCTTTTCTGATATTTTCTATAAATAAATGAACATTTTTTTCTGGAGTATTTTTGTTAATTCCATGCCCAAGGCCACAAATCCAACCATTAAGATTTTCAATTGATTTCATTTTTTCAACAAAATCTTTTAAATCATTAAGAAATGTATCTTTTTCGCTTAACATTAATTGTTCATTGAAATTTCCTTGAATAAATCCATTTTTTTGATTTTCAAACATAAATTTAAGATCTATTGTGTGATCATAGCCAAAACCAGCAAAAGGAAAACTGATGATAGAATTAAGATCTGTTAAACTCTTACCTCTTGAATAATAGCCAAGTTTATTTGGAAAAGAAATTGCAATCTCTTCCAAAAATTTTGAATAAATTTCATGAAAATTTATTTTATCTAAATCATATAAGGAGCTATCAAAAATCATGACAAGTTCAACACCTGCATCTAATTGTAATTGAATATTTTTCTTAAGAAGGGGTAAAAGAATTTTTGAAATAAATTCTAAATTCATTTTAGTGTCGATTAAATCAGAGTTATTATTTCCAAATGCATATTTTGATAATGTCCAAGGTCCACCAACAAATCCAATTAAACTTTTATTATTTGGCAATTTCTCTTTTGTTATTTTTATAGCTTCAAATTGAAACTGCATATGCTCAATGCCACGATCAATATTACTATAATTATTAATGTTTTCTGAATTTATATAAGAATTAAATTTAGGTCCTGGGTCAAACTTTAATTCTAAACCAAGTCCCTCCAAGATAAATAAAATATCACTGAATAAAATTGCAATATCGTAATCAAATTCTTGTATTGGACCAAAAGCGACTTCTGCAGCTAGATCCGGAGTTTTACAAAGTTCTTCAAAAGTATATTTTTCTTTTAGCTTGCGATAATGCGAATGGTACCTCCCAGCCTGTCTCATGAACCAAATGGGTGGTGTTTTTTGAATATTTCTTTTGATAGCATTTTCGAATAAAATATTTGTCATTTTTAGGTTTTTAGTAATTTTTTCTTCCAACTATCATAAGATAGCTCAACAAAAAGATTTTTATCATTACCTAATATTTTACTAATTTCATTGTAAGTATTTCCTGGGCCACAAAAATGATATTTTTCTATAATTTTAGGATATTTATCAATACTCACCTTAAAAGCTGAACTGCTCATCCAATAAAAATACTTTTTCTTTTCTATATCTATTTCAAAATCAATAGACTCTAATTGATACGTTTCAATTTTATTTTTTATCGAACTTTCAGGTGATTGAGAATGAGTTAACTTAACCCAAGGATTATTTGTAAGTGAATTAATATCTTTATCAAAATCCTCGCCAAGACCATCTGAAGTTCCATTAACCCAAATACCTCTTTCAGATAAATTTTTCCATGTTCTTAAACCACTTGTCCAAATAACATTATTTGATTGGATTTTTGACTTATTTGGGATTGAGCTAATTCGTGAAACATAAATACATTTATTTTGTAAATTATTTATATCATCAACATTTTCATTTAATTGTTTTCTAGAAAATATTTTATAATTTTTTAAATTTTCAGGATAAATTTCATCTGTTGTATTACTTGCAAAACTTATATCTTTTGGATCAATAAAATCCCAGCTCTCAAAATGATTGCCATTTTCATCTTCACCTCTTTTAGATACAACTAATCCTAATTTATGTGAGATGTAAGATACTCCTATTTTTTGATGACATCCTCCTCCATAATTTTTTAAAATATTTCTTTCTTGAATAACATTTGAATAATCTTTGGAAAAATTAATATCATTTAAAATTTCGTTAAGTTTATTATCTTTAATTCTTGTTTCAATCGCTAGAGCTCCTTGTCCAGGAGAACAAGGGTTTATAGACAATGGTAAAACAGACCATAGACATTCGTTAATATATTTTTTTAGAGTTGTTTTTAATTCATTGAATTCAGAATAATTATTTAAAAGTAATCTATCAATTGCTGCTTTAGCAACAATGAAACCATCACTATTAGGATCTTCCAAAAATTTTTTAAATCTAGTGGGTATGTTACCTCTTATATTTTCAAAGCAAACTTCATCAAACTTTTGTGGAAGATAATTTTCAATAAAATTTTCTAAATTATATTGTCTTCGAGGTGATGAGCAAAGAATATTTATTTTCTTACTGTCTAATGTTATGTTTTTTTTTAAGAATAATATATCTCGTTTATCAGCACGTTTTAATGTAGCAGCAATTTTAGTTTTCTCACCAACTTCAATTGGAAGATCCTTCCAAGAGTGGACAATTAAATCACATTTGTTATTTATTAATTCATCTCTTAAATCATTAGTAAAAACCCCTTCTGTTGGCATTTCAGAAAGAGGTGTTTTTAGATCTTTATCTCCTGAAGTACTTCTTGTTAAAAATTCTATTTCTACAGAAGGATGTTTTGATTGCAAATAATCGGAAAATTCGCGTGCTTGAATTATTGCCAAGTCACTTTTTCTAGATAAAATTCTTATTTTCATTACTTATATTTCTATAAATAACACTATATTGTAAAATTAGTAATGGTTGAATTTAAAGGTACAAAATCTTCGTGGGGCTTGATTGCAAAACTTTTTCATTGGTCATTGGCACTTCTTCTTTTTTGGCAAGTTGCAACAGGGATTAGCCTTCATAATATGGAATTTTCTCCTCTTAAAATGGGTTTTATTATCACTCATAAATTTTTTGGCACCTTAGTCTTTAGTTTAGTTGTGCTTAGATTAATGTGGAAATACATATTTAATACTCATCCTAAATATGAAAATATTCCTTTATTTCATAAATTGGTTTCAAATTTAGTCCATTTTGTACTTTATGGTTTAGTTATTCTTATTCCTATTCAAGGTACCTTTATGACATGGCTTGGAGGAGAAGATGTTCATCTCTTGGGGTTAATTAGAATACCACCTTTAATCGAAGAGAATTTTTTTTTATATCCTCAAGCTCTAGCTATACACTACTACTCAGCACTTATGTTAACAGCTCTTTTTTCACTTCATATTGCAGCGGCGTTGTATCATCGACTTATAATTAAAGATAAGTATGGTGTCTGGAGGAGAATGTCTTTTAGTAGAAATAAGGTGTGACAATTCATTCAATTAAACACTTACAATTACAGATTGGGTAAGATATCTAACATTTATGCAATACAAAAATTTCTTTAAATCTGAATTAAAAAATTTAAAAGATCAGGGTCTTTATAGGGACTTTAGAAACATAGACAGACCTATAAAAAGTTTTCCAAATGCAGATGAAAGTTTCAAAAATAAAGAAAGAGAAGTAGAGGTTTGGTGTTCTAATGATTATCTGAACATGAGTCAGCACCCAGAAGTCGTAAATGAAATTGTAAAAACACTACTTGAATATGGATCTGGTTCAGGTGGAACAAGAAATATTTCTGGTACATCAACCTATCATACTGAACTTGAAAAAAAACTGGCAAATGTTCATAATAAAGAGGCGGCATTAGTTTTTGCTTCTGCTTATACAGCAAACCAATCTACTTTATGGACTTTAGGAAAAAAAATTAAAGAAATTGAAATATTTTCTGATGAATTAAATCACGCATCTTTAATACAAGGTATTAAGAATAGTGGAGCTAAGTGTCATATATTTAAACATAATGACATTGATCATTTAGAACAGTTACTAAAAGAGTCAAATGTAGATAATCCTAAGTTAATCGTTTTTGAAAGTTTATACTCTATGGAGGGTATAAGATCGCCTATAGTTAAAATTGTAGAGTTAGCAAAAAAATATAACTGTATGACATATCTTGATGAAGTTCATTCAGTTGGACTTTACGGTGAAGAAGGTAAAGGTATTGCAGTAGAAATGGGAGTTGAAGATAAAATAGATATTATTAATGGAACTTTAGCAAAAGCATATGGTCAAATGGGAGGTTATATTGCAGCTAGCTCAGAAATAATTGATTACATTAGAAGTTTCGCTCCAGGTTTTATTTTTACAACTTCAATCTGCCCATCAATTGCTGCAGGAGCAGCTAAAGCAATAGATATTGTTTCTCTGGCAGAACAACTAAGAATAAGAATTAAAGAAAATGCAGCTTTAATAAGAGAAAATTTAGATTCCTTAGCAATCCCTTATTTGGATACAAATTCTCATATTGTAGCAGTTTTAATTAATGATCCTTTTTTATGCAAAAAAGTGTCTAAAGATTTAATTGATGATCATGGTATTTATGCGCAACCAATTTTTTACCCGACTGTACCAAAAGGTTTAGAAAGACTAAGAATAACTGTTACCCCAAAACATAGAGAAGAGCATATCAAAAAAATGATTAAGGCTCTTGATACAGTTTGGTCTAAAAATAATTTACCAAGAAAAAATATTAATAAAGTTACAGCAAATATTTAAGTTTTAATATTGATATCAATCTGCCTAGCAGCAAAACCATAATAAACTACAGCTAAAGTTATTATGAAACCTCCAATTATTACAGTTGTACTTGGTACTTCATTTATTCCAAAAATAGGAAGCCAAACCCACAGAACTCCTCCAACAACCTCCATTAAAGATAAAAGTGCTAGCTCAGCTGAGGGTAAGTATTTTGCTCCAAGACTGTAAAGTATTAAGCCGGCTGCAACAATTATTCCATGAAGTATACTCAAATAACTATTTATTTCAGGCATCAGAATAAAAGGTTCAAAAGAGAAGCCTAAAATAAAAAATGCAAATATTGTACAAAATATTCCCGCTAAAACAACTGTTGTGAATTTTGGTGTTTCAGGTTTCCATCTTATTGTTACCGTGTATAATGCAAAACCAGTTGCAGAAATAAATCCTATTATTGCACCTAAAGCAGTTCCAGAAATACTGTCATTTATAATCATTACGCACACACCTATAAATGCTACAACCATTGCAATTAATGTTGATCTTTTTAGTATTTCACCAAGAACAAAATAACCAACAATGGCTGCAATAAAAGGCATCGCTGCTAACATAAATAATGTTACGGCAGCTGTAGTCATAGTAATAGAAAAAATGAACCCAGTAAAAGCTGTTGCTAGAAATAAACCTCCAAGTATAGATGGTATTCCAATTTTGAGAAAATTTTTATAAAAAACAAATCCTTCCCGAAAAAATAAATATATAAGAAGTATAATTGAAATAGTTAAACCTCTATAAAATAAATATTGAAAAACATATTGATGACCATCCACCATATATCTAACAGTCAAAGCTCCAAAACTCCAAAAAATTCCAGCAAGAAAAACTACACTAAAGGCATATAAATAAGAATTTTGACTCATTGTTTAAAGGTCAAATCATTAAATTTGATAAAAGTAAATTAATATTTTAGTTATTTATTTGAATACCAGTTTCTTTACTTCCTGAGATCTTAAAATTAACTTTATTATCATCATTTTTTTGTATTTCAGATACGTCTGACATTTTGCAACTGGCAATAAAAATAAATAAAAAAATTATTGGCAACTGCCTATAGAACCAAGAGCACATTTTTTACCATCTATCCATATAGCATTTGACAAATTTGCTTCATCAAAAATTGCACCTGAAATATTAGCACCTAGTAGATTTGCCTCATATAGATTTGCACCTTTAAAAGTCGCTCCAAAGAGATTAGATCCCTCAAAGTTTACTTTTGCAAGGTTTGCATTATCAAAGTTAGCATTATTACAATTAGCTCCCTGTAAATTTGAAGCATATAAATTTGAATTACTGAAATTTGAAAAGATAAAATTACCAATAGATAAATTTGAATTATTAAGTTGAGATTTTTCAAAATTAGATAAAGATAAATTAACCCCTGACATTTGAGAATTTGCCAAACCAGTACCAGAAAGATCGAGATTTTCTATAAAATTACAATTAGTCCAATCAACCTCATTTGCTGGTTGATCACTGCATGCAGCAAATACAGAATATGAGCTAAAGAAACTTAAAATAAATAAAATTAAAAATCTCATATTGAATTTTTATGATCAGTTTATGTTAAATTTAAGGCAAATTAGCGTGAAGTGAGTTTTAATTCAATCCTTCTATTCTGTTGTAGATCACTCTCAGTTTCTCCATTACTAATAGGATAAAACTCTCCATATCCTGCAGATGCTAATCTATTTGGTGGAAAACCAAGATCAAGAAGAAGTTTTAAAACTGTATTAGCTCTAGCTGAAGATAATTCCCAGTTAGAAGGATATCTAATTGTTTGTATAGGTTTTTTATCAGTGTGTCCTTCTACCATGATAATCCAGTCAATATCTGAAGGAATATCATTAGTAGTCTCTTTTAAAGTAAGACCAATTTCACTTAACTTTTCTTTACCAGATAGTTGTAAATCTGCTGAAGCAGAATCAAATAATAGCTCTGATTCAAAAATAAATCTATCTCCTACAATTTTAATGTCTTTTCTATCACCTAAAATAGATTGTAATTTTCCAAAAAACTCAGATCTATATTTTTGGAGCTCAAATACTTTCGATGTAAGGGCTTTGTTTAACTTTTCACCTAGTACCTCTATTTCTAAATCTTTAATCAAAGCTTGGCTTTCACTAGCTTCTAAAGCATCATTAAGTAAAGCTATTTCTTTTTGCAAGGTATCAATTTGATTAGAAAGAATTTCTACCTGTTCTAATGTTTTTGAAGCTTGTATTTCCATATTTTTAATTTCTTCAAGTGATGTTTCTTTTTGTGTTTGATTTTCTTGCGCTAATGAAACAATTTGACTTTGAAGTAGCTCAAGTTTTTCTAGTTGTTTTTTTTGTTTATCTTCTGACAAAGAAAGAACATTATTCAGTTCAGATATTTTTCCTCGCAAATTAAAAATTGTGCTATCTTTCTGAATTAAATCTTTATTTAATCTTGCTAATTCTTCATTTTTAAACCTAATTGCATCAAGTTGTTCATTAAGTGATGCATCTTTTAAGCCAAGACTATCATTAATTTCTAAAAGATCATTCATTAGTTCCTGATATTGAGATATTTGACTTTGTAATTCTTCATCTCTTAATGATAATTCGGTGTTTGTCTTTTCTAATTCTTCATTTAAACTTAAGAGTTTCTCATTTTTATTTTTAATTGCCAATAACTGCTCTTCAATTCCTCCCTCCTCTAAACCCAAACTTTCATTAATGGCCATTAAATTTTCATTTTTCTCATTTAATTCTACAATTGTAGATTTGAGAGATTTTTCACTTTCAAGTAGTTTAAAATTAGCATTATCTAATTCTTGATTAAGTATTTTTAGTTGATCAATTCTTGCTGCAAGAGCTTTATTAATTCGTTCTCCGAGCCCCTCAGTTTCAAGTAAAGTAATTTCTTGTCCTTCATATGTTTCTAATGCATTTGCAACTATTCTCAATTCTTTTAAAAGACTACTAATTTGCTCGGATAAAGCTAATATATTTTGTTCCTGAACAAATATTTCTGATCGTTTTTTTGCAACATCAGTTTGTAATTGCTCACTTAGTAATTGCTCACTTTGCAAATTTAATTCTGTATCTTCAAGTTTTTTCTCAGTTTTAGAAAGAGTTGAAAGAGCTTCTTCTTTATCTTTAGTTTCAATAACAAGTATTTTAGATAATTCATTTATTTGTGTTCTTAAATCTTGAAGCGCCTTATCTCGTCCAGATATAGCATCACTCAGATATATTTGCGAAACAGTGAAAACCATTAGCACAAATATGATTACTATTAAAAGAGTAGCTAGAACATCGACAAAACCAGGCCAAATATTTGTTGTATCAGCAAGTCTATTTCTTAAAGACCTAGTAGACATTATTATTTTTTAATTTTCTTTAGTTCTTTTTCAATTTTTTGAAAATACTCTTTAACTTTTTTTGCTTCTAATATTCCATTTTTGCTTAAAGCTTCCGTCAAATTCATTAGTGTGGATTGTGTATTTAATTGTGAAGATAAGAAATTTGATAATTGCTTATCAAGATTTGAGGAGTTAGAATTGATTTTGTTAAGTATTTCATTAAACTTCTCTAAATTGTTTGAAATTTTAGTTTGATTTTCAGATGATTTTTTAAAAGCATTTAGTAGGTTTTCTAAGTTGTCATAAATTTTTTGAATTGCTTCACCTGTAGGCTTATCTTCTACTTTAGAAAAATCTGGAGAAGAATTGCTATTAAGTATTTTTTCAAAATATTGACTAAATTTATTTTGAGCTTGTCCAAGATTTAAATCAAGTAATCCTAATATTAAAGAGCCAGCTAAACCTAATAAAGAACTGCTAAATGCAATGCTCATTCCTTCAAGTGGAGCATTTAATCCATCTTTGAGAGAATTAAAAAAACCTGCAACATTTGTATCATCTATACCTAGACCACTGATAACATTGCCAACAGATCCAATGGTTTTAAGCAGTCCCCAGAAAGTTCCAAGGAGTCCTAAAAAGACTAGCAATCCCACCAGGTAACGAGAAGTTTCTCTTATGCTTATCAAAGTCATATCGGAATTCTCTATCAATCTATTTATTGATGAACTTTTAAAAACAAATTTTCCGTCAAGATTTTTTATTTCAAGAGAAATATTTTTGTCTTGCCCTCTTAAAGTAGAGAATGCTTCTATAGAATTTGTAATATTAAAGTTTGAGAAAGATATATATTTGTAATTTAAGTTAACGAGATGAAAAAAATTAAATACAATTCCAATTAACAGGGCTAATAAAATTATAATGTTAATAAAAATATTTGATAAAAAAGCATTTTGTAAAACTGGGTATAATAAAACAACAATAACAAAGACAGCAACTAAGAAAATTGATGCTCTAATTATATAATTATTTAGGGATAGCGCCATAAACGAAAGATTATATTACCTGTCTTGGAAATTCAATAAATATAAACTGTTTAGTTGTAGATATAATTTCTTGTGAGAGGCAAATTGTTAATATTCTTTGCAATTTGTATTTGGAAAACAACATTGCCCATATTTACAAAGGAATACTTACTTGCCAATAGATAAAACTCCCACATTCTAAAAAAACGCTGATCAAACATATTTATAATTTTATCTTTATTTTCGATAACATTTTGATACCATTTGGAAAGTGTGTGAGCGTAATGTAGTCTTAATACTTCAACATCTGTTACATTTATATTAAGTTTTTGTGTTGCATTCATTACTTCAGATAATGATGGAATATAACCGCCAGGAAAAATGTATTTTCTTATCCAAGGACTTGTAGCAGTTGGTTTGCCCCTTTGACCAATTGTATGCAAAAGAAAAACACCATTTTCTTTTAAAATATCATTAGCTTTACTTAAATAAGTTTTAAAATATTTAACACCAACATGCTCAAACATACCAACTGATACTATGCGATCATATTTTTCGGTCTCATTTCTATAATCTTGTAGTGCAAATGAAACTTTATCACTCAAACCTTCTTTTTGAGCTCGTTCAGATGCGGTTTTAAATTGATTTTCTGAAAGTGTAATTCCTTTAACTTTAGCGCCAGTGGATTTAGCTATTTCAATTGCCATTCCTCCCCAACCACACCCTATATCAAGAACATCCATATTTTCTGTAATTTGAAGTTTTTTAATTATATGTTGTTTTTTATCTTTCTGCGCTTGATCCAAACTCATATTGGGATTATGAAAATATGCACAAGAATATTGCATATCCTGATCAAGAAATAATTTATATAAATCCTCATTTATATCGTAGTGATGTGCTACATTTTTTTTTGAATTTACAAGCTGATTAACCTGCTGAAATGGCATGAAAATAGAAGATAAATATTCATAAAATTTATAAAACTTATTGTTAGAAATAAAGTCATCGTAACAATTAGTTATTAAATTAAGAAAGTCTTCTATAGTGCCTTTTTCAACAACTAACTCCTCATTCATATATGCTTCACCTATATGAAGATTAGGGTTTAAGAATAGTTTTCTTTCAATAGATTTGTTTTTTAATCTTATACAAACGTGAGGGTTTGAATTTCCAAATTTATAAATTTTGTTATTAGAATCTATGATTTCTAATGTTCCATCAAAATTAAGTTTTTTCAATAGACTGAATAACATGTATATTTATTTTAAGAAAAACAACTCTTATGTCAATAACTCTAAATTATTAACATTTGATGAGAAAATAATCTGTAGAGAATGACTTAAGCAGCAATTCGACGATTTTTTTGAGCTTCTTTTTCTTTTTTAAGCTCTTTTTCGTCAATATAAGCAACATCACAGTGGTTTTGACAATAAGGTTTACCAGCAACTGTGTCGGCTTCACAAAAATGGAAGTCCTTTTCCTGAGGATCTCCAATTGGCCACTGACAACTAGAAAAGCTATGCGTCACACTGTTTTGTTTAAAATAGTTTTTTATTATTGACATAATATTTATTTATTAATTTCGAGGTAGTTTATATTTATTAAAAAACCAGTATTCAACATCAAATAAAAAAAAGTTGTTAATTATCAATATGTTAGTATCTTAATCTTTTTAACCTACTATATGTTGATGTCTAATTTTTAGAAAAAACGAATCGGTTTATCTAAAATATAAAATCGCAAATAATATAACTAAAAAAAACATATAAGATTTTATCACAAAACTTTTAGTTAATTTAGATTTTGGAGGTTTTCTTAAATATATGAATAAAACAATAGTACTCCAAAATAATAATAGTATTGCCCACCCTGTTAAGAATGCGTAATAGAAATCAACTGACATCAATTAGAAAAAAATTAAACTATATTGCGCAATGCAGCCCAGTTTTTTGAATATATTTTTGATGATATTCCTCAGCTTTGTAGAATTCTTTAGCTTCTGATATTTCTGTAACGATATTTAATCCTGAACTCTTGGCGTATTCATTTTTGGAGTTAATGGATTTAATTTTTTGGTCTTCATTATAGTAATATATTGCTGATCTATATTGTGTTCCAATATCTGGGCCTTGTCTATTTAGTGTGGTGGGATCATGACATTTCCAAAAAACTAAAAGAAGCTCTTCAAAAGATATTTTGGAATTATCAAATTCAACCAAAACTACTTCGGTGTGATTTGTATTTCCTTGGCAAACACTTTCGTAAGAAGGGTTAATTGTATTTCCACCTGAATAACCAACTAATGTTTTTATAACACCAGATGTATTACGAAAAGTTTCTTCCACACCCCAAAAACAGCCAGCGCCAAATAAAGCTTTTTCCATAATAATAAATATATATGTAATATAGAATATATCAATTTTTATGAGCTCAAAATTTAAAATTTTAGGTAAAAAAATTATTCATAATGGATTTTTCAAAATGAATGAGATTACTCTAAAATATCAAAAATACGACGGAAAGTGGAGTAATGAAATAAAAAGAGAATTGTTTGGCGGTGCTCAAGTCTCTGCTGTTTTACCTTACGACCCTAATAAGAAAAAAATAGTTTTAATTCAACAGTTTCGACCAGGAACTATCTCTAGAAATAGCGATAATTATCTTGATGAAATAGTTGCTGGAATAATAGATAAAGGTGAGACCCCTAAAGAAACAGCAATTAGGGAATGTTTTGAAGAAACAGGATGTAAAGCTAAAAATCTTAGAACAATACAAGGTTACTTCCCAGCACCAGGTTCCTCTGAGTCTTTTTATCATCTTTTTTTAGGTGAGGTCGTTGCACCAAGCAAAGAAATTATAAAAGGTTTAGAAAATGAGAATGAAGATATTTTAGTAAAAAGTTATAGTTTTGAAGAAGTAAAAAAGAAGATGGAAAATAATGAAATCCTTAATGGTCTTACATTAATCGCACTACAATGGTTTTTTCTAAATATTTATAATTCTTAAGTTCCAACACCCCTTTGATATGGTTGAACTAATTGCTTACAAATTAAATTCATATCTAGAGTTTCGACATTTTCGTCAATTGTTTGATATTCTTGAAATTCGTATATTTCTTGATTTTTTTGAAGAACCGTAACAAATAGAATTATCGTTAGACCATTCCCAACTTCTATATCACTTATAGCGTAACTCTTTACAGCAAAACCCTCATTAATAAGATCTTTGTATGATTTTTCTGACTCCAACCATTGGTCAATATTTGGATTGGCAAATAATAGATTAGAAAATAATATTAAAACAGAAAATAAAAAAATAGTTAATTTTCTCTTAGCCATTCTAAAACTTCATTTATATGTTTGTTAGGAGGAAAAATAGGGTAGAATACTTTTTTAACAATATTTTTTTCCACAATAAGAGTAATTCGTTTAAAATAAATTTTATTTTCATTCATAAAATAAGGAATTTTTAAAGCATTCATTAAATAATGATCTGAATCGCTCAAAACATCATATGGAATAATTAATCTATTCGTCATTTCGTGTATATCTTCTACTTTTTGAGTTGATATTCCAATAGGTATGGCATTTAATTTAATTAACTCTTCATAATTATCTCTAAAAGTACATGTTTCAGACGTACAACCAATAGCTCCTGGAATTTGGTCCCAATTCTTAGGTAAGATTTTATTTGGATTTCCTGTCATAGGATAAAAATACAATATTAATCTAAAAGTATCTGATCTTTTTAAGTTAAGAAGAATTCCCTTTTGATTCTTGAGGGAAATCGAAGGCAAATGTTTATTCAATATATGATTGGCTTTTCCATCATCTTTTGGTCTAGGAAATTTAGAGTGATCCATGCTAATTTGTCTTGAATAATCAAACTCTATATATCATAAGATACTTTTATGTCTCAAATTAAACCTTTGTCTAGTATGCAAACTCCACGCTTTGCGGATGTTGCTACTTTTTTTCGATTACCTATAATTAAGGATTTGGATAGATTAGATTACTGTATATCTGGAGTTCCATGGGATGGTGGAACAACTAATAGACCTGGTGCAAGGCATGGTCCTAGAGAAATTAGAAATGCATCATCACTAGTAAGACTTTATCATCCTGTCTCACTGAAGAGCCCTTATGATAAATTTAATATTGCAGATATTGGTGATTGTCCCGTAAATCCAGCAGATCTTCAAGATAGTTTAGAGAAAATTGAAAAATTTTATGAAAATATTGTTACATCTAAAACAATTCCATTTTCAATAGGTGGTGATCATTTAATATCTCTTCCTATTTTAAGAGCTATTGGGAAAAAAAAACCTTTAGGTTTATTTCAGTTTGATTCTCATTCTGATACTTGGGATACATATTTTGGAGGATTTAAATATACTCATGGCACACCTTTTAGACGAGCAATTGAAGAAAACCTTATTGATCCAAAAAAATATGTAATACTGGGGCTAAGGGGAGCATTATACGACCCAAATGATTTAACATGGGCTAGAAAAAAAGGTGTAACAATCATTACTACAGACGAATACTATGAAATGGGTTTTAGTAAATGTATTGAAAAAATCTATAATATTTTAGGTAACACAGATTGTTATTTTACTTTTGATATAGATGGCATTGACCCTACTTTTGCTCCAGGAACTGGTACACCAGAAGTTGGTGGTTTTAATGTGAGGGAAGCACAAACAATTATTAGAGCTCTAAATAAACTTAATTTTGTCGGTGGAGATATTGTGGAAGTATCACCTCCATTTGATATAAATAACATGACTTCATTAGTTGCGGCTACACTTGCTTTTGAAATGTTGTGTACAATGACTAAGGTTAATAATTAAAACAAACACCTTTCATCAATAAGATTTTCTTTTATTAAATCACTCCATAATTCCTTTGGAATAGGATAGTTTAAATACTCATAATTTTGCTCTATTTGCTCCACTCTATCTATACCCAATATCATAGATGAAATTATTTTATTAGAATAGGAAAATTGCAGAGCCGCAGCAGGTACAGGTACATCATAGTTTTTACAAGTTTTATAAATTTTTTTATATTTGGCTTTTATTACAGGTGGTATTTTATCATACGAATACGTTACATTATCACCAATACCTTTTGCTAATATTCCAGAATTAAAAACACCTCCAAGAATTATCCCAATATTATTTTTGTTTGCTATAGGAAAAAATTCATCAAGTGCACTTTGATCTATTAGTGTATATCTTCCTGCAAGCAAAATACAATCAAAATCCCCTTCATTGGCAAATTTTGCACACATATCTGCATCGTTTAATCCTACTCCAATTGCTTTTATTAATTTTTGTTCTTTAAGTTTTTTTAAAGCTTTATATGCGCCTTTCATAGCTAATTTAAAATAGTGACTAACATCTTTACCAAAATTTTTTTTATCAACATCATGTATCAAACAAATGTCAATTTTTGAGACTCCTAAACGATGAACTGATTGATCAAAAGATCTCATTACACCATCATAAGAGTAGTCAATATTAGGTATAAAATTAAAATTTCCTACAAATTTTCCTTGCTGTTCTCGATAATTTCTTTCAGGAGTAAGGTAGCGACCTACTTTTGTAGAAATATAGTAGCTATTTGGATCAACCGTCTTTAGGAAGTTCCCAATTCTATGTTCACTTAACCCATAACCATATAGAGGAGCAGTATCAAAATAATTAAGTTTTGACTCATAAGATTTTTTTATTATTTCATAGCAATCATATTCATTAAGTTGCTCAAACAAATTGCCAATAGGAGCACCTCCAAAACCAATTGCTGTAAGCTTAATATCTGTATTACCTAATTTTCTTTTTTTCATAGTTGCAAAGAAGTTATTTTAAATCTAAATTTATCAGATATAAAAGTCTTATGCAAAATTCTTTTAGATGGTATGGGCCTAGTGATCCAGTTAGTTTATCAGATATAAGACAATCAAATGCTGAGTACATAGTAACTTCATTACATCAAATACCGTATGGTGAAAAATGGACTAAAAATGATGTAAAAAAGAGAGTTGATTTTATAAACAAACACAATAATTCAAATAATGTTAATTTAAAATGGAATGTAGTTGAAAGTATTCCAGTTCATAACGATATTAAATTAAGACATAAAAATTTTAGAAAGTTCATCAATAATTACAAAGATTCAATATCAAATGTTTCTAAAAATAATATTCAAACAATTTGTTATAATTTTATGCCAATAGTAGATTGGACAAGAACT
Organism: uncultured Alphaproteobacteria bacterium; assembly: GCA_902621725.1. Lineage (GTDB taxonomy): Bacteria > Pseudomonadota > Alphaproteobacteria > HIMB59 > CACPNW01. The sequence continues at coordinate 7,595 of CACNND010000009.1, read as the reverse complement.
CAATTAGATTTTCAACTACCAACAGAGGGTTTGGCTTTAAAATTTAATTATCAACACATAATTATATTTGAAACTTTTATTTTAAAATTAAATGATGTTGATTCTAGATATTCGTCTAAACAAATTAGAAATGCAGAAAAAACTTTTAAGAAGATGAATAAAAAAGATATTGAAAATTTGAAGATTGCAGTAATGGGTGGATTACCAGCATCTGAAAAAAAATATTCTATAAATGAATTTAAAAAGATGATTTACGCTTATAGAAATTATCAAAAAAAAGAATTACAGGAAAATTTAATTGATTTTGTTAGAGAAATCATGCCTGTTGCTGAAGAATGTAATGTAAATATGACTCTTCATCCAGATGATCCACCAGTCGCACTTTTTGGAATACCTAAAATTGTCTCAAATTTAAGAGATTATAAGTTTATTTTAGATTCATATGACTCAATATCAAATGGTATGGCGTTTTGCTCAGGTTCTCTAGCATCAAACATTAATAATAATATTTATAAAATTTTTGATACTTTCAAGAAGAAAATAAACTTTATTCATCTAAGGAACGTAAAAATTGAAAAAGATAAAAAAAGCTTCTATGAAACAAATCATCTAAGTGGAGATGTCGATTTTGTTAAATTAATAAAACTTATATTAAAAGAAGAAAAAAGAAGAAGTAAAAATAAAAAAGTTGAAATTCCAATGAGACCAGACCATGGACATTGTTTACTAGATGATCAATTTAAAAAATCCATTAATCCTGGTTATACCGCGATAGGAAGAATGATGGGGTTATCGGAATTGAGAGGCATTATAAAAGCAGTTAGTTAATATTTATCAAATTTTAAATTTGATATTTACTAGAATTACATCATCTACATTAAGATTTGCTGACAAATAAAAAATATTTTGTTTTTTTTGAATTTGGATATTTGCTTTTTTTCCATAAATTTGCTTAAATTCTTTTACTTCTAAAGGAAGTTTTAAAATTCTTCCTTTAATTTTATTTGACCCAAAATTATAAATGGAATAAATTTTTTGTTTTCCATGCGAATTTGAGAATTCATTACAAATAATTTTTTTTGATAAAGTATTTATTAATGGAATTGAATTATCTCCATAAAAATATTTGTGATATTTTTTAAGAATAGATTTAAGTGATTTTATATTCTTTTTTTGCTCAATACTAAATGGAAGCCAACAACCAAAAATATCTTGCCAAATAACCATTCCCATTCCATTAAAAGCCGCTCTTTTAATTAACGAATCCTTGTCAGATCCAACACTCCATCGAGAAACAAGATTAAGCGGATGTTCTGGAAAAAGAAAACGAAAAAAATTTGAATTTATCTCCACTTTAAAATTCCTTCTAATATCACCAATTTGATCCCATGAACTTGTTAAAGTTTCAATTTGCCTTTGTTCTCTAGGTGTGCCTTCTGAACAAAATTCAAACGAGGGAAATTTTTTTTGAATTTTTAAAAATGAATCAGGTAAAGAAGACATTGTATCAAGAAAAAAACCATCGATACTTGTTGCTTTAATAAATCTTTCTAAATATTTGGCGTGACTATCTAAGCTTTCATTAGACCTAATATCCCATGGTTTAAAAGGAATAAAAAATTTAGTATTATGCGAATGACAAATATCAACAATTTTTTTTATAGTTTTATAATTTTTTGGTAAATATTTATATAATTGCCATTGATTACTTTCATCTAAACCCAATCTTGGATACTGATGCCAAAATAAAATTGAATCATAACCACCAAATTCTTTCCCTTCTTTAATGATTTGAATAATTTTAAATTCCATTTTTTTATAATCAAAAGCCTCTTCTCCATAAGCAAACATAAAGTGTTGTAGATAATTTTTTTTTATCCATCTATTTTTACTATCATGGTATTTTCTTAGATCATATCTTTCTCTGGTATTTTCTTTCCAAAGACCGAAAATTTTTTCTCTTCCTTGAGAGCTTGTGTAAATTTTCATTAAAATGATATCTGTTAATTCACGTGTTAATTGAATTTCAGTTTCAAGCTTTTCAAAATTTTCATTTGATATAGCTTCACTAATCCCAAGATTATAGTTTGCCTGCCAAGGGAATTGATCGTAAAATTCAAAACCTAAACATTGATTTCCTAAATTATCAGATATTATTGAAGGTGGATATTCGTGTAAATTCCAAACTCCTTTATTTATTCTTTTTTTTCCATCAAAGATATCGCCTGGCTTTAAGAAATTTTTATTTTTATGAAGGTTAATTAAAAATGGAAATTTTAAGAGCACTTTCTTCGGAATATTTTTATGCCATCTAGCAGATAGCTGAAAAATAAAATCAGTAATATTTTTTTTCTTCTGAATCAAAGATATTCTTCCTTTAAAGAAATCATTTTCAAAATTTTGTGAAAAATCTATTGAAATTACAGCGAAGTTAACATCAGTTTTTTTAAAGACTTTTTCTATTTTATACTTATTTCTCGGAATTAATTTATTTTCAACTCGAATACTAAATAGTTCGTTATTAATATTTTTTATAAAATTTAATTTTTTTAAAAAAATGTTTTTATCTACATCTAGAGATAAGTTCAAACTACCTAATGAAAAATCTATAAACTTTTTTTTACCTGTAAATTTATTTTGCATCATAAACACATCGAAAACCAAGGGTAGCAGCCCGGTTCATTCCTTCATTTAATATTTGTAATTTCCAATGATAGCTATTTTTTCTCGCACCTCCTCCAACATGCCAATGATCATGTGCATAGAAATAACTTCCTCCTCTCAATAATGCAAATTGGTGATTGCCATCATCATGAATACCGGCAGTCCACTCCCAACAATTTCCACTCATATCTACACAGCCACACCAACTTTCTCCTTTTCTATATGCATTAACAGACTCAAGTTTATTGCCATCATGATTACATAATGAAGGATTAAACTTGTTACCCCATGGCCAGTCTAGATATTTTGGACCAGCTGCAATATATTGCCATTCTTCATCAGTTGGAAGTCGGCCACCAACCCATTTAGCATATGCAATTGCATCATTTTGAGAAACAAACACAACAGGAAGATTGAATATTTTTTTATTTGGTTTGTGTTCTAAAAATCGTTGTGTATCTCTTGGCTGATAACCCGTTTTTTTTAAAAAAAAGGAATATTGTTGATTAGTGACTGGATACTTATCAACTAACAAATTTTTAATTTTAACATTTCTTGGGCCATGATCAATTGAACATGTACCCTCAAGTGTTAAATGTTCAACTCTATAAGTATATTCATTTGATGCTATAAATATTTTTTTATTTTCAAATGATTTCATATTTTAAAAGACTATTTTAGTTGCTTTAGTGTATCAAGAAAAAAAGGTGATAGTATTTGCTTTTTCAATAAAGGATCTTTAGTTTTTTTCATCCATCTTACAATTTTTCTCAATAGTTCGCGCTTAATACTTTTATATTTTTTGCTATTAGCTAAATTTTTTCTTTCAAATTTATCTCTATTTATATCATATAATTCATAGCGTTCTCGAATATTAATAATTTGCCCCAGCATAGTTTTATATGTGTCTCCCATCATAATATCTCCTGGTACTCTTATAATTTTATCAGAATCAAAATTTATAATTAATTTAAAATTTTTATTTCGAACACACCGCATTGGATCAAATAGATCATGATAAGTTTTTTCTGCAAAAATTTCATTATTCTCAAAATATTTTTTATTTAATATTAGTGGATAAAAACTTTTACCTTGTATTTCTTTTGGTATTTTAATTTTTGCAAAATCTAAAAGAGTTGGTAAGATATCTATATTAGTAATTAATTCGCTAAATTTTTTATTTTTTATATTTAATTTTGGATAAGAAATTATAAGACAAGTTTCAATGCCAGAGTCATATAGAGTGCCTTTTGCTCTGGGAAATGGGATCCCGTGATCTGTTGTAAAAACTATAATTGTATTTTCATAAAGGTTTTTTTTCTTTAGAAGGTTTATTATTTCAAAAACTGTATCATCCATTTTTTTAATTGCTCCTTGCATTTCTGCAAATTCTCTTTGGCTATAAATATTTTTTGGTATAAATTTAGGAATATACACACCTTTAGATTTATCTGGCTTAACACCCCCATAATCAAAAGGACGATGAGGTTCAAAGAAATTAACTTCAGCATAAAAAGGTTTTTTGAAAATTTTATTATCAATATTCTTTGTAATATTTTTTAGCACTTCATTAGCTGGCCTCTCTGGAAAAATTTTATTAAAACCAAGTGTTTTTTCATGATAGGTGACATGCTGTAATCCAAAAAGAATTGAGGTATAACCATTTTTTGAAAAATATTTTGCGATGTGATTAATTTTTTTATCGAGACTCCAACCAAAATGTGCATGTGCTAACCCCAATACACCTGTATTGTGAGGATACATCCCAGTAGCTATCGCAGCTCTACTTGGACTACATCCAGGGCTTGTTGCAAATGAGTTTTTAAATAAGATACCATTTTTTGCTAGTGAATCTATAGCATTTGAATTGACAGATTTTACTCCATAGCAACCCAAGTGTCTTCCTATATCGTGGCAAACAATCTTTATAATATTTGGATGTTTCAAAAAGTATCTATCCCTTAACTGACCCAGCTGTTAAGCCAGTTATCACTCTCTCTTGGAAAAGTATAAACACCGTAATGCTTGGCAAAATACTAACTACTACTGCTGCAAACATTCCAACGTAATCAGAGAAAAATTCATTTGTAAAATAACTTATACCAAACTGGATTGTTCTTATTTCAGTTGAAGAAGTTAAAAGCATTGCGTAGATAAATTCATTCCAACATAAAATGAACTGAAACGTTCCTGCAGTGGCTAAACCAGGAAGAGCTAATGGCAACATAATTCTAAAATAGCGAGCTACAAAATTACAACCATCTAAATATGATGCTTCTTCTATTTCTTTTGGAATTCCTTTAAAAAATTCTGTTAAGATAAATGTAGATACTGGTAATCCAACTGCACAGTAAACTAAGATTAGACCAATCCTTGTGTCATAAAGATTTAAAAAATTGATAATTGCGTAGTATGGGATAATTAATGCATTTAAAGGAACTAAAATACCTGCTGTTATCATTAAAAATAATACATTTTTCCACCAAAAAATATGTCTGGCTATAGCAAAAGCACACATGGAAGCAAAAAGGATATTTAAAAAAGTAGCGCAGGTGCTAATCACTAAAGAATTAATTATTAGTTGAATTAAACCTGCTTCTTGAATTGCATTTGAATAGTTTTGAAATTGGAAAACTTTTGGTAACTTAAATGGATTATCAAGTAACTCTGCATTTGTTTTTAAAGAAGCAAGCACTAACCAAAGAAATGGGAATACTGCATATACAACAAAAGAAATTATTATTACCCACTTAAAAATAGAATAAAAATTTAAAGAATAATCCTTAGTCATATTAGTTATAAGTCTCACTTTTTAATATTCTACGAAGTAAAAGAAGTAACATAGCTCCCAATGCAATCATTATAACTCCTGCGGCACTTCCTCTTCCAAGTCTTTGAACAGTTAATTCATTCCAAATATAAACTACAAGTACTTGAGTTTTATTTGCTGGACCGCCAGCAGTCATAAGATAAACATATTCAAATTGTCTTAAATTAAAGATTACAGCTAAAATGATGCAAAGAAAAAATGTGCTCTTAATTAAAGGGGCTGTAATATAAAAATCTTTTTGAATTTGACTTGCTCCATCTATCTTTGCGGCGTCGTAATAATCTTCTGATATGCTTGCTGTTTTTGCTAACATGATAACCATAAAATAACCAACGTAGCACAAAGAAAACCCAATTAATGCAGCATTTGCAGTTCTTACATTTCCTAACCAATTATGGTTTTTATAATCAGATAAACCTATGTTATCCAAAATAAAATTTAATAGTCCATATTCAGCATTAAAAACAGCTGCCCAAAGCATCGCTATGGCTGCTGATGATACAACTTGTGGCACAAATAGGACTGTTCTAAAAACTTTCCATCCCCTTGATCGATGAGATAAGAGTAATGCTATAATAAGACCTAACGGAACGGTAATAAGTGCTGCAGTGATGCACCAATATAGGTTATTTGTTATTGCCCGTACAAAGCTTTTTTTATTAAACAATTTAACGTAGTTTTCAAATCCAACAAATTCTGCACTAATACCATCCCAATTTGTAAAGCTACTCGCTAAAAGAAATAAAATTGGTAAAATAAAAAAAAGTGTGAAAAGAATTAAGGTAGGTGCAATAAATAATAATAACCAGCCGACCTCATCTTTTTTTATTTTCATAGGTAAGTAAACTATGAGGTATAAAAATACCTCATAGTTATTAAGTTATTATTCAGCGTCTTTTAACATTTCTACTGCACCTTCAGGTGTTACATCACCTAAAGCTAAAGCAGACAATGCTTGTGGAAATTCACTAGCTACCGCTAAAGAGCCAATTCCATTTTGAAAGATAGGAGCAACATAAGGAGCGTCACTTATTCCCTGTTTCATTTCTATGAACAGTCTATCCATATCATTAGGTAGATCAGCATTAACAATGAACATCGCGCCTGAACTATAAGATAACCTTGCAACATTTTCAGGAACAGTTAACCACTTTAAAAACTTAACTATTGCTTCTTCTTTAGCAGGATCAGATTGTTTGCCTGCAGCTAATGATGATTGTCTACCACCTACATAACCTCCAGGTGAACCTTCACCACCCATTAACATGGGAGCAGCAGCGACACCTATATTTTCATGTAGACCAGGTATACCGTCAGAAGTGTATCGTGCAATAAACCAAGGACCATTCATAAATACTGCAGTTCTTTCATTTAGGAAATGACCTCCTGAAACACCTGCATCTGCACCAATGGCATCACTAGTTGTGTATTGATACATTTTTTCCATGACTTCAAAAGCTTTGACATAGGCTGGGTGATCGAGACCTTTCTCATAAATATCAGGTCCACCGGCAGAAGCTAATGCTTGAGAATACCATAACATTGATGTCCAACCATTTTTACCAGTCATTTGAGATGTACAAACTTTACCTTTAGCAGTAACTGCTTCACACATTTTGAAAAAATCATCATAATTGTCAGGAAACTCATCATAACCTGCTTCCTTTAATATTTTTTTATTATAAGTAACAGGAGTTACGAAAAGTTCGTATGGCAATGCTGAAAGAACTCCATCAGTCATAGCAGATTGAAGTGCATTTTCTGGATATACATTATTCCAATGTGGATCTGAATTTATATGAGGAGCAAGATCCATTGCTTTCCCACTTCTATGTAAAACATCCAAAAGCTGAGCACCAACTGTCATTATGTCAGGTAATTCACCTGTCGCTATCTGAGCAGTTAGTTTTTGAGCATAAATGTCATAGTCAGTTTGTTCTTCAACCACTACTTTTATTGAACCTGCATTTGCTGCATTAAATTCATCTATTAGTTCTCCAATAACTGTAGTCTTTGAGTCTTTTCCAACCCAAATAGACGGCCAAGTTATTGTTATTTCTGCAGAAGCTACAGAAGAAATTACAGTAAAAGAGATTGCAAT
>CACNND010000008.1 GCA_902621725.1 uncultured Alphaproteobacteria bacterium | reverse complement strand
GAAAATATATTTTCTCATGAAATTTCAATTATATTGTTCTCTAAATATTGGAGTGAAAATGATAAACTTCAAAAAAATTCTTCAAATATTTTTAAGATAAATGGCAATGAAAAAAAACAAATATCATGGGATGTGCCTGACACTGAATCAAACCCTATAGGGCAAATTGGCTTCAATATTTCATCGAACGAAAAAAAAGAAGGAGAAATTATTCTTAACTATGTCAATTTTGAAGGAGAGCCAAAACAAATATTTAAAAGACCTGATCACGTAGAAAATTATCAAAGAGGTAAAGAAAAAAAAGAGGGCTACTATGGTGAAATTTGGAGAAATGCCTGGGTTCAATCATTAGACAAATGGGAGAAAAGAGGTAAAAATTTTAGAATTTGCCAAAATAATGGTAGGGGAATTTTATTTACTGGAACAGATTTATGGAGAAATTATTCAATTGCATCAGATATTATGTTGCAGTCCAGCAACTCTGGAGGGATAGTTTCTAGAGTACAAGGGATTAATAAATACTACGCATTTGAAATTTGTAAAGGCAATAAGTTACGCATTGGAAAGATGAATAATAATTATCAAATATTAAAAGAAGAAGAATTTGAAGTAGAATTTTTTAAAGAATATAAATTAAAAATGACAGTAATAAAAAATAAAATTATTGGACAAATTAATGATAAAGTAATTATTGAAGTTGAGGATGATGACTCTCCTTTTCTTAAAGGTGGGGCAGGTTTAGTTGTTGATAATGGCACTTTAGTAACAGAACAGATAATCTTAAATTAAAATATGAAATATAGAAAATTCGGCTCTCTTGATTGGAATGTATCTGAAATAGGTTTAGGTTGTTGGCAGATTGGCGCTGATTGGGGTAATGTAAGTGAAGAAAAGGCAAATGAAGTATTACAATCATCATTTGAAAATGGAGTAAATTTTTTTGATACAGCTGATGTTTATGGTGATGGCAGAAGTGAAAAATTTGTTGGAAATTTTATAAATTCTATTTCTGAGAGAATTTATGTAGCAACAAAAGCTGGCAGACGTATTAATCCACATGTTGCAAATGGTTATTATGATAAAGATTTAATGGAGTCTTTTGTAGATCGATCTTTATTAAATCTAAAAATTGAAACAATTGACCTTTTACAAATGCACTGTCCGCCAACAGAAGTTTATTCATCAGATCATACTTTTGAAATGTTAGATTATTTAGTAAATAAAGGGAAAATACAAAATTATGGGTTTAGTGTTGAAACAGTTGATCAAGCTTTAGAATGCATTAAAAACCCTAATACAAAATCTATTCAAGTTATCTTTAATATTTTTAGACAAAAACCTGCAGAAGAATTATTTAAAATTGCAAAAGAAAAAAAAGTAGCAATCATAGTTAGAGTTCCTCTTGCTAGTGGCTTGTTGTCAGGAAAATTCAATAAAGATTCTACCTTTTCTTCAGATGATCATCGAAACTATAATATCAACGGTGATGCATTTGATGTTGGTGAAACATTCTCTGGAGTCAATTACTCAAAAGCTCTGGAAGCAGTAGAAGAACTCAAAAATATTATTCCAAGTGAAATAACTCTTTCTCAATTATCTCTTAAATGGATATTAATGCATGAAGCTGTGAGCGTTGTAATTCCAGGTGCAAAAAATAGAGACCATGTAAATCTAAATACTGCCTCTAGCGAAGTTAATGAAATTTCTTCTTTAATGAACGAGATAAATAATATCTATACAAAATATTTCTATGATGATGTACATCATCTTTGGTAATAAATTTTGTTAGAAGAAACTAAGATATTTAGAAGAGCAACTCTTGCATCAATAATAACATCAACTTATCCTATGATTGTTGTGGGATGTTACTTTGGCATAACACCGTGGAATATGAATAGGTTGTCAATTGATGAATCTGATTTGAGTGTTTCAATATTAATTTTTGGAATTTTTTTTGTATTATCAAATCAAATTGCTGGAAGAATATTAGTTCCAAAATATGGAACAAGACGAGTAATGTCTTTGGCTTTTCCTCTAATTACCTTTTCTTCATTATTATCGATAACATCTTCATCATATTTATTTTTTTTATTAACTTTCATTCCAGCTGGGATAGGATGGGGTGCTTCTGGACCAATTGGAGGCATACATAGTCAACTAATCGAAAAACATTTTAAGAAAATTATTACTCCTTATTACGCTATGGGTTTCAATATTGGTATTCTTGTAGGTGGAGGTTTAGCTGGTATAATAATGCGCTATAACTTTGAGCCTTATATTATTTTTCTTGTTTTATCTTTTTCTTCAATTTTAGTTGCTTTTTTAGTTCTTCATCTGGGATTACCTAGTAATTTAGATTTCAAAGGTAAAGGTGAAAAATTTAAAATTCCTGAGTCAAATGTTCTTATATTTGGTTTCTTGTTATTTTTTGTTTTTGGTTCTGGTGGTATAATTATGGATTGGTCAACATTGTGGTTATCCAAGGATTTAAATACCCCTCTTTATCTTGCAAGTACGGGATTAATTTTTTTTAGTATTGGCGGTATTTTAGCTAATTTATTCTCTAACACCTTAATAAATATATTTACTGAAAAAGTTGTTGGATGTTATTTTGTGATGATTGGTTCATCAATATTGCTTTTGTCCTTATTAACAAATAATTTTTACATTATACTGGGTGTTTTATGTATCTATGGATTTGCAATAGCTAACTTAGTTCCTATAGTAATTCGCCAAGCTGTTAAGCAATCTAATGAGAGCATTCCTATGACTGTAACTAATCTAATAACTATTGGATTATCATCCACAATGATTATGCCAGCAGCTATTGGTTTTCTTGCAGAAACATTTTCCCTTACTTTAAATATGTATTTACTATGCATTATAGTATTTACTTCTGGAGTAGTTTTTTTACTTAAGTTTAAATAAAAATTATGAATAAATTAAAAATTTCCCAAGTTCAATTTCAAGCAAGCCATATCCCAGCTTTAAATGCAGAAACTCTTGAAAAAAGTTTTAATAATACATTAAAATATAAACCTCACTTAATTTGTTCACCAGAATGCTCAAACATTATTACTAATGATAAAAAATATTTAATATTAAATGCACCATATCAAAACACCTGCCCAGTTTTGAAGATGGCAAAAAATTTTGCTAAAAAAAATAAAGTTACTATAAATCTTGGCTCTTTACTTTTAAAAGTCAAAAATCAGAAAAAACTTATCAATAGATCTTATTTTATAAATAATTATGGGGTTGTAGAAAAAACCTATGATAAGATTCATATGTTTGATGTAAAAATCAATAATAAAGAAAAACATCAAGAGTCATTTTTATTTCAAGCTGGTAATAAGATAACTTATGCAAAAATTAAGAATATTAAAATAGGAATGACTATATGTTATGATTTACGATTTCCTTCTTTATACAGGCAACTTGCCAAAAAAGATTGTTCAATTATTTTAGTTCCTGCTGCTTTTACTAGACCTACTGGCAAAGATCATTGGGAAATATTAAATCGATCAAGAGCAATCGAAAATAGTGTATATATTGTAGCAACAGGTATGTGTGGTAATCATCATATGAAAAGGAGGACCTACGGTTTTTCACTTTTAGTTAATCCTTGGGGAAAGATCGTAAACAGTACTAAAAATAAACCTTCAATACTTAATTCAACTATTAGCCTTTCCGACGTAAAAAAAATAAGAAAAAAAATTCCTTCTTTAAAATATGACTAATTTTAAATCTTTAGTTTCAGGTGTTGGTAATTTAAATAAAACTTCGAAATACTATGACGATTGGTCAGAAAATTATGATGAAACGGTAAAGTTATGGAATTATCAAGCTCCCAAAAAAAGCATAAAATTTTTAAAGGAAACACTTACCATCAAACCAAAAAATATATTAGACTTAGCATGTGGAACTGGTTTATTTGGTATTGAGTTAAAAAAAATTTATGCAAAAAGTAATATCTATGGCTCTGATATTTCAAAAAAAAGCTTGAAAATTGCATCAGGCAAAAAAATTTATATAAAATTAAAAAATAAAAATTTTGAAAAATTTCATTATTTTAATACCAAATTTGATTTAATATCTTTGATTGGTTCTATGACATATTGTAAAAACTTTAAAAAACTTTTTGCTAACATTAATAAAAATATTAAAAAAAAAGGCTTTGTATTATTTACACATAGAGTTGATTTATGGAAACAGCAGGATTTTTTTAATATTTTAAAAACATATCAAAAGACATTCAAAATCATTAAAATTTCTAGGTCATTAAATTACTTACCTTTGAACTCAGATTTTAAAAACAAAATAAAAATAAAGATTGTTTTATTACAAAAAAATTAAAAATTACAAATTTTTAATTTAAAATTTGAGCCCCAACCGAGAATCGGGTATTTATTAGATAAGTTTATGCTCTATTCATAAACCAAGAATGAAAAGAAGGGATATTCGCCGTGTCCCTTCTTTTTTTATACACTAGTTAAAATTGATTTGGCAATAGGTTAGATTTATTTTTTTGAATTAAAACGGTCCATTTTTCTAAGAGTTTTTTTGCTTACATGATGTTCAATGCCTTCAGCGTCTTCATATGCCGTATTCTTATCTAATCCGAGATTTATCAAAAAATTATACACTATATTATGCCTCTTTTTTGATTCACTAGCAATTATTTGACCTTTCAAAGTTAAGAAAATTGATCGATAAGGTTCTTTTTTAATAAAACCTTGTGATTGTAACCTTTGTATTGTTTTATTGGCTGTAGCTTGTGCAATGCCCAAGCTTTCAGCAATATCAACTATACGAGCCTCCCCTTTAGAATTTAGAAGTTCTGCAATAAGCTCTAAATAATCTTCAGTATTTTCTGTTTTATGAGCATTTCTAACTTTACTGAAAGACATTCCCTTATTTAACATAAAAAATGAAAAAATTAATAGAAAATATAGCCATAGCTATATTTATTAGCTATATATACATTAATGAACGCTCTAATTAATGCTATTAATGAAAAAACTAAAATAATCCTCCAGAATGATGGAAGATTATTAAAGAAATCATTTTTTGGTCTATTATTACTTTCTCTTGTTTTTCAAGGAGGAGAATTTGGAGAAGTTATACGATCTTCAATGATAGATGCTTATGTCCAGGTATCTGTTTTTGTAGGATTTACTCTGTTTGTTTTTATTGGATTAGACAGTTTAACAAAGTTTGATGTAAAGAATTTTTTATCTAAGACACAAAAGTTCCATGTCGGTATAGCTGCTTTTTTAGGCGCAATACCTGGATGCGGTGGAGCTATAATAGTTGTGACGCAATATATACAGGGACGTATATCTTTTGGTTCCTTAGTAGCTGTATTAACAGCAACAATGGGAGATGCTGCTTTCTTAATACTTGCTATTGAGCCTTCAACTGGTTTTTTAATATTTGGAATTGGAATAGTTGTTGGATCAATTTCAGGCTATGTAATTGATTTTATTCATGGCACGAACTTTATGCAAGCTGAAACAAAAATAAAAGTTGAGTTTGAAAAAATTAATAAAACTTTTGTATCTAATTTTAACTTCTTTTGGCTTTTTTTATTTATTCCTGGTTTTGTTTTAGGAATTTTAGTTGCGTTTCAAATTGAATTTGTTTCTCCAATTTATAATTCATTATTAGTGTTTATTGCTTCTGCTGGAGCAATACTTTCAATATTTATGTGGTCATTAAATCCTTTAAGTGATTTTCAATGTTCAACTGACAAAAGTAGGGGATTACTATCAAGAGTAGTAGATACAACTAATTTTGTAACTACTTGGGTAATTAGTGGTTTCCTTGTTTTTGAAATCTTTATGTACTTTACAAGTTTAGATTTAAAAATATTTTTTGATTTATGGCTTCCATTTGTCCCTTTGGTTGCAATTTTATTTGGTTTCTTACCAGGATGTGGACCTCAAGTTGTGGTAGCAACATTTTATCTAAATGGCTATATTCCTCTTTCTGCGGAATTAGGTAATGCAATCTCAAATGATGGTGATGCTTTATTCCCAGCAATAGCTCTTGCACCAAAAGCAGCAATTTTAGCGACTATTTATAGTGCAATACCTGCATTAATCGTTGCCTATGGGTATTTTTATCTATTTGAGTAAAAATTGAAGAAAAATTTACCTTCTAAAATTTGCATTGTTTGCAATAAGCCATTTAATTGGCGAAAAAAATGGGAGAGAGATTGGAAAAATGTTTTATATTGTTCTAAGAAATGTTCAAATAATGCTTTAAATAAAAAAACAAATAAATAAATCTTATTTGTGACAGATAAATTAAATAAAGATAAAAATATAAATCATTCAAAAGATGATACGAAAAAAGATTTGCGTTTAACAAGATTAAAAAGATTAGAAAAAAAACTCAAATCAAATATTTTAAAAAGAAAAAAAGCGGTAATTAGGAATGGATAAATTAATAATAGAGGGAAATGCTAAAATTTCAGGCTCAGTTAATGTTCATGGGTCAAAAAATTCTGCACTTCCCATAATAGTATCCTCTCTTTTATCTGAAAATACACTAAAACTTTCAAACGTACCTAATGTAGTTGATGTGTCAAATTTAATAAAATTACTAAAAAATTATGGTGTTAAAATTGAATATAAAAAAGATAAACTAAAAATAAACCCAAAAAAAATTAAAAATTTATCAGCAGATTATGATGTTGTAAGAAAAATGAGAGCCTCTATTTTAATATTAGGGCCTTTACTTTCTCGATTTGGTGATGCCAGAATATCTCTACCAGGAGGATGTGCAATTGGAACTAGGCCAATAGATATACACCTCAAAGGTTTATCAAAATTAGGAGCTAATTTTGAAATTCAAAATGGTTTTGTTTTAGGTAGTGTTAAATCACAATTGATTGGAAATAAAATTAAATTACCTTTTCCAAGCGTAGGTGCCACTGAAAATATACTCATGGCTTCAGTATTAGCAAAAGGTGAAACTAAGATTTTAAATGCTGCAATGGAGCCAGAAATAGAAGATTTGTCAAATTGCCTTATAAAGATGGGTGCAAAAATAGAAGGTCAAGGAACAAAAACCATTTTTGTGCAAGGTGTTACAAATCTTCAAAAAGCAGAACATCAGATAATTTCTGATAGGATAGTAGCTGGTACATTTATAATAGCTGCCTTGATGTTAAATTCAACTTTAGAAATAAAAAACTTTAATACTGTTTATTTAAAATCTTTAATTGATATTTTAAAAAAAATGGGAGCAAAATTAAAAGTAAGTAAAAATTCAATAAAAGTTTTTAAAGGTGCAAAACTAAAATCTACTAGTCTGTCAACTAGTCCTTATCCTGGTTTCCCTACAGATTTGCAAGCTCAATTAATGTCACTTATGTGCCTTTCAGATGGGAAGTCAAAAATTAAAGAAACAATTTTTGAAAATAGATTTATGCATGTTCCTGAACTAAATCGATTAGGCGCAAATATTACAGTAGAAAAAGATACGGCTAGAATTTTAGGCAATCAAACATTTAAAGGAGCGCAGGTAATGGCTAGTGATTTACGAGCTAGCATAAGTTTAGTGTTAGCTGCTATGAATGCAAATGGTCAAACAACATTAAATCGTGTTTATCATCTTGATAGAGGCTATGAAAAAATTGAAAAAACATTAGGTAGCTTGGGAGTAAAAATAAAAAGAAAGAAAAACTAACTTTTTCTAGTTTTTTCTACGATCACAATATAAAAGCCTGCAATTTATGAGCAAAATAGTAATTGCAGTACCAAGAGGCAGAATAACAAAAGAATGTAAAAACTTGTTACTTAAAACAAGTTTTGCCCCTGATCCCTTACTATTTGATAAAGATACAAGAAAGTTAACATTTAAATCTAAAAAAAGAAACATTGAGTATATTAAAGTAAGAGCATTTGATGCATGTACATTTGTTGCATTTGGAGCTGCGCAAATAGGAATAGCTGGTGATGATGTAATTAATGAATTTGATTACTCAGAAATATATGCTCCACTTGATTTAAATATTGGTCATTGTCGAATTTCTGTAGCTGCTCTGAAATCTTTATTAAAAAAAGAAGATCCAGAAACTTGGAGCAATATTAGAATAGCTACTAAATACCCAAATATTACAAAAAAATTTTTTTATAATAAGGGGATACAGGTAGAAATTATAAAACTAAGTGGATCAATGGAATTAGCCCCTTCTTTAAATATGTGTAGGAGAATTGTAGATTTAGTTTCTACAGGAAAAACATTGAAAGAAAATGGTTTGACAGAAATTGAAGAAATAATGAAAATTCAATCTAAATTAATTGTCAATAGATCAGCTTATAAGACAAATATGAATGAGGTTTCTAAAATTATTTCTGAAATAGGTTCTTTTGTAAAATGAAAATAATAAAATTTAACAAAAATTTCTATAACCAACTTCAAACAATAATTGAAAAAAGAAATTCATTTTCAAGTAAATCAATTCAAGTTGATGTAAAAAAAATTATTAATGATGTAAAAAAAAATGGTGACAAATCCCTAATTAAATATGCTTCAAAATTTGATAAAGTTAAAATTAGTACAACTGATCTTAGTTTAGATTTATCTAAAATAAAAATTCAATCTAAGGTTGAGCCACAAATATTTAATTGTTTTAAAAAAGCTATAAAAAATATTTCATCATTTCATAAACAACAATTACCTAAAAATATTGTCTTTACTAATAATGGTGCAACATTAAAATCTGTATGGAAGCCTATTGACTCAGTTGGTTTGTACGTACCTGGAGGAAAGGCTTTTTATCCTTCATCTTTAATTATGAACGCAATACCAGCAATCATAGCTGGAGTTAAAAGAATTGTTTGTATAACTCCACCCACTAAATCAATTAATCCTTACTTTATCAAATTAATAAAAGAATTAGGTATTAAAGAAACATATTTTGTAGGAGGAGCTCAAGCTATTAGTGCACTAACGTTTGGCACTCAAACTATTAAGCCAGTCAATAAAATATTTGGACCTGGTAATGCTTATGTAGCAGAGGCAAAAAAACAATTGTATGGAAAGGTAGGTATAGATTTATTAGCAGGACCATCTGAAATAATAGTTGTTGCAAATAACAATAATAATCCAGATTGGGTAGCTTCAGATCTAATAGCTCAAGCAGAACATGATGAAAATGCACAATCAATTTTAATTACGGATAGTAAAGATTTTGCAACTAAAGTCTTAAGTTCAATTAAAAAAATTAAAAAAAATTTATCAAAAAAGAAAATAATTGAAAAAAGTTTAAATAACAATGGAATTATTGCTTTGGTCGATAATATAGAACTTTCTTCAGAAATTATAAATTTTATTGCACCAGAACATTTACATATTCATATTTCTAATAATAAAAAATTATTATCGAATATAAATAATGCTGGCGGTATATTTTTAGGTGAATACTCTGTCGAAGCTTTTGGTGATTATATTGTAGGAACTAACCATGTATTACCGACATCAGGAGCGGCAAAATTTTCATCAGGTCTAGGTGTTTTAGATTTTATGAAAAGAAGCTCTGTTGTTGATATGAATAAAAAATCTTTTAATGCTCTTTTGGAAGATACTGAAAAAATGTCAGGACTTGAAGGTCTAGATGGACATAAATTGTCAGTTAAAATTAGACAAAAGAAATAATTTTTACTATAAGCTTATTAAAATATGCCAAAAGAAGGATCGATTGAATTTCAAGGAGTTGTGTTAGAACTTCTTCCGAATGCAATGTTTAAAGTAAAATTAGAAAATGATCATGAAATTCTGGCTCACTCATCAGGAAAAATGAGAAAAAATAGAATAAGAGTATTAGCTGGTGATAAAGTGACAGTAGAAATGACACCTTATGATTTAACAAAAGGTAGAATTACTTTTAGATGGAAGTAAAAAAATCCAAAAAAAATAATATTATTTCATTAAAAAAAAAATCTAAATGCCCAACATGTAAAAAGGTTTCTAAGGAACCATTTATACCTTTTTGTTCAAAAAAATGTGCTAGTCTTGATTTGATGAAATGGTTAACTGATGAACATGGGCTGCAAATAAAATCTGATTAATTTTTCTATTTTTAATTGAATTTAATTATAAATACTTTATCTGATGTCTTGTGCCCAGGTAGCTCAGTTGGTAGAGCAGAGGACTGAAAATCCTCGTGTCGGTGGTTCGATTCCGCCCTTGGGCACCACTTTTTTTAATTTTTTTTTTGAAGGTAATTTTTTTGCTTTTGTAAGGATAAACTACACAGCTTTTATATGAAAAAAGTCTAAGTTTTGATAATTTTTATTTAGTTAATTAGGTCGTAAACGTAACCTTTTATCACCCTCGAAATATTTTGTTTTATTTAAGCTATTTAATCCTACAATTCTTCAAAATTAGACTCTTAAAAAATTTGTGTTAAAGTGTTCTAATATGACTAAAAAAATTTTAGTTTTTTCAAATGGTGAAAAAATTGGAGATGGAATAATTAAATTACAACTTCTTCACGAAATTAAAACAAGACTTCCAGACTATAAATTATATTGGCTTACCAATAAGGGTAAGACTGTTTATTCAAGTACTCTTCAATTCATTGCAAGTAATTATATTGATGAGATTCTTGATCAATCAGATCTTAATCCATTTTTTTGGAATAAAATATCAAAAAGATATAAATTAGAAAATGAATTTTTTGATTATATTTTAGATACACAAAAATCAGTAATAAGAACTATAGCATTAAAACGTATCAAACATAAAAATTTTATTTCTGGATCAGCTAATGGTTTTTTTTCTTCTAAAAAAATTAAAAGTAATAAGAAAAGAAAATATTATTTAAACTACATTTTAGATTTATTAGATTTAATAGTTATTAAAAAAAATAGAAATGATTTTAAAATTCCAATAAGTGAAAATCTTGAAGGAGTAATAAGTAATATTTTATTAAAACATAAAAGCTATGTAGGAATTGCACCTGGTGCTGGAGAAAAGAATAAGATTTGGCCTTTAGAGAAATACATCGAGTTATGTAACTATCTTCAAGAAAATAATAAGACTATAGTTTTTTTTATTGGACCTGATGAACTATATTTAAAAGAAAAATTAAAAAATCTTTATCCTCACTCAATATTTATCGAGGATCATATTACTGGATTTCAAAATATAGAAATTATTATGGCTACCACCAAATATTTACAATTAGCCATATCGAACGATAGTGGTGTTAGTCATATGTTGTCCACTGGATATTGCCCATTAATTAAACTCTTTGGTCCAAAAGATTCTACAAAATTTACTCCTGAAAATCCAAATATATTTTTTATATCTTCAAGTGATTTTAACTCAAAAAATATCAATAAAATACCTGTCTCTAGAGTGATTGAAGAAATAGAAAAAGTTCTGATTTAAAATTTCATATATTAGAAGGTAGACAAGTATATTTTTCATCATTACTTGTTTACTTTTATATGTTTAAATTTGATAAGCTTGTATTTGGAGATGCAGGGTGGGGCGATGAATTTCTTATTGCAACACTCATGACTCTACTAGTAAGCATTTTATCAATGGGGCTAGGTCTTTTTTTAGCAATTATAACAGTTTGGGCAAAGATAATACAAAACAGAATAACAAGATTTATTGCAAATTTTTATACAACAGTAATAAGAGGTGTTCCTGAATTATTAGTTATTTATCTAATTTTCTTTGGCGGCAATGCTGTTGTTATGAGTATAGCTAAAGTATTTGGATATAATAAATATATAGAACTAAACGCACTTACAATTGCGACAATTGCCATTGCAGTAATATCAGCTACATATTCCAGTGAAGTTTTAAGAGCTTCTTATTTGGCTATATCTAAGGGTCAAATAGAAGCTGCAAGGGCACTGGGTATGAATAAATTTAGTATTTTTTTTAAAGTTATTTCACCTCAAGTTATAAGACATGCTTTACCGGGAATAGGGAATGTATGGCAAATAACTCTTAAAGATACTTCCCTCATTTCTGTAACTGGTCTTGTTGAAATTATGCGTCAATCTAGAATATCTTCTAACGTTGAGCATTCACCTTTAACTTTCTTAATAACAGCCGCAATATTGTATTTATGTTTAACAACAATCTCTGGCAGGGTTTTTAAAACGCTAGAAGTAAATTATTCAAAAGGATTTTCTACATGATTGAATTTTTAAATAGTATTCAAAATTCTCTTATTTATAAAAATTTCTTTTTGGTCTTATCTGGCTTAGATAATACAATTTTATTATTATTAATTTCATTACCACTTGGTTTTGTTTTAGCATTATTATTTGCTCTAGGAAGAGTTTCTAAAATTACATTATTATCAAGAATAATTGCTAGTTATATTTTTGTCATTAGAGGAACCCCTTTACTTGTTCAAATATATTTAATTTATTTTGGTTTAGGTTCAGTAAAATTTATTCGAGAAAGTTTTTTGTGGTATGCATTAAAAGAACCTTTTTGGTGCGGAGTAATAGCACTTACAATTAATACTGTTGCATATGGAGCAGAAATTTTTCGAGGTGGCATTCAATCAATTGAGAAAAGTCAGGTTGAATCAGGTTTATCACTAGGATTTGGAAAATTTTTACTTTTAAGAAAAATTATACTACCTATAGCTATACGAAAAGTTTTACCATCTTACGGTAATGAATTAATATTAATGGTTAAAGCAACCTCTTTAGTTAGTCTTACAACCTACATGGAAATGACAGGTATCGCTAGAAAGATAATGGCTAAAACATTTGCACCTGTTGAAGCATTTATTGCCGCAGGAATTCTTTATCTTTTTTTAAATTTTCTAATGGTTCAATTTGTTAAATATTTAGAATGGAAATATAATCCACACTTAAGATTAAATAATTAATTTCTAAATTTTTTATGACAAGTGCTGCAATTTGCAGCCATTGCTTTAATAGCATCACTTATCATCTCTTTATCTTCTAATTCTATACTTAAAGATATCATTTCGATATCATCTACAAAGTTTTGGTTATATTCATTAAATGTCTCACGATCACTCCAAATATTATCACTAGCTCCTTCTGCTTGAGTATTTTCAGGATAAAAACCTTTAAATTCAGATGCTGAGTGAAGAAGAGTTTCATTAAGCTTTAACATTTCCTCATATTGATCTGAATTTATTAATCTGTAAAGTTTCGATGATGTGCTTTTAATTTTTTGCATTATTGCCATTCTTTCGTTAACAATCTTTTCTAACGATTTGTCCTCTAAAGTTACTTCGTGCGCTAGAACATATAAAGGAATGAATGAAATTAAAGTACTTATCGTGATTTTAAAGAATATACCCATTTTTTGTTATTATATTATGCAAGTAATTATGTCCTAATTTTGCATATTCAAGAGGGTTTGCTTTTTTAGGATCCTGCTCAGCTTCAATAATTAACCATTCCTGATATTTTGCCTCATATAGTATCTTAATTAATGGATCGTAATCGATGCAACCATCTCCTGGAACAGTGAAAACACCATCTAAAAAAGACTCTCTAAAACTTAAGTCATCTTTAATAGATTTTAAAAAAACATCTTTTCTAATATCTTTACAATGAACATGGTTAATTCGAGAAATATAATTTTTTAATACTCTTTCGTAATTTGCTTCTGCAAACATTAAGTGTCCAGTATCGTAAAGCAAAAATGTATTTTGATTTGTCATATCCATAAATCGATCTACATCTTCCTCGGACTGTATAATAGTTCCCATATGCTCATGATACGACATTGGCATTCCTTCATCCATCAGCATATCAGATAATTCACTAATTTTTTTGCAATAGCTATCCCATTCATCTTTTTCAAGTATTGGTCTTTTACTAAGAGCTTTTGATTGATCGCCTTGGATTGATCCTGATACATCAGCAAAAACAAAAACATCCGCATTAATCAACTTTAATAAATTTAAATGATCTTGGAGTGCTATCCATTCTTCTTTTACACTTCTTTCTCTAAGCATTGCGCCATACCAACCACCTGGCATTTTTAAATTAAATTTTTCTAAAAGATATTTTGTTATTCCAGGATTTCTCGGAAATTTTCCACCTAATTCAATACCTGAAAATCCAGATGTGTTTGCATCCTCTAAACATTTTTCAATAGGAGTGTCACCTCCTAGTTCTGGCATATCATCATTGCTCCAGGCAATAGGCGCGATACCAAGTTTAATTTTCATGAAGTTTTACATATTTCATGATAGATGAAAAATAAAGATAAATATGAACATATTATTAATCGATGGAAATGAAAAAGAAGCTTCTGATCGATATACAAAATTGGGTATGGATACTCAATTTCAAGTATATGAAAAAATTTTAAAAAAATATTCTATTTCAAATATCAATATTACAACAATTCATCCTGCAGTTCATAATAATTATCTTCCTGTAGGTATAAGTCTTGATGACTTCGAAGCGGTTGCTTGGACGGGAAGTTTGCTAAATATATATAATGAGACAAAGTCTATAACAAATCAAATAGAGCTAGCTAAAGAATTATTTAAAAGAAAAAATAAAATATTTGGTAGTTGTTGGGGGCTTCAGGTTTTGGTTACTGCCGCAGGAGGTAAAGTAAGAAAAAATCCCAATGGCCTTGAAGCAGTTTTAGCCAAAAATATTACATTAAATCAAGATGGTGAAATTCACCCTATGTATAAGAATAAAAAAAAATCATTTAATGCACTCTGTTGGCATTATGATGAAGCAGAAAATCTTCCAAAAGAAACCAAAGTCCTAGCTTCAAATAAGATTAGTAAATTTCAATCTATAAGCTTTGAAGCAAACCAATCAAGTGTTTGGGCAGTACAATATCATCCAGAATTTAATCCAAAATGGATGGCTGGACTTATGGAAATGAGAAGAGATATTTTGTTGGAACAAAAAGTATATGAAAATTTATTAGAATTTGAAAACGAAAAGACGATTTTGCAAAATTGTGATAATCTTGAAAAAAAAGAATTACAAATATATGATGATATACTTGATGAAGACATCCATTCTTTAGAAATTTCAAATTGGTTAAATCTTAATAAAAATTATTAACTACATTAATAATTGATTTCCACTTACTAATACTAGATGTTGAAATGGATTTACTAATATTTGCTTTTACTATTTTATCTTTTTTCCAAAGTTTACTAATTTGGCTTGTATTTTTTAAATATCCAGATTGAATTGCTGCAAGATATGCTGCGCCAAGTGAAGTAGTCTCAATATTACTTGGTCTAATAATTTTAATTTGAGAAATATTTGCTAAACTTTGTAGAAAGCTATTATTTTTAACCATACCTCCATCAACTCGTATCTCACTAATCTTTGTCTTAGAGTCTTTTTCCATACACTCAATTAATTCATAGGTTTGAAAAGATAGGCTGTCCAAAGTTGCTTTGATAATATCTTCTTTAGATGTATTTCTAGTGATACCAAAAAATGTTCCTCTCGCATTAGGGTTCCAATATGGTGCGCCAAGTCCAGTTAAGGCTGGGACAAAAAATAAACTTTCATCTTTATTAGCTTTTTTATACAATTTATCAGTTTCACTAGAATCTTTTATAAATTTTAAATTATCGCGAAGCCATTGTATGGCAGAACCTGCTACAAAAATACTTCCCTCATAGCAAAACATTTTTTTACCATTTATTTTAAAAGCAACAGTTGTTAGTAATTTATTTTTAGATAATTTAAATTTTTCTCCAATATTCATAAGAAGAAAACAGCCTGTACCATACGTACTTTTTGATTGCCCTTTTTTAAAACATACTTGACCAATTGTTGCTGACTGTTGGTCTCCAGCCATGCCACCAATTGGTATTGCATCACCAAATAATTTAGTAGAGCCAAAATCATATGCATTTTCAACTACAGTTGGTAAGATATTTTTTGGAATATTAAATATTTTTAAAATTGTGTCAGACCACTTCTCTTTTTGAGAATCAAAAATCATTGTTCTTGAGGCATTTGATATATCTGTTAGGTGAGATTTTCCTTTGGTTAAATTCCATAATAGCCAGGTGTCTATTGTTCCAAAAAGTAAATTATTATTCTTTAAATCCTTATTTGCTTCCTTAACATTATCAATAATCCATTTAATTTTAGTTGCAGAAAAATAAGGATCAAGTTCTAAACCAGTTATTTTTTGAATTTTTTTATCAATCCCTTTTCTTTTTAACTTTTCACAAACATTAGCTGTTCTTCTATCTTGCCAGACTATCGCTCTATAAATTGGTTTACCAGTTTTTTTATTCCATAAAACTGTTGTTTCTCGTTGATTTGTAATTCCAATTGAAATTATATTTTTTGAATTTAACTTATTTTTTTTTAATATTTTTGAAATTAAATTTCTAACATCATCCCAAATTTCTGTTGCATTATGTTCTACCCATCCTTCATTTGGAAAATATTGTTTAAATTCTTTTTGTACAATATCATATATTTCAAATTTTTTATTATAGAGTACAATTCTTGAACTTGTTGTTCCTTGATCAATAACTAAGAAATATTTATTCATATATTAGACATCTAAGTTTTTAATGAAGTTAGCATTATTTTGAATAAATTTAAAACGTAACTCTGCTTGTTTTCCCATTAAGGTTTCAAATAAACTTTCGGTATTCTTAATATCTTTCTTAGCTTTTTCAGAGTTAATCAATATCAGTTTTCTTTTGCTTTGATCCATCGTTGTCTCTTTTAATTGGTTTGCAGGCATTTCACCCAAACCTTTAAATCTTGTGATATTATAATTGTCAGACTTAAATTCTTTTTCAATCAATTTATCTTTTTCTTTTTCATCATATGCATAAAAAGATTTATTTTTGTTATAAATTTTAAATAAGGGAGGCATTGCCAGATATAGTTTATTTTCATCAATTAAACTTTTCATATATTTATAAAAAAAAGTGATAAGTAGAGTTGCAATATGTGAGCCATCCACATCAGCATCCGTCATTAGTATTATTTTCTCATATCGAAGTTTTGAAATTTCAAAATTTTTTCCGATTCCACATCCTAAAGATTGAATAAGGTTTTGTATTTCATTATTATCAGCAATTTTAGATAACCCAACATTATAAACATTTAATATTTTTCCTCTTAAAGGAAGTATTGCTTGAAATTCTCTATTTCTAGCTTGTTTTGCAGAACCTCCAGCACTATCACCTTCAACAATGAATATCTCAGAATCTTTTATTGATTTACTTGAGCAATCTACCAACTTGCCTGGAAGACGATTTCTTTCTTTAATACTTTTTCTATCTAACTCTTTAATTTTTGATAAATCAGTTCTCTGAAGTGCTCTTTCAATTAAATTATCTAAAAGTATTTTTGAATTTTTTTTATTAGCATTTAACCATAATAAAAACTCTTGTTGTGTCTTTGTTTCAATTTCTTTTTGTAAATTTGGCATTATTATTCTTTTTTTAGTTTGTCCTTCAAAGCTTGGATCATTAATAAAGATAGAAATAATAACATTACAATAATCAAAAATATCACTGTGATTGATATTATTTATTTTTGAAAATTGATTTTTTTGGCCATAAAGTTTTATAGCTTTTAAAATTCCATTTCGAATACCATTTTCGTGTGAGCCTCCATCTGGTGTCTCAATCGTGTTACAGTAAGATTTTAAACTTGAAGTTTCATTTGTATTAAATGATATTAGTGTTTCAAAATTTTCATTATCTTTGATGACAGATTTTAATAAAAAATTTTTTTCAAATAATTTTGAGTTGTTTGAGTATTCTAATTGAAAATAATCCTCAATTCCTTTTTTGTAAAAAAAACTTTTGTTGTTTGGTGTATTATCTTTTATTAACTCTTTATCAATTTTAAAGTTGATAGTTGTGCCTCCAACCAAAACAGCTTTCATATTTATAAAATTATATAATTTTTTTGGAACAAATTGTGTTTCTTCAAATATGCTTTCGTCTGGAAGAAAAGAAATTTCTGTACCTTTTAACTTTTTACTACATTTTTCAATTTTAATTTTTGTTTTAACTTTACCTTTTGAGTAATCTTGTCGATATAGCTTGCCATCTTTGAAGACTTGAACTTGTAATAAAGAACTCAAAGCGTTAACAACAGAAATACCAACTCCGTGCAATCCACCAGAAGTTTTGTAAGCATTGCTATTAAATTTACCACCCGCATGAAGTGTTGTTAAAACTACTTCAAGTGCTCTTTTATTTTTATATTTAGGATGAAAATCAATTGGAATACCTCTTCCATTATCTTTAATTTTTATTGTACCGTCTTTTTTATATTCAAAACTTATATCAGTTGCATGCCCTGCTAAAACTTCATCTATACTGTTATCTAATACTTCATTAACTAAATGATGTAGACCATCTTGGTTAGTGCTCCCAATGTACATGCCTGGTCTCTTGCGAACAGGTTCAAGACCCTCAAGTACTTCAATATCTTTAGCATTATAAGTTGACTTTTTTGCCATAATTATTTCTTATCAAAAGTATTGTGCTAAAAATATAAAAAAAACCGCCCTAAGGCGGTTTTCTTTTAAAGATTAATATAAAATATTACGCGTCGTAATAAAGCTTAAACTCATGTGGATGAGGTCTAATGTTAATTGGATCAACCTCACTTTCTCTTTTGTAGCTAATGTAAGTATCTATCACATCTTTCGTAAATACATCACCTTCTAATAAAAAAGCATGATCTTTTTCAAGAGCATTGAGTGATTCAGCTAATGATCCAGGAGTTGATTGTATTTTTGATAAAACTTCATCACTTGCAGCATAAAGATTTATATCTGTTGGATCTCCAGGATTAATTTTATTTTTTATACCATCTAATCCTGCCATTAACATTGCTGAAAATGCTAAGTAAGGATTTGCAGTAGGATCAGGACATCTAAATTCCATTCTTTTAGCTTTAGGGCTTTGAGAATAAGCAGGAATTCTAACTGACGCAGTTCTATTTCTTTGAGAGTAAACAATGTTCACCGGAGCCTCAAAGCCAGGGACCAATCTTTTATAAGAATTAGTAGTAGGAGCACAAAAAGCTAAAAGAGCAGGTGCATGTTTAAGTATACCTCCAATATAATTTAGAGCTAAATCACTTAGGTTGGCATAGTTACCCTCTTTATACATTAATGTGTCACCGTCTTTCCAAACACTTTGATGAACGTGCATACCTGAACCATTATCTTCAAATAAAGGTTTAGGCATAAATGTAGCTGTCATTCCATGTTGTCTAGCAACATTTTTAACAACGTACTTATATTTCATCATATCATCAGCCATTTTTAGTAAAGGCGAAAATTCTAAATCAATTTCACATTGTCCACCTGTTGCAACTTCATGGTGATGTGCTTCAACTGTAAGACCAATGTCTTGCATTGTCATTACCATTTCAGTTCTTACATCTTGAAGTGTATCAACTGGCGGTAAAGGAAAATAACCTTCTTTATGTCTAGGCTTATGACCTAAGTTTGGGTTTTCATCAGCACCACTATTCCAAGTACCTTCAACTGAGTCTACTTCATGGAATGCAAAATTTGATCCCGAGTCAAATTGAACATTATTAAAGACAAAAAATTCTGCTTCTGGACCAAAAAATGCTGTATCACCGATACCAGATGATTTTAAGTATGCTTCAGCTTTTTTAGCTATATTTCTTGGATCACGACTATAATCAACTAAAGTTACAGGATCTTTAATATTACAATGTAAGGCTAGAGTTTTTTCAGAAAAAAATGGATCAATATAAGCAGTCGCTGCGTCTGGCAACACAATCATGTCACTGTCTTGAATTTCTTGAAATCCTCTGACTGAAGAGCCATCAAATCCAAGTCCATCGGAAAATGTGTCTTCTTCTAAAAATTTAATTGGAATTGTAAAATGCTGAGTTGTTCCCGGCATATCAGTAAAGCGCATATCAACCATTTTGATGTCCATATCTTTAATTTCAGACATTAAATCTTTTGGAGTCGAGCTTTTTAATTTCATATCTATCTCCTAACTTCAACATAAGGGTACACTTTCCAGTGTTACCCGGTTAAATCATGCTCTAGTTATGAAATCTGCTTTTGATGCGCGTTCCTTCAGCTTCCCGCTTACTTCCGACCTATTTAAATAGGTTGAACGATTTATAACTTTTGCATGCGTTCCTTCAGCACAATGCCTACTTCCGACTCTAATTGAGTTGAACGATTATTGTGTAATTACTAGCTTTTAAATAAAAGTAAAGAAAAATTAGACAGCATCACTGTCTTTTTCACCAGTTCTAATTCTTATTACCTGCTCTATTTTTGATACAAAGATCTTTCCATCACCGATTTTTCCAGAATAAGCACTAGATTTTATTGTTTCAATAACATCAATTACTTGTGCATCTTCAACTATTACCTCTAATTTCATTTTTGCTAAAAATTCATCATCATATCCATCATTAGGATCAATCCCACCAGTTGACCCTCTTTGTCTACCAAAACCTTTCACATCTATTAATGTCATTCCAGATATACCAAGTTCATGAAGAGCTTCTTTAACTTGAGAAAGTTTAAATGGTTTAATAATTGCTTCTATTTTTTTCATATTGTTGATAACCTATTAATTGCTTCTTTAATGTTTTCTAGAGAATTAGCAAAACTTATTCTAACAAATTCTCCAGCATTATCTCCAAAGCTAGAACCTGGAACTAATGCAACACCTTTTTCTTCAAGTGCAATTTCTGAAAATTTATTTCCGCTCAGTCCAGTTTTTGAAATATTGGGAAATGCATAAAAAGCACCACCCGGTTCAAAACAAGAAATTTTTTCTAATTTATTCAATTCAGTAAAAACGTACTCTTTTCTTTTTTGAAATTCACTAACAATTTTTGTTATTTCTTTCTGAGAACCTTTTATTGCTTCTAATCCTGCATATTGTGAAATTGAGGTAGCACAAGAATTATAATTGACACATATTTTATTAGCATGTTCAATTAAATTTTCTGGCCATATACTCCAGCCTAACCTCCATCCAGTCATACAATATGTTTTGCTCCATCCTTCAAGAACTATCAATCTATCTTTTATACTTTCGTATTCTAATAATGATGGCATTTGTTCATTATTAAAAATAATATTACTATAAATTTCATCACTTAAAATGGAGACGTTTGGATATTGATCTAATAAATTAACAAGATCAGTAATTTTTTTCTTATTCATATATGATCCTGTTGGATTGTTTGGATTATTTATTATTATCAAACTTGTTTTATCAGAAATTAACTCTTTTAATTGTTCAGTATTAATTTCGAAATTATCTTTTTCTGAAAGCTTTAATGGGACAGCTTTTGCGCCACTGTATTTGATCATAGATCTATAAATTGGAAATCCTGGATCAGGAAAAATTATTTCTCTATCCTCACTACCTAACAATAATGCTGAAATAAAAATTACTGGCTTACCTCCTGGAGTTATTAAAACATTTTTTGGTTTAATCTTTGCTTTGTATTTATTAAATATTAGTTCTGAAATTGCTTCTCGTAATTCAGGTATTCCGTTTGACGGAGTATAACCGTGATAGCCATCTTTAATTGCTTTAATGGCAGCTTCCTGAATATTTATTGGTGTAGGAAAATCTGGCTGTCCTATTCCTAAATTAATAATATCTTTGCCTTTGGCTGCAAGATTATTCGCTTTTGCAAGAATAGAGAATGCTGTTTCTGTTTCTAGATTAAATATTCTTTTTGAAACTTCCATATTTTTGGTATAGCGATTTAATATAAAAATTAAACTTTTAATTAAGTTACATGGCGAACGTAGCTCAGTTGGTTAGAGCGCAGGCTTGTGGTGCCTGATGCCGTGGGTTCGAATCCCATCGTTCGCCCCATTTTTATTTAGTTTATTTTCTCTATTGTTTTTTAATTTATTGTACATAAAAGGCTAATATTAATAGGGCCGGTGGTGGAATTGGTAGACACGCTAGATTTAGGTTCTAGTGCCGCAAGGTGTGAAGGTTCAAGTCCTTTCCGGCCTACCATTAGTATATGGAGATAGAAGAAATATGGATTTTAAAGAATTGAAATCAAAAAAATTATTCAAAGAATATTCATTAATAATCCCTTATGAAGATTTTGATAAAGAAATAAATCATAAAATAGAAAAAATTATACCAAACGTAAGTCTACCAGGATTTAGAAAAGGCAAAGCTCCACTAAATATAGTTAAAAAAAAATATGAAGAGAGTGTATTCAACGAAGTAATACAATCTCTAATTAATCTTAAGACAGCTGAAATAATTAAAGAAAAAAAATTAAATTTGTTTAGACAACCTAAAATAGACCTAAAAAAATTCAATAAAAATCAACCTTTAGAATTTGAGTTAAAATTTGATTTACAACCTGAAATAGAATTACAAGATTTTAAAAATATTAAATTAAACAAATACGAAATAAAATTTTCAAAAAAAGATCTAGATAATCAATACAAGTTATTTATTTCAAATCAAAAAAATTTTTCCAGAATTAAAACAAATAGATTCGCAAAAAAAGGTGACAAAATCACTATAAATTTTAAAACAGATAATCAAGATGTTCCTGAATATCTGAGATCTCAAAATAATTTACCCATTGATACTGATCTTGAACAAGAAATATTGCCTAAATTAAATAAAGAAATATTATCTAAATTAAAGGAAGGTGATACAAAAAAAATAAACATAGACCTGTCAATCCTTCTCAAAAATGACAAATTAAAAAAAGTTATCTACGATATTAGTATAGTTTCTATTGAGGAGAAGACAAAATTTGAAATTAATAAGGAATACCTAGAGCGGAATGGTTTTAAAAGTGAAGAAGATCTTAAAGAAGTTTTAAAAAACAATACTATTAGACAATACGAGCAAGGTGTTAAAGAAATTGAAAAAAAACAACTAATGGATTTTTTAAACAAAACATATAAATTTGATTTACCAGAAGGTGTTCTTGAAGAAGACTTTGAAGAAATATGGCAAAGACTAGAAAATGCAAAAAAAAATAATAAAATGGATGCGGATGATAAAGTTTTATCAGATGATAAGCTTAAAAATAGGTATAAAAAAATATCAGAAAGAAGAGTTAGGTTGGCAGTTCTTTTGCAATTCATAGCAAAAGAATTCAAAATTTCAATTAGCCAAGAAGAGTTAAATCTTGGGATAAAACAATACGCAAGTCAATATCCTGGTCAGGAAAAAGAAATTTTGGAATATATTAACAAAAACCCAAATTCAATAGAATCGATTAGGGGACCACTTCTTGAGCAAAAAATTATAGATAATATAATTTCTAAAGCAGATATTACTAAAAAAAGTATTAATGATGAACAGTATAAAAAGCTTGAACAAGAGACATTTGATATTAAGAGAGATAAATTATAATGAAAGATCCATTAGATAATCTTAGCAATAACCTTGTACCAATGGTAGTAGAACAATCGTCTAGGGGCGAAAGAGCTTATGACATTTATTCAAGGTTACTTAAAGAAAGAATTATTTTCTTAACTGGTCCTATTGATGACAATATTGCTAGTCTAATTTGTGCGCAAATTCTTTTTCTTGAATCTGAAAACCCAAAAAAAGAAATCTCATTTTATATTAACTCGCCTGGAGGAATTGTATGGTCAGGATTAGCAATATATGACACAATGCAATACGTTTCGTCTAAAATTATGACTATATGTATAGGGCAGGCAGCTTCAGCAGGCTCTCTGTTACTTACAGCTGGTTCTAAAGATATGCGTTTCTCTCTTCCAAATTCAAGGATTATGGTTCATCAACCAAGCGGTGGGTATCAAGGGCAAGTAACAGATATAGAAATTCAAACTAACGAAATAAAAAAAACAAAAAAACGTTTAAATGAAATTTATTCAAAACATACTGGAAAAAAAATTACAGAAATATCAAGTATTATGGAGAGAGATAAATACTTCTCACCAGAAGAAGCTGTCAAGTTTGGATTAATAGACAAAATAGTTGAGAATAGAAAATAATGACAAAAAAAAATGATAAAGATTCTTTGTATTGTTCATTCTGTGGTAAAAATCAGAAAGAAGTAAAAAAATTAATAGCAGGACCTACAGTTTTTGTATGCGATGAATGTGTAGAATTATGCATGGACATAATTAAGGAAGATAGTAAAAATAATAAGCATAAAATTAAAAAAGATATTCCAAAACCATCTGAAATAAATAAGTTTTTAGATGACTATGTTATAGGTCAAGAGAATGCAAAAAAAATACTGTCAGTTGCTGTTTATAACCATTATAAAAGATTATCAAATATTGAACAAGATGATGTTGAAATTTCAAAATCAAATATCCTACTGGTAGGCCCCACTGGAACAGGAAAAACGTTATTAGCTCAAACATTAGCTAAAATTTTAGATGTTCCTTTTACTGTAGCTGACGCAACTAGTTTAACAGAGGCAGGTTATGTAGGGGAGGATGTAGAAAATATTATTCTCAAATTACTTCAAGCATCAGAATACAATGTTGAAAGAGCTCAAAAAGGGATAGTTTATATTGATGAAATAGATAAGATTGGACGAAAAAGTGATAATCCATCTATAACTAGAGATGTGTCCGGAGAGGGAGTTCAGCAAGCTCTTCTAAAAATAATGGAAGGTACAATAGCGAGTGTGCCACCACAGGGTGGTAGAAAACATCCTCAGCAAGAGTTTTTACAAGTAGATACTTCAAATATTCTTTTTATTTGTGGTGGTGCGTTTTCTGGAATTGAAGATTTAATTAATTATCGTCTTAAAGGCACATCAATCGGATTCAATTCTAAACTTAATGAAGTCAAGGAAAACAATTTAGGTGAAGCTCTGTCTAAACTTGAGAATCAAGATTTGTTGAAATTTGGAATGATCCCTGAGTTTGTAGGACGCTTACCTATAATATGTACCCTCAGAGAATTAAATAAGGATATGTTAGTTAAAATAATGCTTGAGCCAAAAAATGCTCTTGTAAAACAATATCAATCTTTATTTAAGATGGATAATATTAAACTAGAATTTAAACCAAATGCATTGAATGAAATAGCGCATTTAGCAGTAAAACAAAATACTGGAGCAAGAGGTTTAAGATCGATTATCGAGGCTTCATTAGTCGATTTGATGTACACTGCTCCAGATATAAAGAATTTAGAAAAAATAATTATAAATAACGACGTGGTAATTGGTAAATCTGAGCCATTATTAATTTATTCAAATAATCCAAATAATCAAAAAATAATAGCAAACAACTCTTGATTTATTTAATCATGTTATCAAATACTAAATATGTCTAAAGTTTTACTACCTGTTTTACCTCTAAGAGACATTGTTGTTTTCCCTGATATGATTGCTCCATTGTTTGTTGGAAGAAAGCAATCCGTCAACGCTCTTAATAATGTAATGGAGAGTAATAAAAAAATCTTTCTGATATCTCAAAAAGACTCAAATATTGATAAGCCTAGTGAGAAAAATCTTTATAGGGTTGGAACCGTTGCTAAAGTTTTACAATTATTAAAGCTTCCTGATGGAACTTTAAAAGTTTTAGTTGAGGGACTTTATAGAGCAAAAGTTGATAATTTTTCTTTTGAAAAAGAATTAATAAATGCAAAGATTTCTGAAATAAAACAAAATCTTAAAAAGAATAATAAAATAAAGGCCTTGGAAAAACTTGTAGTAGAACAGTTTACTGAATATCAAAAAATTAATAAAAAAATACCTATTGAAACTGTAAGTAATGTAAATTCATTTAATGATCCAAATAAAATAGCTGATGTTATAGCAGCTAACTTAAATATTTCTCTAAATCAAAAACAAGAAATATTAGAATATTTAAAGGTCGATGAAAGACTTAACAAGATTTATGGCTATTTATTGTCGGAAATAGATTCTTTTCAAGTTGAAAAAAAAATTAAGGGTAGAGTAAAACGTCAAATGGAAAAAACTCAAAAAGAGTATTACTTAAATGAACAAATGAAAGCAATTCAAAAAGAACTTGGTGAGAATGATGACGTCGACGAACTAATTGAAATTGAGAAAAAAATTGAAAATACTAATTTTACATTAGAGGCAAAAGATAAATGCAAGTCTGAACTTAAAAAATTAAAAAATATGAGTCCTATGTCAGCTGAAGCAACCGTAATAAGAAACTATTTAGATTGGATGTTAACAATTCCTTGGAATAATCCAAAAGAAATTTCAAAAAATATAAATAATGCTTCTAGTATATTAAATAACGATCACTATGGTCTTGAAAAAGTTAAAGATAGAATTTTAGAATATTTAGCTGTCCAAAAAAGAATAAATAAATTGAAAGGACCAATATTATGTTTAGTAGGGCCACCAGGAGTTGGTAAAACTTCACTTGGTAAATCAATTGCAGCTGCAACAGGTAGAAATTTTATTAGAATGTCTCTTGGAGGAGTAAGAGATGAAGCAGAAATAAGGGGCCACAGAAAAACATATATAGGTTCGATGCCAGGAAGATTTATTCAAGCAATGAAAAAATCTAAATCTTCAAATCCACTTATTCTTCTAGATGAAATTGATAAACTTGGATCTGATTGGAGAGGTGACCCTTCATCAGCTCTATTAGAAATATTGGATCCTGAACAAAATAATAATTTCAATGATCATTATCTCGAAGTAGACTACGATCTTTCCAATGTAATGTTTGTATGTACTGCAAATACCCTAAGTATACCTCCAGCTTTATTAGACAGAATGGAAATTATAAGGATCCCTGGCTACACAGAAAAAGAAAAAAATAAAATTGCTCAGAAATATTTAGTTCCTAAACAAATAAAGAACCATGGCATTAAAAAAACTGAACTCAAGTTTACAAGTAAATTATTAAGCTACATTATTAGAAACTATACAAGAGAGGCAGGTGTTAGAAATCTTGAAAAAGAAATTGCAAAAATTTGCAGAAAAAGTGTTAAGATAATAGAGACTTCAAGAAAAAAAAATATTCTGTTAAATAATGATAACATTCAAAAATTTTTAGGTGTCAACAGGTTTAGGACGAATGAATTAGAAAAGAAAAATTTAGTAGGTGTTACAAATGGTTTAGCTTGGACCGAAGTTGGTGGTGAAATTTTGTCAGTAGAGGTCCTTTTATCAGTTGGAAAAGGTAAACTTACTATTACTGGTAAACTTGGCGATGTAATGAAAGAATCTATTCAAGCCGCAGCCTCGTATGTTAGATCCAAATCCATTTTGCTTGGTATTCACCCAAAAGACTTTGACAGATACGATATACATGTTCATGTACCTGAAGGCGCAACTCCAAAGGATGGGCCAAGTGCTGGAATTGCTATCTTTAATTCAATTGTTTCATCAATGACTAACAATAAAGTAAGAAAAGATGTTGCAATGACTGGAGAAATTACTTTGAGAGGAAGAGTATTACCAATAGGAGGCTTAAAAGAAAAAATCTATGCAGCTAGTAGGGCTGGTATTAAAAAGGTTCTTATCCCGGAAGAAAATAAACGAGAAATTTCAGAATTTGATAGAGATATTCTGAAAAATATAAAAATTATTGCGGTATCTGAGGCTATATCAATTCTTGAACACACACTTTTGAAAAATATAATACCCCTAAATTTAAGCGAATCAGAACAAAATAATATTCAAAAAAACATTATTTCTAGTCAGGAAATAAAAGAAAAAGTCACTCACTAATCCCTGAATTTAGGCAAAATTTGCTCAAATTCGCTTGATTCCGGGAATTTTTTAATAAATATTATTGACTTGTCAGGAAATCAAAGAATATTTTAATTATTAATTTTTAAAAGGAGATTAAAGTGAATAAAAATGATCTTATTGCTTCAGTTGCATCATCAGCTGGGCTGTCAAAATCAGATGCTACCAGAGCTATTGAAAGTTTTTTAGATGCTATTACTAATTCTCTAAAAAGAGATGAGAAAGTAAGTATTGTAGGTTTTGGCAACTTCAGTGTTAGTCATAGAAAGGCTACTACAGGGAGAAATCCTAGAACAGGTGAGTCTATTCAAATCCCAGCCTCAAAAAGACCTAAATTTACAGTTGGCAAGGCTCTTAAAGACTCAGTTAACGTTTAATATATTTTTTTTACTTGCACCGGCTGTTAAATAATTTAACAGCCGTTTTTGTTTGGGTGTTTAGCTCAGTTGGTAGAGCATCTCGTTTACACCGAGAGGGTCGGGAGTTCAAGTCTCTCAACACCCACCATGCGCGGGAGTAGTTCAGCTGGTTAGAACGCTGCCCTGTCACGGCAGAGGCCGCGGGTTCGAATCCCGTCTCTCGCGCCACTCTTTCTAGTGTTTTTTGTGTATTAAAGTCGCAACGAGACACGTTGTTATTGTTGAATAAATTGTTAAATACATTACTAATTTAATTGTGAGATTATAGTGCCTGAATTTCTATTTGAATATTTACCAATTCTGATTTTCATATTTATTGCTTTGGGTATAGCGCTTGGAATGACATTATTATCATTTGTTGTAGGGGACTCTCAACCAGACAAGGAAAAATTATCAGCATACGAATGTGGATTTGAAGCTTTCGATGATGCTCGTGGAAGATTTGATGTAAGATTTTATCTAGTAGCAATTCTATTTATAATTTTTGATTTAGAAGTTGCCTTCTTATTCCCATGGGCAATAACTTTAGGAAAAATTGGCTTATTTGGTTTTTGGTCTATGATGATATTTTTAACAGTTTTGACAATTGGATTTATTTATGAATGGAAAAAAGGAGCTTTAGAATGGGAGTAGATGAAGCAAAAAAATATGTAGATGATACTTTAAACACAGAACTTTCTTCTAAAGGTTTCTTAGTTGCAAGTTATGACAAAATACTTACTTGGGCTAGAACTGGTTCTTTATGGCCTATGACTTTTGGATTGGCTTGTTGTGGAGTAGAAATGATTCATTCTTATATGGCAAGATATGATCTAGATCGCTATGGAGTAATACCAAGAGGCAGTCCAAGACAATCTGATGTAATGATAGTAGCTGGAACTTTAACAAATAAAATGGCTCCAGCTTTAAGAAAGGTATATGATCAAATGCCGGAACCACGATGGGTCATATCAATGGGTTCTTGTGCTAACGGAGGAGGCTATTATCACTACTCATATTCAGTAGTTAGAGGCTGCGATAGAATAGTTCCAGTTGATGTTTATGTACCTGGATGCCCTCCAACAGCAGAAGCATTAGTTTACGGAATTCTTCAATTACAAAAAAAAATAAGAAGAGAAAATAAATTTAAAAGATAATTGTATATGCTTAATATTCTCAATAAAATAAATGGTATAAATAACGTTATAGAAAATAATAATAATTTGTTAGAAATAGAATTTGAAAAAAATAATATTATAAAAATTTTTAACGAATTAAGAGATAATACTGAGCTTAATTTCAATCAATTACTAGATATTACAGCTGTAGACTATCCTTCACG
The DNA here is from genome assembly GCA_902621725.1 of uncultured Alphaproteobacteria bacterium. GTDB lineage: Bacteria > Pseudomonadota > Alphaproteobacteria > HIMB59 > CACPNW01. The sequence goes on along the minus strand of CACNND010000008.1, from coordinate 22,143 downwards.
AGAATTTAGATTTGATTTGATTTATATTTTGCAAAGTTTAAAAAAAAATAAAAAAATTATTCTTAAAACTTTTATTAAAGAAAATGAAAACATAGAATCAATAACAAATATTCATAAATCTGCGGATTGGTATGAAAGAGAATGTTATGATTTATTTGGAATTGAATTTATTAACCATCCTGATTTAAGAAGGATAATGACGGATTACAATTTTGAAGGTTATCCGTTGCGCAAAGATTTTCCTTTAACAGGACATACAGAAGTTCGCTACGATGACCTTGAAAAAAAAGTAATATATGAGCCTGTTAAGTTAACTCAAGAATTTAGAAATTTCGATAGTGAATCTCCTTGGGAAGGAATGGAAAACAAACTTTTTGGTGATGAGAAATCTACTGGTGAAAATTAAATGAAAGAAGTAGAACTTAATACAACTACAATTAACTTTGGCCCTCAACATCCAGCTGCGCATGGTGTTTTACGTTTAGTAGTTGAGCTGGAAGGTGAGGTAGTTCAAAGAGCAGAACCACACATCGGATTGTTACATAGGGGGACAGAAAAATTAATTGAATATAAAACTTATCTTCAGGCTGTCCCTTATTTTGATAGACTTGATTATGTTTCGCCAATGTGTCAAGAACATGCTTTTGCATTGGCAACTGAAAATCTCCTAGGCATCAATGTTCCTGAAAGAGCTAAATATATTCGTGTTATTTTTGCCGAAATTACTAGAATACTAAATCATTTATTAAATATACCTGCCTATGCTGCTGACATTGGTGCAGTGACACCTTTTTTATGGTGTTTTGAAGAAAGGGAAAAGCTTTTGGAGTTTCATGAAGCAGTATCTGGGGCAAGATTTCATGCAGCTTATTTTAGACCTGGTGGCGTTCATCAGGATATGCCAGAAGGAATGGAAGAAAAATTATTTGACCATTTTAAAACTCTTCCAAAATTTATTGATGATCTTGAAAGTTTGCTTACTAATAACAGAATTTTAAGACAAAGATCAGTTGATATAGGAATAATTTCAAAGTCCGAAGCAATTGAATGGGGGTGTTCTGGTCCTGTATTAAGAAGTGCAGGTGTAGCATGGGATTTAAGAAGATCTCAACCTTATGACGCCTATAATCAAGTTGATTTTGAAGTTCCTGTTGGAAAAAAGGGAGATTGTTTTGATCGATATTTGGTTCGCATAGAGGAAATGAGACAAAGCATTAGTATTATTAACCAATGTTTAAATAAAATCAAACCAGGTCCAATATCAATTGAGGATAATAAAATTACACCTCCTAAAAGAAATCAAATGAAAAAATCAATGGAAGCTTTAATTCATCATTTTAAACTTTTCACTGAAGGTTACCGTGTTCCGGCTGGTCAAGTTTATAGTGCAGTAGAAGCTCCAAAGGGTGAATTTGGCGTTTACCTTGTTTCTGATGGATCTAGTAAACCATATAGATGTAAAATAAGAGCACCAGGTTTTGCACACCTTCAAACATTGGATCATTTATCTAAAGGCCACTTAATGGCTGACATAGCCGCAATACTAGGTAGCTTAGATATTGTTTTTGGAGAGATAGATAGATAATGCATCATCCTGGTACAAATAATAAAGTATATAAAAAAATTAATGATAATTTTGAATGGTCATCAGAAAATTTTAAAAAAATTTCTGAAATAATAAAAAAATATCCATCAAACCGTATTCAAAGCGCAGTTATTCCTTTACTTGATTTAGCACAAAGACAAAATAATGGATGGCTAAGTAAAAACTCAATGGAAAAAGTAGCTGAAACTCTAAGTATGTCTTATATAAGAGTTTTGGAAGTTGCCACTTTTTATTCGATGTTTAATTTAGAACCTATTGGTAAAAATTTTGTACAAATTTGTAGAACGACACCTTGTTGGTTAAGAGGGAGTGATAAACTGTCTAAAGTTGCACAAGAAGTTTGCGAAACTAATATTGGCGAGACAAGTGATGATGAAATATTTACAGTTGTTGAAGTTGAATGCTTAGGTGCATGTTGCAATGCTCCTATGGTCCAGATCAATGATGATTATTATGAAGATTTAGATGAAGAGAGTTTTAAAAAAATACTTCAAGATTTAAAAGATAATAAATCAATAAAAGTAGGTTCACAAATTGGTAGAAAATCATCACAACCTGAAAGAAAATTTGATGCTTAAAGAAAAAGATAAAATTTTTAAAAATTTATACGGTTTTGAAGACTGGAAATTAGAAGGTGCCAAAAAAAGAGGTATTTGGTCAAATACTAAAGAACTTATTAAAATGGGTAGCGAAAAAATTGTTGAGGAAATTAAAAATAGTCAATTAAGAGGAAGGGGAGGAGCAGGTTTCCCTGCGGGACTTAAGTGGTCATTTATGCCAAAAGACTCTGGAAAAGATCATTACCTAGTAGTTAATGCAGATGAGTCAGAGCCAGGCACATGTAAAGATCGAGAGATTATGAGAAACGACCCACATCTTCTTTTAGAAGGTTGTTTAGTCGCTGCCTTTGCTATGCATGCACATACTTGTTATATTTATATAAGGGGTGAATATTATTCTGAATCTTCTAATTTACAAAAAGCAATAGATGAAGCCTACGCAAATAATTTAATTGGTAAAAATGCATGTGGTACAGGGTGGGATTTTGATATTTATCTTCACAGAGGAGCAGGAGCATATATTTGTGGTGAAGAAACTGCTTTACTTGAAAGTTTAGAGGGTAAAAAAGGCCAACCTCGATTAAAACCTCCGTTTCCCGCTGGCGCAGGTTTATATGGATGTCCGACAACAGTTACAAATGTTGAAACAGTTGCCGTTTCACCAACTATTTTAAGACGTGGCTCAAAATGGTTCGCTGATTTAGGAAGCGCCAACAATACAGGTACAAAAATTTTTAGTATTTCAGGACACGTTAATAACCCATGCAATGTAGAAGAGGAAATGGGGATACCATTAAAAGAACTGATTGAAAAACATGCAGGTGGTGTAATTGGTGGTTGGGAAAATTTATTAGCTGTAATTCCTGGAGGTGCAAGTGTGCCTTTATTACCTAAGTCTATTTGCGATACAGTTAAAATGGATTTTGATAGCCTAAAAGAAGTTCAAAGTGGATTAGGAACTGCTGCTGTTATTGTAATGAATAAATCAACAGATATTGTTGAAGCAATAGCTAGATTATCACATTTTTATAAACATGAAAGCTGCGGTCAATGTACACCTTGCAGAGAAGGTACTGGATGGATGTACAGAATGATGGAAAAAATGGTTCATGGAAATGTTGAACATCAAGATATTGATAAAATTTTAGATGTGACTAAGCAAATTGAAGGTCATACTATTTGTGCCTTAGGTGATGCTGCTGCTTGGCCTATTCAAGGTTTGTTTAGACACTTTAGACCTGAAATTGAAAAAAGAATTCAAGAAAGAAATAGAAGAGTAGCCTAGTGCCAAAGATAACAATTGATAATAAAGAATACGAATTTGAAAACGGCATGACCGTAATGCAAGCTTGTGAACAAGCAGGAACTGAAATTCCAAGATTTTGTTATCATGAAAAACTCTCAATAGCAGGAAACTGTAGAATGTGTTTAGTAGAAATGGAAAAAGCTCCAAAACCTATTGCATCATGTGCCATGCCAGCTGCAGATGGAATGGTTATAAAAACAAAAACAGAAACAGTTAAAAAAGCTCGAAAAGGTGTAATGGAGTTTCTTCTCATTAATCATCCATTGGATTGCCCTATTTGTGATCAAGGAGGAGAATGTGATCTTCAAGATCAAGCGATGTATTATGGTTTTGATAAAACTAGATATGAAGAAAACAAAAGAGCAGTTCAAAATAAAAATATGGGACCACTTGTCAAAACAATTATGACGAGATGTATACATTGTACAAGATGCGTAAGGTTTTCTACAGAAGTTGCGGGTGTTGATGATATAGGATTACTTGGCAGAGGTGAAAATGCTGAGATCACAACATACTTAGAAAAAACTATTGAGTCAGAATTATCTGGAAATGTAATTGATTTATGCCCCGTAGGTGCTTTAACAAGTAAACCATATGCATTTAAATCTAGACCATGGGAGCTAACCAAGACAGAAACATTTGATGTGTTCGATGGTATAGGTTCAAGTATAAGGATTGATACAAGAGGAAAAAAGGTTCTAAGAGCTCTTCCCAGAATAAACGAAGAAACCAATGAAGAATGGATAAGTGATAAATCTAGATTTGCAGTTGATGGCCTTTCAAGTCAACGATTGGATAGTGTTTATTCTAAATCAAATAAAAAACTCCAAAAATCTTCATGGGATGATGCATTTGAATTAATAAAAAAAGAAATTACAAAAAGAGGTAAAGAAAATACAGCATTCCTATCTGGTAAATTTACCGATATTGAAACTTTATATTCCGCACAAAAATTTAGCAATTCACTAAAATCAAAAAACTATGATTGCAGATTTGATAATACACAAATTATCGATAATTCATCTTCAAGTTATAAATTTAATTCAACAATTCAAGAAATTGAAAAGGCTGATGCTATTCTTTTAATCGGATCAAACCCTAGATGGGAAGCGGCGGTACTAAACGCTAGAATTAGAAAGGCATATATTGAAAATAACTGCAAAATTGGTCTTATAGGTCCTAAATTAGATCTTACTTACGATTATCATCATTTATCTGATTCTTTAGATTACCTTAATAAATTATCTAATAATAAATCTGAATTCAATAAAGTTTTAAAATCTGCAAAAAACCCACTTATAATACTAGGTACTTCAGCAATAAATAATGATCATGGAAAAAAAATATTAGAAACTGCAGGATTAATTGCGAAAAAAATTCAAAAAAATAAAAATACAAATCCATTAAATATTCTTAACCAAGATATTTCTAGAGTAGGAGCATTAGATTTGAAATTTTATAATAAAAAATTTGATAATGATTACAATAAACAATTAAAAAAACATATAGATAAAACAAGGCCTGTAGTTTTCTTAATGGGGTTAGATGAGATAAATTTTTCAACATTTGAAAATGCTTTTGTTGTCTATCTTGGTCATCATGGAGATGTTTCAGCATCTATAGCTGATATAATTTTACCAACCCCTGCATATACTGAGAAAAGTTCTACTTATATGAATATAGAAGGTAGAGTTATTCAAACAACTAAGTGTCATAATCCAATAGGTGAAGCAAAAGAGGAGTGGAAAATTTTTAGAGTTTTAAGTGACTTATTTGAAAAAAATTTGAATTTTAATAATCTTGGGGAGCTTCGAAATGAACTTACAAGTACCTATGGTCAATTTGCTCTCTTAAATGAAGTTAATTCTATTGGCGAAATAACTTTTGCTAAAAATAATAAAATTGAGAAAATTAAAATTAAATATAACATTGAAAATTTTTATATGAATGATTCTATTTCTAGATCTTCTGAAACAATGGCAAAGTGTACTAAAGATATTTTAAATAAGGCAGCATAATAATTAGATGACTTATGATATATTAATTACTGGGTTAATAATCATTGCCCAAATACTTGCTGTTGTTGTGCCAGTTTTAATATCTGTAGCTTTTTTAGTTTATGCTGAAAGAAAAGTTTTAGCATTAATTCAATTAAGAAGAGGTCCGAATATAGTAGGGCCTTTTGGTATATTACAAAGCTTTGCTGATGCATTAAAACTTATTACTAAAGAAAATATTATACCTAGTGGATCAAATAAAATTGTTTTTATTTTAGCACCCATAATAACAATGGTACTTAGCTTAGCAGGTTGGGCAGTAATACCTTTTGCTCCAGGATGGGTAGTCTCTGATATTAACGTAGGTATCATGTATCTGTTTGCAGTATCATCTCTTGGAGTATACGGAATAATAATGGCTGGATGGGCCAGTAACTCTCAATATCCTTTTCTAGGAGCATTAAGATCAGCTGCTCAAATGGTTTCATATGAAGTATCTATTGGATTTGTAATAATTACAGTATTATTATGTGTAGGTTCTTTAAATTTATCAAAGATAGTTTTAGCTCAGCAGACTGTATGGTTTGCAATTCCATTATTACCTATGTTCATTATTTTTTTTATTTCTGCGTTAGCTGAAACAAATAGATTACCTTTTGATCTTCCTGAAGATGAATCAACACTTGTTGCGGGATTTTTTACTGAATATTCATCTGCTTCATTTGTATTATTTTTTTTAGGTGAATACGCCAGTATGATTTTAATGTCTTCTATGACTGTCATTCTTTTTTTAGGCGGATGGCTTCCTCCATTTGATGTATACCCATTAAATGTTGTTCCTGGAGTAATCTGGTTTACTGTGAAAGTAATATTTATATTATTTTTATTTATTTGGGTTAGAGGAACTTTCCCAAGATATAGATATGATCAGTTAATGAGACTTGGATGGAAAGTTTTTCTACCGTTTTCTTTGTTTTGGGTTGTGGCAACTTCTGGTTTTTTAGTATATTTTGACATGCTGCCAAATTAATATGTATAAATTAATTAAATCTTTTACTTTATTTGAATTATTTCAAGGACTATTTTTAACTTTCAAATACATATTTAAATCTAAAGTTACAATAAATTATCCTCACGAAAAAGGTCCATTAAGCCCACGTTTTAGAGGCGAGCATGCTTTGAGAAGATACCCAAGTGGGGAAGAGAGATGTATCGCATGTAAACTTTGTGAAGCAGTATGTCCTGCTCAGGCAATTACAATTGAAGCAGAGCCAAGAGAGGATGGAAGCAGAAGAACAACAAGATATGATATAGATATGACTAAATGTATTTACTGTGGTTTATGTCAAGAATCTTGCCCAGTTGATGCGATAGTCGAAGGACCAAATTTTGAATTTGCCACTGAAACAAGAGAAGAATTAATTTATAATAAAGATAAACTTTTAGAAAATGGAGATAGATGGGAGCAAGAAATTGCTCAAAATATTCATCTCGATAGAAAATATAGATAAGAATGGTTCTTTATTCATTAACATTTTATCTTTTTTCATCTGTTGCAGTTCTTTCTGCTCTAATGGTTATAAGTGCAAAAAATCCAGTTCATTCAGTTTTGTTCTTAATTTTAAGCTTTGTTAACGCATCAGGACTCTTTGTTTTATTAGGTGCTGAATTTTTGGCAATGATCCTTGTCGTTGTATATGTTGGGGCTGTTGCCGTCCTTTTTCTATTTGTTGTAATGATGCTTGATATAAATTTTGTAAAGTTGAGAGAGGGTTTTTTGCAATATTTACCTTTTGGAGCATTATTAGGGATTGTTCTAGTAATTGAACTTGGAATACTTTTTTTAACAGATAGATCGTCTAATATTTATAACAATCAAACACCCCTACAACCTATAGTTAATGAAGTGGAGAATACAAAAATGATTGGGCAAATACTCTACACAGAATATTTTTATTTATTTCAAATATGTGGGATAATTTTATTAGTCGCAATGATTGGCTCTATTACACTTACATTAAGAGATAAAGGTGGTGTTAAAAGACAAAATATAGATTCTCAAAATACAGTTGATGCATCAACAGCTATAGAAAAGAAAAAAGTAAAAATAGGCGAAGGAATTTAATTAATGATTACTCTTGAACACTATCTTTTTCTCGGCGCAATTATTTTTACCTTAGGTGTTTTAGGAATATTTTTAAATAAGAAAAATTTAATTATAATTTTAATGTCTATAGAACTCATCTTGTTGTCGGTAAATATTAATTTTATTGCTTTCTCAGCGTATATTAATGATATCTCAGGGCAAATCTTCGCAATGCTTACACTTACTGTTGCAGCCGCTGAAGCAGCAATTGGACTCGCCATACTTGTAGTATTTTTTAGAAATTTAGGATCAATAGAAGTAAATAAAATTAATCAGCTTAAGGGATAGTAGATGGCAACCTCAATTATATTTTTACCTCTACTTGGTTTTCTTTTTTGTTTTTTACTCGGTAAACAGTTTAACTATAAGGTTTATCAAATATCAACAACTTCAATCCTTTTTCTTTGTACTTTATTTTCTTGGATAATATTCATTCAGTTTATTAATAATAAGGAAACTGAAATAATTTTTATTCTTAACTGGATCACTTCTGGAAACTTTATTGTTGATTGGTCAATTAGATTAGACACTTTAACTGCTGTGATGTTCATTGTGGTTACAACTGTTTCTGCTTGTGTTCATCTATATTCAATAGGCTATATGGAAGAAGATCCATCAAAAATAAGATTTATGGGTTATCTAAGCTTATTTACTTTTTTTATGCTTGTTCTTGTATCAAGTAATAACTTGCTGCAAATGTTCTTTGGTTGGGAAGGTGTTGGGCTAGCCTCATATTTATTAATTGGTTTTTGGCATCATAAAGATTCAGCAAATAAAGCTGCTATAAAAGCATTTGTTGTAAACAGAGTTGGAGATTTTGGATACGCAATTGGAATTGCTGGAATTTTTTATATTTTTGGCACGATAAGTTTCGACAGTATATTTTCACAAGTGGATCGATTTAGTGAGCATCAAATTCAATTCCTTTCATTCAGTTTTCCAACTTTAGATTTTTTATGTTTTCTTTTATTCATAGGTGCAATGGGTAAATCTGCCCAATTAGGTTTACACACATGGTTGCCAGATGCCATGGAGGGACCTACTCCTGTATCTGCACTAATACATGCTGCAACAATGGTAACTGCTGGTGTATTTTTAGTTGCAAGAATGAGTCCTCTTTATGAGTTTGCAACATTTACTAATTTATTCATTACTTTTATTGGTGCAGCCACAGCTATTTTTGCCGCCTCTATAGCCTTAACGCAAAATGATATTAAACGAGTCATTGCATATTCAACATGTAGTCAATTAGGATATATGTTTTTTGCAGCAGGTGTTGGAGCTTATAATGCATCAATATTTCACTTAACAACTCATGCATTTTTTAAAGCTCTTCTATTTCTTTCTGCAGGTTCTGTAATTCACGCAATGCATCATGAGCAGGATATGAGAAAAATGGGGGGACTTTTCAAAAAAATACCTTTTACTGCCTCAATGATGTGGATTGGGTCTCTTGCAATTATTGGTTTCCCATATCTATCTGGTTACTATTCAAAAGAAAGTATTTTAGAAAATGCTTTCTATGCTTCAAATGGAATAGCATACTTTGCATATTTAGTAGGTATTTTAACTGCTTTACTTACTGCTTTTTATTCATGGAGATTATTATTCCTAACATTTCATGGTGAAAATAGATCAAATATTAAAACATATGATCACGCCCATGAATCACCTTTAGTAATGACAGCTCCATTATTTATTCTTGCAATTGGTTCTATTTTTTCTGGAATATTCTTTGCTGATTATTTTATTGGATATTATAAAAAAGAGTTTTGGGATAATGCTATATTATTAACAGAAAGTTCTCATAAATATCTTCCTCTTACACAATCATTAATATCAAAGTCTGCTGTTGCAGTTGGAATTCTTGTCTGTGTGTTGATATATTCAAATAATTTAAACAGAGCAAAAAATCTTTCCTATAATTTAGATCCTTTATATTCTCTTTCTAAAAATAAATGGTATGTGGATGAGTTATATCATAAAGTATTTGTTTTAACTTTTTTCAAATTAGCAAACTTTTTCTGGAAAAGAGGGGATGAAAAAACTATTGATGGTTTAGGACCAAACGGGGTCTCCTGGATTATTTCAAAATCTTCATCTTATGTAAGTTTATTTCAATCAGGGTATTTGTTTCATTATGCTTTTGCTATGCTTGGTGGCTTAGTAATAATTTTAACATGGTTTTTATATTACTAAATGATTGACTGGCCGTTAGTATCAGTAATAATTTTTTTACCTTTAATTGGCGCTTTAATTATTCTTTTTATTAAAGAAGATGAATTAACATCAATTAATATTAAATGGGCTGCTTTGCTAACAACTTTAGGAACATTTATTTTAAGTTTAATACTCTGGCTACAATTTGATTATTCCAATCCGTCTTATCAATATGAAGAAAAATTTAGTTGGTTTGATGATTTTAATTTCTTCTACCATGTTGGAGTTGACGGTATTTCACTTTTTATGATTTTATTAAGTACATTTTTGACCCCACTTTGTATTTTAGCTAGTTGGAATAACATTAAAAAAAGAGTCAAGGAATACATGCTTTCTTTTTTATTTTTAGAGACTGTAATGATTGGAATGTTTGCTTCTATAGACATACTTTTATTTTATATTTTTTTTGAAGCAGTATTAATACCAATGTATCTAATCATAGGCATATGGGGAGGCAATAGAAGAATCTATGCTTCTTTTAAATTCTTTCTCTACACTCTTTTGGGTTCAGTACTCATGTTGATTGCTATTATTGTGATGTATAGAAATACAAGTTCAATGAGTATTGAATTCTTACAAGGTAACTATTTTTCCTATAATACTCAGTTGTTTCTATGGCTCGCCTTCTTTGCTTCCTTTGCAGTTAAAATTCCTATGTGGCCGTTTCATACATGGTTGCCCGATGCCCATGTTGAAGCTCCAACAGCTGGATCTGTTATTTTAGCAGGAGTACTTTTAAAAATGGGTGGATATGGTTTTATCCGTTTCTCTTTAGGCATGCTTCCAGAAGCAACAGAGTTTTTTATTCCTTTAATTATGACATTAAGTATAGTTGCCATAGTATACACTTCCTTAGTAGCACTAGCACAAACTGATATTAAAAAACTAATTGCATATTCATCTGTTGCTCATATGGGAATTGTAACAATTGGAATTTTCTTAGTGAATCAACAAGGCTTAGAAGGAGCAATGATGCAAATGATTAGTCATGGACTAGTTTCAGCAGCTTTATTTTTATGTGTTGGTGTTATTTATGATCGAATGCATACTAGAGAAATTGAATTTTACGGAGGATTAGTTCAAAGAATGCCACTTTATGCAACAGTATTCATGATTTTTATGCTGGGATCAGTTGGATTGCCTGGAACTAGTGGTTTTATTGGAGAATTTTTAGTCATTGTTGGTGCATTTAAATTTTCAAGTTACGTTGTTATTGGCGCGGCTTTTGGAATAATATTATCCGCTGTTTACATGCTATACCTTTATAAAAGAATTATTTTTGGCACCATAACTAATAATAAACTTGCAGATATTTTAGATATAAACACAAGAGAGAAAATCATATTAATTCCTTTAGCAATTTCAGTAATATTACTAGGTATATTTCCAAATCTATTTTTAGATCCTATGAGATTATCACTTGAACTGATTATAACAAACTATGAAATAGCCAATGCTAAATAATATTTACAATATTTTTTTTATACCCGAAATTTTTTTAGCATGCTCTTCTTTTGTTTGCTTACTTTTTGGGCTTTTTTTAAAAAAGAATGCATTTAGACAAACTTCCAATTTAGCAGTTTTCGTTTTATTATTAACCATTTTGCTTGTTTACTATGATAGTGAATCAAATTTTGCAAATTATAAAAGTTTATTTAGTCACTCTTCTTTTATAAATTTTTTTAAAATTTTAGCTCTATTAGGATCTATAGCTAGTATCATCATTTCTAAAGATTATTTCTTAGGCATTAAGCTTAAAAACTTTGAAATTCCTGTTTTATTTTTATTTTCTACACTTGGGATGATGTTAATGATTGCTTCAAATAATCTTATGTCCATGTATCTAGCAATAGAACTTCAAAGTTTATCTCTATACGTTGCTGCAGCAATAAAAAGAGATTCAATCTCATCAGCTGAGTCAGGAGTAAAATACTTTATTTTAGGAGCATTATCTTCGGGTATACTTTTATACGGCTTCTCCTTAATTTATGGATTTACTGGCTCAATGAATTTTAATGAGATAAGTTTCTATTTATCAAAATATGATAATTTAAATTTAGGTCTAATATTTGGGCTTGTATTTGTGATGGTAGGCTTGGCGTTTAAGGTTTCAGCCGTACCTTTCCATATGTGGACTCCTGATGTTTATGAAGGGGCTCCAAACTCAATTACAGGTTTTTTTGCTATTGTCCCTAAAATTGCTGCAGTAGCTTTAATTTATCGTTTTTGCTTAGTTCCATTTGAAAATTTTTACTTAGAATGGAGTCAAATAATTTTATTTTTATCAATAGCCTCAATGTTTCTTGGAGCTATAGCGGCTATAGCACAGTCAAATATCAAAAGATTATTAGCTTATAGTTCTATTGGACATATAGGTTATATCTTAATAGCTTTAGTTGCCGCAAATGATGATGGAATTAAAGCAGCATCAATTTATATGTTTTCATACATGATAATGAATGTTGCTATTTTTGCTATTTTACTTTCGTTAAAAGTTAAAAATGAATATTTAATTAATATAAGTGATTTAAAAGGGTTAAGTAAAAGTAATCCAATCGTTAGTCTTTCTATTTCAATAATAATGCTATCTATGGCTGGCATCCCACCCTTTATAGGATTTTTTGGAAAGTTTTATGTTTTCATTGCTGCAATTGAACAAGAATTATATGTGCTTTCAGTTCTTGGCGTCCTAGCTAGTGTGATTTCTGCTTTTTATTATTTAAGAATTATTAAGATAATGTATTTTGATGAAAGTATAAGTGAAGGAATAATTAATTTTCAAATTTCTTTTCAATCAAAAATTATTCTATCCTTAAGTTTGTTTGTAATTATTTGTTTTATATTTTACCCGTCTTTATTGATTAATATATCAGCAAGTTTGACCATTTGATTAATGTCATTAGATAAAATTAAAAATCTATTAGATAAAAACAATTTTGATTTTCATTTTATTGAATCTGTAGACTCTACAATGTCAGAGGTTAAAAAACTTATTGATAATAGAGATATATGTTTGATGGCAAATGAACAAAAAAAAGGATTTGGAAGACGAGGAACAACTTGGGAAAGTCCAAAAAATAATGTCTATATTTCTATTTTATCTAAAAATATATTGCCAATAGAAAATCATTTTTTAAATAATGCTTTTATTACTAATATGATCTGTTCTGTGATTGAAAATATTTGTAATGTTAAAACTCAAATTAAATGGCCAAATGATATTTTAATTAATAAAGAAAAAATTTCTGGAATAATTTCTGAAATATTTAGTATCAAAAGTGATAAATATATCAATACTGGTTTTGGAGTTAATATAGTATCTTCTCCAAAAATTGAAAATTATCTAACAACTAATATTAATAAATACAATAAAGAAATTAACAATTTTTATTTTGTATATGAAATTATGGAAGAGTATTTTAACAATTGTAAACAACTGCTAAATAACCACGAAAAAATTATGACTGAATATAAAAGTAGATTATTATATTTAGGAAGCAACATTAATTTAAAAATTGATGAACAAAATGTAAAACAAGGAATATTTCATAATCTTAACCCAGATGGTTCAATCACTTTAAAAAATGATATTAATTTTGAAAATATATATAATGCTAGAATAATTTAATGATTGTTATAGATGTAGGTAATACGAATATAGTTATAGGTTTTTATACAAAAAATAAATTAATTAAAATTATTAGATTAAAAACAGAAAAAAAAATCAATATTACAAAAAAAGATATAAATAAATTTTTTAAATCTAACAAAAAATTGATTAATAATCTTAAAGATAGATTTTGTATCTTGTCCTCTGTTGTACCTTCTTTAAATTTAATTTTAAAAAATATTTTTCAAAAAAATAAATTCAAATTTTATGTAATTAATCCCAAAAAAATATCATTTAGAAATAATATCAATTATAATTTAAATCAAATTGGGAGTGATCGAATAGCAAACTATGCCTATGTATATAGTAAGAAAATCAAAGACTGTATAATTCTCGACTTTGGTACAGCTACTACTTTCGATGTCATTAAAAATAATCAATATTTAGGTGGATTAATTTTTCCAGGTATAAATCTTTCAATGGAGACACTTTTAAAAAATGCTGAGTTAATAAAAACTTCAAAAATCTCAAAATCAAATAAAATTGTTAATAATAATACATCTGCTTCTATTCAATCAGGTTTCTATTTTGGTTATTTGCATGCAGTTAATGGCATATTAAAGCAAATTATTAAGGAGAATAACTTTAAGCCCAAAGTCTATATTACGGGTGGTCTAGGTAAAATATTTAGGGATAAAATTATTTATAAACCTATATATATGGAACATTTGACATTAGAAGGAATAAAAGAAATCGGTAACAAACATTTTTATGAGTAATAATTTACAACTAAATGATTTTAATGAAGGACTACACTTTTTATCTCTTGGAGGTATTGGAGAAATAGGTGCAAATTGTTATCTTTACGGATGTGATGGAAAATGGATAATGATAGATTTAGGTCTTTCATTTGCAGATGAAAAGTTTCCTGGTGTAGATTTATTAGTACCAAAAATTGATCATATTGAAAGTTTAGAAGATAATCTCGAGGCAATTATAATCAGCCATGGTCATGAAGATCATGCAGGAGCCGTTGCGTTCTTAGCAAATAAAATTAAATGTCCAGTATATGCAAGTAAATTTGCAAAATTTCTTATTGAAAATAGGCTAAAAGAATTCAATAAAGTAGAAGGATTTACTTTAGAAGAGATAAATCTAGAAAAGAAATTAATACTCAATAATTTTGATATAAGTTTTATTCCAACTACACACTCAATTCCTGAACCAACTGCAATTGTAATTAAAACAACATATGGATCATTACTTCATACTGCTGATTGGAAAATAGATCATTCACCTACTTTAGGAGACTCATTTTCAAAAGAAAAATTTGAAAAATTAGGAAATGATGGATTACTTGCCTTAATAGGTGACTCTACTAACGCAAATGTGCCTGGTAAATCAGAATCTGAAAATGACGTTAGGGATGAACTGACAAGTGTATTTTCAAGGTTTTCTAATAGAATTGTTGTTACATGTTTTTCTTCAAATATTGCAAGAATGAAAAATATTATTCACGCAGCAAAAAAAAATAAAAGAAAGGTCGCTCTTGTTGGCAGAAGTATGAAAAAAAATATCGAGGTAGCAAGAAAATGTGGTTATGTTGCAGATGATGAAATTTTTATCAGTGAAGATGAAGCTTCTTATATACCAAGAGAAAATTTAGTCATAATTTGTACTGGTAGTCAGGGTGAAAAAAGATCTGCCCTTTTTAGAATAGCTTATAATTCTCATCAACATTTACATTTAGAGCCTGAAGATGTAGTCATTTTTAGCTCTAGAGATATTCCTGGTAATGAAAAATCAATAAATAATTTAAAGAACTTACTTATTAGACAAAGAGTTGAGATAGTAACTGCTGATGATGATTTAGTACATGTTTCAGGTCATGGTTATGCAGATGAAATAAAACAAATGTATAATTGGACAAAACCTTACTTATCTATTCCTGTGCATGGTGAACCTATGCATCTAGAGGCACATAAACAATTATCTTACTCATCTCAAGTACCATTTACTAAAATTTTAGAAAATGGAAAATGTCTCAAAATTGCACCAGGTGAACCTAAAATTGTAGAAAAATTTGAAACTGGAAAGTTAATTGTTGAGGGTAAAAATCTTTACGACTCTGAATCTGCTTTTATTAAAGAGAGAAGGAAATATTCATTTGAGGGGCTAGTTTTAATTTCTTTAATTATCAATGATGATGACTATTCAATTAATAAAAATATGTTACTTACTTTAAAAGGATTGCCGGGAATAGATGAAGAAAATATTAAAAATGATTTTAAAATACTTTTTATAGAAAACTATACAAAACTTAACAAAGATCAAAAATCATCAGATCTTATAGTATCTGACTTAGTTAAAAGTAGTTTTAGAAAGATTATAAAAAATTCAATTCAAAAAAAACCAGAAATTGAAGTTCATTTAATAAGATCTTAATGGCACTATTTACTCATGTTCTAATTTTTATCCTTGTTTGGTGGATTTTATTTTTCATACTCCTACCGATTAAGATAAAAGTACCCCAAAAAGTAGAATCTGGACATGCAAAAAGTGCTCCAAGTAAGCCATATCTTCTAATAAAATTTATAGCAACTTCATTAATATCAGCTTTAATACTATTTTTTTTGATTTTATTTGGATTTGATTTATCAAATATATTTAATAAATGAAATATTCTAACTTTTTTCTTCCCACTATTAAAGATGCACCATCAGATGCTGAAATAATTTCACATAAATTAATGATCAGAGCTGGCATGATTAAACAATCTAGTGCCGGTATTTATTCGTGGTTACCTCTAGGTCTACTTGTATTAAAAAAAATTGAACAGATTGTTAGAGAGGAACAAAATAATGCAGGAGCAGTAGAACTGCTTATGCCTACGATTCAATCTTCTGATTTATGGATTAAATCAGGAAGATACGATGATTATGGAAAAGAAATGTTAAGGATTACAGATAGAAGTGGAAGGGAAATGCTTTACGGCCCAACAAATGAAGAATTAATTACAGATATATTTCAATCACATATAAATTCTTACAAAGATCTTCCAAAAAATCTTTATCATATTCAATGGAAATTCCGAGATGAAGTTAGGCCTAGGTTTGGAGTAATGCGAGGAAGAGAATTCTTAATGAAGGATAATTATTCATTTGATCTTGATGAAAGTGAAGCAAAAAGATCTTATGACAATATGTTTAAAGCATACATAAAAACTTTTATTAGAATGGGTTTAACACCAATTTCTTTAAGAGCAGAAACAGGACCAATTGGAGGTAACTTAAGTCATGAATTTCAAATACTAGCCAAGACTGGTGAAAGTACACTTTATTATGATAAAAAATTAGAAACACTAAACCCTGAAACTATAGACCCAAATGAGTTGCAGTCATTCTATGCTGCAGTTGATGATCAACATGATGAAAAAAATTGCCCTATTTCAAACGAAGATTTAAAAATTTCTAAGGGTATTGAAGTAGGTCATATATTTTATTTTGGAACAAAATATTCTGAGAAATTAAATGCATTTGTTCAAGATAAAAGTGGGAAAAATGTTCCAGTGCATATGGGATCATATGGCATTGGTGTTTCAAGGCTTGTGGGCGCAATTATAGAAGCTTATCATGATGAAAAAGGAATTAGGTGGCCTTTAGATGTTGCTCCATTTAAGGTTTCCATAGTCAATTTAATGCCAGAAGATCAAGATTGTGCCACAAAATCATCAGAATATTATGAATATTTTATGAAAAATAATATTGAAGTCATTTTAGATGATAGAATGTGCAGTATAGGAAAAAAATTATCTGATAACGAGTTAATTGGGACACCATATCAAATTATTATTGGCAAAAGAGATTTAAAAGATAATTTAGTAGAAATAAAAAATCGCCAAAATAATGAAAGTGAAAAAATTTCATCCAGTAGTGTAATTGATTTTATTAATAATAAGTTAAAAAAATAGATGATTTCTAAATCAGAACGATTACTGATTTTTAGGTTTTTATTCTCTAAGAAATCTGATGGCTATGTGTCTATTTTCGCTTGGTTTTCAATAATAGGTATTGGTTTAGGAGTAGCAGCAATTATTATAGTAATGTCTGTTATGAATGGTTTTAGAATTGATCTAACTAACAGAATAATTGGACTTAATTCACACCTTAATATTTATAGTTTTGATAATGAGATAACAAATAAGCAAGCTAATGAACTCATATTGAATATTGATAATTCTTTTTTTTACCAACACTACAAATCTATTGAAACAAATGGATTAATTATAAAATCAAATAACTCAAAAGGTGTTATGATCAAAGGCTATGATGAATATGATAAAAATCATTATTTGTTTAATTCAATTAATATGGGCGCATTAATTCAAAATCCAAAAAGTGAAATATTAATTGGAGATTCCTTAGCAAATGAAATGAATTTAAGTGTGGGAGATAAGGTTAAAATTGCAATTCCAAAGACTGATAAAACAATATTAGGAAATATTCCAAGATTTAAAACATTGGATGTAGTTGGTGTATTTGATCTAGGTTTATATGAATATGATTCAAATTTAATTTTTTTATCTTCAGAACTTGTTAGAAAATTACTCTTATATGACGAAGATATATATAACAAAATTGAATTCTTTACATCATCTCCTAATGAAATTGAATTATTTAAAAATAAAGTAGAATTAGAAATATCTAGTCTTTTATTAAATTTTTATTCAATATCTTGGATAGATCAAAACAAAACTTTAATAAATGCACTTAAGGTGGAAAAGAATGTTATGTTTATTATTCTTTCTTTAATTATCTTAGTTGCATCATTAAATATAATTTCAGGATTAATTATATTTGTAAAAGAAAAAAACAAAGATATTGGAATTTTGAAAACTATTGGAATGAGTAATAAAAGTATTATAAAAATATTTTTTACTATTGGAATCTCAATTGGTTTAATAGGATCTTTAATAGGATTAATAATTGGAATTCTTTTCACAATAAATATTAAATCAATTCAAAGTTTTTTAGAATATTTACTTGGAACAAAACTGTTTTCTGAAGAAGTTTATTATTTATCATCTTTACCCTCTAAAATTAGTGTAAATGAGGTAGTCTATGTACTTTGTGTAGCAATCATCATATCAATTATATCAACTATTTTTCCAGCTTTAAGTTCAGCTAGAATAGACCCTGTTAAAAGTTTGAGAAGTGAATAATAAATATTTATTAGAGATAACCAATCTTTGTAAAAATTATACAAATGAAAATAATTCAAAAATTGAGATAATTAAAAATTTAAATTTTAAATTAGAGCAAAATACTAAAGTTTCAATTGTTGGGCCCTCAGGTTCAGGCAAAACAACTTTTCTGAATATTATTGGTTTACTTGATTCAGAATATGATGGAAACTTTTATTTTAAAAATAAAGATATTTCTTTATGCTCAAAAAATGAAACGAATAAAATTAGAGGATTATCCATTGGTTTTATTCATCAATTTTTTCATCTGATTCCTGAACTCACTGTGATCGAGAATGTTATGTTGCCATTATTAATAAATAAAAATGAAAAGAATAATTATGAAATTTCTAAAAAACTACTTCTCGAATTTGGTTTAGGTGAAAGAATTAATTATAAACCTCTAAAATTATCAGGAGGAGAGCAACAAAGAGTCGCTATTGCAAGATCTTTAGTAACTAACCCAGATTTAATTCTAGCTGATGAGATGACTGGAAATCTTGATGAGGATACTGCTAACAACATTTTTAAATTTTTTATAAATTATATCAAACAAAATAAAAAAACTTTAGTATATGTTACTCATAACAAAAAATATTCTTTATTAGCTGATGAAATTTATTATTTTAAAAATAAGAAAATACATTTGACAAATGAATAATCCTTTTATTCACTTACGATCTTTATCTTCATATTCTTTGTCAGAAAGTACGCTAAAAATTACAAATTTAGTAGATCTTGCTAAAAAAAATGAAATGCCTGCAATCGCCATTACAGATAATAATAATATGTTTGGAGTTTTTGAATTTTCCAAAGAATGTGTAAAAAATAATATTCAACCTATAATTGGAACTTCAATAAATTTACTAGATATTATTGTAAATAATCAAATTTCCCAAGTGACATTTTTGGTAAAAAATGAAATTGGGTATAGAAATCTATTAGAATTAAGCTCACTTTCTCATCTTAATGAAGGAAAGAATATTGGCATAAACTTTTCGCAATTAGAAAAATTTTCTGAAGGTTTATTCTGTTTTATAGGTGGTGAATTTAATCCCTTACTTTTATTAAGTAAAGAAAACAGAAAAAAAGACATCATTCAATTAATCGATAATTTTAAAAAAATTTTTAAACAAAACTTTCTTTTCGAAATTCAAAGAATAGATGACCAAAATATAGATATTTTTGAGGAAGAATTCATTAATTTATCAAAAGAATTTGACATACCCCTTATTGGCTCAAATAATATTAAGTACGCTAATAAAGATGATTATTCAGCTCATGATGCATTACTATGTATTGCTCAAAAATCTACAATTAATAATTCTCAAAGAAATACTTCAAATGAAAATATTTATTTTAAATCAAGTAAAGAAATGCATGCAAATTTTGAAGATATTCCTGAAATAATACAAAATAATTTAAATATTTCCGTATCTTGTAATTATTTTCCTGAGTCAACAAAACCACAATTACCTGAATTTAAAAATGATTTAAATCTATCAGCGGAAGATTTTTTATTAAAATCCTCAAAACTAGGACTTGAAAAAAAAATAAAAGAAAAGAAGATCAAGAATGTAGAAATTTATACTGATAGATTGAAATATGAAAATGAAATAATAATTAGAATGGGCTTCGCAGGATATTTTTTAATAGTAGCAGATTTTGTTAACTGGGCTAAAGATCAATTCATACCTGTTGGTCCTGGGAGAGGATCAGGTGCCGGTAGTTTAGTGGCTTGGTGCTTAGGAATAACAGATTTAGATCCATTAAAGTATGAATTATTATTTGAAAGATTCTTAAATCCAGAAAGAGTGTCAATGCCAGATTTTGATATAGATTTTTGTCAAACTAGAAGAGATGAAGTTATTGAATACGTAAATAATAAATATGGAAGTGAATGTGTTGCTCATATAATTACATTTGGTACTCTTGCATCAAGAGCTGCGGTAAGAGATATTGGTAGAGTTTTGGAGGTTCCTTATGGAGAAGTTGACTCTTTTGCTAAACTAATACCTTTTAATCCATCAAACCCACTTACTTTAAGTGAATCTATTAAATCTGAAAGAAGTTTGCAGGAAAGGATAAGTAGTGATGAAAGAATTGCAAATATTATTGATGTCAGTCTGAAAATTGAAGGAACTCACAGACATGCTTCAACACATGCTGCTGGAGTTGTTATTGGCCACGAAAAGTTGTCTAAAGTAGTTCCTTTATATAAAGATCAAAATACTAATTCTAATGCTACACAATTTTCAATGAAGTACGTTGAAGAGGCAGGTTTAATAAAATTTGATTTTCTTGGTTTAACCACACTATCTATTATAGATGATTGTACAAAATTAATAGTTAAAGAAGATAAAAATTTTTTGATAAATAATATACCTCTTAATAACACAAAAACCTATGATCAGTTAAGTAAGGGGGATACAGTAGGAATATTCCAATTAGAGAGTAATGGTATGGGTAGTGTTCTTCGCCAATTGCAACCTGATAGATTTGAAGAAATAATTGCTGTAGTTGCTTTGTTTAGGCCTGGACCAATGGATAATATTCCATCTTTTTGTAATAGAAAACACGGCAGAGAAGAAATTAAATATCTTCATTCCATGTTAAAGGATGTTTTAAAGGAAACTTATGGAATTATAGTTTATCAAGAACAAGTAATGCAGATTGCTCAAGTACTATCTAATTATTCTTTAGGGGAAGCAGATTTACTAAGAAGAGCAATGGGAAAAAAAATTCAAAAAGAAATGGATATGCAAAAAACAAGATTTATAGAAGGTGCGGTTCAAAATAATATTAATAAAAAAGAAGCTTCAAAAATTTTTGATTTAGTTGATAAATTTGCAGGTTATGGTTTTAATAAAAGTCATGCTGCCGCTTATGCATTAATTTCTTATCAAACTGCTTACTTAAAAGCTAATTTTCCGCATGAATTTCTAACAGCAACATTAAACTACTCAATTGATAGAACTGAAAAAATTATATTACTTAAGCAAGAGATAGAAAGACTAAATATAAGTTTTTTAAAACCTGATATTAATTATTCAGACTCTTTATTTTCAATTGAGACAATTGATAATAATAAATCTATTCGATTTGGTCTTTCAGCAATAAAGGGTGTTGGTCTTAAATCAATTTCTAGTATGGTAAAAGAAAGAGAACATAATGGAAAATTTAAAAGTATAATCGATTTTATGAATAGAGTTAAAAAAGATGTTATTAATAAAAGGCAACTAGAAAAACTTGTACAAGCAGGAGCTTTTGATAGCTTAGAAACAAATAGATCGAAAATTTTTAACAATGTTCCAAAATTTGTTGAATTATTTGCAGCTGATAAAAATCTCAATCAAGATATGCTTTTTGAGGAAAATGAAATATCATTTGATGATCAAAATTTGTTTAACCAAAATTTTCAAAATTGGAAAAATTCAGAAATTCTTTCAAATGAAT
>CACNND010000007.1 GCA_902621725.1 uncultured Alphaproteobacteria bacterium | reverse complement strand
ACAATATGCTTTAAATTTATTAAAAGAACATAAAGCAGGATCTGCAGTACTTATGGATATCAACAATGGTAACATATTATGTATGGCTTCAAATCCATCTTATGATCCAAATAAAATTATAAAAAAAACCAAATAAGGAATATTGGGATTCAATTTTAGAAAACGAACTTTCACCACTTACTTACAGATGTATTCAAGGTTTATACGCCCCAGGCTCAACTTTTAAAATGATTGTTGCCATAGCGGGTATAGTTCATGGGATTATTGATACAAATACGAAACATTTTTGTAGTGGAAAAATTGGTTTAGGAGATAGACTTTATCATTGTTGGAAAAATAATGGTCATGGATCAATGAATGTAAGTAATGCAATTAAAGAATCATGTGATGTTTTCTTCTACGAAATATCAAAAAAAATTGGGATAGATAAAATTGCTAGAGTTGCTGAAGATTTTGGTTTAGGCAAAATATATGATATCCCCTTACCTAATCAAAAAAAAGGAATTATACCTTCACGTGATTGGAAAAAGAAAAAATATGATGAAAGTTGGTATCCTGGAGAGACACTAATTTCTGCTATTGGTCAAGGATTTGTATTAACAAATCCACTACAACTTGCTGTAATGACTTCAATTATTGCTTCTGACGGAAAAAATGTAAAACCAAATATCATTTATCAAAATAATAACATAGAATTTTCAAAATTAGAAAAATACCAAAATGCAATTAAAATTATTAAAAGTTCGATGTTTAAAGTAGTAAATGAAAGTAAAGGTACAGCTTATAATTCGAGATCTGAATCCGCACCTTTTGCAGGTAAGACTGGAACTTCTCAAGTTAGAAGAATAACTGTAGCCGAGAGAGAAAGTGAAGATTTTAGAAAAAAAGAAGTAGAATGGAAAAAAAGAGATCATGCTTTGTTTGTTGGATATATGCCAGTCGAAAATCCTAGATATGCTGTTTCTGTTGTCATTGAACATGGCGGCTCAGGTGCATCAACTGCTGCGCCTATAGCTAAAGAAATTTTTCAATATACAAAAAATTTAGAAATTTAATGTTGAATAAAATTCAAAACTTAAATTACTTATTGATTTTTTTAATAATATTAATTTCTTTTATTGGTGCAGCAGGTTTATATTCTGCAGCAGGAGGATCATATAGTCCTTGGGCATCAAGACATTTAATTAGATTAGTACTTTTTATATTATTAGCTATTATCTTAGCTCTGATAAATATTAAATTTATTTATCAATTTGCTTATATCTTTTTTACTTTATCATTATTACTTTTGTTATCAGTTGAATTAGTAGGTGTTTTTGGTAAGGGAGCTACTAGATGGATAAATATATTTGGTTTTAGCATTCAACCATCAGAATTAATAAAAATAACTATAGTACTATCACTAGCTAGATTTTATCATGATCTAAAATTTGATGAAATTAAGAAAGTAAAAAATTTATTTTTTCCAATATTAATTTTATTTTTACCATTTGCGTTAGTTGTTATACAGCCAGATCTTGGAACTGCTTTAAGTATCGCAATGCTTGGAATTCTTATTTTATTTGCTAGTGGTATAAGAATTTGGAAGTTTGTATTAGGATTTTTTGTTTTGATTTTATCAGTTCCTTTGTCATTAAATTATTTACAACCATATCAAAAAGATAGAATTTTCTCTTTTTTAAATCCTGAGGCTGACGCACTTGGAAGAGGATATCAACTTATACAATCTAAAATTGCTTTAGGATCTGGAGGTCTAACTGGTAAAGGTTTTTTAGAGGGATCTCAATCATATCTTCAGTATTTACCTGAGAAACAGACTGATTTTATATTTACTTTAATTGGAGAAGAATTTGGTTTTATTGGCACTATGTTTTTAATTTTACTATTTCTATTATTAATATCAGTCTGTTTTTATATAAGTATTAAATCAAACCATATTTTTGGTAGAATTTTATCTATAGGTGTTGGCAGCAATTTATTTATATATGTGATAATGAATATATCTATGGTATCTGGATTAATGCCTGTTGTTGGAATTCCACTACCTTTAGTTTCTTATGGGGGATCAGCAATGCTTGCTATAATTATATCTCTAGGGTTAGTACTTAATGCAGATTTGAATGGAAACTTAAAAAAAATACATAATGCTTGAAATAAATAATGTTAACAAATTTTTTGGAGGATTAAGAGCAGTCCATAACGCATCAATGAAAGTTGAAAAGGGTTCAATCACAGGTTTAATAGGTCCAAATGGAGCAGGAAAAACAACGTTATTTAATACTATTGCGGGATTATATGATCCAGATGAGGGGAATATATTTCTTAATAATGAAGATATTTCTTTTTTAAAACCTCACGAATTATTTGCAAAAGGAGTTCTGAGAACTTTTCAAATTGCTCATGAGTTTTCAACTTTAACTGTTCTTGAAAATTTAATGATGGTACCACCAAATCAATTTGGTGAAAAATTATCCTATGCTTTATTAAGTAATGCTAAAGTAAAACAACAAGAGGAAGAAATAAGACAAAAAGCTATAGAAGTAATAAATTTTTTAAATTTAAGTCACTTAACCCAAGAACTTGCAGGCAACTTATCTGGAGGTCAAAAAAAACTACTTGAGTTAGGGAGAACTATGATGGTTGATCCTCAAATTGTTTTACTTGATGAGGTAGGAGCTGGAGTAAATCGAACACTTCTTAACGAAATTACTGATGCAATTTTAAGATTAAACAAAGAAAAAAATTATACATTTTTTGTAATTGAACATGATATGGATTTAATAGAAAAAATTTGTGACCCTGTAATTGTGATGGCGGAAGGTTCAGTTTTGTTTAAGGGAAATTTTAACGAAGTCAAAAATAGTGATACAGTTATAGAAGCATATTTAGGAAAAGGTATTAATAAGAATTAGAATTTTATGAATAATTTAATTGGTAAAAATTTAACAGCTGGATACGGAGGAGTTGATATAATTAAAGATATTAATCTAGAAGTTAACGAGGGTGAAATTGTTGTCATAGTTGGTCCAAACGGAGCAGGGAAATCAACAGCAATGAAAGCATTGCTTGGCATGTTAAGTTTAACTTCAGGTTCTGTTGAATATTCAAATGAGGAAATTTCTTCAATGCTACCTCAAAACAGAATTAATTTAGGACTCGCTTTTGTCCCTCAAACAAACAATGTGTTTACTGGTATGACAGTAGAAGAAAATTTAGAAATGGGAGGGTTTTTAAGAGAGGATGACATTATTCATACCATTAATGATGTTTATGACCTTTTTCCTATTTTGAAAGAAAAAAGAAATCAAAGTGCAGGAGAATTATCAGGAGGTCAAAGACAACAAGTAGCTTTTGGTAGAGCTCTTATGACCCAACCTAAAATTTTGATGTTAGATGAACCAACGGCAGGAGTATCACCAATTGTAATGGATGAGTTATTTACAAGAATCATAGAAGTTCGTAAAACTGGTGTTGGTATACTAATGGTTGAACAAAATGCAAAACAAGCACTTGGTATTGCTGATAGAGGATACGTTTTAGTAAATGGAAAAAATAGTAGAGAAGGTTCAGGTGAAGAACTATTGAATAATCCAGAAGTTAGAAAGTCTTTCTTAGGAGGTTAAGATGATTGATTTTCTAAATTCTATAATTGTACTTCTAAATTTTATTATCATTCCAGGCATTTCTTATGGTTCTCAACTTGCACTCGGAGCACTAGGAGTTACATTCGTTTATGCCATACTTCGTTTTGCAAATTTTGCACACGGTGAAATCATGTCATTTGGAGCGATGATAACAATTTTATTTACGTGGTTTTTTCAATCACAAAATATTGGTTTAGGAATTCTACCAACTGCCTTGTTAGCTTTACCTATAGGAATAATAGCAACAATTATTTTATGCATTATTTCTGATAAATTTGTTTTTCAATATTACAGATATCAAAAAAGTGTTCCTGTTGTTTTAGCAATGGTTTCAATAGGGGTTATGTTCGTAATAAATGCAATAATAAGAATTATAATTGGAACAGAAACTATAAAATTTTCTGATGGGCAGAAATTTATAATGAAAGCGAAACAGTTTAAAGTAATGACAGGTTTAAATGAAGGATTAGCATTAAAATCATCTCAAGTTATTACAATATTAATTACTATTTTACTTTTAACTTTTACTTTCTGGTTTTTGCAAAAAACAAAAACTGGAAAATCAATGAGAGCATTTTCAGATAATGAAGATTTAGCATTATTGTCTGGTATTAATCCTGATAGGGTAGTCTTTACTACATGGGTTATTGTAGGCATCTTGGCATGCGTTGCGGGTACACTTTACGGTTTAGATAAAAGTTATAAACCAATTATTTATCTAAATTTAGTCTTGCCTATATTTGCATCAGCAATTGTTGGAGGAATTGGTAGTCCTTTTGGAGCTGTAGTAGGTGGTTATGTCATCGCATTTTCAGAAATTATGGTCACCTATGCTTACAAGAAATTTTTTGTGTATCTTCTTCCAAACTCTTTAGAGCCAAGTGGTTTAGTACAATTACTTTCAACTGATTATAAATTTGCTGTATCATTTTCAATTTTAGTCATTGTTTTATTGATTAGACCATCAGGCATATTTAAGGGAAGAGTCTTATGATGAAGTTTGAGAGATATGAATGGTTAGCTATTACAATAATGATCTCTCTCTTTATTTTTGTAGGTTTCATTCAAGGTTGGTCAGTAAGTTTAGTAATTTTAAACATGTGCATTATTTCAGCAATAATGACAATGGGAGTAAATATTTCTTGGGGTTATGCAGGAGTAATTAATTTTGGTGTAATGGGTTTTCTTGCCATGGGTGGATTAGCTGCAGTTCTTGTTTCTTACCCCCCCATTGCTGAATCATGGCAGGTTGGAGGTAGAGGGTTAGGTATTAGTTTTGCTTTACTTGTCGTATTGGTCATTGCTGTAATGTATATTAATAAAACAGTAATCCAAAAAAGAAATAGGTATATTTTAAATTCTCTTATAATTTTTTTTGGTATTTTAATTATCAGACATTTTTATTTAAATGCTACACATAATATTGAGGATGTAAATCCTGCAATAGCAGGGTTTTTAGGTGGCCTTGGATTACCAATAATTTTCTCTTGGATAGTAGGAGGTTTATTTGCTGCAGGCGTTGCATTTGTAATTGGTAAAGTAGCTCTTGGATTACGATCAGACTATCTTGCTATTGTTACTCTTGGTATTTCAGAAATAGTTGTTAGTGTTTTAAAACATGAAGAATGGTTATCAAGAGGAGTAAAAAATGTAATCGGTTTAAAGAGACCAGTTCCTTATGAAATTGATTTACAAAACTCAGATTGGTTTATAAATTTAATTACATATCTCAATTCATCAAAGTTAAATAATATTATTGATGTAAGTGATAAACAGCAAGTATTAAACAATCTTATAATTGATGGTTCAGGAATATTTGTAAAATTATCTTACGCTATTTTATTTCTAATTGTTATGTTGATAATTTTTTATTTCGCAAATAAAGCTCAATTATCTCCATGGGGAAGAATGATGAGAGCTATAAGAGATAATGAAACTGCTGCAAATGCAATGGGTAAAGATGTTGTAAAACAACATTTAATTATTTTTGTAATAGGAGCTGCAATTGTAGGTGTTGCAGGTGCAATGCTTGTCACTTTGGATGGATTATTTACTCCTTCAGGATATCGACCACTTCGTTTCACTTTTATTATTTGGATTATGGTTATTGTAGGTGGTAGTGGAAATAATTTAGGTGCTATATTTGGTGGTTTTGTCATATGGTTTTCTTGGATTGAAGCAGCACCACTTACAACATTTATTATTAATCAACTTACAGCTGGATTAGAGCCAACTAACGCTTTAAAGTTGCATTTACTCGATAGTGTTCCTTACTTTAGATACCTATTTATGGGTTTAATTTTATTATTAATTTTACGATATAGGCCTAAAGGCATAATACCTGAAAAAGTTAGACACTCTTAATTTAAGGAAGTAATATTTGTTTACCTTTTTTTAAATTTAAAACAGTTATACCTTCCACTTTTTTTATTAATTGTTTAAAGCTAATACCTCTAGGTTTTAGGTACTTTGCTCTCAGTGGACCCATAAGAGCATTATATTTATTATTAATATTTTCATCTTTAAAATCTTTCAAAAATAAAACATCATTACTTATCATTGATATATCTTTGTAAGGATAGTCATTCATAAAAATAGCAGCAACAGGTTTAATACTAAGATCTAAATCTGTTTTGCATAATTTAGGGATAACCATGAATACTATATCTTTATAATTAATATGATCTATTCCAATAATACTATAGCATTCTTTACAGTATATTCTTGTTGAACTTGAATTATTACGCAATTGATATGCATGCATATATTTTATTCCCTCAACATCTTTGATATCTGATCGAATATAAATTAATTTTTGTAATCTATCAGGTAAAGGACCTCCCTTAGAATATCCCCATTGTCCAGCTTGACGACAATCTTCACAACCACAAAATAAAGAGTAGTATATTTTATTTTCATTTAAAAAAATTTTACACTTCTCACAATTACATTTTATTACAGACATAATTATTTCATATTAACATAATAATTTTTTATCGAATAAAAAAACCCCGGTTTAAACCGGGGTTTTGTAAATATATTAAGCTAAATATTAAAGAGCGCCTATAGTAACGAATTTACCTCCGTTAACTTCTAACTCTTTAAATGCACCATTAGCATCGCCAAACGCATTAAATTCTACGTCAGTAGCACCTTGATAGTCAATATCTTTACCAGCAGCTAACATTTGTAAGCCGTATGATAGTTGACCAGGATTTATTACGATACCTGGAGCATTAGATACTTTACTAATATTACTCAAGATTGATTGCTTATCAGCAGATCCACCAGCTTGAATTGCAAGAGCAATAATTGCTGCAGCATCATAAGACTCTCCAACATATGGAGCACTTCCATCCATGCCATTTGCAGCTGCTAGTTCTCCGAACTTAGCTGAACCTTTTGAAATTGCACCTGGCATAGAGCCAAATGATCCTTCAAGATCAGCACCGATATTATCTACAATTGATTGACCAATCATACCATCAGAAAGAACAAAAGTGTCAAATGCACCTGAATCTAAAGATGCTTCGATCATTCCTTTTCCACCATCATCGATATAACCAATTACTAGTAGTGCGTCTCCACCAGCTGATGCAAGAACACCAACTTCTGATGAATAATCTGCTTTACCATCTTCGTGTGCAGCTGATGCTGTAATAGTTCCGCCACCACGAGCAAATGAAGCTTCAAATACTTCAGCTAAACCTTTTCCGTAGTCATTGTTAGTATACGTTACAGCTATACTTTCAATTCCTCTGCTTAAAGCAAGTTTAGCTAATACCTGACCACCTTTTGCATCAGATGGAGCAGTACGCCAAAAAGTTCCATTATCAGGAACTTTACTTAGACCTGGTGAAGTTGCAGATGGAGATACCATTAAGATACCATTTGGTACTGCAACGTTTGCATTAATCGCACCTGTTACACCTGAACAGTCAGCGCCCATAATAGCAGTTACACCTTGTGCAACTAGATCCTCAGCAGCAGCAGTTGCAGCAGCAGAGTCTACACAAGTTGAGTCAGCTTCTAAGATAGTAATTGATTCACCACCTAAAAGATTTCCAGAGTTTGATGCCTCATCAAATGCCATTCTAGCACCATCTCTCATAGCAGGAGTTAAAGATTCAATTGGTCCTGTAAAACCAAGAATAATTCCTACTTTAATTTCTGCTAATGCAGCAGTCGTTACAGTCGACAAGCTTACAATAACAGCTAGAAGTAATTTTTTCATATTTCCTCCAAAAAAGTATACTTTTTATATAGGCTACCTCATATACTAGTTCCAAAAATCAATCATGTAATTTTTTCATAAAAAAACCTAATAATTTAGCCAAAAACCAAAAATTGACTTCATTTGCCCCACCAGATAAAGATCAAAAATATGACAATTGGAATTCTTGGTGGAGGAGTTTGGGGGAGTGCACTTGCCCGAGTATTAAGTAATAATAAAGTGATCATTTATGCTCGAGATGAAAAAATTGTTAAATCAATAAATGAACATAAAATTAATCCAAAATTAAAATACAGTTCATTTAATGAAAATATCACTGCTACTACTTCTTTGAAAGAAATTAGAAATGTTAAATTTTTATTTATAACATTACCTGCACAAAACATCAGGGAGGTAATTAAGGATTCATCATTACATAATAAAAATCATCATATTATTATATGCTCTAAAGGTATTGAAATATCGTCATCAAAATTTTTAACAGATGTATTTCATGAGATGATGCCTTTTAAATCAATTAGTATTTTATCAGGCCCATCTTTTTCAAATGAAGTATCTCAAAGTTTACCAACTGCCGTAACGCTTGCAACAAAAGATAAAAAAGATTTTGAGAATATTTCTAAACTTATACCTAATAAAGAGTTTAGAATTTATTATTCAAATGATTTAATTGGAACGCAAATAGGTGGTGCGTTAAA
Source organism: uncultured Alphaproteobacteria bacterium (assembly GCA_902621725.1). Taxonomy (GTDB): domain Bacteria; phylum Pseudomonadota; class Alphaproteobacteria; order HIMB59; genus CACPNW01. The sequence continues at coordinate 62,572 of CACNND010000007.1, read as the reverse complement.
GAATATATATGCAATAGCAGCTGGTGTTGCAGAAGGATTGAATTTAGGCGAAAATGCTAAAAGTGCACTTATATCTAGATCTTTTGCTGAAATGACCAGGTACGCAAAAAAATTTAAAGCTGATAAAAATACATTATTTGGTTTATCTGGGCTTGGTGATCTCATTTTAACATGTAGCTCTAAAAATTCTCGTAATACACAGTTTGGTATTAAATTAGCTTCTTCAAAATATGATAATTTTATAGATCTTTTAAAATCGCAAGAAGTAACAGAGGGTTATTATACAGTTAAAGCAGTCTATAATATTTCACAAAAAAAAAATATTGATATGCCAATTATGGAATCTGTATACAATATACTTTATAATCAACATGATTTAAAAGAAGAACTAAGTAATTTACTGAGTAGACCAATAACAGAAGAAAAAATTTAATTCGATGACAAAGAAAACGTTTTATAACTTAGATACAAGCTGGGTGAACAATACACAAATTAATTTGAGTGCTGTAGAGCGTCGAACATCTACCTTAACTAAAAGAAGAACTGTAAAAAAGGAATTTCAAGTTGCTTGGTTGTTAAAAGCTATTACTTTAATTGATCTTACTACACTAAGTGGCGACGACACTTTTGGAAAAGTTGAAAGACTGTGTAATAAAGCTCTGAATCCCATTGATGATTATATTCTTCAGGATTTAGGACTAGAAAATAATGCAGTAAGAGTAGGAGCTGTGTGTGTTTATCACCATCTAATAAAAGATTGTACAAAAGTAATTCAAAACAAAATCCCAATTGCAGCAGTATCTACAGGTTTTCCTGCAGGTTTATCATCTTATACGACTAGAAAAAAAGAAATTTCTGACTCTATTAAAGATGGTGCTGATGAAATCGATATTGTTATCAATAGAGGATACGTTCTACAAAATAATTGGAAAAAATTATATGATGAGGTTCGTAGTTTTAAAGAAACTGCAGGTAAAACAAAAATTAAAGCTATTCTTGGTGTTGGCGATCTTGAGACTCTTCGAAATGTAGCAAAGGCATCTTTAGTTTGTATGATGGCTGGTGCCGATTTTATTAAAACATCAACAGGAAAAGAAAGTATAAATGCTAACTTAAATAATAGTCTTGTCATGTTAAGAATGATTAGAGATTTTTATACAAAAACTGGAAAAAAGATTGGTTTTAAACCTGCAGGTGGAATATCAACATCAAAATCTGTTTTAGAATTTTTAATATTGGTTGCTGAAGAGCTAGGATTTGAATGGGTTAATCCTAAATTATTGCGAATTGGTGCTTCTAGTTTATTAATTGATATAGAAAGACAACTCTATCACTACACTAGTGGCAGGTATGCAAATAAAGAGAAACTTGCAATAGGATAATATGGATAAAGTTATAAAAAATTTTCAAAATATATCTTATGGGCCAGCACCAGAAGACAGCAAAGTAGTTAATAGTTGGATAAAAAATTTAAAAAATCCAAATAATCATTTTATTAATGGTAAATTTGTAAAATCGTCTAGCTCAAAAAAATTAAATGTAATTAACCCTTCTACAAATAAAAAAATTGCAACATTGTCTGTTGCTTCAAAAAAAGATGTTAATGCTGCAGTAAGTGCTGCAAAGAAAGCTCATATTAAATGGTCTAAATTATCATCTTTTGATCGTTCAAAATATTTATATGCCCTAGCTCGTTTAATACAAAAAAATTCAAGATTTATTTCCGTTTTAGAGACTATTGATAATGGTAAACCAATACGAGAAACAAGAGATATAGATATTCCACTTGTTGCAAGACATTTTTATTATCATGCAGGATGGTCTGCTAGGAATACAAATAATTCTGATAATTCTATTGGTGTCGTAGGGCAAATTATACCATGGAACTTTCCCTTATTAATGTTAGCTTGGAAAATTGCCCCTGCAATCGCTCTTGGAAATACAGTAGTCTTAAAACCAGCAGAATATACTTCTCTCAGCGCACTCTATTTTGCTGAACTTTGTGAGAAAGCTAAAATTCCACAAGGTGTAATTAATATTATTACGGGAGATGGTTCTACTGGTGAACATATAACATCGCATAAAGATATTAAAAAAATTGCCTTTACTGGATCGACTGAAGTTGGAAAAAAAATAATTCAAACAAATACTAATCCAGATAAAAAAATGACAATGGAACTTGGAGGCAAATCACCTTTCATTGTTTTTGAAGATGCTGATTTAGATAGTGCGGTAGAAGGTGTTGTTGATGCGATTTGGTTTAACCAAGGCCAAGTATGTTGTGCAGGGTCAAGACTCTTAGTACAAGAAAGTATCGAGAAAAAATTTATCCAAAAACTTAAGAAAAGAATGGAAAAACTTCGTGTTGGTGATCCATTAGATAAGTCTATTGATATTGGCGCTATAGTTGCACCTGTCCAACTTAAAAAAATTAATTCTTTAGTAAATAAAGCGCAAAAGGATGGAAATAAATTATGGCAACCTTCATGGTCATGTCCAACAAATGGTTTATTTTATCCTCCATCTTTATTTACAAATGTAACACCTTCATCTTTTATTGCTCAAGTAGAAATATTTGGACCAGTTTTAACAACAATGACATTTAGAACACCGAGTGAAGCTGTATCCATTGCAAATAATACTCCATACGGACTTGCGGCAAGTATTTGGTCTGAAAATATTAACTTAGCTTTAGATATTGCTCCAAAAGTAAAAGCTGGAGTGATCTGGTTAAATTCTACAAACCTATTTGATGCTGCGTGTGGTTTTGGAGGATACAAAGAAAGTGGTTTTGGAAGAGAAGGTGGTTCAGAAGGTATTAGAGCATATTCAAAATTACAACTACCTCTTTCTAAGTCAAAAAGAGGAAAAAAATCATCTAAAGGTCGATCATCTAATTCTATAGATAGAACACCAAAATTATATATTGGAGGTAAACAAAAAAGACCTGATAGTGGCTATTCCTTTTCTTCATATGATGCTCACAATAATTTTATTTGTGATGTTCCTAACGCAAATCGAAAAGATGTAAGAGATACAGTCGAGGTTGCATCGAAAGCAGTTAGCAAATCTTCAACTAATTTTAATAGATCTCAAATTCTTTATTACTTAGCTGAAAATTTACAAGACCGAAAAAATACCTTTTCTAGTTTACTATCATCTCTAATTGGTATTTCACAAAAAGATGCCGAAAAAGAATTTGATCAATCTATTGAAAGATTATTTTATTATGGTGCTATGGCTGATAAGTTTGAAGGATCTATTCATAATCCTCCTATAAGAGGTTTAACACTAGCTGTTAAAGAACCGATAGGCGTTGTTGCAAATATTTTAAATGATGATTATCCACTATTAAGTTTAATAACTACATTAGGATCAAATTTTGCAGCAGGAAATGCTAGTATTATTGTTCCAGGACAAAAGACGTCTCTTTTAGCAACAGAATTGTATCAATTACTTGAAACTTCTGATGTTCCAGCAGGTTATATTAACATTCTCACAACTAAACAAAATAGTTTGAATAAAATCTTAGCAGAACATGAAAATATCGATGGTATTTGGTATTTTAATGAAAATAATAATGAGCGTTTAAAAGTTATTCAAAGTACAACATCAAATTTGAAAAGAAGTTGGTGTCCACAATCAAAAAATCTTGATTGGTCTTCGAAAGAAGAACATTTCTTAGAAGAGTTTTTATATCAAAGTACACAAGTAAAAAATATTTGGATCCCATACGGAGAGTGATATACTAAAGATATGTTAATTAATGTCGATCCTATTTTAAGTCCTGATATATTAAAAACATTACGTGAAATGGGTCATGGTGATAGACTCGTTATATCCGATATTAATTATCCTGCTCATTCGAACCACAATAGAGTTCACCGATTAGACGGCCTTGATATGACAACTGTAATAAGAGCTGTTTTATCTGTTTTTCCATTGGATAGTTTCGTAGAGTCAGCTGTTCACCGTATGGAAGTTGATAATCAACCAGATGAAATTAATGATGCTAATAAAGAAGTAATTGATGCAATTAAAGAGGTATCAGGAGATCATTGGAATATTGGTTCATACGAAAGACAAGAATTTTATAAGCAATCAAGATCAACCTATGCATATATTACGACAAGTGAAAGACGACCTTACTGTAATTTTATTTTAACAAAAGGTGTTATTAAACCAGATGGAACAGTTTGGATAATCGATAAATAATTATGTCGATTAGTATTCTTGGTATTTTTGTTGCTGACCTTGTTTTTTTTGGAGAAAAAATTCCAATAGAGGGTGAAACTATTCTTGGTAAAAATTTTATTATTGGCCCCGGTGGAAAAGGATCAAACCAAGCTGTAGCTGCAGCTAAAGCTGGTGCAAAAACTTTTTTTATTTCTAAGATTGGTGATGATCAATTTGGCTCGATGGCGACAGAAATTTACAAAAATTCTGGTGTTGATTATAGTAATGTAAATATTTCAAAAGATCATTCTACTGGTGCTGCAGGCATACTTGTAAATGAAGAAACTGGAGCCAATGCTATCAATGTTTTTCCGGGTGCAGCAGGTGCAATTACTATTAAAGATATAGATAAAGCAGAAGAGGCAATTAAAAACTCAAGTATATTTCTTACACAACTAGAGGTACCAAAGGATGTTGTTACCTATTCATTAAAAAAAGCACATAGTTTAAATGTAAAAACAATTTTAAATCCTGCTCCAGCTGCTGAAATAGATGAATCTTTATTTTCTATGATTGATTATTTTACACCAAATGAAACGGAAGCTAGTTTTTATGTGGATCACGATATTGAAACACACGATGATGCTGAGAAAGCTGCTATGCAATTATTAGAAAAAGGTATTAAAAATGTCGTTATTACTCTTGGAGAAAAAGGAGCTTTCTTTGCTAATAATGAAGAAAAATTCTCTTTACCTATAGCTAATCTTTCAAATCCAGTAGTAGATACCACTGGTGCCGGCGATGCTTTTAATGCAGGTTTTGCTGCGGCACTTACAGAAGGTCAAAATATTAAAGATGCTCTTAAATTTGCCAGTGCAACAGCTGGTTTATCAACGACAAAAATTGGAACAGCAAATTCCATGCCTTCTCGAGAGGAAATTGATAAACTTCTATAATTATTGTATAATAGAATCAATATGCAATTATTTTTAGAGAGACTGATCTATTTTTGGGCTGGGATAACAGCTATTGGTCTTTTAATAGCCGTAGCTTACTGGGCAATTGCAACTATAATTTACGTAGCTTTTATCTCTCTTTTTGTTGCTATCGTAGCTACTCTTTTCTATCATTTTTATTGGTCCAAAAGAGATAATTAATAGTCTATAAATACCAATAAGGTTATTTATCAGTGACAAAATATATATTTTACGATTTAGAAACATCAGGAAGAGGTAAGAAAGAATATCCAACTGCTTTTGGTACCACTCCAAAATGGGAACAGATAATGCAAATTGCTGCAATAGTTACTGACTCCAAGTTTAATCAAACAAATCAAAATATGAATGAGTTTTGCAGACCTCGAACATCAGTGATTTCTCAACCTGGTGCATTAATAACAACACTTAAAGGTATGAGAGAGGCACTTGATGCTCCTCAATCATCTTACGAATTAATGAAAAAAATTAATGAAACTTTTGATGAATGGAAAAAAGATGATCCAAGTTCTACTTTTATAGGACACAACATAATAGAGTTTGATGAATCAGTTCTCGAATACAATTTGTTTAGTCATATGTTTTATCCTTATGTAACAAGAAAGAGTAGAGGCGATACATTAAATTTAGTGAGAGGTTTATATGCCATTAACCCATCAAGTATAAAAACACCTTTAACAGAAAGAGGTAATCCTAGTTTTAAATTAGAAAAAATTGCTGAGATGAACAACTTGCCTGTTGAATTTGCTCACGATGCATTTTCAGATGTTAAGACATCAATTGCTCTGACAAAATATATTAACGAAGCAGACACAACTAATTGGAATCAGCTTCAAATGACAATGAGTAAAGAAGATGCCATTGAGTATATCAATAAAAATAAAGGTTTTTGTTTTATGACAAGTTTTGGGGGAAGAATTAAACTCCAAGCTTTGTCGATGGTATGCGAATCTCAATATAATGGTTGGTTTCATACAATTGACTTAGCTCACGATCCGACACCATTACTAGAAGCTAATTCTGAAGAATTTAAAAAACTGATCAAAAGGAAAAATAGATACGTTATTACTAATCAGCATCCTATTATTCTACCAGGTAAGATTGCTTCTAATTACGAGCCATACGACGAGATTGGTTCAGATGTACTAAATGAAAGAGCTAAAATAGTGTTCAAAAATAAAGATTTAGCAGACAAGTTTAAACTTATGGAGATTGATAGACGTATTGAAAAAGAAGATGAAAAATCACAAGATAATGTATTTCCTGAAAGTGCAGCAAATGCCTTTCTTGATTTTAAACAATCAACAGAAATAGCTAAATTTCATGAAAAGAATGACTGGAATGAAAAATATAAAATTGCCCTTTCAATTAAAGAGCCAAGAGCAAACTTTATTTTAAAAAGACTTATATTTGATGAAAGTCCAAAAACTCTATCAAAAGAAGATTTTAAAATGGTTCACCGAGAGTTACACGAAAGGTTAGTTATTAATCAAGAAAGACCTTTTACAACGATACCAGAAGCAATGTCTCAAACTGATACTGAATTAGTTAAAATGGAAGATAGTGATGATGAAAATAAAGCTCAAAAAATGCAAATATTAAAAGATTACAATGTTTATTTAAATTTTATGGAGAAATATTTTTCTAATAAAAATGCTGAACCTCTTCCAAGTGGTAAAGAACTAAGCAAAATAATTTTTGGTTAATGTTTGAGCTTCAATATTTTATCATTGGTATTGTCCAAGGCTTTACTGAATTTCTGCCAATAAGTTCTTCTGGGCATTTAGTTCTTGTATCAGAATTAACTAGTTGGCAAGATCAAGGTCTCTTTAATGATGTTGCCGTTCATGTTGGAACATTACTAGCAGTTATAATTTATTTAAGATCACAAATTACCACATTAATTAAGAATTTGTTTTCTTTTCAGATTAATCAAAATGATAATTTAATTAAAATTATTATTGCAACAATACCCGCAGTGATAGTGGGATTTTTTATTTTTGATTTTGTTCAATTATATTTCCGAGATATCAAAGTTGTTGCAGTGACAAGTGTTGTATTTGCTGCACTACTATTTGTAGCAGATCATTTTAAAATGAAAATATCTTCATGGGAGAGTATGAGTTATATTCAGGCATTTATTATTGGTATGTTTCAAGTTTTAGCTTTTATACCTGGGGCAAGCAGGGCAGGTGTTACAATTACTGGAGCGCGTTTTTTAGGATTTGATAGATCGTCTGCAGCAATATTTTCTATGCTTTTATCGATTCCTATTATTTTAGCATCTTTAGTTTTAACAAGTTTAGATTTAATAAGTAGTTCTGAAGTAAGTATAAATTTATACCAATCTTTATTTGCAGCAATCATTGCATGTATTACTGCACTATTATCAATTAATATCATGATGCAAATTATTCAAAAATCAACTTTTAATTTATTTATTATTTATAGAGTTATTTTAGGTTTTATATTATTATACTTCTATGCTTAAAATAAATGGAGTCTTCAGCGCATCTTTAACTCCAGTTAAAAAAGATCTTACTATCAACCAGGATCTTTATTTACGTCATTGTCAATATCTTATGAGACAGGGTCACGATGGTCTTGCTGTTTTTGGCACAACTGGTGAAGCAAACTCATTTAGTGTAATCGAAAAAAGAAATAATATAGAATTTCTTATAGAAAATAAAATTGATCCAAAAGTTCTCATACCAGGAACTGGTTCTAGTTCGTTGAAAGATGCAATTTCAATGACTCAGCATGCTTCCAAAATGAATGTAAGAGCAGTTTTAATTCTTCCGCCTTTTTTCTATAAAAATGTTTCAGATGAAGGTGTGATAAATTATTATAGAAATATTATTGAAAGTGTAGATGATAATAACTTTCAGTATATACTTTATCATATTCCCCAAAATACATATGTTCCTATTAATTTCAAAGTTATTGAAAGTTTATTGAAATTATATCCAAATAATGTTGTCGGGTTAAAAGACTCAAGTGGAGATTATGATAATATGTTAAAAACAATTAAGTATTTCAATGATTTTGCAGTTTTTTGTGGACACGATACTCTTGCTTTAAATGTTGCAAGACGAGGAGGTGCTGGAGCTATCACTGCAGGCACCAATGTATCTGGTAAATTACTTTGCTTTATTTTAAAAAATTTTAAAAATGAAAAAAATATTAACAACTTTGAAAAATTACAAAATCTACAAGCTGAAATTAGAGAAATATTGACTTCAACTGAACCAATAAGTTTAATGAAAGCTTATTTTTCAATTGCAGATAATATTTCAGATTGGAATAACATTATTCCACCATTAAAACGAATTGATGATCCCCAAAGTAATAAGTTGGTTTTAATCTTAAAAGAACTGATCAATAAGATTGATTCTTTAATAGCGAATACGTGAATTAAAATATTTTTTTGCTTGAGTTGCAATTAAATTTTGAACTGGTTTCAAAAAAACAGAAAAACCAATAAAATCAGTAAAAAAACCAGGAGTAATTAATAGTAAACCTGATATTAAAAGAAATATACCTCCCTTTATTTCTTGGGTGGGCATTACACCTTGTGATAAATTTCGTTGTGCATCAAATAATAATTTTATTCCTTGTCTTCGAACTAGAAATATTCCAACCAATGCTGTGGTCAATATAATTGCAATAGTATTTAAGATACCAATATTTGAACCAATTGTTATAAAGATACTTATTTCAATTATTGGAATAATTATAAATGCTAAAAAAATCACTAGCGAACTATACCAGTTTTTTCATCCTTAATATTTTTTTCTATTTTATTCTCAAATTCTCTTAATCTTTTATAGACACTTGCTAGTTCTATAATTGTAGGCCAAGCTCTGAATAAGTATTGCAGTGAGCCTTCCACTCTTCCAAATGCTCTAATAATTTGTTGCATAACACCAAGTGTCATCACTCCAGCGACAATAGCAGGTGCCAAAAAAATGTAAGCGGCAAGTACATTGGCTTGTAAATAAGCAAGTCTACCAATGCTAAAATAAAGATAATAAAGATAACTCTTAAAATGAATTTCCCTTACACCTTGAAAAAGTTCTTCTAATGTTTTTGGTCTTATGCTTCCATCATCTTCAGCAATAACTAAGATTTTTCTGTAAGCAGCTTCTTTCTTTTGAAGATCGTATTCAATGCCAACTAGTCTTAATAACCATGCTAGTACAATCATTAAAATTGTACCTCCTACTGCCCATATAAAAGCTCCAGATACTAAACCGTACTGCCATTCACCAAACCACAAGATTGGTATACCAACTGAAAGAGTCATTAATAATGGAAAGAATTCTACAAGTACAAGAACAGACTCAATTAAGCTTGTTCCAAGACCTTCCATAATTCTACTAAATTTAATAGTATCTTCTTGGACTCTTTGACTAGCACCTTCAATGGTTCTAGCTTGATCATATACACTATGATACCACTCAACCATTGCTGTTCTCCATCTAAAAAGAAAATGAGAAGTAAGGAATGATATTGCTAAACCTAATGTGATAGAAATAGCAGCAAGTTTAGCAAAGCTAAAAAGTGCTCCCATATATTCTTGCATTGTTATAGCATTTGGTGTTCCTAATGCTTTTTGTATCATGTCATAAAATTCACCAAACCACTCATTAATCTGAACATCAATTTGAACTTGAACCCATATGGATGTGAGTATAACTACAGATCCAGCATACGCCCACACGTACCACTTAGGATCAGTAAAGAATTTGAACATATAATTTATATAGGTTTAATCTGTTTAAAAATGAAGATTTAACTATTAATTATTTCTTTTTTTGGCGTTTTTTATTTCTTCTATATTTTGAACCTCTTTTACGCCTACCTCTATGTTTTTTTGGATATCCCATAATTAAGATATGATATACAAAATTAAAAAATTAAGTCAAAGATTAATAATGCCAATCTTTAGCTTCATTAAATAAAAAATCCCTGAAAACTTCAAGTCTTCTATCATTTTTAAATGACTCCGAATAAACAAAATAAGTCTGATATGATGGTCCTTCTAGATTAGGGAGCACTCTAACTAATTGAGGTTTATCCGCTACCATATAGTCTGGTAGAGAAGCAAGTCCACTATTCTTTTCTACAGCTAGAGACATAGCATAAATACTATTTACTCTAAATTTAGGTCTTCTTTTAACACCATCTTTTCCTATTTTTAATATCCAATCTATATTTGAAATTGGTGAGGGTAAGCCAGCTCCAAAACAAATTAAGTCGTGTTTATCAAGGTCATTTACATTTCTTGGAATACCACTTTTTTGAAGATAATCAGAGGAGCCATAAATATGATTGTGAAAATTTACAAATTTTTTAAATATTAAATTTGCTTGTGTAGGCTTTTTTACTCTCACTGCAACATCTGCAACTCTTGCTGCTAAATCAACCTCTTCATCACTCATAACTAAACTAACATCAATTTCAGGATATTGGTCAGCAAATTTATTTATTCTTGGTGTTAACCATGTTGATCCAAAACCTACTGTTGTACTAACTGTTAACTTACCGACAGGCTTTGTTTTTTTATCAAGTAGTTTTTTTTCAAAGTCAGAAATTGAAAAATTAATTTGATTTACAGTATTGAACAAATTTTCTCCTTGTTCTGTTAATCGAACACCTTTTTGATGTCTTATAAATAGTGGTGTTTTAAGATCGTATTCAAGATCTTGAACTTGTCTACTAAGCGCAGATTGACTTATATTAAGTTTGGCACTTGCTTTTGAAATGCTTCTCGAGATTGCAATTTCATAAAATGATTTTAATTTGTCCCAATCCATTATCTTAAAGAATTTATAATCTTGCTATAATTATCTTTATTTTTAGATAATAAATAAGATCCTACCGCTAACACATTAGCTCCATTATCTTTACATATTTTCGCATTTTCATCATTTACTCCACCATCCACTGATATCTCATAATTATAATTATTATTTTTTCTAATTTCATCTAAATCTTTAATTTTTTGTACTTGATCATGCATAAACTTTTGACCTCCAAAACCAGGTGTTACAGTCATAACTATTATTTGTTGTACTTGATCAAATAAATGATCAATATCTGAAATATTTACTTTAGGATGAATAGCAATTCCTACTTTAATATTAGCATCGCTTATTGTTTTTATAATTTCTTCTACATTATCATCAGATTCAGGATGAAACGTAATGATATCTGAGCCAGCATCTATAAATTCCTTAATGTATTTCTTAACTGGCTGAATCATAAGGTGTACATCTAAGATTTTAGACGTAATCTTTCTTATTGATTTAACAATATCTGGTCCAAAAGTGATATTAGGAACATAGTGACCGTCCATAATATCTATATGAATATAGTCAGCACCATTTATATCTAAAGATCTAACCTCTTCTTCTAACTTAAGAATATCTACTGATAATATTGAAGGTGATATCTTTATCATTTATAAAGAGATATATAATATATAGATAAACATTCATAATGAATTCTGTCACAGAAAAACCTTGGGGATCATTTAATATACTTCATTCAGGTAAAAAATTCCTAGTAAAAAAAATTTTTGTAAAACCAGGAGGTGTTTTATCTCTGCAAAGTCATCAACATAGATCTGAGCATTGGATTGTGGCAGAAGGAGAAGCTGAAGTTACAATTGAAAAACAAGTAAAAAATTTAAAAGAAAATGAGAACATTTTTATTCCAAAAGGGGCAATCCATAGAATGGCTAATAAAAAAGATCATGATTTAGTTATTATAGAAATGTGGTACGGCGATACTCTTGATGAAAATGATATTAAAAGATACGAAGATATTTATGAAAGAATTTAATGCTTATTAATACTCCTATATCGCTTGGCGAACTTGTAGATAAAATTTCTATATTAATTATTAAGCAGAAAAATATAACTGATGAAACTAAACTTGATCATGTCAAAAAAGAATTAGATTTTCTACAAAAAACATTAATGAATTATGTTCAACAAGAAGAAATAAACAATTATTTAGAAAATTTGATAAATATTAATTCTAAACTTTGGAATATTGAAGACGATATTAGAGAGTGTGAAAGAAAAAAATTATTTGATCAAACATTTATTGATCTAGCTAGAAGTGTATATTTTACGAATGATGAAAGAGCAAAAGTAAAAAATGATATTAATAAAACTTTTGGCTCTGAATTAGTGGAGGTAAAATCTTATGAGGAATATTAATTAATAAATTCTAGAAACACTTTTTGAAACAAGAGATACTAATTTTTCTTTGTAAATGTTATCTTTAAATATATCAACTGAGTCTACAGCTACATTTGAAAAGTGATTTGCTCTTGTAAGAGTATCTTCTATACATTGATATTTATTAATTATTTCTAATGCCATTTCAAAATCACCATCACTTTGTTTAAGATCAGATATTGTTCTTTCCCAAAACTTTTTTTCTTTATCATTTGATCTTCCGTATGCTAATATTATTGGAAGGGTAATTTTACCTTCTTTAAAATCATCTCCAGTATTTTTTCCTAAAATTTTTTTGTTTGAAGAATAATCAATAGCATCGTCAATTAATTGAAAAGTCATGCCAAAGTTTGTACCAAATGATTTTAATGCATTAACCTCGGCTTCTGTTCCAAGACCACTAATTGACCCAACTTGGCATGCTGCACTAAACAAAGAAGCAGTCTTTGCATTTACAACTTCAAAATAAATATTTTCATTTATTTCTAAATTTTTATCATTAGCAAGTTCTAAAACTTCTCCTTCAGATATTACAACACTAGTATCAGCTAATATTTTTAGTGTTTCTGTGTTGCCATATTTTGTCATTAATTGAAAAGCTCTACTAAATAAAAAATCACCAACTAAAACACTTGTTTTATTTTTCCACTTTTCATTTGCTGTAGGTTTTCCTCTTCTTTGCTTACTTTCATCTATGACATCATCATGTAATAGTGTTGCTGTGTGAATAAATTCTACTGCTGCAGATAGGCCAATATGATTCATTTTATTTTCAACTTCACTAGTTCCATTTTTTGTCATATGAAAACTTGAAACAGTTAAAAGAGGTCGTAATCTTTTTCCACCTGACATGATAAGATATTTCCCAACTTCATGAACTAAAGGTACATTGCTATCTAATTTATCAAGGATTATGGTATTGACGGATACTAGATCTTCTTTGCATAAATCTGTTAATTCTCTGATTTCTTCTTCAAATGAAAAATCTTTTTTTCTAAGTGGAAGAACATTATCCATATTATCTAACTATTAGAATATTATGTTAATTCATTAACTTAATTGACGCACTTAAACTCAAATTACTAAAATTACAAACAAATGCTACATAACGCTTTAAGAAAAGATTAACATTTGTTATTAGATATTATGTTTAAAAGGTTATTTTCTAAGAGTACTACAATACCGGTTTTACGTTTATCTGGCATTATATCATCACAGTCAGGCTTAACGGGCTCTGGTTTAGCAATAAATAATTTAGAAAAATTAATTGATAAGTTATTTGCTGATAAAAAATCTCCTGTTGTAGGTTTGGTCATTAATTCACCTGGAGGTTCGCCTACACAATCTTCTTTAATAGCAAAAAGGATCATTGATCTGGCTAAGGAAAAAAACAAAAAAGTTTTAGCATTCGTTGAAGATGTTGCAGCTTCTGGTGGTTATTGGTTAGCATGTGCTGCTGATGAAATATATATTGATCAAAACTCTGTTATTGGATCAATTGGCGTTATTTCACCAGGTTTTGGTTTTGTTGATCTTCTAAAAAAAGTTGGCATTGAAAGAAGAGTGTATACATCTGGAAAAAGTAAAAGTTTTCTTGATCCTTTCAAAAAAGAAAAACAGGAAGACATTGATAGATTAAAAAATATTCAAGAACAAATTCATGATAATTTTATTAATTATGTAAAAGATAGAAGAGGTTCAAAACTTGATCAGAATAAATTAGATGACATCTTTTCTGGTTTATTTTGGGTTGGTAATAAAGCTATCGATTTAGGTTTAGCAGATGGTATTGGTGCAATAAAACCAATTTTAGAAGAGAAGTTTGGAAAAAAAATTAAAATTAAAATAATCAGTCAAAAAAAATCATTTTTACAACGTAGGTTTTCTTCTTCAATATTTAACTCTGATGAAATTTTAAATAAAATTGAAGAACGAATTATGTTTTCTAGGTTTGGTTTGTAATGAAATTTCTAGTTTTAGTTGTAATTTTAGCCTCTATTTTATTATTTTTAAGGTTTAAGAAAAAAAAACAAGACAAATTCACTAATAATAAAGTAAATAATGACTCAGTAATCGATTTAGAGAAAGATCCAAGAACGAAAGAATATAAACCAAAAGATTAAGAGTTATATGACTGCAAAAACAATGGAAGAGTTAGTTTCTCTTTGCAAAAGAAGAGGTTTTTTATTTCAATCAAATGACATCTATGGTGGTATAAAAGGTTTATATGATTATGGACCAATGGGAGTTGAGTTCAAAAATAATCTTAAACAAGCTTGGTGGAAATCAATGGTATATGAACGAGATGATACCGAAGGTTTGGATGCCTCAATTTTAAGTTCTCCAGTAGTTTTAAAACATTCAGGCCATGAAGATACTTTTACCGATCCTCTGGTTGATTGTCGGTCATGTAAGTCAAGGTGGAGAGCAGATCAATTATTGGAAAATAACAAATGCCCAAATTGTAAATCAGACGATCTTACTGAGCCAAGACCTTTTAATTTAATGTTTAAAACTGCAATTGGGCCAGTGGATGATGGTTCGTCATTCGCATATTTAAGACCAGAAACGTGTCAGCAAATTTTTACTAATTTTAAAAATATATTAGATTCAACTTCTAGAACTGTTCCTTTTGGTATCGCACAAATGGGAAAAGCATTTAGAAATGAAATTACACCTCGTAATTTTATCTTTAGAGTTAGAGAGTTTGAACAAATGGAATTAGAGTTTTTTGTTAAACCAGGAACTGATGATGAATGGCATGAATACTGGATAAATAAGAGAATAGAATGGTGGGTTAATCAAGGAATAAAAAAAGAAAATTTAAAAAAAATTGAAGTAGAAAAGGATGAACTAGCACACTACTCAAAAAGAACTGTTGATATCAATTACGTGTTTCCTCACGGCGAAGAGGAACTAGAAGGGGTGGCCAATAGAACTGACTTTGACTTAGGTTCTCATACTAAAAATCAAAAAGATTTTAAAATTACATCAGAAGTTATGAAAAACTCCTCTTCAACTACGAAATTAGCTGTTCAAGATTTAGAAGAAAAAAAATGGTATATTCCTTACGTAATTGAGCCATCAGCTGGTGTTGATAGAGGAGTTCTTGCTTTGTTAAATGAAGCTTATCGTGAAGAAAATGTAGATAAAGATAATAAAAGAATTCTTTTATCTCTAAAACCTCATCTTTCACCTATTAAAGCTGCAGTTATTCCTCTCAAAAAGAATAATGAGGAATTAGTTAATTTATCTAAAGAAATAAAATCTAATCTACAGACATTGGGATTGGGGAGAGTTGTTTTAGAAAATTCAGGAAACATTGGTAAGAATTATAGAAGACATGATGAAATAGGAACACCAATTTGTTTAACTGTAGACTTTGAAACTCTAGAAGATAAAAGTGTTACTGTTAGGGATAGAGATACTATGAAACAGGAAAGAGTTTCTATCGAAAATTTATCTGAATATTACAAAAAATATTTTAATTAATAAAATTGTATGAAAAAAGTTAGTGATATTCATGCAATAAAAATTATATTTTTTATAACTGCTTGTTATGTAGGTTTATGGGCTATTAGGATACCTACCATAAAGGATCAACTTCAAACTGATTATGTTGGTGTTGGATATATTATGTTATCCTTTGCAATTGGTTCAATTGTTGCAATGATTTTTGCAAATGCTCTTATCCTGAAAACTTCTACAAAATCGATTTTAACATTTACCTTAATTGCCGAAGGTTGTTTGTGGTTGCCAGTACCTTTCATTCAAGAATTATGGCTTTTTATGGTTTTCTCATTTGTTTTTGGTATGAGTTATGGTGCATTCGAAATAGCATGCAATGTTTATGCATCAAATTTAGAAGTTAGAGAAAAAAAATCAATGATGTCAGGGTTTCATGCATTTTGGAGTCTTGGAGTTTTATTTGGATCTCTAATTACAAGCTTTTTACTAGAGTGGAATTATTCTTTTATTTTTAATATACTTTTGTATGTCATCATTCTTCTTCCTTTGAGTTTGTATTTTGTCCTCTGTTTAGAGTCACAAGTTGAAACAAAATCAGAAGATTCCAGTAAAAAAAATATATTTTTTATTTGGCCCTTACTTATTTTTTTATTAGCATTAATTGCAATGGCAAACGCTCTAACGGAGGGAAGTGTTGATGCATGGGGAGCTCTCTATATGAGAGATTTTATTCAAGTTGATGGTTTCTATATTGGCTTAGCAACTCTAAGTTTTAATATTTTTATGGTTATCGGAAGATTTAGTGGTGATTGGGTAAGAGATAAAATTGGAGTTTTTCTTTTGATTTTCTTTTTATTTTTATCGACGATTATAAGTTTAATAATTTTATCTAATTTCAGCAGTATTTATGCAGCTATTATTGGTTTTTCATTATTAGGTATCGGAGCATCTTCAATTGTTCCTATCGCATATAGTTTAGCTGGAAAAATTGAGGGAATTGACAGTGGAGTAGGGATAACAATAATTTCAATTGCAGTTTACGGAACATTTATAGGGGCTCCAGCTTCATTAGGATTTATTGCAAACAATTATGGAATTAATAATATATTTATTCCAATGCTAATAATTTTTACGATTTTAATAATCCCAGTAAGTTTTTATAGAAAAAAATTTTTAGTTTAAAAAATCAAAAGATAATGAATCATTAATTACTAAATTTTGATTTTTATTTTTTATTTCATTCACAAAATTAATATTTAATGCTGCAAAAATATTTGAATTTGCTTTTGATACAATTGTACCTATTTTTTTATTATCTACTATCAACTCATCTCCCTCTAGCACATCTCCACTTTTTATTTTTAAAGCGTAAAGTTTTTTCTTAAGTAATCCACGGTATTTCATTCTTGCAGTAATTTCTTGACCAACATAGCATCCTTTATTCCAATCAATAGCATTTAAATTATCAAAATTATTTTCTAATAATAAAGATTTATTTTCTAAAATATCAAATGGTGAATAGGGTGTTGTATAATTAATTAAAATTTCATGATATTCTGTTTCATTAATTTCTTTCAATCTCTCTTTTTCAATTAAAATTTTTTTATTCGTGATAAGTTTTTTACCTAAGTTTATATTTCTAGGATCATTTAAATAAACATTATAATCACCCTTATAATCTATATTAAATAATGAATAAGAATTAAGATTATTAATTTCTTTAATTTCTATATCAGAGCGAAGTTTATAAATCTTTAATCGTGATAATAAATTATTAAAAAATTTATCATTAGTTTCAAAAATATAGTTTCCATTTATATTGAATATAAAAAAATCTGCTAAAAATTTACCCTGAGGTGTTAATAGACATGAATAAATCATTGATCCATCGTTACATTTTTCAATGTCATTAGTAATTAAATTTTGAATAAATGATTTACTATCTTTTCCAGAAATCTCAAAAAATCTTGAATTCAGATGATGAAAAAAGTATTTATTTTTCATAATTATCTAAATATATATTGAATATATTAAAAGTGTAATATTTCTGTGAAAATTCTTGTTATTTCGTCAAATCTTATTGGAGATACAATTCTATCAACTGGAGTGATAAATTATTTTAGTAATAAATATCCTGAAACTAAATTTACATTTGTAATTGGTCCATCTGCTAAATCAATTTTCAAAAACTTTAAATTTGTAGAAAACATAATCACTGTTTCAAAAAAAAAATACAATATGCATTGGTTAGATATAATTTCTAATTGTTATGGAAAGAAGTGGGATATAATTATTGATTTTAGAAGTTCGTTGTTATCATATTTTTTAAAACATAAGCAAAAATTTATTTTTAAAAAAAAATCTAATCTAAACCATGTACAGCAATTATCTAATTACTTTAAATTTGATTGTTCAGATTTGTTTATTGAGACAAATACAGAAGAAGAAGAAATAGTTACAAAACATTTGTCCGATGATTTTAAATATTTTGTTATATTTCCAGGTGGAAATTGGAAACCAAAAATTTGGAGTATTAAAAATTATAATTCACTATTAATCAAAATTTTATCTCAAAATAAAAATATTAAATTTATTTTAGTTGGCTCAAAGTCAGAAGAAGAACATTATTTAAATGAAATAACAAAAAATATTGCTAGTAATAAGATAATTAATTTATTTGGTGCATCATTGACTCAAACTGCTGCTTATATGAAGAAATCAAAATTATTTATTGGAAATGATTCAGGATTATCACATATGGCTTCAGCCACAAAATTAAAGTCTATAGTATTATTTGGGCCAACAAATGATACGATTTACGGTCCATTTATGAAAGATTCACAAGTTATAAGAACAAATGAAAGCTATGACTATTTTAAAAGTATAAATATTGATAGAACAAAGTCCTATATGGACTCTATAAGCGTAGAAAAGATTTATTCTACATTACAAAAAAATAATTATTGTGAATAAAAATATTGAAATAATTCAGCCTGATGATTGGCATGTACATTTTAGAGAAGGTGACATGTTAGAAATGGTTACTAATTTCTCCTCAAGAATAAATAATAGATGTGTGGCAATGCCAAATACAGAAATTCCTATAACAGATACTAATAAAGCCACCGCTTACAAAAAACTTTTAAATAAAGCATCTAGTAATAATTTTGAACCACTTATACCTTGTTATTTAAATGAAAATTTAGATCTAGAAGATTTTAGAAAAGGTATTCAAAATAAAGTTTTCTTTGGATCTAAACTCTATCCCTCAAATGCAACTACAAATTCAAGTCATGGAGTAAGTGACATTTCAAAAATTTTCAAATTTTTGGAGATTTTAGAAGAAGAAAAAAGTCCATTACTAATACACGGTGAAAAAGTAGCTGAAGATATAGATATTTTTGATAGAGAAAAATATTTTATTGATGATGAATTAAGTATTATTAGAAAAAAATTTCCCCTGTTAAAAATTACTCTTGAGCATGTATCAACTTCATATGGAGTAAGCTATGTGAAAGAAAATCAAAATATTGCAGGAACTATTACTCCACATCACATGCTTTTAACAAAAAAAGATGTATTTCATAATGACACTATTAATCCATACCATTTTTGTATGCCAGTTGTTAAAAATGAAACTGATTTAATAGAATTAAGAAAAGCTGCATGTCACAACAATTCTAAATTTTTTTTAGGTACAGACTCAGCTCCACATCCAATTCAAGAAAAAAAACCAGATATGTCATCTAAGCCAGGAATATTTTCATCTCCTTGCTCAATAGAATTATATGCAGAAATTTTTGATGAAGAAAATGCAATTGATAAGTTAGAGATATTTTGCTCAATTAATGGTTCAAAACATTATAACTTTCCAATTAATGATAAAAAAATTAAATTAGAAAAAAAAGAATGGATTATGTCGGAATTATCTAGTTATAAAGATATTCATGTTAAGAATTTTTATGCTAATAAAAAAATTAATTGGAAAGTAATCCATTAATCTTTATAGAAATATTAATGTCATTAGGAACAAAAATTTATACTTGGCTTAAAGGAAGCTTGGTTGGTAGTGATGATTTAGGAAATAAATATTACTGTAACTCTAAAGATTTTAAAGATTTAAAAGCTAAAAGATGGGTGATTTTTAATGGTGAAATAGAGGCATCAAATATTCCACCACACTGGCATGCCTGGCTTCACAAATCTATTGATCATCCTCCACTAGATTATTCACATAAATACAAATGGCAAAAAAACCATAAACCAAATATGACTGGTACTAGTAATGCGTATTTTCCATCATCTCATCCTCTTTCAAAAAATTATGACCCAGAAAAAAAAGAAGAAGAATATAAATCTTGGACTCCTAATTAGAGTAACATTTTTTTTTCTCCTACCGCTAACTGTTTCTGCTGAGACTATTGAAAAAAAATATGCTTCTTTTAATTTATTAAATAAAACTACTAATAAAGTTTTTACAAAAGATATTTTGGTAAATTCTAAAATATCATGGGAAACTTTAAATATTGAAGTTTTGTATTGTGGCAGCACTCCTCCAACTGAAATTCCTGAAGATTATGTTTTGATAGATGTTTATGACACTATCAATAATGAAAATATTAATATTTATAAAGGCTGGATGATTTCATCTTCTCCCGATGTTACTCCTTTAGAAAATCCTATTTATGATCTTTGGTTAGTTGATTGTAGTAACGATAAGACTTCTTGAAAATTATTAACTTCCTTAAAAAAACTTTCAATCTCTAAACTTTCTTTTAGTTTGTTTTCATAAATTTCAGTTTCTATTTCATATGCTCCAAACTGAACTAAATGAGGATTGAAAAACTGTGAATCTAGGATAGAAAAATTATTTTTTTTTAATATTGCTAATAAATAAAGTAGACAAAATTTACTTGTGTTTGTTTTTAAGCTAAACATACTTTCTCCAAAAAAGCATGATCCTAAATGCAGACCATATAATCCACCAACCAATTTACCATCCTCATAACATTCAACGCTATGACATTTTTTTATTTTAAATAATTCAATATATGTATCTAAAATAATATCATTGATCCAGCTATCATTATCCCTTCTTTTAATTTCTTTACATAATTCTATAACTTTAGAAAAATTATTATCAATTTTAAAAATATATTTTGTTTTTTTAAATTCATTAAATAGTTTTTTTGGATAGCGAAAATTAGAAATTGGAATAAGGAACCTAAGTTTTGGTTTATAAAATTTTATTTTTCCAGAATACTTACTATCTGCCATTGGAAAGTAAGCTTTTTTATAAAATTCAATTAAGCTATTTAATTCAATTATTTTACTCAATTAAATTTGACATAAAATTAATGTTGTAACTTCCTCTTTTAAACTCATCAGTTTGAATTATTTTTTGATGAAGTTGAATATTTGTATTTATTCCCATAATTACATATTCTTCAAGCGCTCTATTCATTTTTTTTAGAGCTTCTGATCTCGTTGCACCATAAGTAATTAATTTACCAATCATGCTATCATAATGGGATGGAATTGAGTAACCATCATACACAGCTGAGTCAACTCTAATGCCCAATCCTCCAGGTTGGTGGTATTGTGTTATCTTACCAGGTGATGGTATAAAACTTTCTGGATGCTCAGCATTAATTCTACATTCAATTGAGTTTCCTTTTAATTTTACATCTTCCTGTTTTATTGTAAGTTTTTCACCATTAGCTACTAGAATTTGTTCTTTAACAAGATCTATTCCAGTGACCATTTCTGTTACTGGGTGCTCAACTTGTAATCGCGTGTTCATTTCCATAAAATAAAATTCGTCATTTTCATACAAAAATTCTAATGTTCCAACTCCTTCGTATCCTATTTCTTTCATAGATTTTCTGCAAAGTTCAGAAATTTTTTCTCTATTTTCATTTGTTAAAACAGAACTTGGACTTTCTTCAATAAGTTTTTGATGTTTTCTTTGAATGGAGCAATCTCTTTCTCCAAGAGTTACAACATTTCCAAATGAATCACAAAGTACTTGTATTTCAATATGCTTAGGAGATGTTAAAAATTTTTCTAAATAGACATTTTCATCATTAAAAGATTTTTTTGCTTCAATTTTTGCTTCCGTTATCGCTTTATCTAAATCATCTTCTTCTGTTACTACTCTCATTCCTTTCCCACCACCACCACTTGCTGCCTTTACAATAATTGGATATTTTACTTTTTTTATAAAATCTTCAATTTTATTCTTATTACTAAGATCATTAATTCCTTTTACTGTTGGCACGCCTGTTTCATCCATTATTTTTTTTGCATCGATTTTGTTTCCCATCATTTTAATATGCTCTGATTTTGGTCCAATAAATTTAATATTGTGTTCTTCTATAATTTCAGCAAATCTCTGATTTTCACTCAAAAATCCATATCCAGGATGAATGGCATCAACATCAGTTAAAGTAGCGGCGGTTATAATAGCAGGAATATTTAAATAACTTGATTGCGCAGAAGCTGGTCCAACGCAAATACTTTCATCTGCCATTCTTACATGCATAGCATTTTCATCAACATCAGAATGAATTGCTACTGTTTTTATTCCAAGTTCTCTACATGCTCTGAGTACACGTAAAGCAATTTCCCCTCTATTGGCAATAAGGATTTTTTTGAACATTATTCAAAAATTATAAGAGAGTCACCATATTCAACAGGCTGACTATTTAGAATAACTATTTTTTTAATAATTCCAGATCTAGGAGCTTTAATTTCATTAAAGGTCTTCATTGCTTCAATTAACAACAAGGTATCACCAGCCTTTACATGTTGACCAACTTTAACATATGGTTGCGAATTTGGATCAGCAGAAAGGTAAGCAACTCCTACCATTGGAGATTTAACGATATTATCTTCATTTACAGCTTCATTTGTATTTTCAACTTCTTTAACTTCAGTATTTTTTTCAAATTTCTGAACAGAAACATTGTGTCCTGTTAAGTCATTTGAGGTAATCTCAATTTCATAATCATTTTTCTTTATTTTTATTTTAGCAACACTTTTAATTTTTGATTCTTTAACGATTAATTTAATATTCTCTAAATCTGTTTTATCAATTTTAGTCATGCTTATTTATAAATTAATTTACTAATTGCTTCAATTCCTAGAAGATAACTATTTGCTCCAAATCCACAAATTAAACCATCCACTCCCTCAGAAGTAATACTTTTCTTTCTATATTCTTCTCTAGCATAAATATTGGAAAGATGAATTTCAATTTTAGGTTTACTAATTGCTCTTAATGAATCTAGAATAGCGATAGATGAGTGTGTAAATGCAGCTGGATTAATAATCAAACCATCATATTTATCATTTACCTCGTGGATTTTATCAATTATTTCACCTTCATTATTTGATTGAAAAAAAACAATTTCCAATTTTTTTTCTAAGCATTTTTTTTCGCAATCAGATTTAATTTTATCCAAAGAATCTTTGCCATAAATATTATCTTCTCTATTACCTAATAAATTAAGATTAGGACCGTTTATAATAATTATTTTTTTCATCTTATTTAAAATGTTTGCTTAATTTCAATCCTTGATTTTGATAATTCGACTTAATGTCCTTCCCGTATACAATATTACTATTTTTGTTCAACTTTTCATATTTAATTCTTGCTATTGTTTGACCATCTTCTAATAAAAATGGTATTTCATTTGTTTTCACTTCTAAAACTGCATATGTTCCATTTGGCATTCCAAAACCTGGATCAAAAAAACCTGCGTAATGTGCTCTAAAATCTCCAATACCAGTATCATATGGTATCATTTCACCAGCTAAGTTATCTGGTATAATAACTTTTTCTTTCGACTTTAGTATATAAAATTTATTTTTTTCTATTAGTAAGCTGTTATCAATATTTTTAATTGCTTTCCAAAAGTCATTTATCTTATGTGATTTTATTTTTGAAAATTTTAAAACCGGCGTATTATTTTTTGCAACATATGCAATCGTTTTAGAATTTGATAAATCAACTGATATTTTGACACCATTATTAATTTTTAATGTATTTTTTTTGAAATTTGTAATTTTTAGTTTTGTTTTAATTTTTTTTAATTGTTCATCTGATAAATAATATTGATTTCCCATTATTAATCTTAATTGATTTAAGCAATTACCTTTTTTAAAAGCAACATCAAAAGATCTTGAAGTTATTTCTAAAAAAATTTCACCTTGATAATTATTTGGAATTTTTTCATATTCTTCAGCAAAATCAACGATTGTTCTACAGAAAA
This sequence comes from uncultured Alphaproteobacteria bacterium, assembly GCA_902621725.1. Classification (GTDB taxonomy): domain Bacteria; phylum Pseudomonadota; class Alphaproteobacteria; order HIMB59; genus CACPNW01. The sequence continues at coordinate 38,404 of CACNND010000007.1, read as the reverse complement.
TATCTAGCCTACCAGTACTACTTTTAGGATTACAATGACCAAAAATATTATTTTTTAAATTCAAACTTTCATTAAGTTTAACAATATAAGTTTTATCTTTTTTAAAAATAAATTCTTTGTTTAAATTAATTTTTTTAATAATTAAATCTTTCAGTTTTCTTCTAACTGTTGTTTTATGTGATAAAAAACTATGTTTTATTTCATAACATTCTTCACTAAGTGATAAGTCTAAACTTGCAGGCTGTATTTGATTTTGATCAATTGTCTCATTAATAATGTAATTTTTTTTAATGAGTTTCAGATAATCTTGATAAACTAAAGCACCTTTCATGAGATTTTATTTTCTAATAAACCCAATAATTTTAGTAAATCTTTATCTTTAGTCTCTTTAAAAGATAAAATTTTTTTGTTTATATCACTACTCTCCATATTTCCAATCTCTAAATAAAAATTTAAAAAGTTAATCCATTCTATTTTTTTCAATTGTTTAGATAATTTTTGATATTTAAATAAAACATTTTTATTATTAAAATACCTAAAGAGAAGATCTTTATTTTCCTGAAAAATTGTCATTAATTCATATTCAGATAAATTTTCAGTCTTTATATTTTCAAAAATTCTTATTTTTGCATAAAAATTATAAGGATAATATTTTAAATTTTTTTTATAAAACTTCACTGCTTCTTTTGTGAAGCCATGTGAAAATAAAATATCAGCTTTAGTTTCAAGTAAAAACCCATTTTTAGAATTTTGTTTAATTATGTTATTTAAATTTTTTAATGACATTTTTAAATCACCGTTCTTGGAGTATCTAATAGATTTAGCATAAGTCTTAAAAGGTTCTTCTAAATCACTAAGTTTATAGTTAATATTACTATAACCTATAAATTTAGCCTTAATAAAATTGAATCTTTGATTATAGTCATCGTTAAAATTATTATTCTTGTTTTTTTCAAAGAATTTTATCAGTTGAACCCTATCTTTAAAATATGGATGAGTACTAATTCTTTGCATATCTTTTGAAAAACCTTTTTCTAATAACTTTTGTTCAATTGTTTTTAATAAATTTATGACAGAATTAGAGTTAGTATTAAGTAGTGTTAGCGTCTTAAGAGCATAAATATCTGCCTCTATTTCTTGTTCTTTACTAAAATTAATGTATCTATTTGATATGGCTGCTGAACTAACTATGCTACCTTGTATGAATTCAGGTCTTTGAGTCATAAACGATCCTGCAATAACGGTTAGCAAAGTAAGATCGTTATTTCTTTTATTATCTTCTAAAACTTTCTTTCGTACAGAAACATGGTTTAAATCAATGTGCCCAATCTCATGTGCCAAAACAGACAGAAGAGCAACATAATCATCTGAATATTGTATTAAACCAGAATTTATATGTACTGTGTTTGTTTCGTCAACAAAAGCATTAATTTCATCATTATCATTAATTCTAAAAAAAATTTTTTTCTTTATTTTGTTTACTTTTTTAATATCTGCAATGATATCATAAATTAATTTTTCTGTTTCATAATCTAATATTTGTGAAGCAAAAGAATTTTTTGATGATAAATAAAAAAATAAAATAAAAACTAATATTTTTTTTAAGACCACCATCCTGTTTTTTCTTCCTTATTATTATCAATTTCTGAATTTTTAGTATCAATATTTTCAGCTTCTAGACTCAAGTTATCATCTTTCTTTTTATTTATATTTTTAGAATTTAATGTACTCTTTTTTTTCTTAATTGTTTTTTTCTTTACAATTTTTTCTTTTTTTTCTGTTTTCTTTGCTATTTTAACTAATTTGTTATCAGTTTTTTTTATATTTTCAGTTTCAATAATTGGGTCATGTAATGAAATTTGATTCTCAAAAATGAAGTTTATTTTTGAATTGTAAATTTTTTCCAAACTTAATATTTCATTTTTTTTCATATTAATTAAGTTTTGAGCTAAAACTGTGTTACATTTTACATTTACTGTCTGATTATGATCATTAGATAATTTTTCTTTTATAACCTTTATAATTTGCTCACTTATTGAATTTGAATTTAATAAAAGACCTGAGCCTTGACAATAGTTACATTTTTCAAATGATTTATCAATTAAGCTTGATCTTAATCTCTGCCTAGAAAGTTCCATTAGGCCGAACATACTTATTCTGCCGATCTGAACTCTTGCTCTATCTCTTATAAGAGCAGTTTTCATAGTTTTTTCTACTTTAAAGTTATTTCTGTAGTCATCCATATCTATAAAATCGATAACTACTAAGCCCCCTAAATCTCTTAATCTTAATTGCCTTGCAATTTCAACTGCTGCTTCTGTATTTGTTTTTAAGGCAGTACTTTCAATATTTCTTTCAGAAGTATTTTTACCAGAATTTACATCTATAGCTACCAAGGCTTCTGTTGTATTAATAACAATAGAACCTCCTGATGTTAGTTTAACATTTAAACTAAAAAGTTCATTAATTTGGGTTTCAATATTATTTTCTGCGAATAAGGAATTTTCACCTGATTTAAATTGTTTTATTTTTTTTGCATAAGTAGGAACAATATTTTTTGCAAATTTTTTAACTTTTTCATATCCATCTTTTCCTTCAACAAGAATTTTTTCAACATCTTCTGTCAACAAATCTCTTACAGTTCTTTTCAGAACATTCCCTTCTTCATATATTAATTTAGGAGCTTCAGATTTTAGTGTTGTTTCTCTTATTTTGTTCCATTGTGAAACTAAAAAAGTAAGATCTTTAGAAATTTCTTTTTTATTTTTACCTATTCCCGCGGTTCTAACAATCACTGACATTTTATCTGGAATATCTACTGATGAAAGAATTTGTTTTAATTTATTTCTTTCTTCTAAATCTCCTATTTTTCTTGAAATTCCATCGTTATTCATACTGTTTGGCATTAAAACACAATACCTTCCCGCAAAAGATAAATAAGTTGTTAAAGCTGCACCCTTTAGCCCTCTTTCCTCTTTATTTATTTGAACTAGAATAACTTGCCTAGGTTTAATAACATCTTGTATTTTATATTTTTTAAAAAAATTAAAATATTCCTTTTTTGGATTTAATTTTTTTGTTTTTATTCTTTTAATATTTTTTTCCTTATCATTAATTTCTTCTATTTTATCTTCATTATCTTCTAAATTTCTTTGAAATTCTTTATCATCGTTATCAACTATTTCGTTATCTTGATTTAAGCTTTGTTTATAAATTTTATCATTCAACTCATTTAATAGCTTTTCATCTGAAGCTGGAATTTTAAAATAATCAGGATGGATTTCTGAAAGCGGTAAAAATCCATTTCTATTTGATCCAAATTCAACAAATGCTGCTTGAAGAGATGGTTCAATTCTTGTAATTTTAGCTAAATAAACATCTCCCTTTAAAGTGCTATTTTTGTTTGTTTCAATTTCAAAATCATCAAGCTTACCATTTTCCGTAACTGCAATTCTTGTTTCATTTTGATTAGTTGTATCGATAAGTATATTCTTTGACATATAGCCGAAACTCCATAAATATTTTTTGTAAAATTAATCATTTTTGATATGTACGATTGTATTATTGCTAATGTCATATTTTTACCTATTTCACAATGTAGATTATGATATATTTATAAATGATTATTAGATATATTAAATTTCTTTTAGTTTTCTTTACTTTAGTAGTTATTACTTTAAGCAGTATTTTTTTCTATACTCTATGGAAATTTTCACCACTTTTACCCTCTTATGAAAAAATAATTAATTATCAGCCTAAATTATCATCTAGAGTCTATAGTTCTGATGGGTTATTGTTAAAAAGCTTTTATTATGAGGAAAGAATTTTTATACCGGTTAATAGAATCCCTCAAAAAATCAAAAATGCTTTTATTTCTGCTGAAGATAAGAATTTTTATCAACATTTTGGTATAGATTATATTGCTATTTTTAGAGCAATAATAACCAATTTCTTATCTCAAGGTACAAATAAAAGAGTTGTAGGTGCATCAACAATAACTCAGCAAGTTGTTAAAAATTTAATTTTAAGCAATGAAGTATCTTATGAAAGAAAAATAAAAGAAATTCTTTTAGCTATTAGAATAGAAAATATACTTACAAAAGATCAAATTTTAGAACTATATTTAAACGATATATATTTAGGATATGGCTCTTATGGTATTGCAAGTGCAAGTTTAAATTATTTTAACAAGTCTATTTATGATTTAGAGTTACACGAAATTGCATACCTAGCTGCACTTCCAAAAGCACCAAATAATTATAATCCAAAAACAAATTATAATAACGCTATAGACAGGAGAAATTGGGTAATTGATAGAATGTATTATAATGGTTATATCAATGAGACCCAACTTCATTATAAAAAAAGAGCTTTAAAAACTTATAAAAGATTAGAATATAATTTTAAGACAGCAGATTATTACTATGAGGAAATAAGAAAAAATCTTTATAAAAATTATGGCAAAGAAGATTTATATTCAAATGGATTAGTTATTAAAACGTCTATCAACTCTAATATACAAACTTTAGCTAATCAAAGTTTAATTAATGGAATAATTAATCATGATAAAAAAACAGGTTGGCATGGAACTTTAGATAACCTTTCATTAAGTAAATTTGTAAAAAATTATGCAACATTCACAGACTTATCTCCTTACGAATATTGGAAACCAGTTATAATAACCAAGAAAAAACATAATAAAAAAATCGTCATTCAAAATATTAACAAAAGTGAAAGAAAAATAGATTTAGATATTGATGAAAACAGATGGTTGTTGAAGCACAATTTTGAGATTGGTGATGTAATTTTTATTGAAGAAATAAATAATATTTTAATTATAAGACAAGTACCAAAAGTTAATGGCTCTATTATTGTGTTAAATCCTCATAATGGACATGTGCTTGCTTTATCTGGAGGTTTTAGTTTTAAACTAAGTCAATTTAACAGGGCCACACAAGCGAAAAGGCAACCTGGCTCTGCTTTTAAGCCTTTTGTATATTTAGCTGCATTAAATGAAGGATATACACCCTCAACACTAATTCTCGATGCGCCATATGTTGTTGATCAGGGTCCAGGTCTTCCAAAATGGAAGCCTGCAAATTATACAGAAGAGTTTTATGGACTTACAACAATGAGAACCGGTATTGAAAAATCAAGGAATTTAATGACTGTAAGATTAGCTAATAATATTGGAATGAAAAAAATAAATAATTTAGTTGAAGATTTTGGAATTGGAACTGGTATTACCAATCAACTTTCAATGGCTTTAGGTTCCGGTGCAGTATCCTTGATTGATTTAACTAATGCTTATGGCATTATTGCAAATGGAGGTTATCACATTCAACCAAAATTAATTAAAAGTATTTATGCTAAGAATGGTAAAAAAATCTATTCTTCAAATAATGCAAAATGTCAGAACTGTAATTTAGAAAATTTTAACAATAAATCTGTTCCAAAAATAATTGATAAAAAAAAAGTTGTTATAAATTCAAAAATTGCATACCAAATTACCTCCATGATGGAAGGTGTGATAACAAGAGGAACTGCAAAAAAATTAAATAATCTTAATGTACCTCTTGCAGGTAAAACAGGTACAACAAATGATAATAAAGATGCTTGGTTTATTGCTTATACACCTAATTTAGTTGTTGGAATTTATATTGGTCATGATAAACCCAAATCTCTTGGATATAAGCAAACTGCATCTTCAGTGGCAGTTCCAATTTTTAAAGATTTTGCAAAAAAATTAGGTATTAATTCCAATAAAATACCATTTAAAATTCCATCTGGTATAAGTTTCGTTAGAATCGATCCAAATACTGGTTTAGCATCAAACAATAAAGAAAGCATTTTAGAGCCTTATTTAGTAGGCACTGAACCTTTCAATAATAATTTCAATATTATAGATAGTCTAAACAACATACAAAATAATTCCATTTCAGGTACTGGTGGTTTATTAAATAAATAAAAATAATTATTATGATTGAAATAAAAGAAAAGATTGAACAAAATATTAGAGAAATAAGGTCTAACTTTGATCTTATAAGGAGGGTGGTTTGACTTAAAAACAATCCAATCTGATTTAATAAACCTTAAGAAAAAAAGTGCTGATCCAAACATTTGGAAAAATAATGAAGGCAAGTTAATTTTTCAAGAAATTAAATTTTTTGAAAAAAAAATTGAAGACTATAATAATCTAAAAGATTCTATTTTAAATATAGAAGAGCTTTATAATTTATTTTACAAAGAAAATGATAGAAATGACTTAACTGAACTTCTTAAAGAAACTAAAATTGTTTTAGATACTTCAATTCATCTTAGATATCTAAATTTAATGAGTGAAAAAGAAGATATCTTAAATACATTTTTAGAAATACATGCAGGTGCCGGTGGTACAGAAAGTCAAGACTGGGCATTAATGCTACAAAGAATGTATATCAGGTGGGCTGAAAATCAGCAGAGTTGTAAAGTTTCTCTATTGCAAGAAATTAGAGGAGAGGAAGCAGGTATCAAATCTTGCACTTTAAAAATTGAATATGAATATGCATATGGTTGGCTTAAGAATGAAAGTGGCATTCATAGATTGGTTAGAATTTCTCCTTTTGATAGTAATAAAAGAAGGCATACTAGTTTTGCCAGTATTTGGGTTTATCCAGAAATAGATGATAAAATTGAAATAGAAATTAATGAAAATGAAATGAGAATAGATACATACAGAGCTTCAGGAGCTGGAGGACAGCATGTCAATAAAACTGATAGCGCAGTTAGAATAACTCACATACCAACAAATATTGTTGTTCAATGTCAAAGTGATAGATCTCAACATAAAAATAAAGCCAATGCTTTAAAAATGTTAAAATCCAGGTTATTTGAAAGAGAGATGCAAAAAAGAAAAGAAGCTGAAAATTTATCAAACCAAAATAAAAAGGAAATAGGGTGGGGGAATCAAATAAGATCTTATATTCTGCACCCCTACAAACTTGTCAAAGATAATCGATCTGGTTATGAAACTTCTAACGTTAGTGATGTTTTAGATGGAAAAATAAATAAGTTTTTAGAAATGTCACAGATATCATAAATTAGATTATTTACTAATATAAAGTATACCAATTTTTTTCTTTCCCACTGAAATTTTAATTTCATCATTTTTAGAGAAGCTTTTTAAAGAAAAATTTTCTTCTTTGTAAATTATGTCATTTACCTTGATACCATTTGATTTAACTAATCTTTTTATTTCAGATCTACTATTCACTAACTTAAGGTTTTCAATTGCATCTATTATTGAAAAATTGTTTGACTCAATTTTATTTGAATCCACTGAATAATTATTAAGTCTATCATCATTAATTTTTGAGTCAAAAATGTTTCTAGAAATTTCTAGAGCTTCTTCAGCACTTTCTTTGCCCCTTACAATTTTTGTAACCTCGAAAGCAAGTATTTTTTTAGCTTCATTAATTTCTTTATCTTTTAATGCAGATAATTTTTCTATTTCATTCAGTGGAAGTGTTGTAAATAAATTTAAGAATGATGGTACATAATTATCATCAATATTCCTCCAATATTGATAAAAATTGTAGTTAGTAATTTTTTTAGTATCTAGCCATATTGCTCCATCAACGGTTTTTCCCATTTTGGTTCCATCAGCATTTGTTATTAATGGAGAAGTAATACCAAATGCTTGTTGATTATTTATTTTTCTAATCAAATCTATCCCACTGACTATATTACCCCATTGATCAGATCCACCCATCTGTAAAATACAGTCATGATTTTTATTTAAATAATAAAAATCATAAGCTTGAAGTAAAACATAATTAAATTCTAAAAAAGTCAATGCTTGTTCTCTTTCAATTCTACTTTTTACTGCTTCAAATGTAAGCATCTTGTTCAAAGTTATTCTACTGCCTATGTCTCTAAGAAATTCTATATAATTAATATTAGAAAGCCATTCATAATTATTTATTACAAAACTATTTTTTTTTATATTAATAAATCTGTCAAAAATTCTTTTTACATTTTCAATATTTTTATCAATATCCTCTTTACTTAAAATTTTTCTAGTCGAGTCTTTTCCTGAAGGATCTCCAATTAAAGTTGTTCCACCTCCAACCAAAGCAATGGCATTATGACCATAAAAATCTAGCCAATGTAATAACATAAGTTGAACCAAACTGCCGATATGAAGGCTATCACTTGTAATATCAAATCCAATGTAGCCCGAGACCTTTTTTTTATTCATTATATTATCAAGATCATTCAGGTCAGTGGATTGATAAATAAATCCTCTGGAATATATTTCATGAAGAAATGCAGATTTAAAATTCATATTTTAATTAGATGAAATTGTATCGTTAATATAATTTTGGATAGATAGCTCTAATTCTTCTGAATAATTTTCATAGAAATGATCTGCACCTTTTATAGGATTAAATTTTATATCAACTTTTTTTTGTTTTTGTAATTTTTCAACTAAAATTTTTGTAGAATCATAAGAGGCAATATTATCTTTATCACCATGAATAATTAACCCAGAGGATGGGCAAGGAGCAAGAAAACTAAAATCTCTTAAATTTGCTGGAGGTGATATACTTACAAAACCATTAATTTCTGGTCTTCTCATTAATAATTGCATTGCAATCCACGCTCCAAATGAAAACCCTGCAACCCAACAAATTTTAGAATTTGTATTGTATTGTTGTAACCAATCTAAAATACAAGCAGCGTCACTCAATTCTCCTTCACCATCATCAAACTCTCCTTCACTTTTACCTACACCTCTAAAGTTGAATCTAATTGTTGAAAAACCAGAATTTATGAAAGTTTTGTATAATTTAAATACTACCTTGGTATGCATTGTCCCTCCTTTAGAAGGGTCTGGGTGTAAAATGATTACTATAGGAGAGTTTTCATTTTTATTATGAGAATATTTAGCCTCTATTTTTCCTTCGGGCCCAGGAATTAATAAATCTACCATTTGATAAAGCTAATATTGAACTTATATGATTTTGTAAATATAGATATTTGAAATATATGAATTCTTTAGGATTTGATAAGCTAGAAAAGGATACAAAAGTGGTTGTAGCCATGTCTGGCGGTGTAGACAGCTCTGTAGCGGCAGTTATGTTAAAAAAACAGGGCTATGATGTGATTGGTGTAACATTAAGGCTTTATAATAATTTTGATGTACCTAAAAGTAAATCATGTTGCGCCGGCAAAGATATTGAAGATGCTAAATCTGTAGCTCAAAAATATAGTTTCGAACACTTAGTATTAGATTATCAAGAAAAATTTTTTAATGGTGTTATTAATAATTTTGTTGATTCATACTCAATTGGAGAAACACCCTTACCATGTGTAAAATGTAATCAAACTGTAAAATTTTCAGATTTACTTAACGAAGCAAAAAAAATTGGAGCTGATGCATTAGCCACAGGCCATTATGCTATAAGAAGAGGTTCTCTAGAAAATGCAAGTTTACATAAAGCAAAAGATTTTTCAAAAGATCAAAGTTTTTTCCTTTTTGCAACTCTACAAGAGCAATTAAATTATGTCAGGTTTCCCTTAGGTGATTACACTAAATCAGAAATTAGAAAACTAGCTCAAAAATATGAACTTGCTGTAAGTGATAAACCTGATAGCCAAGATATATGTTTCGTAACATCAAATTCTTATAGAGATCTTGTCAAAAATTTAAATCCTACAGTAAATAAAAAGGGAATAATTTACGATATTGATAAAAACATTCTGGGAACCCATGATGGTATTAGTAATTTCACTATTGGTCAAAGAAAGGGTATTGGCATTAGTGGTTCTAAAGAAGCATTATATGTAATAGATATAAATAAAGATCAGAACTCAATTACTCTAGGTACAAAAGAAAAATTGAGAAAAAATATAATTAATTTTAAAAATATTAATTGGTTGGGTGGCAATATCCAACCTAAAAGACTCGATTGTTCAGCAAAAATAAGATCAACTCAGGAGGATTTACCGGGTATTCTTGATATAAATAGCGATCATGGAACTTTTACATTTAAAACTGAATTGGATAAAACCTCTCCTGGACAAGCTTGTGTTTTTTACAAAAATGACCAATTACTTGGAGGCGGTTGGATTACTTCTTAAATTTAAAACCGGTTCTAAATTTCCTAAATTTTTGTTGAATTAACTAGATTTTTTAAATTAATGAATTAGATGATGTATAGTGAATTCGGAAACTCTTAATACATTAGATTCATATAGTAAAAATAAATACAAGTATGGCTTTGTAACTGAAATTGATGCTGAAAAGCCAAAAAAAGGTTTAAACGAAGATACAATTAAATTCATTTCACAAAAAAAGAATGAGCCAGGATGGATGCTGGACTGGAGATTAAAAGCATTTTCAAAATGGAAAAAAATGAAAGAGCCTAAATGGGCGAATCTAAGTTTTCCTGAAATTGATTATCAAGATATTTATTATTATTCAGCACCAAAAGGTTTTGAGAAGAAGCCTAAAGATCTTAGCGAAGTAGACCCTAAACTCATAGAAACATATAATAAATTAGGTATTCCTCTAGAGGAGCAAAAAGTCTTAGCTGGTGTTGCTGTAGATGTTGTATTTGATAGTGTTTCAGTTGCTACAACTTACAAAGGTGAATTAGAAAAGCTTGGTATAATTTTCTGTTCAATTGGTGAAGCTATTCAAAAACATCCCGATTTAATAAAAAAATATTTAGGTTCCGTTATACCACCTGGAGATCATTCTTTTTCAGCATTAAATTCAGCTGTTTTTACTGATGGATCTTTTGTATACATTCCAGAGGGCGTACATTGTCCTATGGAGCTATCTACTTATTTTAGAATTAACGCAGAAAATACTGGCCAATTTGAGAGAACTTTGATTATTGCCGATAAGGGTAGTTATGTTAGCTATCTTGAAGGTTGTACGGCTCCCAAAAGAGATGATAATCAATTACACGCAGCTAATGTAGAACTAATTGCTTTAGAAGATGCTGAAATTAAATATTCAACGGTTCAAAATTGGTATCCAGGAGATGAAGAGGGTAAAGGTGGAATATACAATTTTGTTACTAAAAGAGGTCTTTGTGCAGGTAAAAATAGTAAGATTTCATGGACTCAAGTAGAAACTGGCTCTGCTATAACATGGAAATATCCTAGTTGTATTTTAAAGGGAGATAATTCAATTGGTGAATTTTACTCTGTAGCAATAACAAATAATTTTCAACAAGCTGATACGGGAACAAAGATGACTCACATTGGTAAAAATACCAAAAGTAAAATAATATCAAAAGGTATTTCTCTTGGTAAATCTCAAAATACTTACAGAGGTGAGGTTTCTTTTTTAAGAAAAGCAGATAAGGCAAGAAATTATACTCAATGTGATTCTTTGTTAGTAGGAAATCAATGTGGAGCTCATACAGTTCCTTATATCGACTCAAAAAATAATACAGCAGTTATTGAGCACGAAGCTTCAACATCTAAAATAAATGAAGATCAGCTTTATTACTGTAGACAAAGAGGTTTAAGTCACGAAGAAGCAGTTTCATTAATAGTTAATGGTTTCTGCAAGCAAGTTTTACAAGAACTTCCAATGGAATTTGCTGTTGAGGCACAAAAACTTGTATCTATTTCTCTTGAGGGAAGTGTTGGGTAATATGTTTTTAGAAATCAAAGATCTATCTGTAAAGATTGAAAATAAAAATATTCTTAAATCTCTTAATTTGAATATTAATAAAGGTGAAGTTCACGCAATAATGGGTCCAAATGGTTCAGGTAAAAGCACCTTAGCAAACGTTCTAGCAGGTAAAGAGGATTACGAAATCTTAAATGGCAAAATTAATTTCAAAGATAACGATCTATTTGATTTAAATATTGAAGAAAGAGCACAAGAAGGAATGTTTCTGGCTTTTCAGTATCCGGTTGAAATACCAGGAGTAAATATCACCCCGTTTTTACATTCTGCAATTAATTCAAAAAGAAAACGTATGAATGAAGAAGAAATTGATAATTTATCATTTGCTAAGCTTTTAAAATCTAAAGCTAGTGACTTAGGTATAAATGTTGATATGCTTAAAAGATCAGTTAATACAGGATTTTCTGGTGGAGAAAAAAAACGTTACGAAATTTTACAAATGAGTATTCTTAATCCAGATTTAGCTATTCTAGATGAAACTGACTCAGGACTTGATATTGATGCTCTTAAAATCGTTACCGATGGGGTTAATAAACTTAAAACTAAAGATAATTCTTTTTTAATAATTACTCATTATCAAAAACTTTTGGATTATATTAAGCCAGATTACGTACATGTCATGATAAATGGTTCTATTGTCAAATCAGGAGGTTCCGAAATTGCTGCTGAGATTGAAAAAGATGGATTTCAAAAATTTCAGTAATGAATATCCAAGACAATTATCAAAAAAATAGAAAAAATATTTTTTTTTCAGAAAACAAAGATATTGAAAGCCATAGAGAAAAATTAATAAATATTTTTGAAAATGATAGTTTTGATAGAAAAAATAATGAAAGTCTAAAAAATATAAATCTTAAAAACTTCATTGATTTTAAGTACAAATATCTTATCCCTGAAGAAACATCAGTAATAAATAATAATCAGGAAAATAACTATTCAATAGTTTCTGTAAATGGTAAGTGTTCGACTTTTAAAGATGATAAAATTGAAATTACTAAAATTTTAGATGAAGATTATAATGATTTTTCTGAAAATAATACAATTGAAAAAAATGATCATTTTGTAAATCTAAATTCATTATTTTTAAATAGTGGTTTTAAGATTGTTATAAAAAGAAATAACAATATAAGAATTAAAATATCCAACATTGTAACAGATGACGATTTAACAATTTTTCAAAAAAATAATATTATTTGCCAAGAGGGATCATCTCTTAGTCTCATTGAAGAGTATGAAAATAAAAATAATTCTACATCAAATATATTGAATGTAATTAAATTAGAAAAAAATTCTCAGTTAAACCACTTTCTAATACAAGACAATTCTTCCAATCATAATTTAATAATAACAAGTCATTCTTCTTGTAAAAAAGATTCTACTTATACTCAAAAAGTATATAATTTTTCAGAAGGTTACGTAAGAAATTTTCATTATTCTGAGCTGATAGAAACCAATTCAGAGGCTGATTTACAAGGAATATTTTTTCTTAAAGATAATAACACATCAAATAATAAAACATTTGTTAAACATTTAGCTGAGGATTGTAAAAGTAATCAAGTTTATAAAGGTATTTTGAACGACCGTGCTAAAGCAACATACTTTAGTAACACTCATGTTGATCAAGTGGCGCAAAAAACAGAGGGATATCAGCTAAGTAAAGGTATACTTTTATCTGACAATGCATCATATTTTTCTAAACCAGAATTAAAAATCTACGCTGACGATGTAAAATGTAGTCATGGTTCTACAATTGGGCCAATAGATGAAAATGCTATTTTTTATCTTCGTTCTAGAGGTATGAGTAAAATTGCAGCAACTAAAATATTGATATCATCATTTATTAATGAAGAATTAAGTAGTATTGATAATGAACAAATGTCTGAAATAATACAAAAGAAACTAGTAAGATACTTAAGTAAAGTGAAATGAATATTTTCGATTTAAAATCAAGATTTCCCGTATTCAAAAAAAATCCTAATCTAGTTTTTTTAGATACCGCAGCTTCAGCATTAAAAGTTGATGAAATGATTGAGGCCACCAATAATTGTTACACAAATGAATATGCAAATATTCACAGAGGTAATTATGAATTAAGCTCAAAGTTAACAAAAAAATTTGAAGATTCACGGAAAAAAATTGCAAATTATATAAATACATCTGAAAACAATATTATTTTTGTAAAAAGTGCAACTGAGGGTATAAATTTAATCGCATCTTGTATTTCTAAAAGATTTTTAGAAGATGGTGACGAAATAATCTTAAGTTATCTTGAACACCATGCTAATTTAATACCTTGGCATTTAATTGAAAAAAAGATAAAAATTATTCCTTTGGGACTAAACGAAAATAGTGAAGTTAATTATGATGAATTAAATAATAAAATTAATTCAAAAACAAAATTAATTACATTAACCCACATGTCAAATGTTACAGGATCAATAACGAATTTTGATAAAGTAAAAGAAATTGCAAAAAAAGATAATATACCTCTACTATTGGATGGCTGCCAATTTGCACCTCACAAAAAAGTTGATCTAAAAGATTTAGATCCTGATTTTTACGTTTTTTCTGCACATAAAATGTATGGCCCTTCAGGTCTTGGTGTACTGTATATGAAAGATAAGTGGATAGATGAATTTAGTCCTTACCAAGGAGGAGGGCAAATGATTCATGATGTAGATATTGATAAAAGTACATATGCAAATGGTTACGAAAAATTTGAGGCAGGTACTCCTCCTATTGCTCCAGTTATTGGATTTTCATCATCATTAAATTTTATGAATGAGGTTGATCCAAGTGTTATTTATGATCATGAAATGAAACTTCATGATTACGCTTATGAAAAACTTTCAAAATTCAATAATATAAAAATATATGGTTCAAATAAAAACAAAGGCGCTATCATTTCTTTTAATATTGAAGGTATTCATAATTCTGATTTAGGTGCTATGTTAGATAAAAAAAACATAGCAATAAGAACAGGTCATCATTGTTGTCAACCGCTTATGAAACATTTTAATATTATTGGAACTTCTAGAATTTCATTCGGAATATATAATACAAAAGATGATGTTGATTATTTAGTAGACAGCATTCATCAAATAACAAAAATTCTACTATAACTAATGAGAGAAAAACAATTAGAAGATTTTTTACCTGATAAAAACACCAGTTATATAAAAAAATTCAACAATTCAAACATAACCACTAAAATTCATGAAGAACAGGTTATAGAGTGTATTAGGACTGTTGTTGACCCTGAAATACCAGTTAATTTATATGATTTAGGTTTAATATATGAAATTAAGATTAATGATAATAACGACATTAAAATTAAAATGACCCTAACAAACCCAAACTGTCCTGTTGCAGGAACTATGCCCGAAAGTGTTGGTAAATCTATTGAAATTTTAGAAAATTTAAATTCAATAGAAGTATCATTGGTTTGGGATCCTAAATGGAGTAAAGATTTAATGTCTGAGGAAGCAAAACTTGCTTTAGATATTTTTTAAACTAATCTATAACGATGTTATGAATAAGTTACTTTCTATAACTGAAAACGCAACTGTACAAATAAAAAAAATTTTGTCCTCTGCTCCAGTAGGAGTTGATTCTGTTTTAGTGGGAATAGAAAAATCAGGTTGTAGTGGTTATTCTTATAAGTTAGATTTAGCTAAATCATCAGATTTAATTAATTATGAGGTTATTAATCAAGACGGAATTCAGTTATTTATTGATCCCAAAGCGACTATGTTTTTATTAGGCTCAACTATGGATTACAGAACTGATAAACTTTCTTCGAGATTTATATTTGATAATCCAAATGAAAAGAGCACATGTGGGTGTGGAGAGTCATTTAATATTTAATTTTTTTAAAATCTAACCACTTATTTGGATCTTTTGTACATACCATATCAGGTTTTAATTTATCTTTTACTAATTTTTTTTGGAAATTATCAATTAATCTAGTCCATTTTTTTCTATCATTCAAAAAATGAAGTTCTGGAGACACTAAACAAATTTTGTATTTGTTTTTCTTTAATATATTAAATATTTTTTTAGATATTGGTTTAGTACTGAAAGTATCTAACCATATCCATTTTATTTTTTTTTTATTTTTCAAAAAATTTTTAATTTTAATTGCAGTTTTATAATTTTCTATTTCTGAAATTCTTAAAGCAAAATCTGAATGTCCCATATTTGCATACTTTAATATGAATGGCATAGTTTCATCTAAAATAAAATATTTGGTAATATTTTTTTTTCTTAAAATATCAAAAATCTTACTTTCTAAACCTTCTTCCTTTACATTAATAATTAAAAATTTATGTTGATAAAAATCTAACCATTTTTGAAATTTATCACCATTTTCATCAAAAGCATCATGATTTAAAATTAAATTTTTACCATGGTTCCTAATATCAATTTCACAACCTATGTTTTTTTTACAAACTTTTAATTTTTCTATTGTATTAATTCTATGATTAACAATTATCATTTTTTAAAATTATTTTTTATTTTATAAATATAGCTAAGAGTTCTAAATATAATTTTTATTCTAATAATTATATTACCTCCGCCACCTTTTGCTTCACCATATCTTCTCTCATTAAAATATACTGGCAAATCTACAATGCTTATATGATTTTTTCTACCAATAAAAAGTAGAAAAAGATCTAATGAAAAATCATTTGGAGGATTATTTTTTAGTAATAAATTTAATACATTTCTTCCAAACATCTTTGGTTGAGCATTAATATCATTTAACTTTACATTTAAAATAAAGGATGAAATGAGCTGCATACCTTTGGTCATTATTTCGTCAGAAAAACTTCTATTTTGTCGTTTTCCTTTAATTATTAAATATCTGTTATTTGTTTTTTTATATAATTGAAATGATTTAATTATATCATTAAAATCACATTGAAGATCTCCGTGTGTCCAGCAAAGAATTTTCCCTTTTGATGAAATCAAACCTTGAATAATTCCGTAGCCATAACCTAAATTTTTTTTTATTTTTAATACTTTAATATTAGTGTCTTTAATATTATTTAGAAAAATACTAGAATCATCTGTGGAACCATTATCAACAATTATTACTTCTATATTTTTTTTAATAAGTTTTTTTTTTATGTTCTCATATATAGTAGGTAAATTTTTACTTTCATTAAAACATGGTATAACAACAGATAACTCAATCATTATTTATAAATACAAACTTAACATAATTTAAATTTTTTCTTTTAGTTTTGTGCTCATGCATTTTTTTTAGATATATAGGAATATCATTTAATTTAATTATTTTTGTTATAAGTTCAGATGGCCTTACACCTTTTTTAATTAAACTTATACTTTCTTTCCAATCATCAATTTTTGATGATTTTTTGAAATAAGAGTTCCAAGTACCTCTTATTTTTAATTCTTTTCTCAAAATATTACTAACATTTTTTTTTGATAATTTTAAATCACTTATTATGTTCGATAGTAAAAGAATTTCACCATTTGGAGAACTCAAATTTATCGCCTCTTTATAAAATTTTGGATCACCTGTAGTTTCTATTATAATATCAAAATTATTTTCATTATTTTTAATAAAATTATCCAATCTTAATTTTTTACTAATATTTAAAGTTTTAATTTTAGATGTATATTTTTTAGCTAATTTTAATTTGTAGTCATTTCTATCAATTACATAAATTTGTAAATTTGGAAAATAAAATCTAATTATCTTTTGAAATATAAGACTTAAAAAGCCACTACCCAATAATAAAATTTTTTTATTTCTCTCTATATTTATTTTTTTATAAGCATGAATTACGACAGCTAATGGCTCAATCAAGCTTGCATTTAATAAATCTATATTATTTGGAATTTTTAATAAATTCCAAGAGTTAACAACTATATATTCAGCAAAACCACCATCATTTCTTGAACCGTAATATCCATATTTTACACATCGCATAAAATTATTTTCCATGCATTGCTTACATTTAAAACATGGCAACAATGGAAAAATGGAAACCCTATCACCAATTTTAATATTATTATTTATATTTTTTGTTTTTACTACTTTGCCAGAAATCTCATGACCCATTACTAATGGGTATTTATAAGCCCACCCTTCAAAACCTCTATATATGTCTGAAGAACAAACACCTGCATAACTAATTTTAACCAAACATTGATCATCTTTAAGATTAGATATTTTACTTTCTTCTAAATTAATTTTTTTATTTGCTTTTAAAATTACTGATTTCATTATTTATAAATATCAAATTTTTAACTAAATATAAATTAATAAAAGCAATTATAATAATGCTAACAATTTGCAAATATGCTTTATTTATAATGAAAAATTCTACTGAGATAATTTGTATGCAAATAGACTGATTAATATATAATTTGAATAAATAAGTTATTTATTAATCCATTTTTAATCAAATATTTTAAGAAAATGCAAAACTAAATTTAAAAAATAACAATAATATCAGATGCCTAATATTTAATATTGTGTTTTATAAAACTGATAAAGAAATATATTAAAATTTACTGAAATGGTCTTGCCAATATTCATATATTTTTAACTCAAATGGATCTCCAAAAGAGATCCATTGATCTGCCTCAAAAACAGCTACTTTTTTATTTTTCTTTAATAGAAGGTTTATACTATTTGCTATGTAATACTCATTGTTTATGGTTAATTTTTTTTCTTTAGCTTTCTCAATTATATATAAAAAATCATTTGAATATCTAAACCAAAATATGCCAACTGCTAAAAAATCATTTTGAGGATTTTTACTTATAGTTTTTTTTTCACTTATTTTAGATACAAAGCCAGTATTATTATTAATTTTACAATAAGCAAATGCATTTGGATTTTTTAATAGATATACTTGAGATTTTACACACCAAATAACCACATCTATTTCTTTGTCTTTTAACAATTTTTCCCACTTTTTTTTATTATAGACAACTTCATAGTCACAAGACGAAATTAAGACACTTTTATTTAAGTCAATTTCTTTAGCGCCTTTTTCACAAGTAATTAATGGACCTTTGGTTATTTTATTTAATTTTATAAATTGAGAGTTTTTTGAAACTTGATTTTTAATTAGTTTTTCAATTTTATATTTTTCAAAATGTTCTTTCATTCCAATGTAAATCCATTTTTCGGCATTTGGAAGTGATTTGGAAGCTCTGATAATCATTGGATTAGAGGCAACTGTAATCAATGGTTTAATTGTCCTATAATAATCTTTTTTAAACCTTGACCCTTTTCCAGCAAAAGGTATCAAATTAATTGTATTTTTGATAATGTTTTTATTATCTAATTTTGATTTAAAATTATTTAAAAAATACTCTGACCAAAAACTGTAATGTTGTAGATCATAAGGGGTCCCCAAACATATAAATTTTTCAATTTCAGTTATTTTAACTATTTCTTTATCTGCAACAATTAAATTACTTAAAAGACTAACATATGCCTCTTTATATACATTTTTTTGCAATTTAAATTTATGCAAATATTTTTTTAAAAATGACCAATTTTCAAAATAATATATCCCTGCTGATGCGAATTCATTAACTCTATTATTAGTAAAACTTTCTTTTTCCTTCAATTTGATTAGATGATTATTTTTATCAACTTTCATATAAGCATAGAAAGTTTTTCCAAAAGAGGCAGGATGGAATCCTTTAAAAGCTGGTATTGCGCACTTGTAAGAAAAAACCTCTCTTTTAAATTTATTGTAATCCCAATCTACAAAAAAATCACAATAAGAAACTATAATTGGTTCATTTTGATTAATTTTTTTAATTTGATCAATACTATATATTGGTCCTTTTTCATGAGGCTCAATTTCTATTATTTCATTTTTTGGGCTTAATTTTTTTATCCATTTTTTTAAATTTGGATTATCTCTAATTTGTAATTTATTTAGTATAAAAAAAAAATTATCATTAATATCGAACATATCAATTACGTATTCAAGAACTGTTTTTTTATTAATTTTAATTAAAAATTTAGGAATTTTATATCCTTCTTTCCTAAATCTCCTAGAGTGACCTGCAAGTGTAATTATTATTTGCACTTTATACTAGCCTAGGCTCTTTATCCAATAATCCACTGATTCTCTCAAAACTTTTTCTACTGTAGAATCGGCAGGTTCTCTTTCTCTAAAACTTAATTCTAAAATTATATCACAATTTTTTATGTTATTTTTTTTTAATGTTTTAATAATTTTATCAGGAACAATTTTGCCAATTTTATTAAATTTTTTTGTAAATGGAAAGTGGCCAGATTTATCTTTAAGACTTTGTTTAACATGCAAAACTCTTACTTTATTTTTAAATTCCTTAATCCATTCATAGGGATTTGTATCCTTAGGATTTCTTGAACTAATGTCACCATGATCAACATCTAAGCATAAATTAAATGGTACTGCTGAAATGCTATTTATTTTTTTATCAATGAGTCTAGTATTTCTAATTGTATGTCCATATTCTCTACCGATAGACATAGGCTCCCATAAAATTTGCTCCACTCCCTTTTTTAAAGCATAATTTGCAATCTCTTCCCAACCTGATAAATTATCTGAAAATCTTTTTTCTCTTATTTTCTTATTGTGATATTCTTTAATTGTTAGTATGCCAAAATGACTTCCAATAATTTTACATTCTAAAAATAATGATAAATCAATGAAATTTTTAAACCAATCAATCCAATATTTTCTTATATCTTTATCTGGGTTAGCTAAATGATTAACTCTAGTAAATGCGCCTGTAAATAGAGATGTAATTTCAATTCTATTTTTTCTCTTATATTTATTTATTTCTTTTGCTTTTTTAATAATTATTTTTTGAGGTAAAGAAACATTTATTAAATCTGCTGTTAATTGCACGTTATTTAAGCCGATGTTTTTAACAATTTCACACCATTCTTCAGGTTCTTGGTATCTGTTTACAGCAAAACCTGTATTAATACCCAAATTATATTTCATCGAATTATTTTAAACCTTTATCAATTGCAAATTTTATTTTTTCTATAGATTCAATCATTGATTTATCTTCAATAAATAACCCACTTGATCCCAGCACAAGAACATCTGCGCCTGCTGATACTATTTCAGGTATAGTACTTTCGTTAACATTACCATCTACAGAGATTTTAAATGTCAAATTATTATTTTTTTTCATTATATTTAATTTATTTATTTTATTAAGTACTTGAGGAATAAACTTCTGACCCTTAAACCCTGGGTTTACAGTCATTAAAATTACTAGATCTATATCTTCAATAATATATTCCAAAACATCTAGAGTGGTGCTTGGGGATAATGCAACACCAACTTTTGCCCCAAGTTTTCTTATGCTTACTAAGTCTCTATGTAAATTACGTGACGACTCTTGGTGAATAGTTAGCATATCTGATTTTTTAATATTAAACATTTCAAAGATTCTTTTTGGTTCATCAACCATTAAGTGATAATCAGAGGGTATAGAAATATTATTATTAATATTGTTAATTATTGATGATCCCATTGTAAAGTCTGGAGCAAAAATACCATCAACTACATCATAATGATAATAATCAAGTTCATTAATTTTACTTAAATTTTTAAAATCAGTGGCAGTATCTAGCCAATTTACACACATAATAGATGCTGATAAGTAAATATTTTTATACATTTATATTATTTCATTTGGTTTTATTGCTATCTTAAGAGCTTCACCTTTTAGAGCCACCTTAAATGCTTTAACTGAGTCATTCAAATCAAATTTATGAGTTATAATTCCATTTAAATTTATTTTTTTGTTTATAATCAATTTAAGTGCTTTTAAATGCTGTGCTGGCGTAGATCCATGAGATCCAGTTATATGCAGTTCATTATAATGAATATTATTTGAGTATATTTTAATTGGATCCGCATTTATTGGCAATCCTCCAAAAAAATTTATAGTTCCACCTTTTGAGATAATTTCGAAAGCTTTTTTATGAGTTTTTATGTCAGAACAAGCAGTAAAAATTAAATCAGAACCTTCTTGTTTTGTAATTTTCATTATTTTTCTTTTAATATCTATATTAGAATTAACAAAAAAATTTGCACTTTTAATCTTTTTTGCAATGTTTAATCTTTTTTGATTTTTATCAATTAATATTATTTTTTTAGCTCCAAAATAAAAAGATAATTTTCCTAAAAGTTGACCAATCGCACCAGCTCCAAAAATTGTCACAGTATTTATATTAGTTATATTGCATTTTTCAAATCCATTTATGCAACATGCTAATGGTTCTGCTAATGCTATTTTATCAAAATCATTAAATTTTCCTGTTTTAGCAATTGGTCCATTTTTTAAAACTAAATTATTTAGTTTCATATAGTTTGTAAAACCACCCTCTAATTGATAACCAATTGCTAAATTTATTTCACATTTATTTACTTGTCCATTTAGACAAAATTTACATTTACCACATGGAATATCTGCACCTATTGAAATATTATCTCCTTTTGAAAACTTTTTAACTTTTTTACCAACTTTAATTATTTTACCTGAAATTTCATGACCAAGAATTGAGCCTTTGGAAACTCTTTTGTTTCCATGCATGTATGTCCTTAAATCTGATCCACACAAACAACATGTTTCTACTTTCAATATAGCTTCGTTTTCAGATATTTTTGGAAATAGTTTATCTACAACTTTTACATTTTTTTTCCCATTCCAAATAAGAGCTTTTCTAAAGATTTTTTTTTGCATATTAGTAATTATTCCAAGGTATTAAATAAATTAAAATAAAAAAATTTATAATTACTAAATAAAAATAATTATATTTTGTAAAAAAATAATAAAATATTTTTGCAAGTATTTTTGAGATATTATGACTTTCTAATCCAAATTTTTTTCCGACAGTTGAATTTCTTGAATAATATATTACAGGAACATAGTATAAAGAATGCAGAAAAAACTGACTTATCCTCGAAGACATAATATCTAAATTTATGGAAACTAAATTGAAATATTCAATTAAAATTAATAATATTTCCACACCCATAAAAATATAAATAAATGAAAACTTAAATAGAATTTCATAAAAATCTATTCTTTGAATAATTGATAATAATATTATCAAAATTATTGGAATGACTAAATAAAAAAATAAATAATAAAATGAAATTCTATACTCTTCGAAACCCTTAAATGAAAAATCATTATTATATAAAAGAAAAACTAAACCAAAGGATATTATTGTAAATTGAACAAAGTAAATATTTAATATTTTCAATAAATTATATTTCTGTCTAAATAATTTAATAAATATAAAAACAATCCAAAAACAAATAAAAAAAATTGCATCAATTGCATTAACATAAATTAAAATTGTGGCACAAATAGTTATCAGTGAAATTTTAAAAAAATTTATATATTTTGCTTCAGTAGCAAAATAAAAACAAATTAGAAAAATAAAAGTTGAAAAAGAGGGAATTGGAAAATTAAATAACAGTGGAGTACGCACTCCATCAAAATTATTTATAAATTCAAAATTTATTAATTTTATTAGAAATTCTCTAAATGGATAATCACCATATACTGCAACGGAAAGCAAAGCTAATGAAACAGACCAAATTTTATCGATTAATCTATTAAAAATCTGTATTAGTAGCAAAAAAGTTAGGAACGGAAATATTAGACTACCAAATATTATAACTCCAATTTTACCAATATATTTTTCTAATATAACATG
This sequence comes from uncultured Alphaproteobacteria bacterium, assembly GCA_902621725.1. Classification (GTDB taxonomy): domain Bacteria; phylum Pseudomonadota; class Alphaproteobacteria; order HIMB59; genus CACPNW01. The sequence continues at coordinate 14,969 of CACNND010000007.1, read as the reverse complement.
AGCATAATAACTAATTATTGGGTAGATATAATGTTCATTATTTATTACACTACTTTCATTTAAATTTATATTTTGTAGATTATGTATTGTCCACCCAATGCAAATAAAGATAAAAATAATTAAAGAGTATAGTGTTAAGTTTTTTTGTAAAAAATTGAAATTTATCATTTTATTTTTATTTTAATCAATTTTGAATTAATATTTTTAAAATATATATAATAGATGTATAATATATTATTAATTATCACAATGGCGGAGTAGCTCAGTTGGTCAGAGCGCACGGCTCATATTCGTGATGTCGGGGGTTCAAATCCCTCCTCCGCTACCAATTATTCCTTTTTAAAAACACCAGTAATTGACCTTCCAATACCCACATTAAGACTTGCTTCATAAAAATTTAAAAGATCACTTATTTTTTTCTTTTTGTACAATAGATTACTAAGCTCAACCCTTATGTTGTGTGCAGTTTTTCCAAAATTTTTTTTCTTATAAAAATTTGTCTCCTTATTAAGCATAAATATTTCAATTGGAAAATCGCCATATGTTTTAATTGTTTTAACATTCATATTATTTGTTACAGAATTAATTAAAGAGCTTTTTGAAAAATAATTTAAGTGATGTAATGGATTAAAAATTTCTAATTCTTCTTTTGGTATTTTATTTTGTCGAATATACCAAGTATGAACAAGATCAAATTCATTGGGAACTTTTATTATGAATATTCCATTTTTATTTAATTTGTTATTAATATTTTTGAATAATTTATTATAATCAACAACATGTTCTGCAACATTAATTAAAAAAATAACGTCAAATTTTTCATTTTCAAAAAAATTGTTATTATTGATATCTTTTTTTTGAAATATTATCTTATTTAAAATATGTGCATTATGATTTTTTATTCCATAATCTGTTATATCTACTCCATAACATTTTTTTTTAAAAAAAAATTTAATAAATACCCTTCACCACATCCAACATCCAATATCTTCTTTTTATTTTTTATAAATGACTCTGATAATGCATAGTCTAACTCATTAAATTTTAAATCACTTTTGCTGTATTTAAGTTTATATGATTTAGAGGGTCTTTTTTGATAATATTCTCTAACATATAATTTATTAATTTGATCTAAAGTTGGCATCTTTTTCACCACATAAACACCATCTTTATTTTTAAATAATTTATTTTTTATCTTTTGCACTTTATAATATTACAACATATTTGAAAATGTGGTAGGGAATATTATTTAATAAACAAATGTTTTTAAAAAAATCAAAACTTAATCCTATAATTATTGCTGAGATTTCTGGAAATCATAATCAATCCCTGAAAACAGCACTTTCAATTTTAGATAATTCTAAAAAAATTGGTTTGTCTTATGTAAAGTTACAAACATATAAACCAGATACTTTAACAGTTAATTCTAAAAGAAAAGAATTTAAAATTAACCAGAATCACAAATATTGGGGAGGGCAAAATTTATATGATTTATATTCAAAAGCTTATACTCCTTGGGAATGGCATAATAAGATTTTCAAATATGCTAAAAAAATAAAAATTAACTGCTTTAGTTCTCCATTTGATGAAACTGCAGTTGATTTTCTAGAGAATTGTAATTGCCCAGCATACAAAGTAGCTTCTTTTGAAATAACACATATACCTTTAATTGAAAAAATAGGGTCTACAAAAAAACCAGTTATTTTATCAACAGGTATGGCATCTAAATCAGAAATATATGATGCTATAAATACACTATCTAAACATGGCTGCAAAGATTACTCTATATTAAAATGTACAAGTTCTTATCCCGCTGATCCAAAAGATGCTAATCTTTTAACGATTCCGGATATGATTAAAGAATTTAATTGTCCTGTTGGTTTATCCGACCATACACCTGGAATTGGAGTATCACTGGCTGCCATTGCACTTGGAGCAACAATAATAGAAAAACATATAACTCCTGATAAAAATAGTAATGCTGTTGATTCTAAATTTTCACTTGATTATCAAGAATTTAAAAATCTAATAAAAGAATCAAAAAGAGTAGCTCAATCTATGGGTGGAATAAAATATGGATATACAAATAATGAAATCGAATCTTTAAAATATAGAAGATCAATATATGTAATTAAAGATATTAAAAAAGGTGATAAAATTAATAAAAAAAATATTAAAATTATAAGGCCAAACTTAGGTGAACTACCCAAACATTTTAATTATATGTTAGGAAAAAAGGTATTAAAAAATTTTAAGAAAAATACACCTATTAAAAAAAAGCATGTTAAGTAAAATTTATGAATAAGGGAAAAAAATTATGGGAAACTTCAAAAAAAATAATTCCAAATGGAAATCTTTTATTATCTAAACATCCTGATTTATATTTGCCAAATAAATGGCCAACTTATTTTTCAAAAGCTAATAAAATATTTGTTTGGGATTTAGATAATGTAAAATACACAGATTTTATTTTTTCTGTTGGAACAAATACTTTAGGTTATTGTAACAAAAATATTGATAATGCTGTTATTGCGAATATTAGAAATAGTAATATGGCCACTTTTAATTGCCCTGAAGAATCAAAACTAGCAAAGGAAATGTTAAAAATTCATAAATGGGCCGGAATGGTTAAGTATGCGAGAACAGGAGCTGAGGCTAATGCTATAGCTATTAGAATTGCAAGATGTTCTGTTAACAAAAAAAATATAGCAATATGTGGTTATCATGGGTGGCATGACTGGTATATGGCTGCTAACATAGGTAAAAATGATAATCTTTCTGAACATTTACTAAAAGGAATAGGTTATAAAGGAATTCCAAATTATTTAAAAGATAGTGTTCATCCATTTAATTACAATGATTTAAATTCTTTTAAAAAACTTATCAAATATAGAAATATTGGAATTGTCATAATGGAAGTAGCTAGAAGTGTGTCAATAAATGTAAAATTTTTAAGAGAGGTTAGAAATTTATGTAACAAAAATAATATAATTTTAATATTTGATGAATGTACATCAGGTTTTAGAGAATATTTTGGCGGCTTACATCTTAAATATAATGTTATTCCAGATTTAGCTATGTTTGGCAAAGCGTTAGGTAATGGATATGCAATAAACACAATAGTAGGAAAAAAAAATATCATGATAAAATCTGAACAATCTTTTATAAGTAGCACCTTTTGGACAGAAAGAGTTGGGTATACAGCCGCTTTACAGACATTAACGGAAATGAAGAAGAATAAATCATGGGAAAAAATTTCTAAAATGGGAAGATTTATTAAAAAAAAATGGGCAGAAATAGCAAAGAAAAATAGTATAAAAATAAAAATTCAAGGTTTAGATGCTATACCTTCATTCATATTTTTAGAAAACCATCTTATTTATAAGACATTTCTAACTCAAGAAATGTTAAAAAAGAAATACCTAGCAACAAATTTTATATTTATTTCTACCGAACATAAAAAAGAATTTGTTTTAAAATATTTAAAAAATATAGATTACATATTTAAAAAAATAAGTAATTCTATTAAGGCAAATATTAATCCTAAAGATTTGATCGATACTGAAATAAGTTCAAGTAGTTTTAAAAGACTGAACTAAAATGAATAAAAGATTAGCTATAATACCAGCTAGAGGTGGATCAAAAAGAATAAAAAATAAAAATATAAAAAAATTCTATGATGAGCCAATTATATTTAAGGTTTACAAGCAAGTCTTAAAATCTGGTATATTTAAAAAAATTCATATTTCTACTGATTCAGATAAAATTAAAAATTTATTAAAAAAAAATAACATAAAAGTCGATTTTATGAGACCATCAGCTATATCAACAGATCATTCAGTAATTAATGATGTCATTAACTTTGTTTTAAAAGAATATGGAAAAATAAATGTTTACTTCGATGAAGTTTGGATAATATTTCCCACTTCAGTTTTGATTTCGTTTTCCGATCTAAGAAAAGCCTCTCTATTATTTAGTAGGAAAAATGTTAAATCAATTATGTCAGTATCAAAATTCCCAGCCCCAATTGAATGGGCTTATAAAATAAAAAATAATAAACTAATTCCGGTAAATAAAAACAAACTTTTAAAGCCCAGTTTTTCTTTCGATGAGCATTATTTTGAGACAGCTAGTTTTTATGGAATTAACTTAAAAAAAGTTCCTTTAAGCAATATATCAAAGTTAACAAATCATATGCCATTTATATTACCTCAACATAAATCAGTTGATATAGATAATAAAGAAGATTGGGAATTAGCTAAAAAATTTTTTAAATTTAAGTAAATGAAAATTTATACAAAAAGATTTATCTTAAAAATAATTAATCCAAATCTAGTTAATAAAAACTATCTTGAATGGTTAGAAGAGGGCCTTGAAACTAATTTATATAATAAAAATAATTTTAACAATACTCAATCAACAGTTAGAAAATATATTAAAAGAAAATTAATAACTAAAAATATTTTGTTTTTATCAATTCATTTCAAAGATAAAAATAGTGAGACTCACATAGGTAATATCAAATTTGAACCTATAAATATAAATAAAATTTCTACACTTGGAGTTCTAATTGGAGAAAAAAAATGGAGAGGTAAAGGTGTATTCTCTGAAATATTATCAAAATTAGAATTATTATTAAAATGTAATTATGGTGTAAGAAAAATTAATTTAGGTGTTGAAAAAAATAATTTTCATGCAATTCATGTCTATAAAAAGAATGGATTTAAAATTATTAAGACATTTTATAAATCATATCAAATGTCAAAATATATATGATTAATAAATTATCAGTTGGAACAGCAAATTTTGGTATGAAATATGGAATTAAAAATAATTCAAAGATCTATCAAAAAAACATAAAAAAAATTCTTGATTTTGCTAGATTAAATAAAATTAAATATATTGACACTGCAGAATCATATGGGGATGCTCACAAAGTATTAGGCAATATCGGTGTTCGAAATTTTAAAATATCAACAAAACTACACTTAATCGATAATAATAGTTTAAACATAGATAAATATCTAAATAAGTTTATTGAAAAAACTTTAGTTGATATCAATGTAAACAGTATTGATACTCTTTTTATACATAATGTTAGTGTCTTAGACTCTCCATTAAAAAAAAACATATTTTTATTTTTAAATAAATTAAAAAAAAATAAATTAATTAAAAAATATGGTTTTAGTATTTATACAAAAAAAGATTTTTTGAGGCTAATTGATTTTAATCCAGATGTTTTGCAAGTTCCTATAAATATATTTAATAGAGATTTTGAAGATGAGGCAATTAAGAAAGAAATTGATTTAAGAAATATATCTATCGAAGCAAGATCTATATTCTTACAAGGTATTTTATTAACCAATAAATACCCTAAAAATTTTTTGAATGATAACCCATTGATATTTAATAGATGGAATAAATGGATAATTAATCATAACATCTCAAAATTAGATGCCTGTTTAAATTATATTAATTCTCTAAGATTCATAAAAAAAATAATAGTTGGGGTAGATTCTGTTTCTCAATTAAAAAGTATAATATCCTACAAAAAATATAAAGATTTAGAATTTCCAAAAAATTTAATTATCAAAAATAAAAAAATTATTGATCCTAGAAGGTGGAATAATGATTAAAGCTTTTTTAATAGATGATTTTTTTTCATTTAATGAATTAATAAAAAATAAATATTTAGATATAAATGAAGATATAATTCTCACAACGTCTGAAGGCCTTATAGAAAAAATATTAGAGTTCGAAAGCAGAATTAAAATTATAAATCCAGAGAAATATTTATCTTCTGAATTACTTGCAAGATTGGATCAAATAAATATTAATCTTACCAAATTTACAGCTGGTACATTGGCTAAACTCAAATTTAAATCTATAAATAAATTAAATTTAGAAATTATTTATATAAATCAAATATACAGGACACTATTTCCTTTAGTTTATAAAACAACAATAATTGACTATTGTAACAAGAAATATGATTTATATGTTGTGGGATCTAAAAGTGATCTTAATACAGGTATTAATTTGTCTTTTGGACGTTTTGATAATTTATATTACGATATTGCACTTTATGAAAAAAATTATAAAATAAAAAAAATTAAAATAAATAATGAAAATTCAATAAAAGATAAATTAGATAAGGAAATCGAAAAGAAAAGTTTTACCTTTATAGAAAAATTATTGTCAATAACTTCAAATAATTTAAATTTATTTTCTTTCAAAATCTATCGAAATTTTAAAATTAATAAGTTAACTAATATTCTTTTTAAAAAAAAAATAATAATTTTAAATTCTTGTGAAACATTAGAAAATGCATTTTTTAATCTTATAAAAAATAAATACTCCATTCATTTTGATAATTTAAATTTTTTAAACAACATTAAAATTTCTGATGATGATCAGTATGTTTTTTTAGAATCAAATCTTAAATTTCTAATGACCAATTTAAATCTTTATATAAATAAAAATTTTTCAGACCTTCATTTTAGTAATTACAATTCATTAATTTATATCTTTTCAAAAAAAATATTACATTCGCTAAATTTAATTGACCATAATTATAATTATATATCTAGGTCAATATCCAAAAAATTAGAATATTTTTCGTCAAAAATTTTATTAACTAATTACTTAGATTCTGTATCTGAGAGATTTTATGGTATAATGCTAATGAAAAAAAATGTGAGTGTCTACTCTTTTGAGCATGGTTTAATTCATGGTTTATCTGAGATTAGTAAAGATCTTGGGAATATTAATGGTATGATAGTTTCTAATTTTGGTTTTTATAATTGGAAATATTCAACAAGAGATTTAAAATTAGATTTAAATAAGAAACATAAAGTTTTTAAAATTTCCTTTCCCTCTATTTATTTCAGAAAAAATAATAACTTATTAAAAAAATTAATTCTAAAAAAATATTTCAAAATTGGGCTGACAAATAAAACTTTAATATTTTTAATTGATGTTGATAAAAATAATTGGATCACACCATATTCTTTAAATGATTACTTAATGAAAAGGGTAACTGAAGATATTTACAAAGATCTTAAATCAAAATACCCTGATTACACAATATTGATCAAATTGTACCCAGCAACAAGGTATTTAGATAAATTAAAATTTAATAATCTAAAATTATTGGATTCTTTAGTAATTGATGATTTTGATTTAAGATACATTCTGGATATGGCTGATGTGATAGCTTTGTACTCTTCACAGAGTGTGCTAACGTGGCTATTGGGATCTAACAAAAAAATAATTTTATATGAAACTAATAGGAATTTATATAATTTCACGAAACTAAATAAAATTAAAATTAAAGATAATATCAACCTTATAGAAAATTTAGATAGATTAAAAAAAGATTTTGTTTCAGAAAAATTTGATTTGTCAGGTTTTATTAAATAAATTTGAATTATTTAAGAACAAAGTAAAGCTAATAAGATATAAAGGTATAAATAATAATAATACTCTAAAGTTTCCAAAAAAACTTCCAATTATAATAATAAAAAACAAAACAAATAGAACCGATAAAGGCCAAATCAAATTTAAATTAAAATAATTTTTAATATTCATATAAAATAAAGGAACAAAAAAAATTAAATATATTAATAAAGAGTTTATTAACTCTCCTTTTTTTAATAAAAAAATTGATTTTAAATTCATGAAGGTTGGTCTTTCTTCTAAACCTCCAAAAAAAATAAAATAAGGAAAAAATTCAATTATATCATAATTTAATAAAGCAAAAATAAATGGACCTGAAATTACTATAATAATGGTAATATACGTTTTTAAAGATTTGTAATTTATTAAAGGATATAAAATACCATATGCTATGCCACTCTCTCTATTAAATATCGATAAAACTAGACCTATATAAAAAATATATAAATTTTTTTTAATAGAACCAAATATACAGATTGAGATACATAAGAATTCTACATAACTAAATGTTTCAGACATACTAGAAACTATTTCAATAAATAAATATAAACATAAAAAAAGAATTAAGAAAAAGTATTTAAAATTTTCTCTTTCTATATTTAATAAAATTACTGAACTTTTTAATGTAAAAATAAAACCTAAGAAAATTATAATTGAATAGTAGATAAGAGCTGCATGTTTATTGGTAAGATTATCAATATTATAGCTAAAGTCATAAAATTTTTTTTCAAAAGTTTTAAATGGCCATCTATATTTAAATCTTTGTTTAAAGTCTCTATTTTCTAAATATTCTATGTTTTTCCAATCTATGTTTCTTTCATTCATATAATTCACCATTTGCTCAGTAATATTTGGTAAATCAATATTTTTTCCTAAAATTGAACTTTGATTTAAGACGCCATTAAAACAAGCTAAAATAATTAAAAAAGAAAATATAAAAAAAGAAAGTTTTTTATAAATCATTTTGACTAAAATACGTTTAGCAATAAATTAAATTATAAATTTTAAATTTATAGTTGTAATTATATATACAATTATTTAATAAATGTAACAAATATCGCGGGGTGGAGCAGCCCGGTAGCTCGTCAGGCTCATAACCTGAAGGTCGTAGGTTCAAATCCTACCCCCGCAACCAAATTATGGATGATTGGAAAAATTTTAAACATTCTTATACAGAGCTTGTCAACAGTGCAAAAAAAGGTAGTGATGAAAATATTTTAGAATCTTGGAATAAATTCGTTAAAATATCAAATAATCTTAGTAATAATCCACCTTTAATTTTTAAAACTCTACAAAAAACATTAATTGCCTATGCAAATAATAATTACAAATTAAGAATTTGTGATCATGGATGTGGTTCAGGAAGGATGATTTTTTATTTATATACTTTAGGTTTTAAAAATATATATGGTGTAAATGTAAATGATGATGTTGATAGTATTAATAGAATTTTAAAAATTATTGATAACAAACCCGAAAAACCTTTTTTTAGAACAAATGGATCGAGCTTACCATTTGAAGATAGTTATTTTGATGTTGTTATTAGCTGCCAAGTTTTAGAGCATATACCTAATAATCTTATAGATACCTATTATAATGAGCAAAGTAGATGTCTCAAAAGCGGAGGCATGCTTTACAATGAAGTGCCTCATAGATTTAATCCCTACGACAGCCATACACAAACTTGGTTTTTGCATTGGCTGCCAAATTTTATTAAGTTTTTTTTATTTAAAAGATTTAGTATTTTTTTTTTCAATAAAATACCCAAAAATATAAGAAGCAAACATGTAAACAAATTATGTGATGGTTCTTTTTTGATTTTGAGGACACCTTTTTTTCACTATAAAAAACTTAAATCTAATAATTTTAAATTTAAAAATATTACCCAGTCTAGACTTATTGCTGATTTTAATGATTTGTCATATGATTCAGATTCAAATCTAAAGCTTCGTATTTTAATTGATAGATTATTCAAAATTAAATTTTTTGGAAATATTTTATCCTTTTTATTTGCAAATTTTTTTATGATTACAACTGTAAGTATTTTGAATAAAGATAATAAAAAATCTATGACTGTTCATAACCTTGTTGACAAAATTTATAATTAAATGTTTGACTCTAGACGATATAATTTAAAATAAATTTAATATTTAAATATAAAAAACTTTAATTTCTTGTTTATTAATATAAAAACAAAAAATGTCCTTTATTAAAAAAATAACTTCTAGAAAATATCCATATGTAATTGCTGAAATTGGAATTAATCATAATGGTGATATGGAACTAGCTCGGGAAATGATTATATCAGCAAAAGATAATGGAGCAAATTGTGTAAAATTTCAGAGTTTTATTGCAGATAAATACATTGCTCCTTATTCAATAAAGGCAAACTATCAAAAAAAATCACTTAGTCATCAAAAAAAATCACAAAGAGAAATAATAAAGAGTTGTGAGGTATCTACAGATCAGCTTATTTCTTTAAAAAAATTTGCATCTAAAGTTGATATAGATTTTTTATCAACACCTTTTGAAATAGAAAGTCTCAAAGCACTCATTAAGTGTAAATTAAAAGCGTTAAAGATTAGTTCTTGTAATCTCACAAATTATCCTTTTTTAAATTATGCAGCTAAATCAGGATTACCTATTTTATTATCAACAGGAATGGGGAATATCAGTGAAGTTATAGAAGCTGTAAATATATTTAAAAAAACAAAGTCAGAATTAATTCTTCTGCAATGTACTTCTAATTACCCATCAAAGATAAACAATGCAAATTTAAATGTTTTAAAAACATATAAGACATTATTCAATTTGCCCGTAGGTTTTTCAGATCATACAGTGAATAATACAGCTTCAATAGTGGCAACTGTTTTTGGCGCTAAAGTGATTGAAAAACACTTTACTCTTTCTAGAAATTTAGAAGGCATTGATCAAAAAGCATCAATTGAGCCAAATGAACTTAGAGATCTGATACGTAATATTAGAGAAGCAATTGACTCAATTGGTAGTAGTATGAAATCAATGTCAAATGAGGAAGAAAATACAAGTCATGCACTAAGAAGAAGTATAGTTGCATCAAAAGATCTAAGTAAATATAAAATCATTAAAAAAAATGACCTTACTTTAATGCGCCCAGGTAATGGATTAGATTCAAGTAACTTATCATTGTTAGTTGGTAAAAAATTAAATAAACAAAAGAAAAAATTTGATCAACTGAAACTAACTGATGTAAATTAAACTTGAATGTTTAAAATTTCAAAAAAGTAAAAAAGGAATATAGCTAAGTGAAAACATTTATTTCTTCTAGTTTATATCCAAATACATCAATAAAAGAAGCCATTACAAACTGTCAAAAAAATTTTGGAAATAAGATTGAAATTTCTGCACCACATAAATACCAAAATATTGAAGAATTAAAAAAAATTTTTAAAATATATAAAGAAAAAAAAATTGAATTTTTACTTCATAATTATTTCCCTTCACCAAAAAAAGATTTTGTATTAAATATTTCGACATCAAACAAATATATTTTAAAAAAAAGCATTAATTTAGTCAACAAAGCTATTAATTTTTCTAATTTTATTGACTCAAAGATCTACGGAATTCATGCTGGATATTTTTCAGATTCATATGCTGATAAAAAGGGAAATTTTGTTTTTGAAAACAAAAATATTGGATATATTAAATCTTTGGAGAATAGTATAAATTTTATTTATAAGATTATTCAAAATTCAAGGAAAAAAAATGTTAAAATACTTATTGAAAACTTATTTCCTTTTAATAATGAAGTAAGATCTCTTTTTTGTACTTTTGATCAAATTAATGATTTAATGAAAGAATTACCTGATGATGTTGGCCTCCTTCTTGACTTAGGGCATTTACAAATTTCTTGTAATTTTTTTAAACTAGACAAAAATAAAGAATTTGATAAAATTTTAAACATGTTCAGTGACAGAATTTATGAAATTCATGTTTCTGAAAATAATGCTATAAATGATAGTCATACGGTAATAAACGAAAATAGTTGGCAAATTAAAGCCCTTAAAAGAGTTAAAGGAGCCACAACTCAAGATCATTCTGAAAGAAAAATTTGTCTGGAAGTGAGAAATGAAAGTGTCACTAGCATCAAAAAATGTATAAATTTATTAGATAATATATGAAAAACAAAAAGAATATACCTATAGCTCAGCCTTTGATAGGAAATGAAGAAGCAAAAGCAGTCTATGATTTAATAAAATCAGGCTGGATAAGCATGGGAAAAAAAGTTGAAGAATTTGAGAAACTCTGTTCAGAATATTTAGGAGTTAAAAATTCTATAGCAATGAATAATGGCACATCTACATTAAGCGCATTAATGACTGCATTAGAAATTAATTCTGATGATGAAGTTATAATTCCTAATCTAACATATATATCGACTGCAAATGTGGTAGAGTATAGATCAGCTAAACTTATTTTAGCAGATAATGATAGAAAAACATTTAATATTGATGCTGATTTTATAAAAAAAAAAATAACAAATAAGACTAAAGTAGTTATGACAGTTGATTTAAAAGGTCAACCTGTAGATTATGATAGTATTTTAGAACTTTGTAACAGTAAGAACATTCATTTTGTATCTGATAGCGCAGAGTCTTTTGGAGCAAGTTATAAAAATAATAAGGTTGGGTCACAAGCATTGGCACATTCATTTAGTTTTTTTGCTAATAAAAATCTCACAACAGGTGAAGGAGGATTAATAACAACTAATGATGATAATTTAGCAAAGAAATTACGGATTATAAGAAATCAAGGACAAGAGGGAAGGTATAATCATACCATGTTAGGAAATAATTTTAGAATGACCGATATTACCGCAGCAATAGGAATTGAGCAGTTGAAAAAAATTGAAAATATACTTAATCAAAAACAAAAAATTGCCAAATTTTATAATAATCTTTTCAAAGATTATAATAATATCATAACTCCATTTGTTCCCGAATACAGTACAAAGCCAACATGGTATATGTATTCAATTTCTGTAGAACAAAAGTTAAGAAATAGATTAATTGAACATTTAAGAGATCAATCTATAGACACAAGATTATCATTCCCACCAATTTCTACACAGCCATATTATTATAATAAATATAAATTTAATGATGTTGATTTAAAAAACTCAATATATAATTATAATACCTTCATAGACATACCGGTTTCAGTTTTAATGTCCGATGTTGATCAAAAAAGAGTTGCAAAAGAAATTATAAATTTTGTTAAAACTAATGAAGAAACATAATGTTAGCGTAACTTTATTTGGTGCTAATAAACCACTCTTAATTGCAATTGAAATATTAAAAGTAAGATTAAATATTTTAAATATAATTACAACTCAAGGCAATTTAGAAATACAAAATTTGTGTAAAAAAAACAAAATAAATTACTTTGACAATAAAAGTATATCAAGAATGGATAAAGAGAACAAAATATTAATTATAAAAACAGACTTTGCTTTATCATTCTCATATCCATATAAAATTTCTTCGAAATTCATCAAATTTTTTCAAAATAAATTATACAATTTTCATCCTGCTGACTTACCTTTTTATAGAGGTAATTTACCAACTACTTGGCCAATACTAGATAATAAAAAGTTTGCATACTATACATTACACTTAATAACTATAAAGTATGATCAGGGACCAATTATATCTAAAGTAAGAGTTAAAATTGATAATATTGATACAGGTATTTCATTGTACAAAAAACTTTTACAAAGACTTCCTATTTTAATTATTAAAAACCTAAATAAAATAATAAATTCTAGCTTTAAACTTAAATATCAAAATGAGAATAAATCTAACTTTTATGAAAATAAAATACCTAATAATGGTTTGATATCTAAAAGTTGGAAAGGCAAATATATCGAAAGATTTGTAAGAGCATTTTATTCAAGATCACAAATACCGGCTAAAGCAATTATTGATAATAATTCTTTTAAATTGTATAAAGTTAAATATAAAAAAAATATTCCTTCAAATATTTATGAGAAAAATAAAATATTTAAATGCAAGGATGGATTTATAATATTTGAGAAATATGAAAAAATTTAATAAAAAAAAAAATAAGATACAATTAAATAAAAATATTGTACCACATAACAGTTCTCTATTAACCACATTGAAAATTATTAATTTTAATCAAAATAAGGCATGTGTTGTTTTAAAAAATAAAAAATTTTTAAAAGTTGTAACTGATGGAGATATAAGACGAGCTTTAATTAATGGTTTTTCACTAAGTGATAAAATAGAAAATGTTCACAATCGAGCATCTAAATATTTTTTGGATACTGACCCTAAATCAAAAATCTTAAACTCAATTAATTCAAAAATTTCACTAATACCAATTTTAAATTCAAAACATGAATTAATTGATATTATTTTTGATAAAAAAGATTTTAAAATTAGTATTAAAAATAAAAAAATATCAATAATTGGTTTAGGCTATGTAGGCTTGACTCTCTCATTAATTTTGGCTGAAAATGACTTAGATGTTATTGGATATGATAATAATGTTAATACTATTACTCAAATAAAAAATAAACAATCTCCTTTTTTTGAAAGATATATAAATGAATATTTAAGTAAAAATGTAAATAAAAATTTCAGAGTAACATCTAATATAGATAAATTTATTGCTGATATTTATATAATATGTGTCGGAACTCCAGTAGATACAAAAACTAAAAAACCTCAAACTAATATTTTGTTAAAAGCTATTTCGAATATAGCAGTTAAAATTAAAAAGGGTGATCTTGTAATTTTAAGATCTACAGTTCCTACTGGTTTTACAAGAAATAAAGTTATTCCTCTTTTACAGAAATATTCTAACTTAGAAGTTGGTAAAGATTTTAAAATTTCATTCTGTCCAGAACGAACAATTGAAGGAAAAGCTTTAGAGGAGTTATCTGAATTACCTCAGATTATTGGAGGATTTGATAAAGAAAGTACAGACATATCTATAAATTTTTTTAACACATATTCAAAAACTGTTATAGATGTTGGATCACTTGAAGCAGCTGAATTATGTAAATTAATTGATAATTCATACAGAGATGTGAAATTTGCATATGCAAATCAGATTGCTCTTTTTTGTGAAAAATTAAATCTTAACGCACATGACATTATTTCAAAGGTTAATTTAGGATATGATAGAAATGATATTGCATATCCATCACCCGGTGTTGGCGGTCCTTGCTTAAGTAAAGATCCTTATATTTTGCATAATAATTTTATTAAAAATAATATAACAAAAAGTATAATTCTAAATGCTAGAAAATTTAATGAAGATGTTCCAATGCAGATTTATAAAAGAATATTTAAGTTATATGGAAATAAGAAAAAAAATATAAAATTATTAAAAATCTTTATTATTGGATTTGCATTTAAAGGTGAGCCTGAAACATCAGATATAAGAAATTCAACAACTATAAATTTTTTAGATATTTTAATATCTAAAAAACATAAAATGAT
>CACNND010000006.1 GCA_902621725.1 uncultured Alphaproteobacteria bacterium | reverse complement strand
GCGTCTAGACATGTTTAATCCTGAATTACTCATTTTATTTAGACCACCATATTGAGTATCCATTTGGAGAAACAATTAAAGGTATGTGATATTTTTTAAGAGGATCTTTCATTTTAAATTTAACACTGATTGAATTAATTATTTCACTAGTATTTCTAAAATATTTACCAGAATTAATTATCATTTCATAATCACTTTCACAATCTTCTTTCGTTAATTCAAATTCTTTAAGCATTCTTCCAGAACTATCTGTTTTATCTTCTAGAAATACAACTTTGTTATTATTATTTACTTTATAAATAACAATTTCTACATCACTCGCATGCGTACCATCTATTGAGTTTAGTAAATGTGTAGAAAAAATTGCCATAACCTACTCTATAGACGCTTTATCTCTTTTATCACTAACTGCAGCAACTATTGGACTAATAACACC
The DNA here is from genome assembly GCA_902621725.1 of uncultured Alphaproteobacteria bacterium. GTDB lineage: Bacteria > Pseudomonadota > Alphaproteobacteria > HIMB59 > CACPNW01. Next base: position 78,377 of record CACNND010000006.1, on the reverse strand, counting down.
TTTAGCCTTAACATTTACACATGCAGTTTTACCACTTTCTAACGCTCTTTTTAAAGCGGGGCCTAAATCTTCTCTTTTAGTAACTAATTCTCCATGCCCTCCAAAACCCTCAAAAATTGAATGAAATGGAATATCTCTAAAATCAGTTGCAAAGTGTTTCCCACTTTCAAACAACCTTTCTTGTTGTTGAGAAATACAGTCAAGACCTCCATTGTTATCGATAACTACAACAATAGGTTTTTTTTCTTGAAATGCAGCTTCAATTGATAATCCGCCAGATAAAAATGCACCATCTCCACTTATTAAAACAACATTAGATTTAGGATTAAGATTTTTCGCTGATACTGCAAAAGGAACTCCAACACCTAACATACTAAAAGTACCTGGATGTAATATTCCTCCAAGTTTTTTACCTTTTGATCCAGCAATATTAATTGCAATCTCAGACCAGAAATGTGTGTTTCCACCATCAATAACTAACCAATCATTTTCAGTTAATACTTCTTGAACATCTAAAGCTAACTGAAGAGGATGAATTTTTCCACCTTCTTTTTTAGCCTCTTCAGTTTCTTTATTTAAATCATCTAATGTTTTATCAATCCAATTTTTTTTCTCTTTTTTATTCTTATCAAACCATTCATTATTTAATTTCCATTTACTATTTTTCTTTAATTCTAAGAGTTTATCCAAAAAGACTCCAGGGTCACAAAGTAAATTAATATCTGCAGCTCTATTTAATTCTATTTCTTCATGTGATCCATTAATACAAACAAGCTTTGTGCTTTTTGGAAAAAGTGGAGGATTACCAAAATTCATTTGATTATCAAGACGTGCACCAATCATAAGAACCAAATCTGATTCATTGAGAGCCATTTTTGATGGAGGGTATTGATGAATATCTGCAAGACCCATATATGTATCTGCCTCTTCACCTAAAAGTTTTTGGTGGTATGGTATATTAAATATTGGAATATTTAATTCAAACCCAGCTTGCTCTAATTTTTGTTCCGCACTAGACCACCAAACTCCATGCCCTCCTATAAAAACAGGTTTTTGTGCACTAATTGCTAGATCAAATATTTCATTTAAACTCTCAGGATCAGGCCAAGCTTTTGCTAAAGGTTTCTTTTGATGAGTAAAAGGTCTTTCTTCTAAACCTGCATCATCTGCAAATGATGAAAACATTATATCTACTGGTACACTTAAATGTACTGCACCAGGATAGCCATTTGTTGCAATTCTATATGCTTTATCTACGAACTCTCTTATTCTGTTGCCATCTGTTATACTTGCACTGTATTTTGTTAACGGTGCTGCAATAGATACATCATCTATTTCCTTAAAACCGCCTGCTCCTTGTCTTTTTAAACTACTTGATCCAGTTATAAAAATAACAGGCGATCTTTCACCCCAAGCTTCCATCATTGAGGGTACTGCATTTGCAAAACCTTCGGGCCCCACAATACAAACGGATGGTTTTCTTGATATTCTGGTATGACCATCAGCTAAATGACCAGCAATTTGTTCATGAGGACAATTAATTACATTAATTTGACACTCCATAAATCCTTCAAGTGCCGGATTACAAAAACCTCCAGAAAGTGTAAAAACATTATCAATACCTTTGTCTCTAAGAGCTCTTGCAACTAATGCCCCACCTCTAATCTTTTTATCTCCCATCTTAGTACTTTATATCCTTAAAAAATTTCTCTGCTATAATTTTTTTATCAACTTCATTTATATCGGTTAATCCCACTAAGCCAAGATTTGTACTTAACTCTTCTTTAATTAGGTTAATGATTCTTCTAAGACCTCTTGCACCATCTGCTCCAATAGCATACATTAAAGGTCTGCCAAACATAACAAAGTTAGCTCCCAGAGCTAATGCTCGTAAAATATCACTACCACTTCTAATGCCACTATCAAAAAGTATTGGAAAATCGTCTCCCAAAGCTTTTCGTATTAATGGCAAAGCATTAATAGAAGCAGTAGCACTATCTAATTGCCTTCCACCATGATTTGATACTTGAATTGCATCAGCACCAGCCTCTTTAATTTTCATAGCATCTTCAGAATTCATTACTCCTTTGATTATTAATTTTCCTTTCCAAGCGTCTCGAACCCTTTTTAGAGTATTCCAATCAGTTGCTCCTCTACTTTCTTTTCGTCTAAAAACTTGATCACCACTTTTAGAGGTAACATAATTCATTGGTTGTGGAGCACCTTTAAATAAAGTTGTTAAGCTCCATTGAGGATGTAGTGCAAAATCTAAAAATTGTTTTGTGCCAATTTTAAATGGATAACCAAAGCCATTTCTATCATCTCTGGCCCTTCTTGAAAGAATTGGAACATCTACAGTGAGGATCAAAACCTTGTATCCAATGCTTTCTGCTCTTTTTAATAATTCCATAATAAATTCTTCACTTTGAAAAATATATATTTGCATCCATGAATGACCTTCTGAAAAAGTAAACATATCTTCAAGCGTAGTACTAGAAGCCATTGAAACACATGTTGGAATATTATTATACGCACTTTCTTTTGCTATCATTTTATCTGCTTCAGGCCATGAAAGATTTGTCATTCCCATTGGTGCAAATCCAAATGGATAATCAAAATGAAAATCAAATATTTTTTTACTTAAATTTCTATTCTCGACATTTCTGAAAACCTTAGGCTCAAGTCTAATTTGATCTAATGCTGTACTATTAATTTCTGCAAGTTTGTCATCTCCTGATGCTCCATCAATAAAGTCAAAGACTAATTTTGGTAATCTTTTTTTAGATAATCTTATTGCATCATCAATTGTGTGAATTTTTGTGCTAGGTTTAATGAGATCATTCATTTTAATATTTGTATTCTAATATAATTTATAATTCTATTACAAAATATATTAGTTTTTTGAAATACCCTTCCAAGGTATAGGGCTAGATGGAATTTTTTCTTTTAAACCTCTTTGTATTTCTCCTTTCTCATCATACATTGGTAAAGTACATATTTTACCTTTTTGTAAAGTACCATCATCGCATCTAACATCTACTATTGTATCTGGTCCAAATTCTGCTTTATCCATATGAACTATAGCAACACCACAAACTTGAAATGGCGACCATGTACTTGAAGTTACAATTCCAACTTTTTTATTATTAATAGAAATTTCAGAATCAACCAATGCAAAACTATTTTCCACTCTCATACCCCATGTTAAACAATCTGTGCTTGCATTTAGTAAATAATCTCTTCCAATAAAATCTCCCTTATTAAAATCTATAAATTTTCCTAATCCAACAGCAAATGGAGATCTGTCTCTTGTAAAATCTCTCCCTGCAGATAAGAGACCTGCCTCAATTCTTCTACATCTAAACCCTGGAGAGGCTGTTAGGATCATTCCCATTTCTTCACCCTTACTGAGTATTAAGTCCCCAATTTTTTTGGAATTATTTTCTGGCCTTAAATAAATTTCCCAACCTAGTTCATTCGTAAACCCTGTTCTACTTACAATTACTTTTTCTGAAGCAATTGAAGTTTCAATCCAATCAAAGTAATTAAAATTATTTTTTAATGGTTGATCAATTAGTTTCTCTAACAGTTTTAGAGATTTAGGTCCTTGTATTTGACTTACCCAAACATTTGGATCTTTAATTTCAACATCTAAATTTTTCGAATGAGCTTTGTACCAACTGTATAAATGTCCATCACCTTGTGCAAACCAAAATTTATTTTTTTCTAGTCTTAATAATAATCCATCTGAAATCATTCCTCCATCATGATAACAAGCAAATTGATAAGAACATCGTCCTATTTTTACTTTTGAAATATCTCTAGGAAATATTTGTTGAAGTAAATTTTCAGCATCCGGACCTGAAATTTCGTATGGATGCTCGCCCGTATGACGTAAAATTATTTCTTGTCTAGCTTTCCAATACATTTCATCTGCTGTAGCATGAGATAATTTTTCAAGCGTAAATCTTCCATCGGCGTAGTTAGTATATTCTGGGTTGAGTGGTAACTCTTGATAAGTGAGAGGATGTATTTTCATGGGCCTAGCCAAATCCAAAGATCTACCAGTTTCCTTAATAACTGGCTTAACGACAAATCTGTAATTACTAACTAAATCTCCCATAAAATTTATTCAACTTATCACAAAATAATGAAAAAAAAATTTTAAAATAAATTCTTAATAGCTTCAATATGTCGTGGCTTCACTTCACAGCATCCACCAACTAGAGTAACACCTTCATTTAAAGAATTTAAAACAAACATTTTATATTTTTCTTCTCCAAATTCTTCATTTCGAGTGCCAAGTAATTCAATGGCATCAATATAATCATAATGTCCTTCAAAACCTTCTGAACTAAATTTTTCTTCATTACTAGTAGGCAGTTCTTTAAATAAATTCATTTTATAACCAAAAGGAAGCTTTTGTTTATTAAATATAGGAATACTCAAATTAACAATTTCAGGTGATACGCAGGCTGATACTATCCCGCAACAATTAAATTTTTGAATAGTTTCAAAAAGTTCATCAAGACTTTCTCCAGATGGTAATTTTCCATCATAACGTAAGTGTGCACCTACAAGAACTTGTTTATTAAATTCTTTTGAAGCTTCTAAAGCAATTTTTATTTCTTTGATGGAACATAAAACATCTAAGTAAAATATATCGACATAATCTTTTAATATTTTTGCAATTTCATGAAAATAATTAAACATTGTTTCATCAGTTTCAAAATGTATTGGGGAATATGTATTACCTTGATTTGGCAATGAGCCTGCAATAATAACTTTTTTTTCACTTTCATTTTTTGCTTTTAAAGCAAGTGCTCCAGCAGATCTTATCCCAAATTCAAATTTATCAAGTAAATTATATTTTTTTAGTAGCCTCCTTCTAACACTAAAATTTGAAGTGACTATTAATTGTGATCCAGCATTTATAAAATTTTTATGCATTTCTACGACCATTTGGTGATTATTTTCATTTAATAATGCTTGTGCTGACCAAAGATCACCTGTTGTCTCTAAACCCATTTCCATTAAAGTTTGACCGGAACCTCCATCAAAGAGGTATTTCTTATTTTTTAAAAACATTTTTTTGGAAGATTAGTAGAAATAGTGTGGCGCATTTAAATGCGCCACAAAGCAAATTAATATTTTATGCAAACCACCAACGTTCAGATAGTTTGTTACCGTCACTTTCCCAGTTACCAGCAACATCTTCACCGTGAGCAAGTTTTTTAGAACCAGCGCCAACATATTGGTTAAATGCATAAACAATAGCACCACCATCGTAGTTACAAAGTGCTTGTGCTTCCCAGTACATTGATTTTCTTTTTTCTGCATCAAGTTCTGATCTAGCAGATCTAACAAGTTCATTGAAACGAACAGTTGAATCAGTTTGAACTAGATTACCCCATGCAGCTTCGTTCCACTCAGTGTCATCTGTGAATGCAGCAGACCACATCATATCTTCTGTAGGTCTTCCACCCCAAGAACTCATACTGAAACCTTTAGTGTTCCATACGTTACTCCAGTAACCATCTTCAGGTTCTTTTTTAACTCGAAGATCGATACCGCATTCTTGAGCAGATGCTGCTATCAAGTTAGTTGCATCTGTACATCCTGCATAAGGAACCTCAGAAGTACTAATTTCAATTGGTCCACTTACTCCAGATTTTTTCCAGTGATAAGCAGCTTTATCAGCATCGAATTCTCTCTGCTCTAAAGCGCTATTGTGGTATGGGTGAGCAGTAGAGATCGGATGATCATTACCAACAGTACCATATCCAAGCATAATCTTATCAACAATTTCCTGTCTTTTGATTGCAAACTTCATTGCCATACGAACATCAAAATTATCAAACGGTGGAACGTTCAATCTCATTGGAGCTGTATAGTGAGCGTAACCAGAAGCTGCTGTAATTTCTACACTAGGATTTCTAGTCAATAGATTAGCAGTTCTAAGATCAACACCATTCATCCAGTCAATTTCACCGTTTAATAATGCTGCTTGTCTAGTAGCAGGATCATTAATTCCGATTACTTCAACTGAATCAAAGTGTGCAACACTATCACCTTTGAAATAATTTGGATTTCTTTTTCCAAATTTTGCACCAACACCAGGATTGAATTCATCCATAATATATGGACCAGTTCCAATCGTTGATTGAGCATCAACAACTCCATCTTTTGTTGGTTTAATCATAATGTGATAGTCAGTAGTTATTGCAGGCCAATCGGCATTTGCACCTTTTAGCTTAAAAATAACTCTGTCATTTCCATCAGCAGAAACTGTTTCAATTTGAGATAAAAGTCCACCTGCTGCCGAAGCAGTATCTGGATTCATATGATACTGATAGTTTAGCACAACATCTTCTGCTGTCATTGATTTACCATTATGGAATTCAACACCTTTGCGAAGATTATATACCCATGTTTGAGCATCGTCTGATTCAATTGACTCAGCAAGCTCTCCAACAATTGTGTGATCTGAATCAACAACAGTTAGACAGTTCTGATATGACCAAGCAGTAGCTTGCATAAATGAGCTCTGATAAGTTGCTGGATCAAGAGTATCAGTTGCATCTGCTGCACTATTACCCCATCTTAAATGCCCACCTTTTTTTGGTGTAGCTGCAACTGCTTTATCTGCTAATGATAATGCAATTGGTAGCGTGACCCCAGTAGCAAGGACAGACATCATGAACTGTCTTCTATCAATAAGCCCTTTTGTTAGCTTTGAAGACTGTTCTTCAATGTATTTGTCTATTTTCTTATTTTTCATTTGTCCTCCCTTATAATTGAACAAAAACCTAAGATTTTTGTTCATAATTTCTAGAAATTTAACAAAAAACAAACTTAAGTTAATATATAAAAACATATATAACGTTTTAATTCAACGTATAAATTATTAATTTTAGCTTACATGTTGACCTAATTTAGACAAAACTTTAAGAATTAAGATTGTATCTTTAAGGAGGGTAATATTAGTAGAATTCATCCAATATTTAGAACAATTTTGTTAAGGCTTAGCCTTGGTCTCGTTACAGTTTTTGCATTTTCGGTAATAATATTTAGTACATTCTCTTTTTTACCGGGAGACTTTGCCACGGAAATATTAGGTCAAAGTGCAACAAAATCTGCTGTAAAAGCTCTTAGAGCAGAATTGGGTTTAGATAAACCTCCGGTAACAAGATATTTTGATTGGTTAGGAAATGTTTTTCAAGGAGATTTTGGTAGTTCTTTCTCTGGAAGATCTAAAGTTCAAGGGGATCAAGGTGATAGGTCTAGAGAAGTTGTTGGTTTAATTGTCCCCAGATTAAAGAATACATTATTTTTAACAGGGGTTGCCGCCATGTTGGCTATTCCTCTATCTTTAATCTTAGGTATCTCAGCAGCATTATACAGAAACTCTTATTATGATAGGTCAGCAACTGGAGTTAGCTTAGTAACCGTATCTTCACCAGAATTTTTTACAGCCTATATTTTTATTCTTTTACTAGCGACACTGTTTCCAGTTTTTCCAACTATTTCTAATGTGGATGAAGCTTCAACTTTGGCTGAAAGATTTTATAGAACTGCTCTTCCAGTTTTTACTTTGACATTAATTACTATGGGTCACATGATGAGAATGACAAGGTCAGCGATAATAAATATCTTATCAAGTGAATATATTGAAATGGCAAAATTATCGGGAGCTTCTAGATACGAGGTAATTGTCAAACACGCACTTCCAAATGCTTGGGCACCTATTTCTCAAGTAATTGCAATAAACTTAGCTTATATGTTGATTGGCTCAGTTGTTGTTGAATATGTTTTTAACTATCAAGGTATTGGTAGGTTGATGGTCGGATCAGTCTATAATCGAGATTTACCCGTTGTTCAAGCTTGTGCATTAATTTTTGCATCAACATATGTAATATTAAATTTAATTGCTGACTTGATCGGAATTATTTCTAACCCAAGGTTACTATACCCAAAATGAGCGAAAATTTATCTTATTCTGCAAAAAGTGAAGTTGCAAATTTAATTAAAAGAAGAACTAGATTAGAAAGATTAAAAATTGCCTTATCAAAAGCTCCAATCTCAGCTTGGTTTGGGATGATTGTACTATTTATATATTTTTTTGCTGCAATATTTGCTCCCTTAATTGCTCCACATGGAGAAGCAGAAATATTCCCAGTAGCTTATGCTCCTTGGGGTGATGGTCATATATTTGGTACTGATCAAATTGGAAGAGATATTTTTTCTCGCATTATCTATGCTGCAAGAAATACAATTGGTATTTGTTTATTAGCTACTTTTATTGCTTTAGGAATTGGAACAGTATTTGGAATTATAGCTGCTCTGGATAGAAGATATTTAGATCAACTATTAAGTAGAATAGTAGACACGCTTATGGCTATACCTGTAATGATTTTTACTTTTATACTTTTATCAGTTTTTGGACCTACTAATTTTAATTTAATTGTCATTTTAGGAATTTTGGAGTCAACTAGATTTTTTAGAATATCAAGATCAGTTGCTGTTGGTCAAGTTGTTCTAGAATATGTAGAGGTCGCGAGATTAAGAGGTGAAAATTTATCATATATTATTTTCAGAGAAATACTTCCTAATATAGCTTCACCGTTGATTATTGAGTTTGGTTTAAGGTTCATATTTATAATTTTTACAATATCTAGTTTAAGTTTTTTAGGAATTGGCATTCAACCCCCTTCAGCAGATTGGGCATCAATGGTAAGAGAAAATGCAATACTTATTCAATATGCGCAATATGATATAACAGCAGGTTTAACACCATTAATTCCAGCTGCTGCAATTGCTTTGCTTTGTGTATCAATTAATTTTGTTGTTGATTGGTATCTTTACATTACTAGCGGATTAAAAGATGACGTCAAATAAATCAAAAGAACTCCTGCTTGAAATGAAAAATATCCATATTGATGGATTTTCAGATGAGAGATGGCATAAAATTTTAAAAGGTGTAGATTTGACTTTACACAGAGGAGAAATACTAGGTTTAATAGGAGAGAGTGGTGCCGGAAAATCTACTATGGGTAAAGCTGCAATGGGCTATACTCAACCAGGTTGTAAGATTATAAAGGGAGAAATTAATTTTAACGGCATAGACCTCGCTAAACTAACTGAATTTGAAAAGAGAAAAATTTGGGGAACTAAGATATCTTATGTTGCTCAATCAGCAGCAGCATCTTTTAATCCTGCTCATAGATTAATGGATCAAACAATAAGTGCTGCTAATAGATTAAAGATAAATCCCACTGATGTATTAAAAAAAGATGCGGTTCAACTTTATGAATCACTACAGCTTCCAGATGCGGAAAATATAGGAGATAGATACCCGCACCAAGTATCAGGAGGTCAACTTCAAAGAATAATGACTGCTATGGCTATGTCACCAAGACCAGAGTTAATAATATTTGATGAACCAACTACTGCCTTAGATGTTACTACTCAAGTAGAAGTATTATCTGCTATGAGATCTATAGTAGACAAATTTAATACAGCAGCAATTTATATTACTCATGATTTAGCCGTAGTTGCTCAAATGGCTGATAGAATTAAAGTTTTGCGATATGGTGAAGAAGTTGAAGAAGCTGAAACAAGAGATATGCTATCAAACCCAAAAGAAGAATACACTAAATCTCTATGGTCAGTAAGATCACTGATCAAGCCTGAAGAAACAAATGAAGATTATATGTTGTCAATTAAAAATATTGATGCAGCATATGGCTCATCTAAGGTTCTGCATAATGTTTCTATAGATATTCCTAAAGGCAAAACAGTAGCTATAGTTGGCGAAAGTGGATCAGGAAAATCAACAACAGCTAGAGTAATTACAGGCTTACTTCCTCAATTAAAAGGAGAAATAATTTTTGATGGAAAAAAATTGTCTCCAAAACTTGAGCAAAGGTCAAAAGAAGAATTAAGAAGAATTCAAATAATTTTTCAAATGCCTGATACTGCAATGAACCCCCGTCAAACTGTTGATGAAATAATAGGACGGCCAATTGAATTTTATCAAGGTATAAAAGGGAAAGAAAGAGAAGCAAAAGTTATTGAATTATTAAAAATGATTGAATTAGATGAAACTTTTTTAGATAGATTACCATCCGAATTATCTGGAGGCCAAAAACAGAGAATATGCATTGCAAGAGCTTTAGCGGCTAACCCAGATTTAATTATTTGTGATGAAGTGACATCAGCGCTAGATCAAATTGTTCAAGAAGGAATATTAAAATTACTCCAAAAATTACAAAAAGATCTTGGTGTAACTTATATTTTTATAACCCATGATATAGCAACAGTTAAAGCAATCTCAGATGAAATAGTTGTTATGTATCAAGGAGAGGTAGTGGAACAAGGTTTGAAAAGTAAAATTTTGAATCCACCGTATCCTGATTATACAGAACTTTTATTGTCTTCAGTCCCAGAAATGGATCCTGATTGGCTAACCAATCTTCTGAATAAAAGATCTTCCTAGTAAATCTATATTTTAAATAATGAATATATTTAAATTTTTACTTAATTTGTTTTCTAGCAAAGAAAATAGAATAGATTATCTAGAAGCAAAAAATATAATGATAATTGAAAAAAGTTTTAATAAAAATAATTTAACGTTAGGTTCTATTTACAAAGTAAACCAAAATATAAAACTAAAAAAATTTAAAAATAAAATTCTTGAAGATAACCTAACAATAGTAGTTACTGACAATAAAGGCAAAACTATTGGATATATTTCTAAAAAAGAGATAGATAAGATTCAATAAATGAAAATTAATCTTAGTAAAAAAAATTATATTATTTCTGCTGGTGCAGATGGCTTAGGTTTTGCTATAGCAAATAAAATAATCAATTCAGGTGGAAAAGTATATTTATCTGATATAAATAGATCAAAGATTGATAAAATAAATTCAAATAAAAAATATCGTAATAAAATATTTGCTAAACACTTAGACTGCACAAATCCAAAAGACATTAAAGAATATTTCAAATCTCTATCTAACTTAAAAAAAATAGATGGATTAATAAATAATATAGGTATTGCAGGACCTACAAAGTATCTTCAAAATATTTCAATAGATGAATGGGATAAGACAATAAAAACCAATTTAAGTTCACATTTTTATTTTGCAAAATTTGCTATTCCATTTTTAAAAAAAGCTAAAAAAGGATCTATTATTAATTTATCTTCAACTGCAGGATTATTTGGTTTTGCTCAACGTTCACCCTATGCATCAAGTAAATGGGCAGTAATTGGATTAACTAAAACATTAGCTGTTGAATTAGGAAAATTTAAAATACGTGTGAATGCAATTTGTCCTGGATCTGTTAATGGCGATAGAATGGATAGGGTAATAAATGCAAAAGCTAAATTAATAAATTCTTCAAATAAAAAAGTAAGAAAAGAATTAGAGTCAATGGTTTCTTTAAACGCATTTGTAGAGAAAGAAGATATTGCTTCAATGGCTTTATTTTTATTAAGTGAAGCATCAGAAAATGTATCTGGTCAAATCATGACTGTTGATGGAAACACTGAAAGAATGAATTAGTGGATAAAAACGCTGACTACATCATTGTTGGAGCAGGGTCAGCAGGTTGTGTTTTAGCTAACAGATTGTCTTCACAATCAAAGAATTCCGTAATTTTATTAGAAGCTGGTCCATCGAGTAAAACCTGGAAAGTTGATATGCCAAGCGCACTTCTATATGCAATGCATGATCCAAAATATAATTGGAAATATTATACTGAGCCTGAACCGTTTCTAAATAATAGATCTTTATATTGTCCAAGAGGTAAAATGACTGGGGGATGCTCTTCGCATAACGGAATGGTTTTTGCTAGAGGTCATAAAGAGGATTTTGAAAGATGGTCTTCAAGTGGTTTAACTGATTGGTCATATGAAAAAGTTTTACCTTTTTTTAAAAAATTAGAAACTTGGTCTCATGATAGTAATGTAAGAGGTAAAGAGGGGCCATTAAAAGTAAATAAATCAAACATAGATAAAAAATATCCTCTATTTAAAAAAGTTTTAGAAGCTGCACAAGAAGCTGGATATAAAATATTTAATGACTCTAACAGTATTGATAAGGAAGGTTTTGGAACTTTTGATGTAACAATAAACAACGGTGTCAGACAAAGTGTTGCTAAGGCATATTTAGAGCCAATCCAAAATAGAAAAAATCTAAGAATAATAAATAATATTGATGTTAAAAAAATTCTTTTTAAAAATAAAACTGCAATTGGTGTTGAAACGATTAAAAAAAATATAACCAATAATTATTTAGCCAATAAAGAAGTTATACTTTGTGCTGGTTCAATTAATTCGCCTAAAATTCTTCAATTATCGGGAATAGGTAATGAAAAACATCTTAAAAGCTTGGGAATAGAAGTTATTAATAATTTAGTTGGGGTGGGAGAAAATTTACAAGATCATTTAGAGATGTATATTCAATATAAATCTAAAAAAAATGAAACATTACATTCTTTAGCAACAAATTTTCTTTATCAAGCAATTGAAGGATCAAAATGGTTTTTATTTAAAAAAGGTAGATTGGCAAACTCACACTTAGAGTTAGGAGGTTTTGTTAAATCTGACAAATCATATAATCATCCAAACCTACAATTTCATTTTTTTCCATACTTAGTTATTAATCATGGTTTAGAAAATCCTAATTTTGAAGCTTTTCAATTTCATGTTTGTCCAAATAGACCAAAAAGTAGGGGGTTTGTTAAAATTAAAACAAATAACTATAAAGATGATCCTAAAATACAATTTAATTATCTTAAGCATGAAGACGATTTAAAACAAATGAGAGAAGGTATAGGTATTGCTAAAAAAATTTTGTCTCAAAAAGCACTAAAAGAATATGTTGGCACAGAAATTAGGCCTGGAAAGAATGTATCTAATCAAAATGAATTAGATGAAGTTATTAAAAATACATCTGAATCTGCGTATCATCCCTCATGCACAAATAAAATGGGTGAGGACAAAACTTCAGTTGTAGACCAAAACCTGAGGGTTCATGGAATTCAAAATTTAAGAGTTATTGATGCTTCTGTAATGCCAGATATCGTTAGTGCTAATTTAAATGCAACAACTATTATGATTGCTGAAAAAGCTTGCGACCAAATAAAGAGTACCGTTAGTTAGAGAACTAAAATCTAATATAATTAGATAGTTTTTCTTCTAAGAGTCCAACCGTATCTTTCGCTGTAGTATGCTTCGATACCATCAGAAAGATTAAGGTCATAATTTGAGTCTATAGATCCTTCAAGAACCTTTTTCTCAATAGAACTCTGCTCTAGGTTTTCTTTTTGATTATTAATGTTTTCTGTTAATTTACTGTTCATATTTACAGATTTTACAAATACATAAAAATACTAAAAAAAACTAGAGTTTTTCTTATTTTTGATGTAAAGAAAATTACTTTGAATTTATTGATTTTGTAAATTTTGTAAATGAATATTGAATCTGACATAAATTTTGGCCCAAGGTTAAAAAAACAAAGGATAAGCAAAGGTTTTTCACAAGCTGAATTATCAAAAACTATTGGCATATCGCCTAGTTATTTAAATTTAATTGAAAGTGGAAAAAGAAAAATACCGCTTTCCTTACTAATTAAAGCAGCTGATAAATTAGATTTATCAATTAAAGACTTCTCAACAGAATCTAGCAAACGACTTCTTTCAGACGTAATGGATGTTTTAAGCAATGAAATTTTTGATGATTTAAAGATAACCAATCACGACACAAGTGACTTCATTGGTTCAAATCCTAACATAGCTAAAGCATTACTGACAATAAATGATTCTTTTAAAAGCTTTAAAGAAGATATGCAAAATCGACTTGAAACGATGGATGTCAATGCAAATCAAATAGAAAAACCAACAAGACTACCTGTAGAAATAGTTTCAGATATTCTTCAAGAAAATAAAAATTACTTTCATGATTTAGAAATTAGTTCTGAAAATTTAAGAAAAGAAATAGGTCTTGAAACTGGGCCTAACATTGGTTCAGGATCTAAATTATCATCTTATCTTAAAAAAAAACACGGAATTGATGTTAAAATAGTAACCATCAACGAAGATGAAAAAATAGTTAAAAGATTTGATGAAAAATCCAAGACTTTTTATCTTTCTGAAATGTTAACTTATACATCAAGAAATTTTCATTTAGCATCACAAGTTGCTTATTTAGAAGCTAATGATGTAATCAATAAAGTTATTAAAGATAATAATATTGAGTCAGAAGAAGTAGAACCTTTGCTTAAACTATCTTTACTAAATTATTATGCTGCTGCTTTTATGATGCCTTATAACGATTTTTTAAAGAGTGCTAAATTACATAAATATGATGTGGAAATTTTGATGCATCATTATGCTTGTAGTTTTGAACAAGTTACACATAGATTAACAAATCTTCAAAGACCTGGAAACGAAGGAGTGCCATTTCATTTTTTAAAAACAGATATTGCTGGAAATGTGTCCAAGCGATTTTCTTTATCTGGTATTCATATACCAAGACATGGAGGTTCTTGTCCTAGGTGGAATGTGTATACTGCATTTTTAAATCCTGGAAAAATTCATCCTCAAATATCTAAAATGCCTGATGGACGAGTATATTTTTGTATAGCAAGAGCTTTTGAGAAAGGAATTGAAAAACATGGAATGCCTAAAAGTTTTGTTTCGATTGGTTTAGGTTGTGATATGAAATACGCTAAAGATCTTATTTATTCTGAGGGAATTGATTTAAATAATAAAAAGTTACAAATGCCAATTGGAGTTTCTTGTAGAATTTGCCCTAGAGTAGAATGTCAGCAAAGAGCTTTTCCACCAATTGATAAAGAACTCAAATTAGATATAAAATATCGAGGGACATCACCATATGTTACAATTTAGTTAAATTTTAACTAACATCTTACCTAAATTTTTACCATTCAGTAGATCTATAAATGCTTTTGGAGCATTTTCTATATTTTCATAAATTGTTTCTTTAAATTTTATTTTTCCTTCTGAAAGCCAATTTCGCATATCAGTTTCAAAAGGCTCATTATCTTTTTCATGATCAAAAATTAAAAAACCTTTTATTGTTAATCTTTTTACTAATACGTGAGCCATATTTTTTAGCCCTGCAGGAGCAGAAGTTGAATTCATTTGAGATATTCTTCCACAAATAATAATTCTTCCGAAATTTTTCATTCGAAAAATTGCAGACTCTAAAAAATCACCTCCAACATTATCAAAGTATAAGTCAAATCCTTCAGGACAAATTTCTTTTAAGTGAAGAACAAGGTTATCAATTTTTTTATAATTAAATGCTACATCAACATTTAATTCATTTTTTAACCAATCAACTTTTTCATCTGATCCTGTACTAGCATAAACTTTACATCCTAAATTTTTTGCAATTTGACAAACTGTTGAGCCAACACTTCCACCTGCTGAAGATACAAGAATACTTTGTCCCTTTTGTATTTTTCCGTGATTAAAAAGACCGATATATGCAGTCTGTCCTGTCATTCCTAAAGGTCCTAGATAAGTTTGCAATGGAAGATCAGAATTTTTGATTTTTTTTAAATCACTTCTTTTGCAAATAAAGTTATCTCTCATGCCAAAATTACTGAAAACAATATCTCCTTCTTGAAATTGTGAATCTTTTGATTTTTGGACTGAACCAATTGCATAACCTTCCATTTCCTCCCCTAATAAAAAGGGTGGTTTATAATTTTTACGTTCTGTCATTCTTGCTCTCATATAGGGATCAACTGATATCCACGAATTAAGAACATGAATATTATTTGTTTCATCTAATTCTAATGTTTTAGATTTTATTTCAAAATCATCCTCCTTAGGTAATCCAGTAGGTATATAATTTTTTAAAGCTACATATTTTGAGATTATTGTCATAATTATAATTTATATTTTTTCTTTAATTCTAGCAAATCTATTAAAAAATTATCTCTTATGTTACTTAAATCTTTAATAGAATGATTATTTGATTGTTTTTTTGTGCCTTTAATGATTTTTTCTTTAAGTTTTTTTGTTAGTTTTGGAGATTTAAGTTTAGTCCATGGAAGCTTCAATGCTGGTCCAAATTGATCTAACATGTGTTTCATACCCATTTCCCCTCCAGCTAGATGAAATGTAAGAAAAGTTCCCATTAGAGCCCATCTCATACCAGGACCATAAGTAATCGCTTCATCTAAATCTTTTGTTGAAGCAAATCCATCATTTATAATATGTAAACCCTCTCTCCACAAAGCTTCTTGCAATCTATCAGATAAAAAGCCTGGCAATTCTTTTTCTACCAATAATGTTTTCATTTTAATTTTTTGATAAAATTTTTTTGCTTTATTAAGATATAAATTTGTAGTTTTTTTACCTTTTACAATTTCAACCAAAGGGAGAATATATACAGGGTTAAATGGATGAGCTATGATTAACCTTTTTGGATTAATACATTTTGATTGTAAATCTGATGGAAGTAAGCCAGATGAACTTGAAGCAATTATTGAATTTGAGGGAGAATATTTACTTATATTTTTTATAACATCTTTTTTTAAAGATAGTCGTTCAGGTACATTTTCCTGAATTAAATCTGCATTCTTCACTGCTTCCTCAATATTGTCCACGATTTCCAAATTTCTGAAATTGATTTTTGTATTATATAATTTCTTTATAATTAAGTTTGTTCTTGTTATTTCTTCTTTTAGAAAATGTAATTGCTGAGAATTTTTATCAAATGCTTTAACTCTTATACCATTAGCGAGAAATCTAAGTATCCAGCCGGTACCAATTACACCAGTTCCAATGACAGCAATATTTTTCAAATTAAAAATGTTTTTTTAGTTTTAATTTCTCTCTAGTTTGCTGAGGGGATAAAATAGAAGCTCCCATATCTTCAACAATACATCTTGCCTTTTCAACCAACTGTGTATTTGATGCAAAAACTCCTTTTTTTAAATAAAGATTGTCTTCAAGTCCCACACGAACATTTCCTCCCAAAATAACTGCCTGTGCAGCCATAGGCATTTGTGATCTTCCTATTCCAAACCCAGACCAAACACCTTCAGAAGGTACCATTTCAGCCATAGCTTTCATTGCGCTCGTTGTTGCAGGTGATCCCCAAGGTATACCAAGGCATATTTGATAAAAAGGAGGGCCATCAATTAAACCTTCTTTATAAAGTTGATTAGCAAACCATAAATGACCCATTTCAAAAGCTTCCATTTCTGGTTTCACTCCAAGCTCCTGCATTTTTTTTGCTGCAGTTCTTAGTTGTATCGGTGTATGAATAAAAGTCATGTTTGAGTCACCAAAATTTAGTGAGCCGCAGTCTAAAGTACAAATTTCAGGCAATAACTCTTCAACATGTTCTAATCTGCTTAATGCATCGATCATATCAGTATTTGCTCCCACGGGATTTAAAGGATCTTTACCTGTTCCAACTTCAAAATCACCACCCATACCTGTAGTAAAATTTAAAACTACATCAGTTTCAGAGGAGCGAATTCTATCTGCCACTTCTTTATAATAACTTAAATTCCTAGAAGGTTTGCCATCAGGTTCTCTTACATGTACATGAGCTATTGCTGCACCCGCTTTGGCAGCTTCAATTGAAGCATCAGCAATTTGTTTTGGCGTTATAGGTAATTCAGGATGTTTACCTGCTGTATCACCAGATCCTGTTACAGCACACGAAATTATTACTTCATTATTCATTATTTTAAACTACTATATTTTTTGAATTAATAAAGAAAAACAATGAAGATATATTTAAATTCAGGAAGAGTAAAAAAAGAATGGACCGATTACAATGGTCATATGAATTTGGCATTTTATATTCATCTTTTTGATGCTGGATGGGAAGTTCTTTTACAAAAATTTAATATGGGTGAAACTTCTGCAAAAATAGAGAAGAAAACTACTTTTGCCGTAGAGTCACACACAACTTATGACAAAGAAGTGAAAGAGGGTGATGAAGTAGATATTAATTTATTATTTCTTGATAGGGATAAAAAAAGATTAATTTATAAATTAGAAATGACTCATAAGCTTGAAGGTTACAGAGCAGCAACAACAGAGGTTTGTTCTTTGTATGTTGATTTAAATATTAGAAAAGTTTCTGAATTAGAATTAGAAAAGCAAAAAGATATAGATAAATTTATTCAAGAAAATAAAAATAATTTTGATCCAGGTAACCTTACACTAATCAATAAGCTAAAAAAATAATTATAAATTTCTATAAGGTGTTCTATTAAATATTCTTTGAACCATTGGAACAAATTCTTTTAAAGGAATTGTATCATAATTTGGATCAAATGATGCTTGATCCCATCTTTCACAAAAATCTATAGTGTCTTTAAAGAATTCATGACCTTTGAATTTATCTCTTAGATTTCTATCTTTTCCATAATAATGATTATAGTAGTAGGCTTGAAACAAACCGTGTTGTTCTACAATCCATCTTGTTTTTTCAGACACAAAGGGTTTTAATACTGCGGCTGCAAGTTCAGAATGATTAAGAGGTGCAATTTCATCACCTATATCATGCAATAAGGAAGCTACCACCATTTCTTCAGAAGCTTGTTCACGTAACGCCCTTGATGCAGTTTGAAGAGAATGTTCTAATCTAGATACCTTATAGCCACCTAAAGAATTGTCTAAACTTTCTAGCACTCTTACTATTCTATCAGCTGTACCTTCAATGAATTTATCTTCAAAATTAGCAAGAAGTTCATAATCCTCTTTATCACCATGTTTCATTTCAGTGAATTTTACTTCATCTTTAGACATGAAATAATTATACATATTTTTAAATTTTATGAAACTAATTCCTGAATGGCATGAACACCAATATTGTTTGATTGCTTGGCCATGTAATAAAGATCTTTATGGTAAAATTATTAATAAGGCTAGAGATGAAGTTGCAAATGTAATTAATGAAATAGCAAAAACTGAGCAGGTTATTGTTTTGTCAAATAAAGAAGACATTAATGAAATTCAAAATAAAACTGATCATAAAAATATAGATATTATAGAATGTAAATTAGATGATTCTTGGATGCGAGATATTGCACCAATTTTTTATAATGAAAATGAAAAATTAAAATCAATTAGCTTTGAGTTTAATGGTTATGGAAAGTATCCAGATTATTTAAATGATAATAAAATATCAAAATTTATTTCAAACTATTTAAATATCCCAACAAAAATTTCTGACTTAGTTATTGAAGGAGGAGCAATAACTTATGATGATAAAAAAAATTTATTTAGCACTAAAAATGTAATATTTAATAAAAATAGAAAACAAAAACATAATAGTGAATATATTATTAAAGAATTAAAGCTCTTGTTTAACTTAAATTATATTTTTTTATTTGAAAATGGACTAATGGAGGATGATACAGATGGTCATGTCGATAATTTATTATGCCCGATAGGAAAAAATCAATATTTAATTGCCACAACTCACAAATTAGATCCTAATTATGAAATATTAGAAAAAAACAAAGCTGATCTTATTAAATTTTTTAGAGATACTAATCAGACATTTGATTTAATTGAAGTTCCTTTACCTACAAGAAAAAAGATTAATAATAAGAATATAATTAGTTCATATATAAATTTCTATTTCAGTAAAAATAAAATTATCTTACCTAAATTCAATGTTAAGGAAGATAATGAGGTAAAATTAACTTTTGAAAAGTTATTCCCAAATAGAGAAATTATGATGTTGGAAACAGAAAATATAAATTATGGTGGTGGAAATATTCATTGTATAACAATGAATGTACCAAAAATATGAAAGTAAAAGTAGCAACATCACAATTCAAGGCTATTAAAGGAGACTTTGACGCTAATGTAAATAAAGCAATTAGTTTAGTTGAAAAAGCATCAAATGAAAATGTTGATATTTTACTTCTGCAAGAATTATTTCAAGATTATTATTTTTGTTCAACAAAAAATGATAAATTTTTTGATCTTGCAATTGATTTTCCTTCTAATCCAATGTTCGAAAAATTATCTAATATTTGTAAAGATAAAAAGATTTCATTACCAATTAGTTTTTTTCAAAAAAAGGAAAATAAGTTTTTTAACTCTCTAGTTATGATTAATTCTTTCGGTAAAATAAGTGAAGTTTATAATAAATCTCACATTCCAGAAGGACCTGGATATAATGAGAAGTATTATTTTGAAAAAGGCAACACAGGTTTTATGGTTTTTGACACTCCTCAAGCAAAAGTTGGTTGTGCAATTTGTTGGGATCAGTGGTTTCCTGAATGTGCAAGAATATTAACATTGAAAGGTGCAGATTTAATTTTTTATCCATCAGCAATTGGCTCTGAGCCACACATGCCTGAATTAAATTCAAAGGATCATTGGATTAATACAATGGTAGGACATGCTGCTGCAAATCAAATCCCTATAATAACTTCGAATAGAATAGGGAAGGAGGTCGAAGCTGATATTGAATTAAATTTTTATGGTAATTCTTTTATATTGGATCATCTTGGAAATGTAATAAATCGTATGAATGATAAGGATGAGGGAATAATAACTGCGACTTTAGATTTGTTAATTTCAAGAGAATATAGAAAATTATGGGGTAACTTTAGAGACAGAAGGCCTGATCTATATAAAAAAATTCTCGATTTTTAATTTATTTTATTTAATGTAATTTTTATTTAGGAGGGGAATAATGCTTAAGTATTTTATATCTCTATTAGTTTTAATTTCTTTTTCAGCTCAGGCTAAAGAAGAACTATTTATTTACAATTGGTCTGACTATATTGCCGAAGATACAATTGAAAATTTTGAAAATGAATTTGGCATTGATGTAACTTATGACGTTTTTGATTCAAATGAGGTTCTTGAAGCTAAACTTTTAGCTGGTGGTTCAGGTTATGATATTGTGGTGCCTTCAGGCTCTTTTTTAGAAAATCAAATCAAGGCTGGAGTTTTTCAAAAACTTGATAAGGCTCAACTTTCAAACATTGGTAATTTAGATCCCGATGTACTAGCAAAAATTGATGCACATGATCCAGGAGGTCAATACTCGATAAATTATATGTATGGTACTACAGGTATTGGCTATAATACTGATAAAGTTGATGAAAATGATATTACAAGTTGGAGCATTTTGTTTGATCCAGCTATTGCATCAAAATATGCAGATTGTGGAATCGCAATGTTGGATGCTCCTACAGAGGTTATGGAAATCGCTTTAAAATACGTTGGAAAAGATCCTTATACAGAGGATGAGAAAGATTATGAGGTTGCTCTTGAAATGTTACAGCAAATACGACCTTACATAAGATATTTTGATTCTTCTCAATATATCGATGATTTAGCAAATGGAGAGATCTGTTTAACTATGGGTTGGTCAGGTGATGTTTTTCTAGCTGCAGATGAAGCTGCAGATGGAGTAGAAGCTTGGTACTCAATTCCATCTGAAGGAACTGTAATATGGTTTGATATGATGGCTATTCCAGCTGATGCAAAAAATGTTGAGAATGCACACAAATTTATAAATTATATTTTAAGACCTCAAGTTGCTGCTGATATTACAAATTACGTTTGGTATTCAAATCCAAATAAAGCAGCCAATGAACTAGTTGATCCTGAAATTTTTGAAGATCCTGCTATTTATCCAGATGAAGCAACTTTAAGTATGCTTTTTGCTGATACTGCAGACTCTCCGAAAAAATCTAAATTATCAACTAAATATTTTAATAAGTTTAAAGCAAATTAAAAAATATACTTCATTTCAGCACTAATATATTAATATTAGTGCTGATTTAAGATGGATAATAATTTTCTTGTAATTGAAAATATTTCTAAATCATTTGGAGATAACAAAGTTTTAGAAAATATTAATTTAAATATTTCAAAATCTGAATTTTTTGGCCTCTTAGGATCATCGGGTTCAGGCAAAACTACCTTACTAAGAATACTAGGTGGATTTGAGAAGCCAGATACAGGACGTGTAATACTCGACGGAACGGACATAACAAACCTTGAACCTTTTGAAAGACCATTAAATTATATGTTTCAATCGTATGCTCTATTTCCTCACTTAAACGTATTTAATAATTTAGCTTTTGGAATAAAAGAAAATTTTACCCAAAAAGAAATTGAAATAAACGTAAGAAATATTGCCGAACTTTTATCTATTGAACATTTATTAAATAGAAGAATTAAGCAATTATCAGGAGGAGAGCAGCAACGAGTTGCCCTTGGAAGGTGCTTAATAAAAAAACCTAAGTTATTATTATTAGATGAGCCTCTTGCAGCACTAGATAAAAAACTAAGATCAAAAACGCAATTAGAGTTAACAACACTCCAAAAGAAACTAAAAATTACATTTGTTTTTGTTACCCATGATCAGGAAGAAGCAATGTCCTTATCTGATAGAATGGCAATAATGAAGAATGGTCTTATTTTGGAATGCTCTAGCCCTGAAGAGATTTATGAAAATCCTAAAAGTCTTTATACTGCCAATTTTATAGGAATTGCAAATATAATTGAGATTTATAAGAAAGATGAAAATTTTTATTCTGATGATTTAGGTATAAATTTTAAATTAAACAAAGAATTAAAAAATACACAAACTAATATTTTACTAAGACCAGAGAAAATAAAAATACAATCAATGAATAATTTGAAAACAAGTTCATTTAATTCCTTTAGTGGAGAAATTTTAGAAAAATCATATTTGGGAAGTTTTACACGTTATGAAATTAAAATTAAAAATATGATAATTTCAGTTTTAGATCAGAATTTTAACTCCAACTCAAATTATAATTTCCCAAAAGGGGAGAAAGTCATTTGTAGTTGGGAAAGTGAATCAATCAAGGTTTTAGAGGATTAATTGAAAAATAAATTATTTGAAAAATATTTTGTTTTTAGCCCTTATTTTTGGCTTGTTCTATTTTTTTTTATACCATTAGCTATAATTTTTAAAATATCAATTTCGGTATCAGAATGGGGGATGCCTCCTTATCAAGATATTTTTCTTTTTGATAATGGATTTAAGATCAATACTACATTTGAAAACTATGTTTATATATTTAGTGATTATTACTACATTGGATCTTTTGTAAACTCTTTGATACTAGCTCTAATATCTACTTTTTTTTGTTTACTTATTGGGTTCCCATTAGCTTTTTATATTGCGACTTCAAATATCAGATTAAGAAATATCCTATTAGTTTTAGTAGTTATTCCATTTTGGTCATCATTTTTATTAAGAGTATATGCATGGAAAATAATTTTACAGAATAATGGAATTTTAAATGTAATACTTTTAAACCTAGGCATAACATCAGAACCACTTCAATTATTATACAATCAATATGCTGTCATCATGGGAATTGTATACACATATTTACCTTTGATGATTTTACCACTTTATGGATACTTAAATAAATTTGACTTAAATTTAATTGAAGCATCAAAAGATTTAGGATTAAATCGTATTAAAACCTTTTTTAAAGTTATTCTTCCTTTGTCTGTTCCAGGAATTGTTGCTGGATCTTTATTAGTTTTTATACCTGTTGTTGGAGAATTTATTATACCTGAAATGTTAGGTGGTAGTGATAGATTGTATTATGGAAAAATATTATGGGAGGAATTCTTTGTTAATAGAAACTGGCCAGGTGCCAGTGCTTTAGCTTTTAGTGGAATTATTATTTTGGTTTTACCAATTGTTATTTTTCAAATACTTTATTCTCGCTGGAGTCAAAAAAATGAAATCTAGTTTAATCAAAAGTACAGTTATTTTTTTAGGTTTATTTTTTTTATATTTCCCTATTTTAGTTTTAATTTTTTACTCATTTAATGAAAATAAAAGAGTAATGGTTTGGAAAGGATTTTCTTTAAGATGGTACAATGAATTATTTAATAATGAACAAATAATTGAGGCATTTATTATTAGTATGAAAATTGCAGCTTTGTCTGCAACTTTTGCTACAATTTTAGGAGTTATGATTGGATATTCACTTGTAAGAATAAGAAAAATTCCTTTTAAATCATTTTATATTTTTCTTTCTTCAACACCTTTGGTTTTACCAGAATTAATTTTAGGTCTTTCAATGTTACTTTTTTTTATAAGCTTAAATAATGTAATTGGATTTCCATCATCTAGAGGGCAATTAACTATTTTTATATCGCACGTTACTTTTTGTATTGCATTTGTCGCAATTATTATTCAAGCAAGATTAACTGACTTTAACAAAAATATTGAGGAAGCTGCGATGGATTTAGGCTATAATTATACCAAGGTACTCTATAAGATAACCTTACCAATAATTTTACCTTCTATTATTGCTGGTTGGCTGTTAGCTTTTACAATTTCTTTAGATGATCTAGTTGTTGCTAGTTTTACTACTGGGCCTGGAGCTAACACATTGCCAATTGTAGTTTTTTCTAAAGTTAGATTAGGACTGAGTCCTGAAGTAAACGCATTATCAGCAATTTTAATGTTTGCTTTAATAATAATTGGTTTATTTTATTTTTATTTTAATAAAAAATTTAAACATTAAGTAATAAATATTCTCGCTCCCAAGAACTTATTACTGATAAATAGGCTTGATACTCAACTCTTCTTATCGCAGCAATCGACCTTACAAATTTTTCATTAAATATGGATTTTATATCTTCATCATTTTCAAAAAGAGTTAATGATTCATCCATATTTTTAGGCAGATTAGAATTTTTATCTTTAAATGCACTTTCTTTGGTTTCTGGATTTGGTTTTAAATTATTTTTCATTCCTAAATATCCTGACGCTAAATTAGCAGCAAAAACTAGATATGGATTTGTATCAGATCCAGGAATTCGATTTTCAATACGTATATTCCTTTCCTCAATTGATGGAATTCTAAAACCACAACTTCTATTACCTATTCCCCATTTAACATTTTTAGGAGCGCCCCAAGTTGCAAACAATCTTCTAAACGAATTTATATTTGGAGCGTATATTGGCATTAATAATGGAGTATATTTTTCCAACCCACCTAAATAGCTTTTCATTTTTTTTGAAATTTTAGATGATTGATTAAAAAAAATATTTTTATTTTTTTCGTTATATATCGATTGATGTATGTGCATTGCACTACCAGGTTGGTTCTCCATAGGTTTCGCCATAAATGTAGCATGAAGTTTATGTTTCAAAGCCGATTGTCTTAGAGTTCGTTTAAATAAAAATACCTGGTCTGCTAAATCTAAAGGATCACCATGCTGAAAATTAATTTCCATCTGAGCTGAGCCAGATTCATGATTAATAGTATCAATTTCAATATTTTGTGCTTCACAATAATTATATACATCCTCAAAAAGATGATCAAATTCGTTAACAGCATCTATACCCAAGGCTTGCTTACCTGTTTCTTGTCTGCCTGATTGACCTACTGGCACTTCAAGGGGATAATCTGAATCAGCATTAGGTTTCACTAAATAAAATTCTAACTCTGGTGAGACAATTGGAGTTAATTTATCTTTTTTATAAAGTTTAAGAATATTTTTTAGAGCATTCCTGCTAGAATTTATAACATCATCTCCATTAAGATTTATTGCATCACAAATAATTTGTGCAGTAGGGTCGTCGTACCATGGCACTACTCTCATTGTATCAAAATCTGGTTTTAAAATTACATCAATGTCAGTTGGATTGTAAACACTTCTTGGTAAAGCGCCAGCAGAGTCCTCAGTTGCATAATCTCCTGATATCGTTTGAATAAAAGTTGACTGAGGTAATCTGTGACTTTCATCTTCAAGTCCTTTTAAAAATTTATTAGTTGGTAAAATTTTTCCCCTTGCTATACCTCCAAGATCTGGAACTAAACATTCAACTTCAGTAATAGAGTTTTCATGAAACCAATTTTGAAATTTTTCAATCATATTGAGACTGTTTGTTTACTAATTATTATTAAACCATTAAAGATAAGTTAATGTTTACTACAAAAAAAAGAACCTTTAATCAACATGATAATGAAAAAGAGAGCTTTTATAAATTTTCAGCACCTAATTTTCCTAATCAAATTAAATTAAATGAGAATATTTCAACTGATGTATGTATTATTGGAGGTGGTTTAACAGGTATTTCTTCAGCATTAAATTTATCTAATCAAGGTTTATCAATAACGATTTTGGAAGCAAATAAAGTTGGATCTGGTGCTTCTGGTAGGAATGGCGGTCAACTAGGAATTGGAATGAGAAAAGATCAATTCTACTTAGAAAAAAAATTTGGTATTGAAAAAGCAAAATTTTTTTGGAAAGTTGGATTAGATGCTGTTTCAAATGTAGTTAATTTAATTGAAAAATACAAAATTGACTGTGCGCTTAGACAAGGTGTTCTTCATGTAGGCAACACAAAAAAAGATTATAAATATTTTCACGATGAAATTGAGCATATGCAGAAGAATTATAATTATAATAATTATGAATACTTTGACCACAATTCAATAAGAGATGAAGTTAATAGTGACAGATATTTTTCTGGAATGCTTTTAAAGGATTCTTATCATTTAAACCCATTAAAACTGACATATGGTTTAGCAGAACAGTGTTTAGCAAATGGTATAAATATATATGAAAATTCTCCAGTTGATAAAATTGTTGATAATCAAAAAGAAGTTATAATTCACTCTGGAAAAAATATTATTAAAGCAAAGAAAGTAATTATTGGTTGTAATGGTTATCTTGACAATCTTTTAGGATCAAAGAGAAATTATTTTATGCCTATAAATAATTATATTATTGCAACAGAACCTCTCGGAAAAGATCTGGCAAGTAAATTAATCAAAAGAAATTGTGGCGTAATAGATTCTAGATTTATGATTGATTATTATAGATTTTCAGAAGACTACAGACTTCTTTTTGGAGGACCTGAAACAATTACATCTCATTTTGTAAAAGATGCAAAGAGTTTTGTCTCTAAACGAATGTATAAAGTTTTTCCTGAATTAAAAAAATTTAAAATTGAATTTTCTTGGGGAGGTACCTTGGCAATATCGATTAATAGATTGCCTATTTTTGGAACTATAATGAATCAAAAGTTATATTATGCTCATGCTTACTCTGGGCATGGGTTAGCTATGAGTATTATGGGAGGAAAAATGGTAGCTGAAAAAATTTTAAATAAATCAAATAATTTTGATATGTTTGAGCAAATTAATCATTTTAAAATTCCAGGTGGCAACATGTTTAGAAGACCATTGTATTCTTCAGCCATTATTTATTATAGGTTAATGGATTATTTAAATAGATTGTAATTACTTAATTGCTCTTCTTAATCTGTCATTTATAGTTTTGCCAAGCCCTTTATCAGGTATTTCTACTACAGCAATTTTTTTGCATCTACTTTGATCTAATTTATGAAGATAATGATAAAAATTTTTTGCTGCTTCATTTAAATTTTTTTTATTACTTAAATTTAAATTAATTATTTTAGACTTTAATTTATTATTGCCAAAATTTAATAAACCTTCATTTTTTAGTATTCTCTTAGCATTCATTCTTATTGGCTTTAAAGTTGAGTAATGTTTTTTTAAATTACCAGGAGAAATAGATGATTTTTTTTTAATTTTTACTTTTGCAAATTTATTTAGCTCTTCAACAGTTATGCTGCCATATCTTAATACTTCAATTTCATTATTGGTATCAATTCTAACAACTGTGGACTCTAGTCCATGAGAAGACTGTTTATCTTTTAAAACAAATATTTTTTTTACTAGAATAGGATCGATATCCATAATATTGGTTACGGAAGTTCTTTCTGATAGATTAGCACTAGGGGCTGCAATAGGTAGGTCAAATAAAGTAATTAATTTTTTAGCCAATTTATTACCGGGAATTCTGCAGCCAACTAAAGTTGAGTTGTTAGAGACTAATTTTGATATTTTAGAATTTTTCTTTTTTTTTAATATTATTGTCAAAGGACCAGGCCAGAATTTTGAACCTAATTTTTTTTCAAATTTATTTAAACTAAAATATTTTTCTATTTGTTTAATACTTTTAAAGTGACAGATAATTGGATTACTTCGTGGTCTTTTTTTTACTTTAAAAATAGATTTTACAGCCTCATCATTTGTTGCATCTGCTCCAAGACCAAATACTGTTTCTGTGGGAAATATTACAAGTTCTCCACTGCTTAATAAATTTTTTGCAATATCTAACTTATTTTTTTTCATATTTTTTTATAAAATGTTTCCATCTATCTTTAAAATAGTTATTATCAATACTTGTATATGGGAAAAGTTATAGCATTTTCGAATCAAAAAGGCGGTTCAGGTAAATCGACTCTTTCAGCAAATTTATCAGTTTTGTGGAGTAATAGTGGTTACAAAGTGGCTGTTATAGATGCTGATGCACAAAAAAGTCTATCATATTGGCTTGAAGCTAGAAAATCTTATTATGGTGAAGATGATATTGGAATAACTCAATTAAATTTTGATATAAGGAATTTAATAGATGAAATTAAAGCAATAAAAAGAAAATACGATTTTATAATAATTGATAGCCCTCCATCTATAACTTTTGAAACAATGCAGGTTGTAAAAGCTTCTGATAGGGTATTTGTTCCAGTACAACCAAGTCCAGTAGACTTAATGGCTACACTGCCTTTTTTAAAAATTGCAAAACAAGAGAGAAAAAATCCAATAATTATACTTAATAGAGTGATGCCAAGAGCAAAATTAACTGACGCAATGATTTTACGTTTAAGATATGCTGGCGCTAAAATTGCTCGCTCCCGACTGTCTAGCAAAGTACTATTTGCAGAAACATTCTCAGTTGGAAGAGGGGTTGTTGATATAAGTGTTACATCAGACGCCTCAAAAGAAATAATTAATGTTGGAAACGAAATTTTAAGAAATTTCTAACTTAATGTCTGATATTACAACTGTTATACTTGCTGCAGGCAATAGTACGAGATTTAAAGCAAGTAAATCAAAGCTTGTTTATCCATTGTGTGGGCTACCAATTGTTTCACATATTTTTAATATAGCAAAAAAAATATCAGGTAAAAATATATTAATTGTATGTAATAAAAAAAATAAAGAAGAATTAAAGTTAATATTAAATACCTCTAAGTTAGTTGTTCAAAAAAAACAAAAAGGAACTGCAGATGCAATCGAGCAAGTTAAAAAATATGTAAAATCAAAAAATATTTTAATTTTATTTGGTGATACACCTTTAGTTGAAGTTAAAGATATAAGAAAACTAGTAAGTAAATTCAAAAAAAGTAAAGCGAGAGCTTCATTAATTGCATTTAATACTTCAGAACCACATGGTTATGGTAGGTTATTATTAAATAATAACTATGTTGAAGAAATAATTGAGCAAATCAATTTAAAACCCGAACAAAAAAAAATCAATTTATGTAATTCTGGTATTTTAATTGCAAATACTAAATTATTATTTGATAATTTAAAAAATATTAAAGAAAATAAAATTAAAAAAGAAAGATATCTTCCTGATATATGCAAAATTTTTTCAAAAAAAAATATTCCTATTAGTTATATTGAGTGCAACAAAGAAACAATGTTGGGCATAAATACATTGGATGATTTTAATGTTGTACAAAATATCTTGCAAAAAAAATACGTAAATAATTTTATAAATAATGGAGTCAATTTTTTAAAACCCAATACTTGTTATTTAAGCTATGATACCAAAATTGAACCTACTGTCACAATTGAAAGCAATGTTACAATAAAGGAAAAAACAATTATAAAAAAAGGTTCAATTGTTAAAAGTAATTCATACTTAGAAGAAGTTACAATTGATGAAAATTCACATATTGGTCCAAGTGCTAGATTAAGGCCAAAAACAAAAATCGGCAAAAAATCAAAAATTGGTAACTTTGTTGAAATTAAAAATTCTAAAATTGGAAATAATGTTTCTATTGCTCATCTTTCATATGTTGGAGATTCAGAAATAGGAAACAATGTGAATATAGGTGCCGGCACAATAACTTGTAACTATGATGGAAATAAAAAACACAAAACGATAATAAAAGATAATGTATTTATAGGTTCAAACACATCACTCATTGCTCCAGTTGTAATTGAGTCTAAATCTAGAATTGGTGCAGGTAGTGTTATCAGTAAAAATATTCCCAAAAATTCACTTGCTATTGAAAGATCAGCCTTAAAAATTCTAAGAAATAAAAGCTCTAAATAATAATTCTTGTTTCAAGATATATTAGGGTTTATGAGCCTTTTCAAATTATGAGCGATAAATGGTCACCAAATAGCTGGAGAAATAAAGATGCTCTTCACATGCCAAACTATCAGAATGAAGATCATCTAAATAAAACTCTAAATGAAATTTCCAAATATCCACCTTTAGTTTTTGCTGGAGAGGCAAGACTATTAAAAAAGAAACTTGGTGAAGTTGCAAACGGAAATGCTTTTTTATTACAAGGTGGAGATTGTGCAGAAAGTTTTGCAGATTTTCATCCAGATAATATTAGAGATACATTTAAAGTTATTTTACAAATGGCTGTTGTTTTGACGTTTGGTGCTTCTTGTCCAATTGTTAAAGTAGGAAGAATTGCCGGACAATTTGCAAAACCAAGATCATCTGCCACAGAAGTTATTAATGATTTAGAACTTGAGTCTTATAAAGGTGATATAATTAATGGGATAGACTTCAATCAAAAAGACAGAGATCCTAATCCAGATAGATTAATTCAGGCCTACAATCAGTCTGCATCAACCCTTAATCTTTTAAGAGCTTTTTCTCAAGGTGGTTTTGCCAATTTAAATAAAATACATCAATGGAATCTAAATTTTGTTAAAGGTGAGAATGCGGCTAAATTTAGGGAGATATCTTCTAGGATTGACGAATGCCTATCTTTTATGGAAGCGTGTGGAATAAATGGAAATAGTGTAAGACAATTAAATGAAACAGACTTCTTTACAAGTCATGAAGCTTTACTTCTTCAATATGAGGAAGCATTAACAAGAATAGATAGTACTTCAGGTAAGTGGTATGATGTTTCAGCTCACATGTTGTGGGTAGGCGACAGAACACGACAACTGGATGGAGCACATATTGAATTTTTAAGAGGTATTGAGAACCCTATAGGTATTAAAGTTGGTCCAAGCACTGAGACAGAAGAACTATTAAAAATATTAGATGTGTTGAATCCAAATAATGAAGCTGGAAAAATAACGCTGATATGCAGAATGGGTCATGAAAAAGTTAGTGGAATACTTCCAAAAATAATTAGGTCAGTTAATGCAGATGGCAAAAATGTTGTTTGGACTTGTGACCCCATGCATGGAAATACTATAAAATCTAACACTGGTTTTAAAACTAGGCCATTAAAAGATATAATTTCTGAAATTCAGCAATTTTTTCAAATTCACAGAAGTGAAGGAACGTATCCTGGCGGCGTTCATTTAGAAATGACTGGTCAAGATGTTACAGAATGCATGGGAGGTCTTCAAGAAATAACTGATGAAGATCTAAAAAATAGATATCATACATATTGTGATCCGAGACTAAATGCCTCGCAGTCTCTAGAATTGGCTTTTTTATTATCAGATTTTCTAAAAGAAGAAAAATTACTCTCAAAGCAATCTTCAAATTTATAAATTTATATTTATATATTACTTATGAATTCAAAAGATAAAAATGAATACATTTCTAATTGGATTAAAGATTACGCTTATTCAATAAATAAAAATCTAACTACCCTAGTAATAGGAGTTTCAGGAGGGGTTGACTCAGCTCTTACTAGCACCTTATGTGCTCAAACTGGTTTAAAAACCATAGCTGTTTCAATGCCTATTAAGCAAAATTCAACGCAACATGATTTAAGTTTAAGACATTTAGAATTTTTAGAACAAAATTACCCAAATGTAGAAACAAAAATAATTGAGCTAGATAATGTTTTTAAAACATTTGAAAATACTATGCAAAATTTTGATAGTGAGTTAGCTTTTGCAAACTCAAGATCTAGACTGAGAATGGTAACTCTATACCAAATAGCTCAAAGTAATAATGGTATAGTTGTTGGTACTGGAAATAAAGTTGAAGATTTTGGTGTTGGATTTTATACTAAATATGGTGATGGAGGCGTAGACATATCGCCAATAGCAGATTGCACTAAAACTGAGGTTTGGGAATTAGCCAAAGAAATTGGGGTTATAAAAGATATTATTAGCGCAGCACCGACAGATGGTTTATGGGATGATAGTAGAAATGATGAAAGCCAGCTTGGTCTTTCATATAAGCAATTAGAAGAAGCAATGGAAAATAAGTCTAGTGAATACTACAGTAGATACGAAGAAATTAGAAAGCCAAATCTTCATAAGATGAAGCCTATTCCCGTTTGCGAAATCCCTAAAGAATAATATGAAGTGTAGGTTCGCACCTAGCCCTACAGGAAAAATACATATCGGTAATGCTAGATCAGCAATTTTAAATTGGATTTTTTGTAAAAAAAATCAAGGTGAGTTCGTATTAAGAATTGATGATACTGATGCCAATAGGAGTACTAAAGAGTTTGAGAAAAGTATCAAAAATGATCTTAAATGGCTCGGATTGAATTGGAGTTATTCTTTTAATCAATCCTCAAGAAAAAATATTTATAATGAGAAAATCCAAATTCTGAAACAAAAGAAAAAACTTTATCCATGTTTTGAAACAGAAGAGGAACTAGCTTTAAAGAAAAAATCTTTATTATCCTCTGGAAAGCCACCTATTTATGATAGATCATCATTAAATCTAAGTAATGAAGAAATAGAAAAAAAAATAGAATCTGGAATTCAACCTCATTGGAGATTCAAATTAGACCATGAAAATATTAGCTGGAAAGATATTATTAAAGGAGATGTATCATTTGATGCTAAAAATTTGAGTGATCCTGTTTTAATTAGAGCTGATGGAACATTGTTATATCATTTACCTTCAGTCATTGATGATATTGAAGAAAAAATCACACATATTATTAGAGGGGAAGATCACATAGCCAATACTGCTTATCATATTCAAATTTTTAAGGCTCTTGAATCTTCTATTCCATCTTTTGCTCATCATCCATTCTTAGTTGATGAAACTGGTAAGGGCTTTAGTAAAAGACTTGGAAGTCTTTCAATTGAAAATTTTAGAGACGAGGGATACGAAAATATTACCTTACTTAATTATTTTCTTTTTATTGGCTCGAGTAGTAATATCAATCCAATTAAAGATTTAAATGAAATTGTAAAAAAATTTGAAATTCAAAGCTTATCAAAATCTTCTGCAAAATTTTCAATTGAATCCTTGAGAAACCTTAATGAAAATACCATTAAATTATTTAATTATAATGAGATTAATCATAAGTTAAAAAATATAAAATCAAATTTTCAAAATGAGAGTTTTTGGCATTTTATAAAAAATAATATTTCATTTATTAAACAAGCTAAAGAATGGGAAGAAGTAATTACAAAAATAAATAATGCTAAAGATTTAAATATTGATGATAAATTTATTAATACTGCAATTGATGAATTACCTGAAGATCCTTTTGATGAAAAAACATGGGATCATTGGACATCAAAAATTAACAAAAAAACTGGACTTAAAGGAAAAGATTTATTTATGCCTTTGAGGTTAATTTTGACAGGAAAATCTCATGGACCCGAATTAAAATATCTACTTCCATTATTTGATAGAAACGAAATTTTGCAAAAACTTGGAAAAATCTAGTAAATTTTAATTTATACTCTATTAGCGATCTAATAATTATGGAAGACAAAGTATTTTTATTCGATACCACACTTAGAGATGGTCAGCAAACAACAGGAGTTAATTTTTCTGTTAGTGATAAAATGAATATATCCCAGCATCTTGATGATTTAGGAATAGACTATATTGAAGGTGGATGGCCAGGAGCAAATCCTACCGATAATGATTTTTTTTCAAGAAATACAAAATTTTCAAAAAGTAAATTGACTGCCTTTGGTATGACAAGAAGACCTGGCAGAAGTGCTGATAACGATCCAGGATTAAATGCACTTATCAATTCAAGTGCAAGTTGTGTTTGTATTGTAGGTAAATCATCATCATTTCACGTAAAAAACGCTTTAGAAATATCTGAAGATGAAAATTTAAAAATGATCAGTGATAGTATTCAATCAATAAAAAATAAAAACAAAGAGCCAATTTTTGATGCAGAACATTTTTTTGATGGCTTTAAAGAAAATAAAGAGTTTGCATTGAGTTGTATTAAAGCTGCGTATAGCGCTGGTGCAAGATGGGTTGTGCTTTGTGATACAAATGGGGGAACTCTTCCAGATGAAATTTACAATATTGTTTCAGAAGTAGTAAAAGTTATACCAGGTCAAAATGTTGGTATACATGCTCACAATGATACTGACAATGCAGTTGCAAATGCATTAGCAGCTATTAACGCTGGAGCAAGACAGATACAGGGAACAATTAATGGTTTAGGAGAAAGATGTGGCAATACTAATTTAATTTCCTTGATCCCATCTTTGGTTTTAAAAACAAAATATAAAACAAACATTTCAAAAGAAAAGTTAAAAAATTTAATTCATATTTCTAGAACATTAAACGATATTCTAAACATGCCTTCAAGAAAAAATGCTCCATATGTTGGAGATCATGCATTCTCTCATAAAGGCGGACTACATGCATCAGCAATAGAAAAAAATTCTTCAACTTATGAACATATTGAACCAGAAATAGTTGGTAATTCTAGAAACGTCGTAATTTCTAATCAGGCAGGAAGATCTAATATATTAAATCAATTAAATAAGATTAATATTGACCTGCCTAAAAATGAAATCAACAATATTTTAGAGATTATAAAGGAAAAAGAATCAGAGGGATATTCATTTGATACTGCTTTAGCTAGTTTTGAATTATTAGTTAGGCGTCAACTTAATCACTTTGAGGATTTTTATAACTTAGAAAAATTTAGAGTCACAGATGAAAGAAGATGGAATGCAAAAGGTGAAATTGTAACTGAAGCAGAAGCTACAGTATTTTTAAAAGTAAAAGATTCAAATATGATGACAGTGGGTACTGGAAATGGTCCAGTAAATGCTATTGATAGCGCATTAAGAAAAGCCCTTATTGATTATTATCCTGGTCTCAAAGATTTAAAGTTAACTGATTACAAAGTTATGATTCTTTCATCAGAAAAAGGCACTGGCGCTATCACAAGAGTTTTAATTGAATCATCTGACTCCACCAATACACACTGGACAACTATTGGTGTATCTCCAAATATTATTGATGCATCTTACAGTGCTATTTTTGATAGTATTACTTTTAAGTTATTTAATGATTTAAAGAATAAAAATTGACCGCAAAAAATCCAAGTATAATTTTAGTTAGACCTCAACTTCCTGAAAACATTGGAATGGTTGCTCGTGTAATGCACAATTTTGGTCTAAAAGATTTAATAGTAGTTTCACCTAAAGATAATTGGTTAAATAATAAATCAATAAATGCAGCAAAAAAAGCAAACAAAATTATAAAGAATATTAAAGTATTTAATGATCTAGAAACTGCATTATCTAATTTTTCTTATATTGTAGCTACTACAAATAGAAAAAGATATTTGGAAAAAAATTATACTAATGATTTGAAATTGATTAAAAGTAAAATTATTGTTAATAAAAAAACAGCAATACTTTTTGGCCCTGAAAATTCAGGACTTTCAAATGAAGATTTAAGATTGTCTGATATCTTATTTACTATAGAAACAAGTAGTAAAAGTAATTCATTAAACCTTTCTCATGCAGTAGCTATATTATGTCACAAATTATTTGAATTGAATAATTTAAAAGTTACTAATTCAAATATCATTGAAAAAGATAATATTAGTAAATATCAACTATCTAAATTCTTGGATTATTTATTCAAAAATCTCGATAATAAGAATTTTTTTACACCAAAGGAAAAAAAAGAAAGTATGAAAAATAATATCTATAGTATTTTTACTAAAATTCCTCTTAAGAATAAAGAATTAAGAACTTTATGGGGAATTACTAAAAAACTAAATAAATGAGCCAAAAATTGAGTATATTCAATTTGACATAACTTTGTAAATCACTATATACCCATTTAAATAATGACTAAAAGACATAATACTAAATACAAGATTGATAGAAGATTGGGTGTTAATTTATGGGGTAGGCCAAAAAGTCCATTTAATAGAAGAAATTCAAAACCCGGTCAACACGGTGTTCAAGGCCAAAGAAAAAAACTTTCTGACTATGGAAATCAACTTTTTGCAAAACAAAAGCTTAAATTTTATTATGGAGATCTCACTGAGAGGCAATTTAGAAATATTTTCAAAAAAGCTTCAAATACAAAAGGAGACACCAGTCAAATATTAATTGAACTTTTAGAGAGAAGACTTGATGCCACTGTATATAGAATGAAATTTGTTCCAACAATTTTTGCTGCAAGACAATTAGTCAACCATGGTCATGTAAAGGTAAATGGAAAAAGGGTAAATATTCCATCATTTAGCGTAAGTGATGGGGATGAAATTTCAATAAAAGATAAAAGTAAAGAAATTAACTTAATCGTAGAATCAGTGAGTTCTCAAGAAAGAGAAATTCCAGAATACTTAGAAGTTGATGTAAAAGAGCTGAAAGGTCGTTTTTTAAGAGCACCTCTAATTCATGATGTTCCTTATCCTGTAACTATGGAACCTAATTTAGTTATTGAGTATTATTCAAGATAATTTCTTTTTTATAACTATCATAAATAAAAATTATTATTCCTATCCAAATAATTATAAACGATATTAACTTAATTTGTAAAATTTCTTCATTAAGAATAAATACTGAAGTTATAAAATGAAATGTTGGTGCTAAGTAAAATAAAACTCCAGCAAGACCTAATTGAATAAATTTTAAACCCAAATTAAAAAAAAATAATGGAAAAATCGTTACAGCTCCCGTAAGAATTAAAAACAATGATGTCTTCAAATCAATACTAAAGATACTATTTTCATTTTGCCAAAATAAATAAACTAAGTATGGGATAGATATTAAAGATATTATGAAAGTCTCATATAGTAAACCAATTGAAGGATTAACATTAACTTGTTTTCTTAATAATCCATATATTGCCCATGAGGTTCCAATCCAAATTATTAGGAATGGAAATTGATTTAAATTAA
Organism: uncultured Alphaproteobacteria bacterium; assembly: GCA_902621725.1. GTDB lineage: Bacteria > Pseudomonadota > Alphaproteobacteria > HIMB59 > CACPNW01. Next base: position 41,197 of record CACNND010000006.1, on the reverse strand, counting down.
TAAATAAGAATAATATACCTGAAAACATAAGACATACAGATGCAAATTTAGGCTTAGTTATTTTCTCATTTAAAAAAAAATAACCAAGAACTATACTGATCATTGGAGTAATAAAGTAACCCATTGAAGCATCCTGAACTCTTTCTTGTCCTACAGAATAAATAAAACCTGCCCAGTTACCTGCAATAAGAAAAGCTGTAATTGTTAAAATATAAATTCTTTTTCTAGATTTAAATATTTCAATAATATCACTTATGTTTGAGATTAAAATTAATAATAAAAATAAAAAGATAAATGACCAGAAACCTCTATGAGCTACAACTTCAATAGTCTCAACGTGATTTAATTCATTAAAGAAAAGGGGTTGTGGAAGCCCCCAAAAAATTGCTGCAATACAGGAAAATATTACACCTTTAGAAAATTTATTATTTAACAAACTAGGACGGATTTACTTCTATTCCATTTGTATTGAATAATTCTAATAATTCACCACTTTCAAACATTTCAGTTATGATATCACACCCGCCTATAAATTCTTTCTTTACATAAAGTTGTGGTATGGTTGGCCAATTAGAATATATTTTAATACCTTCTCTCATTTCATCACTCTCTAACACATTCAAACTTCCAAATTTAACACCTACTTTATTTAATATTTCAACTACTCTTGCAGAAAATCCACACATTGGAAATACGGGGGTACCCTTCATGAAAAGCATTACATCATTTGAGTTAATTTCATTTTCTATATTTTGAGATATATGGTCGTTATTATTCATTATTACTCCGATACAGTTTTTAGCTTAAGTGCATGCAAATCACTACCCATTTTACCATTAAAAGCATCATAAACCATCTTGTGTTGTTCTACTCTTGTTTTTCCGGAAAAAGATTTTGAAGTTACTGTAGCACTGTAATGATCACCATCTCCTTTAAGATCTTCAATTTCAACAGTTGCATCTGGTATAGCTTCTTTAATAAATTGCTTAATTTGTTCAACAGTCATTGGCATAACTATAAAATAGTTCAGATATTAGTAAAAATAAAGACTATTTAATTTTATTTTTAAAAATCCAATCTATTTTCTTTAGATCATTATCATTTCTAATGATTTTCACGATTTCTTTTAAATTTAATATTTTATTTAATTCTTTATTTTTTTGAAAAACTTGTGAAAAATTCTTATTATTATTCCATGATTCCATAGCACTTTCTTGAACAATTTTATAAGCTTGTTGTCTTTTCAGTCCTTTTTCAATTAATTTTAACATAATATTGTGAGTTCTATGTAACCCTCCAAGCATATTCAAATTTTTCAACATATTTTTTGGATAGACTTTTAAATTCTTTATAATTCCATTTAAACGATTTAGTGCAAAATCAGTTGCAATTGTAATATCTGGAGTCATAATTCTTTCAACACTAGAATGACTAATATCTCTCTCATGCCAAAGTACAATATTTTCTAGTGAAGGCATTACACCACTTCTAATATATCGTGAAATACCTGTTAAGTTTTCACTCAATACCGGATTGCGTTTGTGAGGCATTGCGGAAGAACCTTTTTGCTTAGAAGAAAAGCTTTCTTCAACTTCTAATACCTCTGTTTTTTGAAGATTTCGAATTTCTACAGCAAATCTCTCAATAGAAGATGCTAAAATTCCTAGTACTGAGAAAAAATACGCATGCCTGTCTCTTGGAATTACTTGAGTAGATACATCTTCAGAATTCAGTTTAAGTTTTTTTGCTACATAATCTTGTACTCGCGGGTCTATAGAATTAAAGGTTCCAACAGGTCCAGAAATGGCACAAACAGATATTTCGTTGATTGCCTGATCAAATCTTTCTAAATTTCTTTTAAACTCAAAATAAAAGGAAGATAATTTTAATCCAAAAGTAATTGGTTCAGCATGTATCCCATGACTTCTTCCAATCATTAATGTGTCTTTATATTTTCTAGATTTAATTTTTAAACTTTTAATACACTCTACTAAACTTTTTCTTATTATTTCTGAGGTTTGCTTAAGTTGTACTGAAAATGAAGTATCAATAATATCACTGGATGTTACACCAAAATGAAAATACTTTGATGAGTCGCCAATATATTTGCTTACATTATTAATATAAGCAACAACATCATGTTTTGTTTCTTTTTCAATTTTTTCTATTTCTTTAACATTAAATTTTGCTTTATTTCTTATTTCTTTTGAAGCTTTTTTTGGAATCACGCCGAGCATTGCTTGTTTTTCTGCAATCAAACACTCAATCTCTGTCCAAATTGTAAATTTATTTTCTAATGACCAAATTTTTTCAATCTTAGGTCTATTATATCTAGGTATCATTTAATTTACTTATACATCCTTTATTGGAAAAGATGTATTATTTTTAGATAATGTAAATATTTCATTTCCTTCTTCTGTTATTCCAATTGTATGCTCGAATTGAGCAGATAAAGATTTATCTTTTGTTACAGCTGTCCATCCATCATTTAGTATTTTTGTTTGCCACCCACCTAAATTAATCATTGGTTCAATTGTTAAAAACATTCCAGGCTCTAACATTGGTCCCTCACCTGGTTCTCCAAAGTGTAAAACACTAGGTGGAGTATGAAATTCTTTTCCAATTCCATGACCACAAAAATCTCTTACTACAGAATAACCTTTTCCTTCAGCAAGTTTCTGAATTTTATTTCCAATATCACCAATATGCTTACCAGGTTTAGCTTCACTAATACCAATTAATAAAGATTCATAAGTTATTTTTAAAAATTCATAATTTTTTTTATTTGTCTTGCCTGCAACAAACATTCTGGAGCTATCACCATGCCAACCATTTAGAATGACTGTTACATCTACATTTACTATATCGCCATCAGATAGAATTTTTCTTTCAGAAGGAATTCCATGACATACAACATGATTTACAGATGTACAAACTGATTTTGGGAAACCTTTATAATTTAAAGGAGCTGGTATTGCTTTGTTTTGAATAATTTGATCATGACATATGTCATTTATTTCTTGAGTACTTATTCCTGGAACAATCTTTTCACTTAAAGAATCTAGAACATCAGCAGCTAAAGAACCAGCCTCCCTCATGCCCTCAAAATCTTTTTTCGTATGTATTGGGATATTGTTGTTTCTCATTTAAAAAATAATTACTTACGATTAATAAATAATATATAGAAAATATCAATTAATCATATGAGTTCTTTTACTGCAGGAGTTATTGTTATTGGTGATGAAATACTTTCTGGAAGAACTCAAGATACAAACTCAAATTATATTGCAAAAAAATTATTAGAAGCTGGTATTAAGTTAGAAGAAGTTATTGTTATTCAGGATGATAAAAAAACAATAATAGAAAATGTTTTAAAATATAGCTCAAAATATTCTTATGTTTTTACTACTGGAGGAATTGGACCAACTCATGATGATATAACTTCAGAAAGTATATCTGAAGCCTTTAATTTACAATATGAAACAAATAAAATGGCTTTTGATATTCTTGAAAATTATTATCCAAAAGGTGAATTTAATGAAAGTAGGCAAAGAATGGCCAAAATGCCATTTGGTTCAGAGCTTATTTTAAATCCAATGACTGCTGCACCAGGATTTATTGTAAAAAATATTTATGTTTTACCCGGTGTGCCAGAAATAATGCAAGTTATGTTTGAGGAATTAGTGAAAAAAATTAAAAAAGGTAACCCAAAACTTGTTACAACAATTAATACCAATTTATACGAAAGTAAAATTGCAAAAAATTTAAAAAATATTCAAAATAATTATACAAATGCATCAATCGGTAGTTACCCATATTTTAATCTTGCAGCTAAAACAGGTGGTGTTAACATAGTTGTTTCATCATGGGATATGAAATCTATACAACCAATAGTTGATGATATAACTAAGATGATTGAATTAAATGGTGGAAAAAGTTCTATAGTTTGATATTAGTCCAAAACTAGGCCTCGTGGTGGAATGGTAGACACAAAGGACTTAAAATCCTTGCCCTTTTGGGAGTGCCGGTTCAAGTCCGGCCGAGGCTACCAATCTCTAAATTATGTTTGCATTTATTACTATTGGAACAAATAATTTAAAAAAATCATCTGCATTTTATAGTAAAATTTTAAAACCTCTAAAAATTAAAAAAGTTTTATCCCATAATCGTTATTATGGTTATGCCAAAAAAGAAACTCCTAACAAAATAGAATTATACTTAATTAGACCTCATAACAAAAAAAAAGCAACCATAGGAAATGGTACAATGATTACTTTTAAAGCTAATTCTAAAAAAACTGTTAATGAATTTTATAGAATTGGAATTAGTCTTGGAGCAGAAGATGAAGGAATGCCTGGGCCAAGGCATGGTAAAGATTATTATGCATATTTAAGGGATTTAGATGGCAACAAGATTTGTATTTTTAAAAAAATTTGATCTTAAAAATTAAATTGTTCATTCAAAATTTTATCTTCAATAGAGTGTTTACTATCGAACAATACAGTGCATTTATTTTCATCTGAAGAAACAATATTAACTCTACTAATATCTCTAAATTCAACATTGTCTGCCGTAACGCTAGATGAACGTTCATCATTATTTAACACTTCAAAATCAATTTTACTAATTTCAGATAACAGAGCACCTCTCCATCTCCTTGGTCTAAAGGCGCTGATTGGAGTTAATGCAAGTATATTTGAGTCTAAAGGTAGAATACTACCATGTGCGGATAGATTATAAGCTGTACTTCCAGCTGATGTAGATAACAAAACGCCATCACATATCAATTCTTCCATTTTTACTTTATTATTTATTTTAATTTTAATTTTTGATGCCAAATGAGTCTGTCTCATAAGAGAAACTTCATTATAAGCATATGCTTCAAAAATTTCATTATTAATACTTTTTGCAGTCATTTTTAATGGTTTAAAAGTTGATTTTTTAGCATTGGTAATCATATCATTTAAATTTTCATTACTAAGATTATTCATTAAAAAACCAATTGAACCAAAGTTTATTCCAAAAAATGGTTTGTTAAGTTTATTAAAATTATGAAGTGATTTTAATAGTAATCCATCACCTCCAATTGGAATAATGTAGTCAGCGTCTTCAACAGAATTTTGTCCAAATAATTCCGTTAGTTTTTTTTCTGTATTTTTTGCTTCAGGATTGTTTGATGATAAAAAATGAAATTTCATTATCCACCTGTTACGTTCATGTGTCTTTTCATATACTTATTAATCTTTTCTCCAATCATAAAATTATGTTGTTTTGGTTTTATGTTAAGAGCAAACTTTATTTTTTCTTTTATATAATCATCACTATAATCTTTTCTCATTATATCTCTAAAATCAACAAAGTCATTTTGACCAAGGCACATGAAAAGTTTACCAGTGCTCGATATTCTTACTCTATTGCAAGAGGCACAAAAATTATTTGTTAAAGGACTTATAAACCCAATTTTATTAGAAACTAAATCACTAGTATAAAATCTTGCTGGACCTCCAGTACTATAATCAATTTTAGAAAATTTATATATTTTGTCTAGTTTTGAAAAAGTATCAGATAATGAGATAAACTGATATTCTCTTGATATATCTGTTTCTTCCATTGGCATTACTTCGATAAATGTAAGATCAATTTTTTTATTACTAGTCCAATTTATTAATTCTTCAATTTCATTTTCATTAAAATCTTTAATTACTACAGTATTAATTTTAATTTTTATGTTGTTATCAAGTGCTTCATTAATTCCATCAAAAACTTTTTCAATATTTCCAAATCTTGTTATTTTATTATATTTTTCAGGATTAATTGTATCTAGAGAAACATTAATCCTATTAACACCATTTAGCTTAAGTTGTTTTGCATATTTTTTTAATAATGTACCATTTGTTGTCAGTGTTATTTCCTTTAGATTTGTTTTTTCTTTTTTGGTATTAAGTTTTTCAATTAATTTTATAATATCATTTCTTACTAAAGGCTCACCCCCAGTTAATCTAATTTTTTCAACTCCGAGTTCTATAAAGTTGTCACATAATCTTTCAATTTCTTCTAAAGTGAGTATGTCTTTTCGTGGGAGAAATTGCATTTTTTCTTTCATACAATAAACACATCTTAGATCGCATCTATCTGTAACAGATACTCTTAGATAATTTACTTTTCTTAAATATTGATCAATTAGTTGCATTTATATTAATTATTTTTAATTTAACTTCTTTGGGGTTAATAGTTTTTTTTCCAACATTTTCAAAATTTATTGTAACAATATTGTTGATACATGATTGAACCTGACCAATTCCCCATTCCTTATCTTTGTTGACATTTATGACATAAGTACCCGGTGTAAGATCACCTGTATAAAGATCTGACATTTAGATAAAATTAGCTTATTCTTTTTTCTGCTTTTTCATGCATTTCTTGAGCTTCTAAACTCAATGTTGCAACCGGTCTTGCTTCTAATCTTTTTAAACTAATTGGATCTCCTGTTTCATCACAATATCCATAAGATCCATCCTCGATTCTTTGAAGAGCAGCATCAATTTTATTGATTAGCTTTCTTTCCCTATCTCTAGTTCTAAGTTCAAATGACCTATCTATTTCTTCAGAAGCTCTATCGGTTATGTCGGGTTTAGCTTCATTTTCATTTTGAAGATTATTAAGTGTTTGAGATGATTCTTTTAAAAGTTCCTTTTTCCAATTTATGAGCTTTTGTCTAAAATACTCTTTCATTTTAGAGTTCATAAATTTTTCTTTTTGGGTTGGCTTATAATTCTTATTAATTTTAGTCATAATTTTTAAAATCCGGTGATTTATCAAATACTTTGATTTATTCAAGTAATATTAAAATATATTTAAAATAAAAAAAATATTATATTTCAATATTTTAAATGATTTTTAAAATAAGAACAAAAATAGAACTTTTAAAAAAAGAACAAAACGTGTACAACTAATCATGATTTGCAAGAATCTTAATAAAAACATAGGAAATTAATGGAGAAATATAATGTCTCAAACTAAATTAAAAGTAGTAAATAACGAAAATTCAATGGATAAAGAAAACAGAAGTAAATCTTTAGAAGCCGCAGTAAGCCTAATAGAGAAAAATTATGGAAAAGGCTCAATAATGAAATTGGGCTCTAAAACTAACGTAGATATTGAAGCAATACCTACTGGTTCATTAGGGCTTGATATAGCTCTCGGTATTGGCGGAGTTCCAAAAGGGAGAATTATTGAAATTTATGGACCAGAGAGCTCTGGTAAAACCACTTTAGCCACTCATATTGTTGCAGAGTCACAAAAACAAGGTGGTAATTGTGCATTTATAGATGCAGAGCATGCTCTAGATCCAGCCTATGCAAAGAAATTAGGTGTAAATTTAGAAGAATTATTAATCTCTCAGCCTGATACAGGAGAGCAAGGTCTAGAAATTGCTGATTCTTTAATTAAATCTGGAGGTATTGATGTGCTAATTATTGATTCAGTTGCGGCACTTGTCCCAAGAGCTGAACTAGAAGGCGATATGGGAGATTCATTACCTGGTTTACAAGCTAGATTGATGAGTCAGGCTTTAAGAAAACTCACAAGCTCTATCGCTCAATCAAACACTCTAGTTGTATTCATAAATCAACTTAGAATGAAAATTGGCGTTATGTTTGGTAGTCCTGAGACAACTACAGGTGGTAATGCTTTAAAGTTTTATTCTTCTGTAAGAATGGATATTAGAAGAATTGGGGCAATTAAAGATAAAGATGAAATCATTGGAAATCAAACTAGAGTAAAAATAGTTAAAAATAAAGTTGCACCTCCATTCAAAGTTGTTGAATTTGATATAATGTACGGAGAGGGTATATCTAAATTAGGTGAATTAGTTGATTTAGGTGTCAAAGCAGAAATTATTGATAAATCTGGATCATGGTTTGCTTACAAAAATACTAAAATAGGACAAGGTAGAGAAAACGTTAAAAACTTTCTTAACGACAATCCAACTATAGCTAAAGAAATTGAAAATCAAATTCTACAAAATGCTGGAATAGTTGAAAAAGCTATGATGGAAGGAAAAGTAGAGAATAAAGAAAAAGAAAAAGAAGCTAAAGAAGCTGAAGAAATAAAAGAATAGTAAATATTATTTTTGTTTGGCGCCTATTTCAAAATAGGCGCTTTTTTATTTAGACAATAGAGTTTTCAAGTTATAATACCTTTTCATGAATTCAAATCAGATTAGGTCAACATTTCTCAATTATTTTAAAAAAAATGGACATGAGGTTATTCATTCTAGCTCTTTAGTGCCAGATAATGATCCTACTCTAATGTTTGCTAACTCTGGAATGGTACAATTTAAAAATATTTTTACAGGTAAAGAAATAAGAGAATATAATAGAGCAACTACTGCTCAGAAATGTGTAAGAGCAGGCGGAAAGCACAATGATTTAGAAAATGTAGGATACACCACAAGACACCATACTTTTTTTGAAATGTTAGGAAATTTCTCTTTTGGAGATTATTTTAAAGAGTTGGCAATAGAACTAGCATGGAATCTAATTACTAAAGAATACGCAATAAATAAAGATAGACTATTAGTAACTGTTTATTCTGATGATCAGGAAGCTTTTGATTTATGGAAAAAAATAGCTGGATTGTCTGAAAATAAAATTATTAAAATAAGTACTTCGGATAATTTTTGGTCAATGGGTGAAACTGGTCCTTGCGGTCCATGTTCTGAAATATTTTATGATCACGGTGATAAATACGAAGGAGGCCCTCCAGGTTCTCCAAACGAAGATGGTGATAGATTTATAGAAATATGGAATTTAGTATTTATGCAATATGAGCAAATATCTAAATCTGAGAGAATAAATCTACCAAAACCCTCCATTGATACTGGAATGGGATTAGAGAGAATGACAGCTCTTCTAGATGGTTCTAATGATAATTATTCAACAGATTTATTTCAACCAATTATAAATGAATCAACAAAACTATGTGGTGATGAAAGTTCAATAACAAATCCTAGTCACAGAGTAATTGCAGATCACTTAAAATCCTCCTCTTTTTTAATTGCCGATGGAGTAATGCCTTCAAATGAAGGTAGAGGATATGTCTTACGAAGAATAATGAGAAGGGGAATGCGTCACGCTCATTCTTTAGGTAATAAAGAGCCTGTATTTCATAAGCTATTTCCTATTTTTTTAGATGGAATTAAAAATTCATATCCTGAATTAGATAGAGCAAAAGATCTGATCACTAATACATTAATGAATGAAGAAACTAAATTCAAGGAAACTGTTGAAAAGGGAATTAAAATTTTAGATGAGGAAATTTCTAACTCAACAAATATATTTAATGGAGAAGTAGCATTTAAATTATACGACACCTATGGATTTCCCTTAGATTTAACACAAGATTATTTGAAAAGTAAAAATATTGAAGTCGATATAAAAACATTTGAACAAAAAATGTTAGATCAAAAGGAAAGAGCAAGACAAAGTTGGAAAGGTACAGGAGACATCGAGGATGAAGGCATTTGGTTTGAAATAACTTCTAAAATAGATCCAACAGAATTTTTAGGATATTCTGATATGGAAGCTGATTGTAAAATAATTTCAATCATATCAGAAAGTAAGTCAGTAGATAAAATTAAAAAAGATCAAGAAGCAATTATAATATTAAATCAAACACCTTTTTATGGAGAAAGTGGTGGTCAGGTGGGAGATCATGGTTTTTTTGAAAATGATAGCTTTAAGTTTGAAGTTATGAATACTACAAAAATATTTGGAAACTATTTTCTTCACAAAGGTAAAGTAATTAGTGGTGAATGCGAAATTGAAGATACTATTAAAGCAAGAATTAATACATTGAATAGAGATTTTATTAAATATAATCATTCTTCAACTCATTTATTACATGCTGCTCTTAGAAAAATATTGGGCAAGCATGTCACGCAGAAGGGCTCACTTGTAAATTCAGAAAAACTTAGATTTGATTTTAGTCACAATAATCCAATTGAAAAAGATCAACTCATGAATATTGAAGAAATTGTAAATGATCAAATTCAAAAAAATGGAATTGTTGAAATTAAAATTGTGGATCAAAAAAAAGCTATTGAAGAAGGTGCGATGGCATTGTTTGGAGAAAAATATAGCGATGAAGTAAGAGTAGTAACAATGGGTCAAGAAAATGAATCATTCTTTTCAAAAGAATTATGCGGAGGAACTCATGTAGTTAAATTAGGGGAAATAAGTAAATTTAAAATAACTAATCAATCTAGTGTTGCGTCTGGAATAAGAAGAATAGAGGCTGTATCTAATGTTGCAGTGGATAAATATATTAGAGAAATAGAAAGAAATTTATTAGAAAAAAATAAAAACCAAGATAATCAAATTGAAGATTTAAAGAATAAAATTAAAAAGATTAATGCTGATTATAATTTTAAAAATCAATCTGAAGACAAAGGTTTGTTAATTAAAGAATTAATTCAGATACACGAAAAATTAAAACAAAATATGTCTATATCAAAAAATATTGATAATATTGTTGTAAAAAAAATCAAAGAATTAAATTTCATATACTTGATTGCTGAAGACTACCCTAATAAATCTTTGAAAACATTTATTGATGAGCAAAAAAAACAATATAACAAAAATAGTGTTTCGTTAATAATTTCAAATAATAATAACAAACTATCTATAGTGCTAGGAGTTACTGAAGATATTACAGACCTTTTTGATGCTTCAAAAGAAATAAGAGAAATTTCGATTATTCTAGGTGGCAAGGGTGGGGGTGGTAGAAAAGATCTTGCTCAAGGAGGAGGATCAGATGTTAGTCAAATTAATGAAAGTATAAAATACGTAGAAGATAAATTAAATTCTGTTAGTTAATTTGAAAATTGTTTTTTATTGCGCTTAAAAAATCTTGAGTGTTTAACCATTTCTGATCTTTGTTAATTAATATTGCTAGATCTTTTGTCATTTCACCACTTTCTACAGTTTTGATACACGTTTCTTCTAATTTTTTTGCAAAATTTATTAATTCATTATTACCATCAAATTCTCCTCTAAAACTTAAACCTCTTGTCCAAGCAAAGATTGATGCAATAGGATTAGTTGAAGTTTCTATACCTTTCTGATGATTTCTATAATGTCTTGTAACAGTTCCATGTGCTGCTTCAGCTTCTACTGTTTTACCATCTGGGGTCATTAACACACTTGTCATTAAACCTAGTGATCCAAATCCTTGAGCAACAGAATCTGATTGAACATCTCCATCATAATTTTTACAAGCCCAAATAAAATTACCTTCCCATTTTAAAGCTGAGGCCACCATATCATCGATTAATCTATGCTCATAAACTATGTCTTTTTCTTTAAACTTATTTTTAAATTCAGTATCAAATACATCCTGAAATAAATCTTTAAATCTTCCATCGTAGACTTTTAAAATAGTATTTTTAGTAGAAAGGTAAACTGGCCAACCAAGGTTAAGTCCATAATTAAAACAAGCTCTAGCAAAGTCTTTAATTGAATTATCTAAATTATACATTGATAGGGCCACACCAGGTTTTTCAAATTCATATACATCTTTTGTAAATCCTTCAGATCCATCTTTAGGTTCAAAAACCATTTTAAGAGTTCCTGGTTTATTAATTAATGTGTCAGTCGCTCTATATTGATCACCAAAGGCATGTCTAGCAACTACAATTGGATGATTCCAGTTTGTAATTATTCTTGGAACATTTTTGCATATAATTGGCTGTCTAAATATTGTTCCTCCCAGTATATTTCTTATTGTTCCATTGGGAGAACGCCACATTTGTTTTAATTTGAATTCCTCTACTCGATTTTCATCAGGAGTAATTGTTGCACATTTTATTCCTACACCATATTTTTTCACCGCCTCGGCAGCATCTATTGTGATTTGATCATTTGTCTCATCTCTTTTAATCACTCCAAGATCAAAATATTTGATATCTATATCAATATAGGGCAAAATTAATTGTTCTTTGATGTACTCCCAGATGATTCTGGTCATTTCATCCCCATCCATTTCAACTACAGGGTTTTTAACTTTTATTTTTGCCATTTAATTAATATATTTTTTAATTGATCAACCGTATCTATAATGTGAAAACTGTTTTGTAAATTTTTATTTGAAAAATTTTCATCTTCAAAAAATTTAAATTGCTGAAATAGATTATCCCAGAAATTATTTTTATTAAAAAATATTATTGGCTTATTATGAATCCCCATTACTTTCCAAGATACAACTTCTACTATTTCTTCTAAAGTACCTGTTCCTCCTGGTAATGCTAAATATGCATCACCTAACTCAAATAGTAACTTTTTTCTTTCAGACATATTATCCACTATTTTTAATTCATCTATATTTTCAAAAATTATTTCTCTCTCAGATAAAAAATTTGGAATAACTCCCGTAACTATATTTTTATATTTTTTTGCTGTCTTAGCAACCACTCCCATAATACCAACTTTTGCCCCACCGTAGACAATATTTATTTTAAATGATGATATTAATTTGCTAATTTCTTCTGCATCTTGATAATATTTATTACTTAATTTATCTGAAGATGAGCAATAGACAGTAATAGATTTAATAGTCATAAATTTAATGTTTATTAGAAAAAATTTAACTAGAAATTTTATTCTTATACCAATTCTTAATGTTTTCTCTAAACATTAATGCTGATGGTGTTACAACTAATGTGAGAAATGTCGCAAAAAGTAGTCCAAATACTATAGCCGTTGATAATTGAACCCACCACTGGGTATCTGGCGAACCTCTGGTTATTTCTCTAGATATGAAGTCAACATTTGTCATTGTAACCATTGGTAATAATCCTAGTACTGTTGTAGTTGTTGTAAGTAAAACTGGTCTCAGTCTCTGTGCCCCTGTTTTGATAATGGCTTCTCTGATACTAGATGTTTTAGTCTTTAAAAAATCAAATGTATCAATCAATATAATATTATTATTTACAACTATTCCAGCAAGAGCAATTACTCCAACTCCTGACATAACAATACCAAATGGCTGTGCTGTTACCATTAGACCTATAAAAACACCAGCTGTGGACATTACTACTGCAAAAAGAATTAAGAATGCACTATAAAAACTATTAAACTGCAATAGAAGTATCATTAGCATTAAAAATAAAGCTACACCAAAAGCTCCTGTTAAAAATTCTTGAGCTTCTTTTTGATCTTCATTTTCTCCAATAAGTTCAGCCCTTACTTTGTTATCTAATTCATAACGAGGTAAATCTAAAGTTCTTCCTCTCCAAGACGGAGCAGTATCTGAAATTCCTAATACGTACTCAAGTTCTTTTACTTTTCCGTCAGGATAAGTTCCAGGCTCTACATCTGCCTGAATATTTATAGCATTTTTTGAATCTACTCTAATTATATTTCCTGTTCTGCTATTTGGAACAATTTCTACAAAATTGGATATTGGAACTAAACCATTTGAAGTAGTTACTCTTAAGTTATCAATTCTATCCAATGTTCTTCCTTCGTTTGGATAACGAAGATAAAGTGGTATACTTTCATTACTATCATCAGGTCTATATTCACCAAGTTTAAGACCGTTTGTTGCAAGTTTAATTACATTACCAATTGATGTAATGTTAGCTCCAAACTTAGAAGCTTGTTTTCTATCTACATTAATTTCCCATTCTATCCCAGGTGCTGGTAAATTATCTTCTACATTCATTAACTTAGGATAACTATCCATGAATTTTTTAAGCTTAATTCCTTCAGCTATTAAAAGTTGCTTATTTTCACTGGTTAATTTAATGTTAATTGGTTTACCTTCACCAGGACCACCTTGTTGTTCTCTTGATTCTACTTTAATCCCATTGATGCTTTTTGTGGCTTCCAAAATTTCTGCAAGAATTACTTTTGATTTTCTTCTTTTATCCCAATCTGTATATTCCAAACTTATTGATCCAATAAAGTCTTCTGATGCCTCTGATTGTTCACTTACATTTCCACTTAATGAATAAATATTTTTAAATTCTTGTCTTTCCGATTGAAGCTTTAAAATAATATTCTCAACTCTTGATACATAATCTTTTTTTTCTTCAACTGAGAGATTACCTCTTGCAAAGACTACGATTTTTGCAAGATCTGGTTCAACATCTGGGAAAAATTCTACACCTTCTCCAACTTTAGTATAGGTGTAGTTTACAGCAACTAATATCACTAAAGCACTAATCATCACCTTTAAAGGATGAAATAATAAGAAGTTTAATACTTTTGCATAAAATCCAACAAAACCAGTTACGTTTAAAACAGGTTCATTTGATTCTGAAGATAAGATTTTTGCATTTTTAGAAACTAATTTATCTGTAGAATTTACATTTTCTGAAATTTTATAAACTCTTGGTATAATTCTTATAAATACAAATATAAATAAAGCGAAGCTCAATAAATATTTTCCAATTGTTATAAATAAACTAAATCTTTCAAGATTTAATAATCCAAATCCATAAGATAATAGATTGTAAAAAATTAATGATATTAGTAATGGTACAATAAATTGGAGAAGTATTCTTGAAACAGTATTTAAAATAGATCCTAAAACTGGGACAAACAGTAGTGCCATAAACAAAGAAGAAATAAGAACACATATAAGTGTTATTGGTAAATATTTCATAAATTCACCAGCTATCCCAGGCCAGAATATTAAAGGTAGAAAGGCTGCTAGGGTAGTTGCAGTCGATGATATAATTGGTAGTGACATTTTTTTTGATGCATTTGCGAAAGCATCTTTTACACCAAGTCCTTCTTTCATTTTTCTATCTGCATATTCAACAACAACAATTGCTCCATCGACTAATAGTCCTACAGATAAAATTAGAGCAAATAATACAACTATATTAATAGTAAAACCCATTACAGAAAGAGCTAATAAACCTGATAAGAACGATCCTGGAATAGATACACCAACTAATAAACCAGACCTAACTCCTAATGCTCCTAAAATAATAATTAAAACAAGGATTATAGCTGCTATGACATTGTTTTGCAGACTATTTAACATAGTTTTAATTCCTTTTGATTGATCATTGCCAAAAGAAATTTCAACATTTTCAGGAAAACTTTTAGCAGTAATTGCAGTTATTCTTTTTACTTCTTCAATAGTATTAATAATATTTTCACCAATTCTTTTAGAAACATCAATAGTTATTGAATTAGATCCATTTACATTTGCATAAGATTGCCTATCTTCAAATGTTCTTTTAACTTCAGCAATATCCCTGAAAGTAATAACTGAATCTCCGTTAGTTTTAACAGGAGTATTTAATACATCTTCAATAGTTTCGTATAAACCTGGAACTTTAATATCAAAACTTCCGTCACCAGTGTCTTGACCACCAGCAGATACCATTTTATTATTTTCTCTAACAATATTAATAAGACTCTCAAGATTGATACCATAGCTATCAACTGCAGTTGGATTAATTAGTATGTCAACTTGTTCATTTCTTTTACCGCCTATTTTAGCTTCTAAAACACTAGGAATTGTTTCTATATCATCTTGCAAAATATCAGCTAAATCTTGAAGTGTTCTATTAGGCACATCTCCACTTAAAGAAATAGAAAGGATAGGAAACGTACTTATATTTACTTCGTTAACTGTTGGTTCATCTGCTTCACTAGGTAGATCGCCCTTGGCTCTATCAACTTTATCCCTAATATCAACCATAGCCTGATCAGAGTCAAAACCAGCATCAAATTCTAATAAAACATTGCCTCCGCCTGAATAAGCTGTTGATCTTACTTCTCTTACTCCTTCAACAGTTTTAACTTCGTCTTCAATTGGTTTAACTAAAAGCCTTTCAGAGTCTTGTGCAGAAATACCATTTTGACTTAATGAAATATAAACTATTGGTATACTTACATCAGGAGATGATTCTTTAGGCATTGTGATATAAGTAGATGCGCCTGAAAAAATTATAAAAATAAGTATTCCCATGAAAACTCGGGAATGGCTAATTGCATAGTCTATAATATTTATTTTCATTTAGATTAGTTTATTGTTTCACCAATACTTATATATTCTTGACCACTTACAATTAAATTTACTTTCTCGGGTAATCCAGAAACCCACATGCCGTCTATTGTATCCTTAATTGTTTTAGTTGGATAGAATGTAACCTTATTATCATTATCTACAGCTTTAACACCTACGGTCCCATCGTCTAATAAAGTTAGTATAGAAGGTGGTATTTTGTGAGCTTTAAGTTCTGATCCTTTGATAATAATTTTAGTTGTTATTCCACTTTTATAAGAGAGATCTTTGTTATCAGCTTCAATCGTAATTTCGAATGTTCTAGTACTAGTTTCGGCTGATGGAGAAATAAAAGATATTATTCCATTTTTTTTAATACCATTACTATCTTCAATTAAAGCTTTAGTACCAACACTCACTTTATTTACATCAAATTCAGATAAATAACCTTCAATCTTGATAGGGTCTAAATCAATTATAGTAAATAGGGGAGTACCAATTGAGATAAATTCAGTTTCCTCAACCATCTTTTCTGAAATAATTCCATCAAATGGTGCCTTGATAGTAGTTTTTTCTATATCTAGTTTTATGTTCTTTAAAATTGATTTTACATTTGAAATTTGAGCTTCAAGGTTTGCTAAGGTAGATTCAAATTTTATTTTAATATCTTCTCTATCCGCTTGCGCATTGGCAAGATTAAAAGATGCTAAACTTAATTTTGATTTTGAACTTAAACCTTTATCAATAAGTTGTTTTGCAGATGCATATTCAATTTCATACAATTCAATTCTCTCAACATTTTGTCTGAGTAGATTATCTCTGTTTTTTTCATTTAAAATTAATTCTTTATTAAGTCTTTCTAAATCTTTTTTTGCACTTGAAAGTTTTTCGTTTCTATCCTCTAGTGAGATTGTAATCATATCAGCATTTTGTGATACTTTATCTCCTCGTGCAAATTCAATATTATTTATGTTGCCAGAAGTTTCAGATTTAACATCTATTTTTTTATTATGAATTGTTTGGCCTTGCAACTCAATAGATTGATCAATCAGACTGGAAGTGAATACTTTTGTTTCAACAGAAAATGTAAATTCCTCTTCATCATTATTTTCTAATTCTTGAGAATATGAAATTTCTGTTTCAGTACTTGTTTCTGTATCATCGTTTTGTGCAATAACATTGTTTGAAAATTGACCAGAACCAATCCAGCCAACAACAGCGGCAAGTATTATAAAAGCTATAAATATTGATCTTTTCATTTTATATCGTACAAGTCATATATATTAAAGTTACTAAAAAACAATTTTTTGTTAGCTTTTATTATCTTTTATGAAATCAAAAAACTGGATTAATAGACAAAAAAATGATCGGTTTGTAAAGAAAGCTAAACTATTAGGGTATGTAAATCGAGCAGCATTTAAACTAGAAGAGATTGAACAAAAATATAAAATAATTGTAAATTCTAGAGAAATATTAGAACTGGGTTCTTCACCAGGTGGTTGGACACAAGTTATTTTAAATTACAATACAAAATCTAACGTAACCTGTTTTGATTTATTAGATATGAAAATAAACAATCAAAATATAACTTTTTATAGAGAAGATTTTTTAAAATATGATTTTTCTATTCTAAAAAGAAAATTTGATTTAGTTTTATCTGATGTAGCTCCTAATACTACTGGGCATCAATCAACAGATCATTTGAGGATAAGTCAATTAATATATGATATTATAGATAGATTAGAAATAATATTAAAAAATAAAGGATCATTTATATTCAAAATCTGGAAGGGAGAAGAAGAAAGGGAAATTATTAAAACGCTAAAAAGAATTTTTGATAAAGTTGAGTATTTTAAGCCAAAATCATCAAGACAAGAATCAAGTGAAATATTTATAATATCAAGAGGATTTAAATTAGATGAATAGTAAAATAGAAACTATCTTAATTGTAGATTATGGTTCACAATATACGCAATTAATTGCAAGAAGAATCAGAGAGTTAGAAGTCTTCTGTCTTGTCTATCCATTTAATAAAGTTACAAAAAAAATTTTAAATGAAATCAAGCCATCAGCATTTATATTATCTGGAGGACCTAGATCAGTGTTGGATAAAAATGCTCCTAAATTAAATAGAGAAATTCTAAAAACAAAAAAACCAGTTTTAGCAATCTGTTATGGTATGCAATTAGTAACAAAAAATTTGAAAGGCATAGTAAAACGCTCAACACATAGGGAGTATGGTCACACTATTATAAATATTAAGAAAAAATCATTATTATTTAAAGGAATTAAAAAACAAAAAATCAAAGTATGGATGTCTCATGGAGATAATATTAATAAAATACCAAGACTTTTTTCAATAACATCTTTATCAAACAATAAAATTATTTCATCTATTGAAAATTATAAAAATAAAATTTATTGCCTTCAATTTCATCCTGAGGTCTATCATACAGATTTTGGTTCAAAAATAATTAATAATTTTGTTTTCAATATTGTAAATATAAAAAATAAATTCAAAATTCAAAAATTTATTGAAAATAAAGTATCAGAATTAAAAAATGATATTAAGAATAAAAAAATAATTTGTGGTTTATCTGGAGGTGTAGATTCCACAGTTACTGCATATTTATTAAGCAAAGCAGTTAACAAGAATCTTTATTGTATTTTTGTTGATCACGGTCTTTTAAGAAAAAATGAAGCCAATGAAGTGTCAAAAATATTTTCCAAAAAATTTGGCAAAAACTTTATTAAAATCAATGCTTCTAATATTTTTTTAAAAAATTTAATAAATGTTTCTGATCCTGAGAAAAAAAGAAAAATAATTGGCAAAACATTTATAGAAGTTTTTAATAAAGCAGCTAAAAAAATATCAAATGTAGATTATTTAGGGCAGGGGACTCTTTATCCTGATATTATAGAAAGTATTCCATTTTTTGGAGGTCCAACAGCTAAAATAAAAAGTCATCATAATGTTGGGGGCTTGCCAAAAAAAATGAAACTTAAAATTGTGGAACCTTTAAGAGAATTATTTAAAGATGAGGTAAGAAATGTTGGAAAGCAATTAAAAATAGATAAACATTTACTTTTAAGACATCCTTTCCCAGGACCAGGTTTAGCAATTCGAATACCCGGAGTAATTGATAAAAAAAAGATCTTAATTCTTCAGGAAGCAGATCATATTTTTATTCAGTATTTAAAAGAGAAAAAACTTTATAATAAAATTTGGCAAGCTTTTGTAGTCTTGTTACCAGTAAAATCAGTTGGTGTTATGGGAGATGAAAGAACATACAATTACTCGGTTTCACTTAGAGCTATTACTTCAGTGGATGGAATGACAGCTGATTTTTATATGTTTACAAATAATCAGCTTAAAGAAATATCATCTCGCATAATTAATAAAGTAAAAGGCATTAATAGAGTATTATATGACTTTACTTCAAAACCTCCTGGAACCATTGAATGGGAATAAATCAGTGATTTGTATTAAAACTGAAATACCAGAAGAAATTTGTAAAATAGATGATGAGTTAAAAGCCATCTATCATAGCAAAGATACTGTATGTATTTGGGTTTTTAAAACAAGAAAAGATAGAAATAAATTTATGGATGATACTGTTGGTATGAAAAAAAATGATAGACAGAATTATTTTGATAATTTTTATAAATAAAATTAAACAATTTTTAAATTGAGTCAGAAAAAAATTAATCTAAAATTTTAAATATTTTTCTATTTAATGAAGATAATAACTGATCTAAATTTTCATATTTCTTATTTTGATTTTTAGATTTTAAATTATAAAAAATTTTTCTTTTTTTTACCTCCAAGGATTTATTAAGTGTGCATTCTGGAGCTGCTAAACTATGTTTAAATATATAAAAAAAAGCATTATTTTTATTAAAATCAATTGCATAATCTTTCCATTCTCCACTAGAAACTCCCTTAGAATAAAGATTTAAGATTTTAGCTAATTCATTTTTGGAAAAGTAGAGATTGTGATTGTTAGTTGAAGCACTAGATGTTAGTAAGCCCATAAATTAAGAATATAATAAAAAATTATGCCTGTAAATGCTCCAAATGATAATTTAGATATATTAGCTCCATCATTTAATCTTAAAAATATTAATGATGAGATGGTTTCATTAGATAATGCAAAAGGGCAAAATGGAACAGTAGTAGTCTTCATATGTAATCATTGCCCATATGTTAAAGCAATAGCAAGTAGACTAAAAAAAGATGCAGATGAGTTATTAGAGCATTCGATAAATACAATAGCTATCATGTCTAATGATGTAATAAATTATCCTGAAGATTCATTTGATAATATGAAGATATTCTCAAAAAAATATAAATTTAATTTTCCGTATCTTTACGATGAAACACAAGAAATAGCAAAAACTTACAATGCTGTTTGTACTCCAGATTTTTTTGGTTTTGATAAAAATCTTAAATTAAAATATAGAGGTAGAATAGACTCAGGTGTAATGAATCAAAGTCAAAATTCTAATATTGAAAGAGAGCTCTATAATGCAATGATAAAAATAAAAAACGAAGGTGTTGGACCTTTAAATCAAATAAACAGTATTGGTTGTTCTATAAAATGGAAATAATATGATTGCAGAAAATAAAAGTAATAATTTATTTAAAAATTTACAAAATATCATTTTTACAAACTACAAAGTAATTATAGTTGTTTTGTTAATTGCATTAATTTCATTTATTGGCTTCCAAATTAATAATTATTTTAAAATTCAAAAAATTAAAAAAACTAGTATTAGTTTTTTTGAAATTATAAATAATAATCAAGATAACTTAATTGATCTAGAAAAATTAATTAATGATAATAACATTTATTCAATATTATCAAAGTTAAAGTTAATTCAAAAAAATAATGAAATGAAAAATTTTAATTATTCAAATAAATTATATAAAGAATTACTTTCTTCATCAAACTTAGACACTATTTATAAATCTTCTATAGCAGCGAATGCCTCATATACTATGATAAATGCATCGTATGAAGAAAGTACAAATTATTATATAAATGATATATTAAATTATATAAAATATATTAACGATGAAATGGATGGTTATTTTTCTATTAAAAAAGAATTAGAATATTTAATAATCGTTACAGAAATTGATTTAAATCAATTAGAATATAAAAATAATTCAAAAGCAATGGATAAATATAATGAAATATTTAATTCAAGCTTGGTTTCTGCCTCTGTAAAAGAAAGAGTGAAAAAGATTCATGAGTTACAGCTTTATAATTAAAATATCATTTTTTTTATCTCTAATTTTTTTTTATTCATGTCAAGATTCTATTACTTCTTTGAAAGATAAAAATATTGAAGTTATTGAAAATAGTAATTCAAAATTTGAAAAAGAAGAAATATTTGATCTTAGTATTTCAGATGTTTATGAAGATAACAAAATAGATATTTATACATATCAATCATCAAGTTATAATTTTTTAGATAAGGATATAAAAGACTTAAAGATTAATAATTATGAAAATAAATATAATTTTAATATTCCAATTAATCTTATTTATTATGAAAATAGCATTTATTCACTAAATTTAAAAGGTGAACTATTAAGATTTGATATAAATACAGGAAAGTTAATCGATAGATTTCTTATTCATTCAGATCAAGAAAAACAAGAGCCCGTATCTTTTTCTTTGTATAATAATGATTTTGTTGTTGCATATAAATCAGGTGAAGTCGTAAAAATAAATAAATTAGGTGAAGTAGTATGGAAATTTTATAATAATGAGATACTCAATACCCCAATAAAAATTTTTAATGAATATCTTATTGTTTTATATTCAAATAGAATTATTTTTTTAGAAGCTTCAACAGGAAATAATATTTTTGAAAAAATATTTGACTCAGAAAAAATAATTCAATCTTCAGGCGGTAAAATATTAAATTATTACAATATACTTTTTTTTATTCTTTCTAATAGTGAATTTAATTCATTAGATACTTTTTTATTTGAACAACATGATATTAATTTTGATGAAATTGAACTTAATACAACCATAAATAATCTCAAAGATCAAATACACATTTATAAAAATTTCTTAGTTTATTTAGATAATGGTAATATTTTTCATACTTACGATATAAATACGAATAAATTTATATTAACCAATTATAAAATTAATAATTCAACTTCTGAAATTTTAATAAATAATGCATTAATATCAAAGAATAAAAAATTTATCGAGATTTATAATATTGATAATGGAAATCTTTTTTCAAAAATTGATATTAGTAAAATTTTAAAAGATAAATCAGTATTAATTAATGCTTTAATAATTAATGAAAAATTGCATTTATTTACTGATAATGGTGAAGTTATTATATTTGATAAAAACTTATCTATTGAAGAAAAAGTTAATCTTAAACATAAAAAAATTAATAAAATTTATAGTTATCAAAATAAAATTTTTATAAGTACTGAAAAAGGTATTACTAGCATTTATTAATATGAATATATTAATTTTAGGTATGCCAAATGTAGGCAAAACTTCACTCTATAATATACTGACAGATAATAATAATAATATTATTCATAATACAGTAGGAACTACAAGAGATTGGCATGTTGGATCACTAAAATCAAATAGAAATATTGATGTTTATGATACACCTGGAATAATTAACAAAAAAAAATTAGTAATTAAAAGTGTTATTAAAATAATTAGTAAGATAGATATTTTTGTTTATGTAATTGACTATAAAAATGAAAGTTTCTTTGTAGATAAAGAATTAATTAACGAATTAAGAAAATTTAACAAAGAAATAGTAATAATTATAAATAAAGATGATAATTTTAAACAAGACAAAAATATTAATAATTTTGGTATTAAAAATGTTTTTTTCATATCTTGTTCGCATAATTTAGGTATTGGAAACTTTTTAAATTTTTTATTAAAATATGATGTTAATGAAAATAATATAAAACAATATGATTTTTCTTTAGGATTATTTGGTAAAACAAATGTTGGAAAAAGTACACTTTTAAATAAATTGGTAGGTTTTGAGAGATCTATAGTAAGTAATAAACCAAAAACTACAACTGACATTGTTTCTTCTTCGTATGTGTTTAAAGACAATAAATACTTAATTAAAGATACTGCTGGATTAATAAAGAAAAATAAAATTGATAAAAATAGTCTTGATTTCTACGTAACAAAAAAAACTTTATCCATAATTAATCAAATAGATTTAAATCTTTTTCTTATTGATATCCAACAAGGGTTTGATAATCAGTCTAAAAAAATATTTAATTTAATATATCAAAAATCTAATATTCTAATACTCTTAATTAATAAAATTGATTTAATTAAAAAAAATAAAAAGAATATAATTAATGAATTAATAAAGGATATTAACGATGAATTTTCACAATCAAAAAATATTATAATAATTCCTATTTCAAATTTTAATAAAAGAGATATTTTATTTATCAAAAACAAAATTCATGAATTAATTTTAGAATTAGATAAAAATATATCAACTTCACAAATTAACAAATGGTTAAATTATGTTGTTGAAAATAATTCTCACCCAAGAATAAATGGAAAAGAAGTTAAATTTAAATATGGTACTCAAGTTTCAAAAAATCCTTTAACAATAAAAATTTTTTCAAACTTTTCTAAAGAAATATCTAATTCTTATAAAAGATATTTACTTAACAATTTTTATAATTTCTTTAAAATTAAAAGTAGAAATTTAAAAATTTTATTTTCTAAATCCAAGAATCCTTATGATTAGTTATTATTGATCAGTATTTGTATAATTTTCAATAATATTATTATTATATTCAGAAATATAATTAAGAATACTCGAATTTTCTACAAAAAATAAATGAAAATTTTTCAATATCTCTAAATCATTATTATAAGTTAAATATAACATACTACTGTAAATTATATACGAAAATATAATGCCATATAAAGTTCCAAAAAATTTATCTAATATTACTCCTAAAATTTGTTTATCTAAGTCACTATTTAAAAATTTTCTTATTTTTTTTAATATGAATAAACTAATTAAAAAAATTATTGGTATTGAAATAATTATACTTACAACACTTACAAATTGTTCAAATCTTTGTAAAAAATTAATATTTAAAAGTTGTTTACTTAAAAAATCTGAAAGATATTGATAACTATATATGGTTACAAATACAGAGCCAACCCATGTTAACAAACCCAATATAGAATTAATAAATCCTTTCCAGAAACTAAAAATAACAATTAATGCAGTTAAAATTATTATTACATAATCGAAAAATATTAATTCAAAGTTTAAAAAAGTCATTTCTGATATTTCAATATTGATGGTAAAGTAATTAGCACACCTATCATAGCAAATATCATTGCTAAACTAGTAAACAGCCCAAAATAAACTGTAGGAATAAAGTTCGATAGACAAAGAGTAAGGAAACCTGCAGTTATTGCAATAGATGTGATTAAAACTGCATTTCCTACAGTTAAATGTGTTTTTTCAATAATTTCATTATGATTTTCGCCTATTTTCAGATTTTCTTTGTATCGATAGATATAATGTATTGTGTTATCAACGGCTATACCAATAGATATTGCTGCAATTGTAATTGTCATTATATCAAGTGGTATTTTGAGTAATCCAATTAAACCAAGAATAAAAGTTGATGCTAAAATATTTGGAATTATTCCAATTATACTTAATTTTATTGATCTAAATAATATTAAAAACATTAAAAAAATAGCTAAAATTACAAAACCCAAGGATTTTATTTGTGAGCTAAATAAAGATTTTAACATGTTATTATATAATACTAGTAAGCCGTTAACTTTAAATTCTTCTAAGTTATCGAATTCATTAAATAAATAAGAATTAATATCATTAATAAGATCATTTCTTTTAATATCTTTTGAATCTTTTACTCTTGAAGAAATTTTTATCATATTTTTTTCAATATTTAGATAAGGATCAATTAAATCAGTTTTATAGTCAATTGGTATTTCATTATATAATACTGATAATTCAAACATTGATAAATCACTTTTGTTTATTTGATTTGCAGTTTCTATAAGAGAATAAATTGAAGTAACTTTTCCAATTTCTTTTCTACTTTCTAGGTATTGATGAACAGATTTAATTGTTTCAATTTTTTCATTTGTAAACCAAATATTATTTTCATTTTCAAACAGATCACCAGATAAAAAATCATCTTCTATTTCTAAGTCGTCTTCTTCCTCAACATTTATTGAAGTATCTAATATTTTATCATCATTATTAAATTTTAGAACAATGTCTAATGGTGTGGTTCCTCCTAATTCATTATCTATAAGATACATTCCTTTATAAATTTCTGTATTTTTTTTAAAATATTTTACAAATGAGTTTTCAACATTAAGGTTTGTAATTCCATATAGAGATATAAAAAAAATTAAAATGTTTAATCCAAAAATATATGTACTATTCTTATATGCAAAAGGATAAAATGATTTTAAAAAACTTAAATTTAAAGAATAGTTTTTTTCCTCTTTTGAAAAGAAAGAAACAATTAGAGGTAAGATTACAAATGATGAAATTAAAACTATTAATAATGCTATTATCATTATAATTCCAAAATCAATTACAGGCTTGATGTCTGATATTACTAGTGACACAAAAGCAACAATTGTAGTGAGAAAAGTATAAAAACAAGGCCAAAACATCATACGAAAATTTTCAATTATTTGTATATCTCTTTGTAAATAATTATTCATTATATGAACATTCATAGAAATAGATAAAACAAACATTAAAGATAAGAAGTTTGCTGAGACTGCTGTAATTTCAAAATTAATAAAACCAGCTAAACCTATTGACAAGTAAACTGCACTAATTGACGTTAATAAAATAGCAAATACCCATTTGACTCTTCTAAAAATTATAAAAAGAATTAATATTATAATTAAAAGAACAATTAAACTGAATGTTAAAATATCATTTTTTACATAAGAAATAACATCACTAGATATCATTTCAACCCCACCTAAGTAGTATTTAAAATTTTGATTACTATTAACTATAATATTTCTTATTTTTTTGATTAATTCGTTTCTTTCTTTGTCTATTTCAGTTTTTATATTGTAATATTTTCCTTGAGATAGATATAAATTTTTGTTTTCTTTAAGATCAAGTGCTTTATTGTTTTCTTTAAGGAAAATTACAATAGAAGTTATATTTTTATTCTTATTAATAATTTGATCACTATAGATAGGACTCTTTGCAAACTCATTTAAAACATCTTTGATTTCTAAATTTGTATCTATTATAGTTTCATAATTATCGTTTGCTAAATCTAAAAGATTAGTTTTATTTAATAGAAGAATAGGAGCTTTATTAATATTAAATACAGAATACACCTCTGGTAACGCAGATAATTTTTTGCTTATCTTTTCTATCTCAGTTAATAACAACCTATCTATTTTATCATTGCTTTTTATAGCTATTACAACACTACTTTTGGTAGGAAATAGATCCTGATAATAAGAAAAGTATTTAAAATCTTCATCATTTTGTGATACCAAACTATCAGAAGAAGCATCAATTCTAAAATCTCTAATATAGAAACTAGCTAAAATTAGAGATAGGATAAAAAAAATAGATAAAAATATTTTTATTTTTTTATTCATATTTTCTATAAACTCTATTGCCAATAGATGTTAAAATCTCGTATGATATTGTTTTACAAATACTTGCAAATTGATCTACCTTGTATTCATTATTTATAATATCTACATACATTCCTATTTTTAAATTGTGACTACATTTCGATATATTTATTGTAAATGAATCCATTGAAATCCTGCCAATAATTTTATATTTGTCTTTTTTATAATACACAAAACCTTTATTACTCAATGATCTTGGTATACCATCTGCATAGCCTAGACCAATTATTGCAACTTTTACCTTAGATTTTGTTTTGAAGGTACGATTGTAACCAACATACTGATTTTTTGGTATATCTTTAATTTGAATTATTTTTCCTTTAAAGTTGACTACATTTTTTAATTTTTTTTCTAATTGTTTATTCTCAAAACATCCATATATTCCTATTCCTGGCCTTATCATATCATATAAAAATGATTTATTTATTATTGCTCCATGAGAATTGGACAAACTAAATATAATATTTTTATTAAATTTATTTATATAATTATTAAAAATTTCTTTTTGTTTTAAATTATATTTTAATTTGTATTCATCCGAGCTTGACAAATGACTAATTACCAATTTGATATTTTTTCTTTTAAAATCTAAATATTTTAAATCTTCTAATGGAATTCCTGTTCTATTTATACCAGTATCAATATGTAAAGCAAAATTTAAATTTGAGTCTTTTACTCTTTTATATTCATCTAAACTATTAATAACAGGTACCAAGTTCGATTTGGTAAATATACTTAATTTATAATTCTGAATTCCATTTAATATATATATTTTAATTTTTTTATTTTTATTTTCTAATTTTACTCCTTCTAATAATGTTGCTACAAAAAAGTGTTTACAACCATTATTTTTAAGCAATCTAAAAATTGATTTATCACCTAATCCATAAGCATTAGCTTTAATTGTTGGTGCAATAATTAAATTATCTTTTAATCTTTTAAAAAAATTATAATTATATAATAAGTTTTTTGTATTTATATTAAGAATACCTGTATTTTTAATCACTCAATAATATTATCATAATCTTTAGTTGTTAAGTCACTGAATTTTGTAAAATTAGCATCAAAATGCATTTTTATTGTCCCAATTGGTCCATGTCTTTGTTTAGCAATAATTATTTCTGCTTTATTATAAGTTTCTTCCGTTAGTTGTTGCCATCTGCTTGTTCTCTCTGAAAATTTAATTTCATCTTCTTCAGGTTTTTTGATCGGTTCCATTCTTTCTAAATAATAACTTTCTCTAAAAATGAACATTACTACATCTGCATCTTGTTCTATAGTACCACTTTCTCTTAAATCAGATAATTGAGGTCTTTTGTCTTCTCTTTGCTCTACTTGTCTTGATAGCTGTGATAATGCAATAATAGGAATATTTAACTCCTTTGCAACTGATTTTAAACCTCTTGTAATTTCTGATATTTCTTGAACACGCCCATCATTTCTATTTTTTGAAGATCCATTCATAAGTTGGAGGTAATCAATGATAATTAAATTGATATTGTGCAGTCTTTTTAATCTTCTAGCTCTTGCTCTTAGAATAGGGATGGTAAGAATAGGATTGTCATCAATAATTAAATTCAGATTTTCTAAGTTTGCGGAAGTTTTAGCAATTTTATTAAAGTCATTTTTATTTAACTCAGCTTTTCTCATTTTATCTCCTGAGATTTTAGTTTGCTCAGCAAGTATTCTAGTTGCTAATTGCTCTGCTGACATTTCTAATGAAAAAAAAGCTACTTTACCCCCATCTATTAATTTAACATTTTTATTAGTGTCAAATTCCTCTTTAAATTTTGATGCACAATTAAAAGCAATATTTGTTCCTAATGCTGTTTTACCCATTGAGGGTCTGCCAGCAATAATAATTAAGTCAGATTTATGAAGTCCTCCAAGTTTTAAATCTAGATCTTTAAAACCTGTTGGTACACCAGAAATTTTCCCATCCCTTTTGTAAGCTTCACTAATTATATCTATTGCACTTTGTAAAGCAGTATCGAATTCAACAAATTTTCTTTCTGCATCTCCAGATTGAGAAAGTAAGTATAAGTCATTTTCAGCATCTTCTATCAAATCAATTCCCGTCATATCTGAGCTATTAGAAGAAGTTTCTTGGACAATATTATGAGCAATACCAATTAAATTTCTTTTTAGATGTAAGTCGTATATTAATTTTGCATAATTTTCAGTGTTTTGAGTAGATGGAGTGCTATCTTTAATTTTATTTAGATATTCAACTTTATTAATTTTATTATTTTCATCTTTTAAGTAATTCTGTAATGTAATTGGTGATACTAAAATATTCTTATCTAGCAAACTTTTAATTGTTCTGAAAATTTCTTTATTATTTGTATCAACAAAGTGTTCTTCTAAAATATAACTTGATATTTTCTCATAATTTCTATTATCCCATAATATACAACCAATTAATGCAATTTCAGCATCAAAATTTATTAAATTTTCTTCATTAAATTTTTTTTCGCTTTTATTATTTGAATTTATTAACTCTATTGACATTGTAACAAACTAAAGCAAATATAAAACTAGACAATAACTTTGCAAAATAAACAGTTAATAATTTATTAATTATGTGAATAATTTAATTTTTTTTGACTACTATTTTTATTTTTTCTGTAACATCAATATAAGGATTTATATCAATCTCATATTCACCAATAGTTCTTATCTGATCTTTAATAATTATATCATCAGATTTTAATTTTATATTATGATTTTGTAGATATTCAATAATTTCCTTTTTCGAAATTGATCCGTACAATTGATCTTTTTCATCAGCTTCTTTGTTAAATACAATACTGATTTTTTTTAATTCATTAGCTAGTTTTTTTGCTTCATCAAGTTTTTTATTTTCTTTTTCTGCAATTTCATTTTTAATTTTTTCATAGTGCTCTAAGTTTTTTTTATTTTTTCTTAATGCCATTTTGTTAGGAATAAGATAATTTCGTGCATAACCATCTTTTACGTTAACTAGGTCTCCAATTTTACCTAATTTTTTTATATTTGTTGTTAGAATAATTTCCATTATGTGTAAAATTTACTTGTGTAAGACATTAAAGAGAGAAATCTAGCTCTTTTTATTGCTTTTGCTAATTCTTTCTGTTTCTTTTTTGAAACGCCCGTAATTCTGCTTGGCACTATTTTCCCTTTTTCACTTATGTAACGAGATAATAATTTTAAATCTTTATAATCAATGCTAGGTGAATTTTTTTGACTAAATGGACAAAACTTCTTTTTATTCTCAAAAGGTGAATTCGAGCTATCTTCTTTATTATAAGTTCTTTTCTTATTTTTTTTCATAATTTAATTTTGTTGGTAATTCTTGATGTTTATCAACTTTTATAAATAGGTATCTTAATAACCTATCATTTTGATTGAGATCTCTTTTAATTGTATCAATATTAATTCCATTCATTTCAAGCTGAAGAAATGAATAAAATGCCTTTTTAAATTTTTTAATATTATAAGTTAAATCTCTTAATCCCCAATCTTCAGTATTTATTATTTTTCCAGAGTTATTAGTGATTTGATTCTTAAATTTTTCTAATTCGTCTTTTAGAATTTGATTGCTTAATTCTGGGTTAAATAAAAGCACAACTTCAAAATTATTCATATTACTCCACGGTTATTCTTATACTAACAATATAAGAGAAGTTGAGCTTGCATATATAATCAATTTAAAATAAATCAAGTATTAATGACAGCAGTTGTATTCCCTGGCCAAGGTAGCCAAATTAAAGAAATGTCAAAGGATTTTTATGACAATTTTCAAATTGCTAAAAAAACTTTTGAGGAAATAGAAGATTTTGTTAAACTTGATTTAAAAAAAATTATTTTTGAAAATCAAGATAACATGCTCAATAGGACCAAATATACACAAATTTCAATATTTACATCTTCAATGTTAATTTTTAACACTTTAATAGATGAGCAAAAGTTAGATCTTAATTCAATAAAATATATGTTAGGACATTCTCTAGGGGAATATACAGCTTTAGCATGTAGTAGAAAATTAAATTTAGAGCAAGTAAGTCTGATTTTAAAAAAAAGAGGTGAGCTTATGGATAATGCTGTTGAGCCAAATATATCTGGAATGGCTGCTTTGATTGGAAATGACTCAGAATATATTAACAAAATTATTAAAGATTATAAATTGAATGTTGAAATTGCAAATGATAATTCCCCATTGCAAGTTGTGATTTCTGGATCAATAAATAATATTTTAGCCTCAGAAAAAATTTTTTTAAAAAATAATATAAAAAAATTTGTAAAACTAAATGTTTCCGCTGCTTTTCATAGTAGTTTAATGAATGATGCCCAAGAACAATTATCTAAAGAAATTGATAAATTAAATTTTATAGAAAATAATATTGAAATCATTTCAAATTTCAATGCTGAAATAAGCTCTGATAATTCAAATATAATTTTAGCTTTAAAAAAACAAATGGCTAATAAAGTTATGTGGACTAAAAGTATTAGGAAACTTGATGAAAAAGGAGTAGGTAGAATAATAGAAATAGGACCTGGAAAAGTTTTGAGTAGTCTAATTAAAAGAATCACAAATAATATTGAAATTCAATCTTATTCAAGTGTGTCAGATTTAAAATAATAAAATGACCGATAATAAAAAAGTATTCATAACTGGTGCATCAGGCGGTATTGGATCGGCAATATGTGAAAAATTTTATAATAATAATTATAAATTAGTTTTAGTCGCTTCTTCAGATGAAAAAAAGAAAAAATTACATAATAAATTTGGAGATAAAAATTATTATTATCAAATAGATATAAGTAACGAGGAAATGCTAAGAGATAGAATGAAAGAAATTTCCTCAGAACATAATGATATATCCGTTATTGTGAATAATGCTGGAATTACTAAAGACAATTTAATTTTAAGAATGAAAACTGAGCAATGGAAAAGCGTTATTCAAACTAATTTAGACTCAAATTTTATAATAATAAAATCATTACTACCAAATATGATTTCAAAAAAATATGGAAAAATTATTGGTATTTCATCTGTTGTTGCTACTTCAGGTAATCCAGGCCAATCTAATTATGTTGCATCTAAATCAGGATTAATTGGTTTATATAAATCTATCGCCCATGAGGTTGCAAAAAGAAATATTAACGTTAATATTGTCTCTCCCGGATTTATAAAAACATCCATGACAGATATGCTAAATGAAATTCAAAAAAATGAAATATTAAATAAAATACCAATGAATAAATTTGGTCACCCAAGTGATATAGCTAATTTAGTCTATTTTTTATCCTCTGAAGACTCAAATTACATAACTGGTCAAAATTTTAATGTTAATGGTGGAATGATAATGTTTTAATTGGTTGACATATATCGAATATATATTTTAAAAGTGCAATAAGGAGAAAATTATGAGCAATATTCAAGACGAAGTTAAAAAAATAGTAGTTGATCATTTAGGAATAGATGAATCAAAAGTTGTTCCAGAAGCAAAATTTATTGATGATTTAGGCGCAGACAGTCTTGATACTGTTGAATTAGTAATGGCTTTTGAAGAGAAATTTTCAATTGAAATACCTGATGATGCTGCTGAAACTATACAAACAGTTCAAAACGCAATTGACTATATAGAAAGTAAAAAATAATTTTTTTATATTTTAAGGAATGAAAAGAGTTGTTGTCACTGGGATTGGTTTACTCACAACTCTTGGAAAAAATAAAGAACTAACCTGGAATAATTTAATTAATGGAAAATCTGGCATAAGAAAAGTTACACATTTAGATGTTAATGATCTGCCATGTAAAATAGCAGGATATATATCTGATAATAAAGATGATGAACATTTTTTAGATCTCCTGGAATATATAACTCCAAAAGATGTTAAGAGAAATGATAGGTTTATACAATATGGATTAGCTGCAGCAAAAATGGCATATGAAGATGCTGGTTTAGATAATATATCAGATGAACAAAAGCTAAGAGTAGGAGTGTCAGTTGGATCAGGTATTGGAGGATTAGAAACCATTTACAATGGATCAATTACAGTAAATGAAAAGGGACCAAGAAAACTTTCACCTTTTTTTATTCCCTCATCACTAGTAAATCTTTTATCAGGGCAAATTTCTATAAAATATGGACTTAAGGGTCCTAATCATTCTGTTGTTACTGCTTGTGCAACTGGAGCACATTCAATTGGTGATGCTAGTGAAATGATAAAAAGAGGAGCATCAGATGTTATGATTGCGGGTGGTTCAGAAGCAGCTGTATGCAAACTAGGTTTAGCGGGTTTTTGTTCAGCTAAAAGTTTGAGTACGAATTTCAATGATCAACCCCATACAGCCTCAAGACCATGGGACGAAGATAGAGATGGTTTTGTAATGGGAGAGGGTGCAGGACTTGTAGTTTTAGAAGAATTTGAATTTGCAAAAAAAAGAGGTGCCAAAATTTATGGAGAAATTATTGGCTATGGAATGTCTGGTGATGCATATCATATTACATCGCCATCTGAAGATGGAGATGGTGGCTATAGAGCTATGAAAGAGGCACTAAAAATGGCTGATATATCTGTTAGTGATGTCGATTACATTAATGCACATGGAACTTCTACTGTTAAAGGTGATGCAATAGAATTAAATGCAATTTCAAAACTTTTTGAAAATAATACAATTATAAGCTCGACTAAATCATCTATAGGACATCTTCTCGGTGCTGCTGGAAGTGTTGAAGCAATCTTTTCATTAATGGCTCTAAATAATGGAAGTATACCCGCTACTTTAAATCTTGAAAACCCTATTGACAGTTTTGGTTTCAACTTAGTTCCTAAAGTTTCTATTGATAAAAAAATAAAAATTGCATTAAGCAATTCTTTTGGGTTTGGAGGAACAAATACTGCATTATTATTTAAAACTATTTAGTTTTTTTTTAATTTCAGCTACTTTGATATTTTTTTGTTATTGTTATTTCATAATAAACAAAGAGATAAAGTTGGATAATAAAGAAAAAATTATTACGATAATAAAAGGTCAAAATATAGAAAATTTTATAGATGATAATTTAAGAAATAATAATATTTCAAATAAAATAATATTTAATTTTTTTTCTAAATTATATCTTTTTGTTTATAATACAAATATTCACTACGGTGAATTTTATATAGACAAAAAAACAAATTTCCTTGGATTATTACAAATTGTTACTAAACCTAGTAACATAATTAATAAAATAATTATTATTGAAGGTTGGTCAAAAAAACAACTCAATTTAGAATTAAAAAAACATTTTAATGATGTAAAAGAAATAGATTATAATGAAATTTTAGCAGATACGTATTATTTTAATAAAGGAATAAAGTTTAATGAATTTTATACAAATTTAAAACAATACAAGGTTAATTATATAAATAAGAACAAAAAAAACACTTTTTTTGATAAATATAATATTAATGATTTATTTATTATTGGTTCATTAATTGAAAAAGAAGGCTTAGACAATCTTGATAAAAAATTAATTTCTTCAGTTATATTTAATAGATTAAATAAAAAAATGAGATTACAAATAGATGCAACAGTTATATTTGCAATTACTAATGGTGAATACAATTTAGAAAGAAAATTAAATTTAAAAGATTTAAAATTCAATCATTCTCATAATACTTATTTAATTAAATCTCTTCCACCATCCCCAATTTCATATGTAGGGAAAAAAACTATTGATATAATTTTTGAAAATTATAAGTCTGATTTTTTATTTTATTTTTTTAATAATACATATAAAAGACATATATTTTCTAAAACTTTTGAAGAACACAAACATAAATTAAATGAATACAGAAAATCAAACTAAATTAATAATTATTTCTTCTCCCTCTGGTGCCGGCAAAACTACTTTGTGTAAATTACTAATCAAAAAAATAAAAAATATATCTTTGTCTGTATCTTATACATCTAGAAATAGAAGATTGAATGAAATTGAAGGAAAAGATTATTTTTTTATTACTGAAAAAAAATTCTTAAAATTAAAAAATAAAAATTTTTTTATTGAAACTGCTAAAAATTTTAATAATTATTATGGATCACCTTTTAATAATATAAAACTCGCAAATAAAAACAACAAATTACTATTGTTTGATATTGATTGGAAGGGTGCTAGAAAAATTAGAAAATATTATAATAAAAAAAATATTATAGATTTTTTTATTCTACCTCCTTCAAAAAAAGAATTAAAAAATAGATTAATTAAAAGAGGAAGGGATAATAAAAGTGATATAAGTTTAAGATTATCATATGCAATTGATGAAATGAAACATTATAAAGAATATAAATACGTTCTTATCAATGACAAAATACATACGACAATTAATCAAATAAAAAATATATTAGAATATGAACATTTATTTGATCATTTAGAAAAGCATTTAAACAAAAAATTAAAAAGAATTATAAATAGTTAGTAATTCTTCAAAATTAATTTCATCAATTCTTTTTTCATATAAATATTCTGGTATGTAAGATTTTTTGGATATTTTATTTTTTATTTTTTTTCTTTTATTAATAAATAAATTATTTGAAAACTCATTGAACTTATTCCAATTAATATCTCTTGTTTTTTTTAAACTAAAATTTACAACAGTAGATTCAACTTTGGGTTTTGGAAAAAATACATTTGGGGATACATCAAAAAGTCTTGAATAATTTGATGTTAGTTTATTTATAAATTTATACTTATTTATTTTATCAATATTATAATCAAATTTAATGGCTACTTCTTTTTGAACCATAAAAATCATATTTTTAATTTTGTATTTTGATTTTAAAAATTTTAAAATAATTTTAGTACTTATATTGTATGGTAAATTTGAAATTATATTAATATCTTTATATTTATTGTAATCAACTTTTAAACAATCTTTGTTTACTAATTTAATATTTTTAAATTTTTTATATCTTTTATTTAGTTCTAAAAATAATTTTGTGTCTTTTTCAATCAATATTAATTCTTTTGGTTTTTCATTAATAATTAAATCGGTTAATGCTCCCATTCCAGGACCTATTTCAACAATATTCTCATTTTTTATATTTAAAAGTTTTATTATTTTTTTACTTATATTTTTATCAATTAGAAAATTTTGACTAAGTGATTTTTTTGGAATAACCATTTATGTTTCTATTTTTATTAATATTTTTTATTAATCTAAAACAATTAATTAATGATCTATTTGAAAATGAACCTGTACCTACTAGATCATAAGCAGTTCCATGATCTGGAGAAACTCTAATAATATCAATATTACCTGTGTAATTTACGCCTGAAAAATTACTTATATATTTAAAAGGAATTAATGCTTGATCATGATACATAAATACAAAGCAATCAAAATAGTCTGTATTTTTTTTAGTTAACAT
Source organism: uncultured Alphaproteobacteria bacterium (assembly GCA_902621725.1). GTDB lineage: Bacteria > Pseudomonadota > Alphaproteobacteria > HIMB59 > CACPNW01. The sequence goes on along the minus strand of CACNND010000006.1, from coordinate 5,044 downwards.
TGTATCACCAGAGTTAGGTCCAAAGACATTACAATTATTTTTTTTTAATATTTTTAATTGAGGTTTTATAGTTTTAATTTCTTCTTTTCCAATATAACCGTTTTCTCCTGCGTGTGGATTAATTCCGGATACTAATATTTTAGGTTTTTTTATATTAAAATCAATTTCAAGAGTTTTGTTTAAGTTATATATTTTGTCATAAATAAAATTCTTTTTTGAAATAGTTTTTGAGATTTTATTTAATTCTATATGGGTTGTTAAAGTAACTACTATTAATTTTTTATTAACTAATATCATATTAGTAAATTTTTTATTACTTAACTTTGCAAATAATTCAGTATGACCAGTAAAATTTTTATCAATTTTTTTAATTAGTATATCTTTTCTTATTGGCAATGTTATTAAACCTTGGAAGTTATTTAACTAACATTCCTTATATGATAATTTTATTGAATTATATGTATTCTCCTCATTTGATTTACATTTATAAGTATAAATATTGAATTTATTTTTATTGAAATTCAATCGATCATTTTTATTTACAATATTAATTTTCAACCTTAATTTTTTTTTCTTTAAATATTTTAAAAATATAGCTGAATTAGTAAATAATATAAAATTATTAATTTTTTTTTTAAAATAAAGATTTAATAATAATTCTATACCAATACCATTTATATCTCCTATTGATATTGCTATTATTTTATTCATTATAAAAAGTTAATTTGTATTCATTAGAATATTTTTTTATAAAATCATTTTCTATTTCTTCTACAATATCAATTACATTATTATTGATATTAATATTTGTAAAAATTTCTTTATCATATTGAATATTGCAAAGAATAACATATGTAATTTTACCTTCATTCTCAAATAAAATAAAATCGTCAACTTCAATAAGTTTATTTTTAATCCGTTGATTTAATTTTGTAAATTCATAAACTTTTGATATCACGTTATATTCAACACTTAACTCCTTAATATTATTACATTTGACAAGGTTATTATTTATTTTTTTATTAGTCTCGATGCTATATATTTCAGTATATAAACCCTCATACGTGATAAAATTTTTTTCTATTTCTATAAAAGTGATTAGATTATTTTCAGTTAATTTAAAAAAATAATTTTTATTATTAATATTATTTTTTATTTTATTATCTATATTAGAAATATCATTAACTTTTTTTTCTTTTAAAAAATAAGTAATGTTTTCATTTTTCAATATTAATATTAGTTCATTTAAATTCTTAAAATTTATTTCTTTAAAATTATTTTCCAATTTAGAAATTTCTTCAATAGTTATGTTCAGATATTTGATATTAAAATTATAAATACTATTTGCATTTTTTGAAATGTTGAAACTGTTTCTTTTTCTTTCGAATAATTCCTCAACAACAAATTTCCTAGCCAGATCATATGTAATATTTTTTAAAATACTCTCTTTACTTATTTTATTTTTATTTAAAAAATCACTATTTTTTTTACTTACATCTTCAAATATTTTCTCAGATTGCAACTCAATATCATTATAATCACTACTATTATTTTTAAAAAATTCATAAAATAGTATTGTTGAAGAAAGTTCATCTAAGATAAATTCATCTTTAAGATTATAATTATTACCAACAAAGTTTAAGTATTTTTTTCTTTCTTCCACATCCAGTTGGGTGAATGAAATATTATTAATTTTAAATAAAATTGTATTTTCAAATGCAAATATTGGAAAAGTGAATGTTATTAGTAAATATAGATAGATTGTTATTTTAAATCTATTTTTAATCATATTCTGCAAAAATTTCATTATTTATATCTCCACTTTCCCATTCAATATCTTGCTTATCTGTTTCAGAGACTGCGAGGTTAGTTGATTTATAACTTCCAATATTCTTAAAAGAAAACATTAATGTTAATATATCTTGTGGTTTTAAATTATCTTCTTTGTATGATTTTCTTGTAAAGTCTATATTAATACCAAAGCATTCATCAAAATAATTATAACCAATATTATACTCTGTATTTATTTCTTTTTTTAAGTTATATAAACCGCTAAAATTTATCTTGGAGAAACTTCCAATTTTTTTACTATGAAAATTATAATTTAAAGTTTCTGTATCTTTCTGTATTGAATCATTGATTTTACTGTTTTGATCTAAATAAGATAATTCTAAATTTCCAATAAATGTTGGATAGTTTATTTTAAAGTTTTGTTCTTTCAGATATTCTTCATTTACATCATATCTAAAATTATAAGAGATTTTTTCAAAATAATTATATTGAATATTTTCATTTTTATCTACTTCATTATACTCAACTGAACCTAGCAAATCACTTAATTTCTCGTTGTTTCCTTGTTCAATATGAAAATTACTGTTATTTGTAAATTCATAAACCTGTGAAAGATTTACTGATAATTTTTCATTATAAATATTAAATCCATAATTTATCCTTTTTGAATTATCTAATTTATCACTCCCTGAGAATCTATTCAACGATGATAAATTACTTATGGAAAAATTATTTATTGATGAGTCTTCATTTGAAATTTTATTTGAATTTGAGCTACCAGAAGCTAAAATTATTTGTGTTCGTGGTTTGTAAGTAAAATTATATAAATTATTATTTAATTTAAATGGTGTTTCCATAGAAATACCAAAAATTGGAAAAAGTCTATAGTAGCTACCAGTGTGATATTGATCATCGTGAATTAGTTTTTTTTCTGTATTATAAATTTGATTATAAATTTCTGATTCTAAAATAATTTTTGACTTATACCTAATAAAATCTCTACTAATTCTGTGAGTATAAGATATTTTTTGTTGTTTTTTTGAAAGTGTATCAGTGTTAATTTCTCTAAAAATATTATAACTTTCTATAATACCATTATTATCAAAATCATTATATTTAGTATTTCCTGTATAGTATTTTAATGAAGGTAAGATAACTGGTATTTTTTTACTATCTTCATTTTTCTGATTAATTTGATAAAAATTACTATTTAATTGCATATAGTCATCTATTTTATTTAAATTAAACCCTTCTAATGTAATACTTGTACTTAGTGAATTTGTATAACTCAATTCATCATTTGGTCTAGTTATCTGAATATAATTCTTTTTAGTTTCTATGGCAGAGTCAAAATTTAATCTGTATTTATCATTTAAATTTTTATTAAAATTTGTTATTAAACTTGCGTCAGAAAACCAATTTTCATTATTTTGTTGTTCAAAATTTGAATCAAAAGTTAAATCACTTGAAAAATTTCCACCTGAGATTATTTGATTATAATCAAACTCAAAACGTTGTGATGAGTCAACACCACCTCCATAGTTAATCATTGGTGTAAAAGTTAATTCTTTATCTTGCGATATATTAAAATAATAAGGAAATGATGTTAATTGTGATGTCTTTGTATCAAAAAAATTCAAAGAAATTTGTGGTGATAAAAAACCAGATTTACGATTTTTCCTTAATGGGGATGGGGTAACAATATAAGGTATATAGAAAACAGGAGTGTTCAATACGCGCATTTTTGAATGTTTTTGATATAAAAATAAATTTTTATTATCATGTAAGATTTTTTCACCTTCTAACTGCCAAACAGGACATATAAAATTTGCAATTCTAATTCTAGATTTGCATGGTGAATAAACACCTTTACTTATTATATCAATGTCTTTATCCCTTTTACCTTTAACACCAATTATTCTTGAACCATCATTAAGCTTTATTTTTATATTATTTATTTCTCCATAATTTAAATTATTTTCAAAGAATCCATTATCGCCTTCGTAGTAATTTTGTTTGTCATCTTTTAAAATAAATTTTGAAGGAAGAATTAATTTCTCAGTTTCTTTTTCATAAATAATTAAATCTGATAAAATTAATTGATTATCTTGAAAAATTTTTGCATTACCTCTAGCAATAATATTTTCATCCTCATCATATGTTATATTATCAGCAAAAATTAAAATTTCTTTAGCATCATTATAGTTTGGTACTAATAAAAATATTGCAGTTAAAACTAATATAAAAAAATAAATTTTTTTTCTTAAATTAATCATTTTCTATATTAATTATTTGATATAAGCCTATAATAAAAGGTATTAAAAAAATTATTGAATAAGAAATTACAAAGTTAATAGATAATGAGATTGTCAGTTTTGTTACTATTTCTCTTAATAAAAATATTAAAAAACCTATCAAAATAGAAATAAATAGAATTTTAAAAAAACTTTCATTTCTTTTAAATTTACCTGAAAATCCTAAAACTACGAATGCAAGCATTATTAAAAAAAAAGGTTTTAATATCTCAGAAATATAAAATAAACTTACTTCAGGCGAATGTAAATTAAATTTTTCTAAAGTTTTTATATGAGAAATATAATTATAAAACGGAACTAGCTTATAATTCGTTATTGAATCAATAATATTATCTTTGTTAAAATTAATTTTAAAATTATAATTGTTATAATTTCTATAAGTGTTGTTTGTAATGTTATATAAAATCAAATTAGATAAATTAATAGTATTGTTCTTTATTGAACCATTTTTTGCTATTATGAAACGTTTTTGATTTTCATCAATAATTAAAATTTTAATATTATTTGTTTCCATTTTTTTAAAATCAAAGTTTTCTACTATTATAAAACTTGATGATTTTTCATTAATTTTATTTTTAATCCATAATTTATTTTCATAAATTTTTATAGAGTACAGGTCGATATCGTTTTCAGATAATAAATTGTTATATTTTTTTTCAAATATAGTTGAAATTGGGTTTATTATTATTAATAAAAAAATGCCAAATAAAAAAACTGCTAATGCAATAGGAAAAAAGATATTTAGTATAGAATATCCAATATTTCTCATAGGTATCAATTCATTATTATTTATTAAATTTCTTAGTAAAAAAGACGTCCCAATAATTATTATAAATGGGAAAATTTCATTCATAATTTTTGGAAATTTTAATAAAGAAAAATATACAAGATTAAATATACTATTATTATCTTCGTCAATAATTCTTGATATTTCTATC